>NZ_JBIRGM010000003.1:0-750894 GCF_044328025.1 Streptomyces sp. NPDC018000
GTTGATAGGCCAGATGTGGAAGCCCGGTAACGGGTGGAGCTGACTGGTACTAATAGGCCGAGGGCTTGTCCTCAGTTGCTCGCGTCCACTGTGTTAGTTCTGAAATAACGAACGGCCGTGTTTGTTCCGGTGTTGGTTAATTTCATAGTGTTTCGGTGGTCATTGCGTTAGGGAAACGCCCGGTTACATTCCGAACCCGGAAGCTAAGCCTTTCAGCGCCGATGGTACTGCAGGGGGGACCCTGTGGGAGAGTAGGACGCCGCCGAACTCCTTTTCGGGAAAGCCCCGTGCCCTTGTGGCACGGGGCTTTTCTGCGTTCACGAGGTTCGCCGGGAGGGCCCTTCCCGATGAGTGAATTCTTTGACGTGAAAGGTGAGTCAGAGGCGCCCCGCTCCCTTGAGGGCCAGGTAGGCGTCGGCGACAGCCGGGGCGAGGTTGTCCGGGGTGGCATCGATGACCACCGCGCCGTGGCGCTGGAGCTGCTCTGCGGTGCGGAGTCGCCTCGCTTGCGCCTGTGCGCTGGCTGCGGCCTCGTAGATCGCGTCCACGGTGCCCCTGGCTCCTGCCATCTGTTCGATGTGTGGGTCGGCCACTGAAGCGACCAGCACCGTGTGGCGCTGGGTCAGTCGGCGGAGGACGGAGAGCAAGCCTTCTTCTACGGGCGCCGCGTCCAGACTGGTGAGGAGCACGATCAAGGAGTGACGAGGAGCGCTGGCAAGCACGGCAGCGCTGAGACCGCGGGCGTCCGTTTCCACGAGTGCGGGTGTGATCGGCGCCAGTGCATTCACCATGGCCGACAGGACTTCTCCCGCGGACCTGCCCTGGATCTGGGCGCGGACGCGGCGGTCGTAGGCGAGCAGATCGACGCGGTCGCCTGCCCGCGTAGCAAGCGCTGTGAGGAGCAGGGCCGCGTCCAGAGCGGCGTCGAGACGGGGCATGTCACCGACACGGCCCGCCGAAGTACGGCCGGTGTCCAGGACGACGAGGATGTGACGGTCCCGCTCGGGGCGCCACGTGCGCACTGCGACCGCGGACTGACGTGCCGTGGCCCGCCAGTCGATGGACCGCGTGTCGTCGCCGGGCACGTAGGCACGCAGGCTGTCGAACTCCGTGCCTGCTCCACGAGTGAGGACGCTGGTGCGGCCGTCCAAATCGCGCAGCCTGGCGAGGCGGGACGGTAGGTGCTTGCGGCTGGTGAAGGGCGGCAGAACACGTACCGTCCACGGGACCTTGTGATTCCCCTGGCGGGCCGCAAGCCCCAGAGGCCCGAACGAGCGCACGGTGACGCGTTCTGCTCGGCGATCACCGCGCCGTGCCGGTCGTAGGAGCGTGGTCAGCCGGCGGCGTTCCCCCGCTGGGATCGTCAGCGTGTGACGGGATGATGCCTGCTCCGTGCCGGTGGGCCAGCTGCTGGGTGGCCAGGCGTCGCGGAGGTGTGCCCGCAGGCGGCGACGGGAAGGATTGGTTACGGTGAGTTGCACTTCGGCGACCTCGCCAAGTCGAACAGTTGTGTCACCGGATCGAGTGAACTGAAGGGTTCGCACTGGCGCAGCCAGGGCGTAGTCGCACAGAATTGCTAGAGACAGCGGTGCATTGACCGCGAGCATGCCCGTCCAGCTGGGGGCCAGAATCCCTACAGGGAGTGACCCCAAGGCGGCCAGCAAGGCGGTACGTCCGGTGAGGGCCACGGTCACCGCCTCATCGGGGTACGGGGACGTGGGCGAGGACTGCGGTGATGACGGAGTCGGGAGTGACTCCCTCCATCTCTGCCTCGGGCCGCAGTTGGATTCGGTGGCGAAGCGTGGGGAGTGCCAGGGCTTTCACGTCATCCGGGATGACGTAGTCACGGCCGGTGAGCCAAGCCCAGGCACGGGCTGTCGACAACAGAGCGGTGGTGCCTCGGGGAGAGACGCCGAGAGAGAGCGAGGGGGATTCGCGCGTGGCACGACAGATATCGACGACGTAGCCGGCGATCTCGGGGGAGACCTTGGTCTGGACAACTGCGTTGCGGGCGGCTTCCAGATCGGCCGGGCCCGCGACGGGGCGGATGCCCGCTGACCTGAGGTCGCGCGGATTGAAGCCGTCGGAATGACGGGTGAGTACGTTGATCTCCTCGTCGCGGGACGGCAACGGCACCGTCAGTTTGAGGAGAAACCGGTCCAGTTGGGCCTCGGGGAGCGGGTACGTGCCCTCGTATTCGACGGGATTCTGCGTGGCGGCAACGAGGAAGGGCTCGGGCAGTAGCCGTGGGGTTCCGTCGACGGTGACCTGGCGCTCTTCCATCGCTTCCAGGAGGGAGGACTGCGTCTTGGGAGGGGTTCGGTTGATCTCGTCGGCGAGAAGCAGGTTGGTGAAGACAGGGCCGGGCTGGAAGGAGAACTCTGCCGTGCGGGCGTCGTAGACCAGTGAGCCGGTGACGTCGCTGGGCATCAGGTCGGGGGTGAACTGGACACGCTTGGTGTCGAGTTCGAGTGAAGCCGCGAGAGCCCGGACCAAGAGGGTCTTGGCCACGCCGGGGACGCCTTCGAGAAGGACATGGCCTCGGCAGAGAAGAGCGACGACGAGCCCGGTGACTGCTGGGTCCTGGCCGACTACGGCCTTGGCGATCTCGGAACGCAGCGCTTCCAGGGATCCGCGGGCTGTCTCGCTGTTCCCGACGGTCTCGGTAGTCCCGGCAGGCACTGGGGGCGGGGCGCTCATGATGTGCGTACCTCTCTTTCGAGGGCGTCGAGTTGGTCTGCCAGATGTACAAGAGCGGCGTCGTCGGACGGGGTGGGGCCGAAGAGCAGGGTTTGAAGGTCGTTGCCTGTGGTGCTGAGACAGGCGGAAACGGCAGGGATGAGTGTTGCGGGGGAGTCGGCATTACGTGGGGAGACGCCGATGAGTGGGGCGATGCGGGTGCGGGTGGCGGCGCGCAGTGAGTCGGCGGCCCGGTCACGGGCATTCGCCCTGCGGTAGAGGCGGGCTCGGCCTTCGGTGGATTCGGAGGCGCGGATGGCCACGGGCAGCCGCTCGACCACCAGCGGGCCCAGGCGACGGGCGCGCCAGATGGCGGCGAGCACGGCGGCGAGTGCGAGTTGCAGGGTGCCCCACAGCCAGCCCCGTGGAATCAGGTCGACGAAGCTGCGGTCGTCGTCGGAGCCGTCCCCGCTGCCCTCGGCGGCAGCGGAGGTATCAGCGAGCGAGGGGAGGTACCAGACCAGATGCGGGCGGGAACCAAGCAGTTGCAGGGCCAGGGAGGCATTGCCCTGTTTTCCGAGCCGTTCGTTGTGGAGAAGGTCGGGGGAACCGAGGAGAACGGTGTCACCCGCGCCCTGCTCGACCAGGAGCAGGGTGGGGAGGCCGTCGCTCGGGAAGCAGGCGGTGGTATCGAGGCCGTCCGAGGCGTAGTGGAAGCCCCCCGTTTCGACATCGCCGGCCTTGCGGGCGGCGGGCAGGGAGCACTGAGGGGCGCGGGTGGCTACCGGTCCGGCGGACTCCGCGCGGACACCGGGGACCAGTGTGCCCACGGAGGGAGGGCCCGCCGCGAGAAGGACGGTGCGGCCGGCGGAGTGGTCGGTCGTGGCACGGAGTTCGCTCTGCTGGTGCGGTGTCAGCAGATTGGGGGAGGCGACGAGCAGCGTGGTTTCGGGGCCGACCCGGGTTGTGGCCTCGTCGAGCGTCGTGACCACGTGAACGGAGACGCCACGCTCCTTGAGGAGCTCAGCGATGGCCCGGCTGCCGTGGCGGTCGGCGGAACGGGGGTCGAGGCGGCCGTGCTGGTCACCGGAGCGCACGGTTGCCAGCGTGATGCCGGCAGCGAGGAGTACGAGGAGGGCGAGCAGCAGGCCGCGGATGCGGATCCAGATCTGGTGCGGGGCGAGGGATGCCGAGGTGGTGGGGGCGGGGGTGACCTCGGTCATTCGGCTGCTCCGTGGGCCGCGGCTGTCAGGAGGGGCTTGGCGGTTTCGAGATCGAGGTCCAGAGCTTGTATGTCCAGATACGCCTGCTGGTCTGCAGTGCGGCCGCCGTACGTGACATCGTCGAATTCTCTGGCGGCGGCGTGGAGGCGCCTGGCGTGTGCGGGCAGTGGACGGCCCGCTTCGGCAGCGGCCTCGTCGGCGGTGCGCCCGGGGCGGGGGTCGAGCAGGGCGCGCTCCTCCAGGGAACGGACAATGGCGCGCATGCGCTCCTGGACCGCCTCGGTCCAGCGGTGGGCGGCGGCGTGGGCTTCGGCGGCCGTGCGGTGTTCGGCCGCGCTGCGGGGGCGGTCGTCGAAGAGGGCGTCTGCGGAACGCACGGTGCGGTGCGGGGTGCCCAGCCGCCACCAGAGTGCGGCGGCCAGGCCGATGACCACCAGCACGAGCACGGCAAGACCGAGTGGGCCCCCTGGTGCGGCGCCGGAAGCCGCGTTCAGGAGTTCGCCGATCCAGCTCCAGAGGCGGTCGAGGCCGCGCTGGAAGAGGTTGGGATCGTTCTCGTGGTACATCGGTTTGGACAGCTCGTGCTTCGCGGCCTCGCGGGCGGGGACACGTGGAGTGTCCACGGGTATGTCACTGCTCGCTTGGATGAGTAGTCGTGCTGCTGTTGTGCCCCCCGCCCCCGACACGGCATCACCTCCTGGTGTCGTATCCGGGCAAGCCCGCTGCCCGGGCGAGCTCGAGGTCGAGTGCCTCGCGGCGGATGCGCTGATCGATGTAGAGCAAGGCCATCACGCCGGCGAAGAGGGGGTAGGTGATCGTGGCAGTGATCACCTGACCGATGCCGGAGACGATCAGGAACGGCCAGCCGAAGTCCATGGAGCCGTCCGTCAGGAAGGAGCCGATACCGCCGTCCACAGCCATCGCGATGAAGCTGAACGGGGTGCCGATGATCACGCTCACGATGAGAGTCAGCAGCCGGGTGAGCACCAGGATGCCGAAGATCCGCCACCATGCGCCCCCGACCAGCTTGGCGGAGCGGCGCATGGAGGTCGTGATCGATTGCCGCTCCAGCATCAGCGCCGGCGAGGCGAGACAGAAGCGGACCATCACCCAGATGACGACGACGAATGCGGCCAGGAGTCCAATGAAGACGAGCCCGGCGCCTGCGGCGGAGCCGACCAGCATGCCCGGCAGCACGCCCACCGTCATGATGACGGCGCTGATCAGGGCGAGCAGCAGAGCCAGACCCAGCAACTGAGTAAGCCGGGGCCGGGCCTCGGCCCATGTATCGGAGAGCGTCACCGGGCGGCCCAGCACCGAGCGGCTGATCACCACGGTCAGTACGGATGTCGTGATCAGCAGGGCGATCATGGTGATGAGCAGGGACGGCACATTGCTGACCAGTGCCGACTGAGCCGAGTCGGCGGCTTGCCGGAGTGCCTCCGAGCCGGTGGCGTTCGGGTCGATCGCTGCGGGTTCCGGCAGCAAATAGCGTTGCACGAGGATGATGGCGATCTGGGCGATCACGGACATGGTCAGCGTGATACCGAGGACCGTGCGCCAGTGGGCCCGCATCGTGGAGACCGCGCCGTCGAGGATCTCGCCGACACCGAGTGGCCGGAGCGGGATGACACCGGGCTTGGCCGCGACGGGCGACTGCCCCCAGCCGGAGCCGTGCGGCCCGCCTCCCCAGCCAGGGCCGCCCTGAGGTCCCCCGCCCCAACCGGGGGCGGGGGGCGGTGCGTCGGGACCTGTGCCGGGAGCGCCCGGTGGGGACCACTGCCCTGCGGGCGGCTGCGTGGGAGACCAGTTCCCTGCTGGGCCGCTGCCGTCGACGGGCTCGGAAGGCCGGGGGCTGCCTGCCCCCTGGTCTTCGGAGGAAGCAGATCCGGGCGAGGCCCAGCCCGGAGTGTCGTTCATTCTCGCTCCTTCACGGTCCTGTCCGCTCATCGGGGCGGCAGGTTGGCAGCCATCGTGCCACGCGTTGCTCCGGTACGGGCCTGGCGCTGTATTTCCTTCGTACCTTCATTTGTGGGTGGCTCACGGGGCAGACTGGGCGGATGGCTGATCAGGACGCGCAATCGCCGGTGGACATCGCGCCTCCCGCGCTTCCCGTACTTCGCTGGGACGAGCTTCCGGATAGTCCCGTGCTGGTGCTCCTCGACCAGACTCGGCTGCCTGCCGAGGAGGCCGAGTTGGTGTGCACCGATGTGCTCGCGCTGGTGCAGGCGATTCGAACGCTGGCGGTGCGCGGGGCGCCGTTGCTGGGCATCGCAGGGGCCTATGGTGTGGCTCTGGCAGCGGTGCGGGGAGACGATGTGGCGCAGGCCGCAGAGTTGCTGGAGCGGGCGCGGCCCACCGCGGTGAATCTCGGTTACGGGGTGCGGCGGGCTGCCGGGGCGTACCGGGCGGCTGTGGAGAGGGGGGCGGATCGGGGGCGGGCTGCGGCGGTGGCCCTGGCCGAGGCCAGGGCGCTGCACCGGGAGGATGCCGAGGCCAGTGGGCGTATGGCGCGGTACGGCCTTGCCCTTCTGGACGAACTGCTGCCCGGTGGCGGGCATCGGCTGCTGACCCACTGCAATACGGGGGCGCTCGTCTCGGGTGGTGAGGGCACTGCCTTCGCGGTGGCACTCGGGGCACACCGGGAGGGGCGGCTGCGCCGGCTGTGGGTGGACGAGACGCGCCCGCTGCTGCAGGGGTCCCGGCTGACCGCGTACGAGGCCGCGCGCAATGGCATGCCGTACAACTTGCTTACGGACAACGCCGCAGGTTCGCTGTTCGCCGCAGGGGAGGTGGATGCCGTGCTCATCGGGGCGGATCGCATTGCGGCGGACGGGTCGGTGGCGAACAAGGTGGGGAGCTATCCGCTGGCTGTGCTCGCGAAGTACCACCACGTACCGTTCGTCGTGGTGGCGCCGACCACGACCGTGGACCTGGACACCGCGGACGGGGCATCGATCACTGTGGAACAGCGGCCGGGGCATGAAGTGACGGAGCTCATATCCCCGCAGATCCAGGTGGCAGGAGGGGAAACCGCCGGATTGCTCATCGCGCCGGAGGGAACGCCGGTGTACAACCCCGCGTTCGACATCACACCGCCGGAGCTGGTCACGGCGATCGTCACGGAGGAGGGCACAGTTTCCCCGGTCACGGGGGTCGGACTGGCAGAGCTGTGTGCCAGATCATCACAGGTAACGATTAGCTAATGGGATGATGTCGATTATGAAGGGACGCGTCCTTGTCGTCGACGACGACACCGCACTGGCCGAGATGCTCGGGATTGTGCTGCGTGGTGAAGGGTTCGAGCCGTCGTTCGTAGCGGACGGCGACAAGGCACTTGCCGCATTTCGTGAGGCCAAGCCGGACCTGGTCCTGCTGGATCTGATGCTGCCCGGCAGGGATGGCATCGAGGTCTGCAGGCTGATCAGGGCCGAGTCGGGTGTGCCGATCGTCATGCTCACTGCCAAGAGTGACACGGTTGACGTGGTGGTGGGCCTGGAGTCCGGGGCCGACGACTACATCGTCAAGCCGTTCAAACCTAAGGAGTTGGTTGCCCGGATCAGGGCACGTCTGCGGAGGTCCGAGGAACCGGCGCCGGAGCAGCTGGCCATCGGGGATCTGGTCATCGATGTGGCCGGTCACTCGGTGAAGCGGGAGGGACAGTCGATCGCCCTCACTCCGCTGGAGTTCGACCTGCTGGTCGCACTCGCCCGTAAGCCGTGGCAGGTCTTCACCCGTGAGGTACTGCTGGAGCAGGTCTGGGGATACCGCCACGCTGCCGACACCCGGCTGGTGAATGTGCATGTCCAGCGCCTGCGCTCCAAGGTCGAGAAGGACCCGGAGCGGCCCGAGATCGTGGTGACCGTCCGAGGCGTCGGTTACAAGGCCGGGCCGAGCTGAAATGCCCCTGAGTAGCGCTGCTCCGCAGCCCGGGGAGCCGGGAGTCCGTGCGGAGCGGGCTGCCGCTCCGGGACACAAGGCGTCCCGGGTCGGACTTCTGCTGCGGGGGGGCCGGTTGTTCCACGACCGGGCGCCCGGCGGCCTTGTGCCGCGACTGCTGATGCGCTGGGTACGGCGTCCGCTGCTGCCCGCCGTGCGGCTTTGGCGACGCAACCTCCAGCTGCGGGTCGTCGCGGGCACGCTGCTCATGTCGCTCGGTGTGGTGCTGCTCCTTGGTCTGGTCGTGATCGGACAGGTGCGCAACGGCCTGCTCGAAGCGAAGGGCAAGGCTGCTCAGACCCAGGCCGCCGGCGGTTTCGCGGCGGCCCAGGAGAAGGCGAACGCCCCGCTCGCCCCCGGTGGGCAGGGCGGCGATGCGGCGGACGGCACCTCTGCCAACAACTCCTGGCGGACGGAGCTCGTCGATCAGCTCGCCAGTGGCGGCAAGAACGCCTTCCACGTCGTGGCGCTCAGCGCCGACGAGGGCACCCGTGCGCCGCGAGGCTCGGGCAGTGTGGAGGCGGCGAGCATTCCACAGCGCCTGCGGGACTCCGTGAACAAGGGCCCGGGAGCGTACCAGACGTACTCCATGATCCAGTACGCGAACGGCCAGGAGGAGCAGCCTGGGCTCGTCGTGGGCAAGCGGCTCTACGACATCGACCACAATCCGTACCAGCTCTACTACCTCTTCCCGCTGACGCAGGAGGAGAAGTCATTGATGATGATCAAGGGCACGCTGGCGACTGCGGGACTGTTCGTGGTCGTGCTGATCGGGGCCATCGCCTGGTTCGTGGTGCGGCAGGTTGTCACGCCGGTACGGATGGCGGCGGGTATCGCCGAGCGGCTCTCCGCAGGCAGGCTCCAGGAACGGATGAAGGTCACCGGCGAGGACGACATCGCACGGCTCGGTGAGGCCTTCAACAAGATGGCGCAGAACCTGCAGCTGAAGATCCAGCAGTTGGAGGAGCTGTCCC
Source organism: Streptomyces sp. NPDC018000 (assembly GCF_044328025.1). Classification (NCBI taxonomy): domain Bacteria; kingdom Bacillati; phylum Actinomycetota; class Actinomycetes; order Kitasatosporales; family Streptomycetaceae; genus Streptomyces; species Streptomyces sp. NPDC018000. The sequence goes on from NZ_JBIRGM010000003.1 coordinate 8,816, forward strand.
GGATGCAGCGGCGTTTCGTCTCCGACGTCTCCCACGAGCTGCGGACGCCGCTGACGACCGTACGGATGGCCGCCGATGTCATCCATGAGGCCCGCAGCGACTTCGATCCCGTGACGGCGCGTTCAGCGGAGCTGCTCGGGGATCAGCTCGACCGGTTCGAGTCGCTGCTCTCCGATCTGCTGGAGATCAGTCGGTTCGATGCGGGCGCCGCCGCGCTGGAGGCCGAGCCGATAGATCTGCGGCAGGTCGTACGGCGGGTGATCGGCGGGGCCGAGCCGCTGGCCGAGCGCAAGGGTACCCGGATCAGGGTGGTCGGCGACGAGCAGCCGGTGATCGCGGAGGCCGACGCGCGGCGGGTCGAGCGCGTCCTGCGCAACCTTGTGGTCAACGCCGTCGAGCACGGCGAGGGCAGGGACGTCGTGGTGCGGATGGGGGTGGCCGGAGGTGCGGTCGCCGTGGCCGTCCGGGACTACGGCGTGGGGCTCAAGCCCGGCGAAGCGACGCGGGTGTTCAACCGTTTCTGGCGGGCCGACCCGGCTCGCGCACGGACAACCGGCGGTACCGGACTCGGACTGTCCATCGCCGTGGAGGACGCCCGGCTGCACGGCGGCTGGCTACAGGCATGGGGCGAGCCGGGCGGTGGTTCGCAGTTCCGGCTGACTCTGCCGCGCACGGCGGACGAACCGCTGCGCGGTTCGCCGATACCACTGGAACCCGAGGACTCCCGGAGCAACCGGGAGAACCAGGAGCGAGCCGCGGCCGCTTCCACGACCGGGAGCGAGCACCGGCTGACGGCAGTGCCGTCCCAGCCCGGTGGCAACGACCGGTCCGCGCTGCCCGTACCCGCGCGTGCCCCCGTGGTCTCCCGGACGGCGCCGGCCTCGGTGCATCCGGCGGCCCTGCCGGGCAGCGGCGCACGGGTGGTCGCGCGCGCCGCCGAGGACCGGCCGGACGGCGATTTCGACTCTGCAGTGCAGGACCCGGAGCGGGGGGACACGAATCGTGGGCGCTGACCGTCGTAGGGACGGCCACGGAGGCGCGCTGGGGCTGCTCGCGCTGGTCGGATGCGGTGTCGTACTGCTGTCCGCGTGCGGCTCGATGCCCGTCACCGGGGATGTCAAGGCTGTCGACGCCTCGCAGCCCGGTGACTCCCAGGTGCAGGTGTATGCCGTGGCGCCGCGCGACAACGCCACCCCCAACGAGGTCGTCGACGGCTTCCTGGAGTCCATGACCAGTGATGACTCGAACTTCAGGACGACCCGCAAGTACCTGACGAGGAAGGCAGCCAGTACCTGGAAGCCGAGCGCGTTCACGACGGTGCTCACCAAGGCGCCGAACCGGAGCGACCGCCCGTCCCGCGACAACGGCCCAGGCGCCAAGGAGATCACCTACACCCTGACAGGTGAGAAAGTGGCAACGGTCGACGCCCAGAGTGCCTATCAGCCGCTCGCGCCCACGCACTACGACGAGAAGCTGCGTCTGGTGAAGGAGAACGGGCCGTCGGGCAAGGAGTGGCGCATCGACAGTGTGCCGGACGGCCTTCTGCTCGGGCAGTCGGACTTCAAACGTCTCTACCGCTCTGTGGACAAGTACTACTTCGCGGCGGGGGGGACGCCGGAGCAATCGACCCTGGTTGCCGACCCCGTGTATCTCCGCAGCCGGACGGATCCTGTCACAGGGATGGACACCGTGACACAGGCGGTCCGCAGCCTCCTGGCAGGGCCGACCAGTTGGTTGCGACCGGTGGTCGACTCCCGCTTCCCCGCCGGTACGACGCTGAAAAAGGGCGTCACCTCGCTGGCCCCCGACGACCGCAACGTACTGGAGGTCCCGCTCAACAGCCGGGCGGACAACGCCGGACAGCGCGCCTGCCGCATGATGGCCTCACAGGTCCTCTACACCCTGCGGGACCTGACGTCCGCACGGGTCGAGCAGGTCGAACTGCAGCGCTCCGACGGCTCCCCGCTGTGCGTCCTCGGGACGGACCAGGCGGAGGAGTTCGCCCCTGACGGTTCATCGAGCGGGCCGGACAGCCAGTACTTCATCGACGGCAAGGGGCATGTGGAGCGAATTCCCGGCAGTACCAAGGGCAGTGGCACCCCGGAGGCGGTGGCCGGTCCGCTCGGCGACGGGCCGGAGCCGATGGGCGCGGTCGGTGTGGCCAGGGACGAGCAGTTGGCGGCGGCGGTCACGCGCGACAAGGCGGCCCTCTACGTGTCGTCCATCGTCTCGGGCGGCGAGCTTCCCGCGGCCGCGGTGACCAGCAAGGCCCAGGATCCGAACAACCGTCTGTCCGTGCCGAGTTGGGATGGAAGGGGCGACCTCTGGGTGGCCGACCGGGATCCCGACAACCCCAGATTGCTGAGGCTGACCGGTGGTGTCGGCAAGCCGCAGAAGGTCAGCGTGCCGAGCTTGGACGGCGGGCGCATCGAGGCGCTGCGGATGTCCGCGGACGGAGTGCGGATCGCGCTCCTGGTGACGCAGGATGGCCACAACACGCTGAAGATCGGCCGGATCGAGCGGAGTGGGCCGGAGACGGAGCAGAAGGTCTCGGTGGTGGATCTGCGGCAGGCCGCACCGCAGCTGACGGATGTGACGGCGATGTCGTGGTCGGGCCCGAGCCGTCTCGTGGTGGTCGGCAAGGAGCAGGACGGCGTGCAGCAGGTGCGCTATGTGCAGGCGGACGGTTCGACGCCCGCGTCGGGTGTTCTGCCCGGTGTGAATCAGGTGTCGTCGGTCGCGGCGGCGGACGACGAGCAGTTGCCGCTGATGGCGGTCACGTCGAGCGACGGGATAGTGAAGCTGTCGCCGGGTGACAACTGGCAGACGGTGGTCAAGGAAGGCTCGTCGCTGGTCTATCCGGGCTGAGGTCCCACAAGGCCGCTCCCGCGTTTTCCACAGGGGTGGCCCGGCCCCTTCGGGGAGGGCACAGTGGAGTCATGCGGGGATGGTGGCGGGAGATCTCCGGACTGGTCCTGCCGGTGTCCTGCGGTGGCTGCGGCACGCCGCGTACCGAACTGTGCGAGGAATGCCGTTCGGAGCTGTACGGCGGGGTACCGCGCAGGGTACGGCCCGTGCCGGAGCCCGCGGGCCTACCGGTGGTGCATGCCGCCGCCGCGTACGAGAACGCGGTACGTGCGGTGCTCCTGGCCCATAAGGAGCGGGGTGCACTGGGGCTGGCGGGAGCGCTCGGCAAGGCGCTGGCGGGGGCTGTACGGGCCGGGACGGGGCAGATGGACACCGGGCCGCTGCTGCTCGTGCCCGTGCCGTCGGCGCGGCGGGCCGTGGCAGCGCGGGGGCATGATCCGATGCGTCGGATCGCGCTGGCGGCCGCAGGCGAGTTGCGGCGCGGAGGCACCCGTACCCGGATGGCCGCGGTGCTCCGGCAGCGGCGGCCAGTGGCCGATCAGGCGGGGCTGGGAGCCCGGCAGAGACAGGCGAATCTTGCCGGGGCACTGGAGGTCGTAGCCGGGGGCGAACGGCTGCTTGCCGCTGGACGGGTGGTACTGGTGGACGACCTTTTGACGACCGGTGCCTCGCTGGCCGAGGCAGCCCGGGCGATCGGGGCAGCGGACGGGCGCAAGGGTGCCCTGCCCGGCAGCGGGCAGGCGGCCGTTGTCGCAGTATCTCCGTCGGCTTTTGAAAGAAACCGGAACTGCCTGTGAGCTCGGATCGTTGCAGGTAGTGACTGGGTGAAAACACCTGAACGGAGGTACGTGCGAGTAGCGGGTGCCGACATCCGGCCGGGCAGGCTATGTTCGGTTGTGAGGAATGGTGAATGCCGGACCTCGATGAATGCACCACTAGGTTTCGGGCAGGCAAATCACCCGTAGTCCAGAAGCAGAGGATTCGGTGGGGTGGAGACCCTGCCGATGGGGGAGGAGGAGGTGGAAGTCACCGAGTCCGCGGCTCCGGTTACCACCGGGGCCTGGTGCAAAAAGGGAGATGCTCCGCCCATGAGCGGAGTGATCCGGGAACGGAGTTCTGCGTGGACATCGTCGTCAAGGGCCGCAAGACCGAGGTGCCCGAGCGGTTCCGCAAGCACGTGGCCGAGAAGCTGAAGCTGGACAAGATTCAGAAGTTCGACGGCAAGGTGATCAGCCTCGACGTCGAGGTGTCCAAGGAGCCGAACCCCCGTCAGGCCGACCGTTCCGATCGAGTGGAGATCACGCTCCGCTCGCGTGGACCGGTCATCCGGGCAGAAGCGGCCGCAGGCGACCCGTACGCAGCGCTGGACCTGGCCACCGGCAAGCTGGAGGCGCGGCTGCGGAAGCAGCACGACAAGCGCTACAGCCGTCGTGGCAACGGCCGGATTCCCGCTGCCGAAGTCGCCGAGACCGTGCCGGGCACGGCATCGTTCAACGGCGAGGGTGATCTGGTCGGTAACGAGGCGGCTCAGTCCGTACCCACCACCAGGTTCGGCTCGCTGGAGGTACAGGGCGAGGGTCCGCTGGTGATGCGCGAGAAGACGCACGTTGCCGCACCGATGTCGCTCAATCAGGCGCTCTACGAGATGGAGCTGGTCGGGCACGACTTCTATCTGTTCGTCGACTCCGAAACGAAGGAACCCAGCGTCGTCTACCGACGGCACGCCTATGACTACGGTGTCATTCACCTGAGGACCGATCCGCTGGCCGCCGACGAAGCGGGTGGCGCGGGCGGTGCGCTCGGCGGCTGACGCCACACTTCTGCGGTGCCCCTGGAGCGCCTGTGCGCCCCCCAGGGGCACCTGTATGCGGCCACAGGATCAACCGCTCCGACGTCCAGGCGTGAAATCATGTCGTCCCAAGCCAACCGGTGCTCTGTGAACTGCCGTTGGCGGACAGTTTGTGAACTTCAGGCCATGGCCTTCAGGGGGAGGAACGATGGCGGACACCTTCGGGCCCGTGCGCGATGCTAATGATGTCGACGGCGCTGCCGATACCGAGGCGTCGGACAGTGGTTCCTGCAAGGAGCCGATCCGGGTCCTCGTGGTGGACGACCACGCGCTCTTCCGCAGAGGTCTGGAGATCGTCCTCGCCCAGGAGGAGGACATCCAGGTCGTCGGCGAGGCTGGTGACGGGGCGGAGGCGGTCGACAAGGCGGCCGATCTGCTGCCCGACATCGTGCTGATGGATGTGCGGATGCCCAAGCGCGGCGGCATCGAGGCCTGCACGTCGATCAAGGAGGTGGCCCCCAGCGCGAAGATCATCATGCTGACGATCAGCGACGAGGAGGCCGACCTCTACGACGCGATCAAGGCGGGCGCCACCGGCTATCTCCTCAAGGAGATCTCCACGGACGAGGTGGCCACCGCGATTCGCGCGGTCGCCGACGGGCAGTCCCAGATCAGCCCCTCCATGGCGTCGAAACTGCTCACCGAGTTCAAGTCGATGATCCAGCGGACCGACGAGCGCAGGCTGGTGCCGGCGCCGCGGCTCACCGACCGGGAGCTGGAAGTGCTGAAACTCGTTGCTACGGGCATGAACAATCGCGATATCGCGAAGGAACTGTTCATTTCCGAGAACACCGTGAAGAACCACGTCCGCAACATTCTGGAGAAACTGCAGCTGCACTCCAGGATGGAAGCCGTGGTCTATGCCATGCGGGAGAAGATCCTGGAGATCGGATGACCGCTCCCATGACGGGACCGGACAGGACGACGCAGGGTAAAGGGACGGGAATGCGCGCTCATGCCAGAGCGCGGGCGATTTCCTGGGCCAGCGGCCCGCGCAGCTCCGGCGCGTCGACCCGCTCCAGCCGGATATCCGTACAACCGACCCAGGACGCGGCCTCCAGCAGCGCCTCGGCCATCGGCGTCACGGCCTTCCTGCTCTCCAGGGACACCTGGCGGGCGACCAGCGTGCTGCCCTCACGCGCCGGATCGACGCGGCCCTGCAGCTTTCCGCCCGACAGCAGAGGCATCGCGAAGTAACCGTGTATCCGCTTGGGCTTGGGGACGTAGGCCTCCAGACGATGGGTGAAACCGAAGATCCGCTCGGTGCGTGCCCGCTCCCAGACCAGCGAGTCGAACGGCGACAACAGGGTCGTACGGTGCCGCCCGCGCGGCTCCGTAGCCAGTGCCGCCGGGTCCGCCCAGGCCGGCTTCGCCCAGCCCTGCACCGTCACCGGCACCAGGCCGGAGTCCGCCACCACCGCGTCGAACTGCTCACCCTTGAGCCGGTGGTAGTCCGCGATGTCCGCGCGGGTGCCGACCCCCAGGGACTGTCCCGCGAGCGCGACCAGCCGTCGCAGGCACTCCGCGTCGTCCAGATCGTCGTGCAGCACGGCATCGGGCAGGGCGCGCTCGGCGAGGTCGTACACCCGCTTCCAGCCGCGCCGCTCGGTACACACCACCTCGCCGTACATCAGGGCGCGCTCGACGGCGACCTTCGACTCCGACCAGTCCCACCACTCCCCGCCGTTCTTCGCGCCGCCCAGCTCGGTCGCCGTCAGGGGGCCCTCGGTACGCAGCTGCTTGATCACCGTCTCGTAGGCGCCGTCCGGCAGGTCGTGGTGCCAGTGGGGGCGCGAGCGGTAGGCGCGGCGGCGGAACGCGAAGTGCGGCCACTCCTCGACCGGCAGGATGCAGGCCGCGTGCGACCAGTACTCGAAGGTACGGCCACCCGACCAGTACGCCTCCTCGACCGTGCGCCGGCCGACCGCGCCGAGGCGCGCGTACGGAATCAGTTCGTGCGAACGCGCGAGCACCGAGATCGTGTCGAGCTGTACGGCACCGAGATGCCGCAGCACGCCTGGAACCCCGGCCCGGCGGGCCGGAGCGCCCAGGAAGCCCTGGGCGCGCAGGGCGATCCTGCGCGCCTGATCGGCGGAGAGTTCGGCGGCGGGAGGCGGCGCAGACGTCATGCCCCGCACCCTAGAGGGAGGCACTGACATCCGGTCGTGGCGTTCTCCGAGGCGGCAAAGAGAGGCCGTGAGTCATGTGGTGGCGGGCAGGTAGGCGTGGGTGCCTGGCAGGCCGAGATCGGACGGGAGCAGCGAACCCACCCACGCGTCGCGCCGGACGCCCTTGTTGAGCAGCCCCGACCGCTGCTCGCCCTCCATCCGGAATCCCGCCCGCAGCGCCACGGCGCGCGAGGGGGCGTTGCCGACCTCGGCCCGCCATTCAAGCCGGTCAGCGCCGAGCGAGGTGAAGGTCCAGCGGGCGGCGGACAGCACCGCCTCCGTCATGCAGCCGCGGCCGCGGTGCTGCTTGGCGGTCCAGAACCCCACCTCGTACGTGCCCGGAAGGTTGCGGCGATTGATGCCGAGCGCGCCCGCCAGGGCCCCGCCTTCGCGCAGGACCACCGCGAAGTTGTACATGGAGTCGTCGCGCCAGCCGCCGGGGGACAGCTCGCCCGCGAAGAGCTCCGCGTCGGCTCGGCCGTACGGCGAGGGCACGACTGTCCAGCGCTGGATGTCCGGGTCCTGACAAGCAGCGTGGATCTCGTCCACGTCCCCGATCGTGAAAGGGCGCAGCAGCAGTCGCTCGGTGGTGAGGGTGATCGGCTCCATGTGCGGATTCTGGCGAGATGCCGGCCGTGAAGCGAACACTTTTCGGACTTCCCGGCACCTTCGGAGCCCCCCGGCCGTTGACTCGGAGGGGATGACGGAGCCGACGCGGCGGCAGCCCTCCCGGCGCGGTGGGGTCCTCGCTTACGATGGCCGTTGCGGTGGGGCCCACCTGCCGTGCCCGTGCCAGAGTCCATACACGACCCAGTGCCAGGCCCGACCGGCAAGGAGACCAGCCTCAGTGTCCGTCTTCAACAAGCTCATGCGTGCAGGCGAAGGCAAGATCCTGCGCAAACTGCACCGCATCGCGGACCAGGTCAGCTCCATCGAAGAGGACTTCGTCAACCTCTCCGACGCCGAGCTGCGGGCGCTCACCGACGAGTACAAGGAACGGTACGCGGACGGCGAGAGCCTGGACGACCTGCTCCCCGAGGCATTCGCAACCGTCCGTGAGGCCGCCAAGCGGGTCCTCGGACAGCGTCACTACGACGTCCAGATGATGGGCGGCGCAGCTCTGCACCTCGGCTATGTGGCCGAGATGAAGACCGGCGAGGGCAAGACCCTGGTCGGTACCCTGCCGGCGTATCTCAACGCACTCTCCGGCAAGGGCGTGCACCTGATCACGGTCAATGACTATCTGGCCGAGCGCGACTCCGAGCTGATGGGCCGGGTCCACAAGTTCCTCGGCCTGACCGTCGGCTGCATCATCGCCAACATGACGCCGGCCCAGCGCCGTGAGCAGTACGCCTGCGACATCACGTACGGCACGAACAACGAGTTCGGTTTCGACTACCTCCGCGACAACATGGCGTGGTCCGCGGACGAGCTCGTCCAGCGCGGCCACAACTTCGCCGTGGTCGACGAGGTCGACTCGATCCTCGTCGACGAGGCCCGTACGCCGCTGATCATCTCCGGCCCGGCCGACCAGGCCACCAAGTGGTACGGCGACTTCGCCAAGCTGGTCACTCGTCTGACCAAGGGCGAGGCGGGCAACCCGCTCAAGGGCATCGAGGAGACCGGCGACTACGAGGTCGACGAGAAGAAGCGGACCGTCGCCATCCATGAGTCCGGCGTCTCGAAGGTCGAGGACTGGCTCGGCATCGAGAACCTCTACGAGTCGGTGAACACCCCTCTCGTCGGGTACCTCAACAACGCCATCAAGGCCAAGGAACTCTTCAAGAAGGACAAGGACTACGTCGTCATCGACGGCGAAGTCATGATCGTCGACGAGCACACCGGCCGTATCCTCGCCGGCCGCCGCTACAACGAGGGCATGCACCAGGCGATCGAGGCGAAGGAAGGGGTGGACATCAAGGACGAGAACCAGACGCTCGCCACGATCACCCTGCAGAACTTCTTCCGCCTCTACAGCAAGCTTTCCGGTATGACCGGTACGGCGATGACCGAGGCCGCCGAGTTCCACCAGATCTACAAGCTCGGTGTGGTGCCGATCCCGACCAACCGGCCGATGGTCCGTGCCGACCAGTCGGACCTGATCTACCGCACCGAGGTCGCGAAGTTCGCCGCGGTCGTCGACGACATCGCGGAGAAGCACGAGAAGGGCCAGCCGATCCTGGTCGGCACCACCTCGGTCGAGAAGTCCGAGTACCTCTCGCAGCAGCTCTCCAAGCGCGGTGTCCAGCACGAGGTCCTCAACGCCAAGCAGCACGATCGTGAGGCGACGATCGTCGCCCAGGCCGGCCGCAAGGGCGCGGTCACGGTCGCGACGAACATGGCCGGACGAGGCACCGACATCAAGCTCGGCGGCAACCCCGACGACCTCGCCGAGGCGGAGCTGCGTCAGCGCGGCCTCGACCCCGTCGATCATGTCGAGGAGTGGGCGGCCGCGCTGCCCGCCGCGCTGGAGAAGGCCGAACAGGCTGTGAAGGCGGAGTTCGAAGAGGTCAGGGAGCTCGGCGGGCTCTACGTCCTGGGCACCGAGCGGCACGAGTCGCGCCGTATCGACAACCAGCTGCGCGGTCGTTCCGGCCGTCAGGGCGACCCGGGCGAGTCCCGCTTCTATCTTTCGCTCGGCGACGACCTGATGCGGCTGTTCAAGGCGCAGATGGTCGAGCGCGTCATGTCGATGGCCAATGTGCCGGACGATGTGCCGATCGAGAACAAGATGGTGACGCGGGCGATCGCATCGGCCCAGTCGCAGGTCGAGCAGCAGAACTTCGAGACGCGTAAGAACGTCCTGAAGTACGACGAGGTGCTCAACCGGCAGCGCGAGGTCATCTACGGCGAGCGTCGCCGGGTCCTGGAGGGCGAGGATCTGCAGGACCAGGTCCTCCATTTCATGGACGACACGATCGACGACTACATCCGCCAGGAGACCGCCGAGGGCTTCGCCGAGGAGTGGGACCTGGACCGGCTGTGGGGTGCGTTCAAGCAGCTCTACCCGGTGAAGGTCACCGTGGAGGAGCTGGAGGAGGCGGCAGGCGACCGGGCCGGGATCACCGCCGAGTTCATCGGCGAGTCCATCAAGGACGACATCCACGAGCAGTACGGCGCGCGCGAGAAGCAGCTCGGCTCGGACATCATGCGTGAGCTGGAGCGGCGTGTGGTGCTGTCCGTCCTGGACCGCAAGTGGCGTGAGCACCTCTACGAGATGGACTACCTCCAGGAGGGCATCGGCCTCCGTGCCATGGCGCAGAAGGACCCGCTGGTCGAGTACCAGCGCGAGGGCTTCGACATGTTCAACGCCATGATGGAGGGCATCAAGGAGGAGTCCGTCGGCTACCTGTTCAACCTGGAGGTCCAGGTCGAGCAGCAGGTCGAGGAGGTGCCGGTGCAGGACGAGGCCGAGCGGACCTCGCTCGCCAAGGAGGACCTCGTGCCGGCGGCGCGTCCGGAGATCCGGGCCAAGGGGCTCGATGCTCCGCAGCGTCCGGACCGGCTGCACTTCTCCGCTCCCACGGTGGACGGGGAGGGCGGGGTCGTCGAGGGCGACTTCTCCAACGGTGACGGTGGGGTCGCGTCCGGGTCGGACGGGTTGACTCGGGCGGAGCGGCGCAAGGCGCAGAAGAATGGTGGGGGTGGGCGGCGCCGCAAGAAGTAGCGGTGGCGCCGGCGCTGTTGGCGCCGGTGGGTTTTGGCTGGGGCCGGACACCTTTTGCGGGTGCCGGCCCCGGCTTTTTCTGGGCCCCTGGTGCGGCGACCCCACGGCCCGGGGCCCCCAGGCCGCGGGGCACGGGCCACGGGGCGCGTGGGGTGGGTGGGTGCCTTTGGCGCGGATGGTGTGCCATTGCGCGGGGCTGTTCTCTCCTCCGGTGGTACGCGGGGCTCCCTCCGGCCCCGGGGGGCTTCCCCCCTGGCCCCGCTGTTCGCGCGTCTGAGGGGCGTGGGAGGTCCTGGGCCGGGCGTTTACCGGGTGGGCGTTGCCTGGAGGTGTTCGTCGCCCAGTTCCACTGCCGCGCAGCGCCAGCGGAGGTCCGTACCTTGTTCCAGGCGGAAGGCCATGGCCCTTACCTGTTCGCCCGCTGCGATGCTCGCGCAGGCCTCCACCACGCCCGGAGCCGGCTGGGCGCCGTGGCACATGCGGATGACCGGGCGGGCGCCGCGGGCCCTGAGGGGGGTGCGGGGGGCCAGTTCGGCCAGTTGGTCGTATGCCTCGCCGATGGTGTGTCCGAGCATCCAGTGCACCGGGCGCTGGCCGCTGAGCACCGCCAGGAGGCGCTCGGCGAACCAGTGGTGGGGGCGGACGCGTCGGGGAGTTCTCGCTCGTTGCGGTGGTACGGACTCGGGCCTGCGCTGGTCGTGTCGTCCGCTGGGCCGGGTCCTGTTCGTGCTCATCGTTCATCGCCCCCGTGCTTCAGAGGCCCGGCCGAATACCGGGCGGTAACTTCTGCTGTGGACCTTCTACGGCGACGGCGGGGGCGGTCGCAAGCGCCGATGGGGCGCCGGACGTGATCTGGAGAAATCACCTATCCGGGTGATGCACCCGGTGCCGAGCGGGGTGCGAGGAAGGCGTAGGGAGGGTGAGAGACGGTTGCGGGGTGGACGGGGCAGCAGTGGTGCAGGTAACTCCAAAGGGGGACGTCGCACGTATCCTGAGGGCGTTTCCGACTACGAAAGCGGCCAGCCATGCGCGTGTACGTCCCCCTGACGCTCTCCGGTCTCGCAGCGGCGCACAAGGCCGGCGAGATCGGTCCCGGTCCGCTGACCGCCTATGCGGTGACCCCCGGACTGCGCGAGTGGTACGTCTCCGACGACATCGAGGAGCTGGAGTACGCGGCGCTCAACCGGGCCGCTTCCGCCTCGCTGCGTCTGATCGCCGGGAACCCCGACGCGGTCCGCCGGCGGGTCGTCGTCGCCGTCGACGTACCGGACGGCGCGGCCGTGGCCGACCCGGACCGCAGCCTCGACTCGTCCTCGCTCGGCGAGGTGCGGATCGCGTCCTCCGTGGCGCTGACCGAGGCCGCCGCTGTGCATGTCGACGGGGACGACGCGGAGAAGGACGTCACGGCCGCCGCGGCCGCGCTGGGCGCGGCGGACCTCGGTGACGACGACGCTCAGTTCACCGTGGACGGCGCCGAGGACCACGAGTTGCTCTGGTTCGGCATTCAGGAGATTCCGAATCTGATCGGATAAGTCAGATAAGGGGGAGAGGAAGAGGGAAAAGGGCGGTGGGGATGCTGCCCCTGCTCCTGACCGGGTGTCGGACCCGGCGGGTACTTTCTTGGGTATGGGGACGCATCGGAAGCACCGCACACATCTGGTCTGGGACTGGAACGGCACGCTGCTCGACGACAACGCCGCGGTCGTCGGCGCGGCCAACGCCGCGTTCGGTGAGGTCGGCCTGGAGCCGATCACGCTGGAGCAGTACCGCGAGATGTACTGCGTCCCGATCCCCCGCTTCTACGAACGGCTGATGGGCCGGCTGCCCACGGAGGCCGAGTGGGAGCGGATGGACGGGATATTTCACCGGCATTACACCGAGCAGCGGGCCGCCTGCGCTCTCACCGAAGGTGCCGAGGAGCTTCTCGTGCAGTGGCAGCTGGCCGGGCGCAGCCAGTCCCTCCTGAGCATGTACGGACACGACCAGCTGGTCCCCGTGGTCCGGGGGTACGGCATCGAGCGGCACTTCGTACGCGTCGACGGGCGCACCGGGCCTTCCGGCGGCAGCAAGGCCCGGCACATGGAGCGGCACATCGCCGCGCTGGACGGGGTGTCCCCGGAACACACGGTGGTCATCGGCGATGCGGCGGACGACGCCGTGGCCGCCGCCCATGTCGGTGCGAAGGCCGTGCTCTACACCGGCGGATCGCACAGCAGAGCCAGTCTGGAGGCGGCCGGGGTGCCGGTCGTCGACAGCTTGGCCGAGGCCACCGCTCTCGCCGAGCGGATGGCTGGATAGGAAGGCCGCAAGCGCCGTCAGGTGGTTACCGGGGCCTTGGTGCGGAGCACCTTCAGGAATTCGCGCATCCATGCCGAGTGGTCCGGCCACGCACGGGACGAGATCAGGGTGCCGTCGACCACCGCCTCGTGGTCCTCGAAGACGGCGCCCGCCGTCTGCATGTCGAGCTCCAGGGCGGGGTACGCGGTGACGCGCCGGCCGACCAGTGCGCCGACCGCCGCCGTCATCAGCGGGCCGTGGCAGATCTGGGCCACCGGCCGGTCCGAGTCGAAGAACGCCTTGAGGATCTTGCGCAGCTCGGCGTCGTTGCGCAGATACTCGGGGGCCCGGCCGCCCGGGACGACCAGGGCCACGTAGTCTCCCGGGGAGACCTCGGAGAAGGCCAGGTCGGCGGGCCAGGTGTAGCCGGGCTTCTCGGTGTACGTATCGAAGCCGGGCTCGAAGTCGTGGACCACGAAGCGGAGCGTCTTGCGGGAGGGGGCCGCGATATGGACGTCGTAACCCTCCTCGCGCAGCCGCTGGTAGGGATAGAGGACTTCCAGGGACTCGGCGGCGTCGCCGGTGACGATCAGGATTTTCGGTGCCATGGCGGGGCTCCCACGGTTCGTCGGCCTGTTCCGTCTACCAGAGTGCGGCAATGCGGGCCGACGCGCTGTCCAGAGTGTCAAACTTCGGGGCCATCTTTTATACACAAACGGCTCGTGACGGTTACGGGGGCGGGCGAGATAGCCTGGACCCCGTGATCAGCGCGATACGCCTCGGGGGCAGCGAAGCCCCCGGCCTGCGCCCGGAGTGCCACAGCACCCGGGCCATCACTGATCCTCACATCCCGGGCCGACTGCCAAAAATTGCCAATATGGTCCCGGGCATCTCCCATAGCGGCATAGCGTCGACTCAGACCGGAAACCCCGCGTCGTGGCGGTACGTCGCCTTCTTCACCTACGTCACGCAACGGCGCGCGACAGGAGCCAGAGGACATGCAGACCAAGCTGGACGAAGCCAAGGCCGAGCTGCTCGTACGGGCCGCCAAGGTAGCTGACAACAGCCCGGGCGGTGGTGTCGGTGGCCCGGGCGGTACCTCCCGGGTACGTGTTGCGGCCACCGGGGCCGACCCGGAGCGTCCCGGGCAGGACGTACTCCTTGCCTACCTCCAGCGCTACTACCTGCACACCGCTGCGGAGGACATCGCGGGCCGCGACCCCGTGGACGTCTTCGGCGCCGCCTCCTCCCACTACCGCCTCGCGGAGACACGCCCGCAGGGCACGGCGAACGTCCGGGTGCACACCCCGACCGTCGAGGAGAACGGCTGGACGTGCAGCCACTCCGTGGTCGAGGTCGTCACCGACGACATGCCGTTCCTGGTCGACTCCGTCACCAATGAGCTGTCCCGGCAGGGGCGCGGCATCCATGTCGTGATCCACCCGCAGGTCCTCGTACGCCGCGACGTCACCGGCAAGCTCATCGAGGTCCTTGCCGAGGGCAACGGCATCGCGACGGGCCCGCAGGGCGTCGAGGACGCCGGGACCGAGCTGCCGCACGACGCACTCGTCGAGTCCTGGATCCACGTCGAGATCGACCGCGAGACCGACCGCTCCGACCTCCAGCAGATCGCCACCGATCTGCTGCGGGTGCTGTCCGACGTACGGGAGACCGTCGAGGACTGGGAGAAGATGCGCGACGCCGCGCTGCGCATCGCCGACGACCTGCCCGGCGAGCCGCTCGACGACCTCGCCGACGAAGAGGTGAACGAGGCCAGGGAGCTGCTGCGCTGGCTCGCCGCCGACCACTTCACCTTCCTCGGCTACCGCGAGTACGAGCTGAAGGAAACCGACGCGCTGGCCGCCGTCCCCGGCACCGGCCTCGGCATCCTGCGCTCCGACCCGCACCACAGCGTCGACGAGGCGCACCCCGTCAGCCCGTCCTTCGACCGGCTGCCCGCCGACGTCCGGGCCAAGGCCCGCGAGCGCAAGCTCCTCATCCTCACCAAGGCCAACAGCCGGTCGACCGTCCACCGCCCCAGCTACCTCGACTACGTCGGCGTGAAGAAGTTCGACGCCGACGGCAATGTCATCGGTGAGCGCCGCTTCCTCGGGCTGTTCTCGTCCGCCGCCTACACCGAGTCCGTGCGCCGGGTGCCCGTCATCCGCCGCAAGGTCGACGAGGTGCTGGAGGGCGCGGGCTTCTCGCCCAACAGCCACGACGGCCGCGACCTGCTGCAGATCCTGGAGACGTACCCGCGCGACGAGCTCTTCCAGACGCCCGTCGACCAGCTGCGCTCCGTCGTCACCTCCGTGCTGTACCTCCAGGAGCGCCGTCGGCTGCGGCTCTACCTGCGCCAGGACGAGTACGGGCGCTACTACTCCGCGATCGTCTACCTGCCGCGCGACCGCTACACCACCGGTGTACGCCTGCGACTGATCGACATCCTCAAGGAGGAACTGGGCGGCACCAGCGTCGACTTCACCGCCTGGAACACCGAGTCGATCCTCTCCCGGCTGCACTTCGTCGTCCGGGTCGCACCCGGCACCGAGCTGCCCGACCTCACCGACGCCGAGGCCGACCGCATCGAGGCCCGGCTCGTCGAGGCAGCCCGCTCCTGGGCCGACGGCTTCCAGGAGGCGCTGGGCGCCGAGTGCGGCGAGGAGCGTGCCGCCGAGCTGCTGCGCCAATACGGCCACTCGTTCCCCGAGGGCTACAAGGCCGACCACACGCCACGCGCCGCCGTGGCCGACCTGGTCCACCTGGAGGCCCTGAAGAAGGACGAGAAGGACTTCGCCCTCAGCCTGTACGAGCCGGTCGGCGCCGGCCCCGGCGAGCGCCGCTTCAAGATCTACCGGACCGGCGAGCAGGTCTCCCTCTCCGCCGTGCTCCCGGCGCTCCAGCGACTCGGTGTCGAGGTCGTCGACGAGCGTCCGTACGAGCTGCGCTGCGCGGACCGTACCCACGCCTGGATCTACGACTTCGGCCTGCGGATGCCGCAGACCAACGGCAGCGGCAACTACCTCGCCGACGACGCCCGCGACCGGTTCCAGGACGCCTTCGCCGCCGTGTGGACGGGTGAGGCGGAGAACGACGGCTTCAACTCGCTCGTGCTGGGCGCCGGTCTGAACTGGCGTCAGGCGATGGTGCTGCGCGCCTACGCGAAGTACCTGCGCCAGGCCGGGTCGACCTTCAGCCAGGACTACATGGAGAGCACTCTCCGTAACAACGTCCACACCACCCGGCTGCTGGTCTCGCTCTTCGAGGCGCGGATGTCGCCCGAGCGCCAGCGGGCCGGTACGGAGCTGACCGACGGCATCCTCGAGGAGCTGGACGGGGCCCTGGACCAGGTCGCCTCGCTCGACGAGGACCGGATCCTGCGGTCCTTCCTCACTGTCATCAAGGCCACCCTGCGTACCAACTTCTTCCAGACGGAGGACGGTGGCAAGCCGCACGGTTACGTCTCGATGAAGTTCGACCCGCAGTCCATCCCGGACCTGCCGGCGCCCCGCCCCGCGTTCGAGATCTGGGTCTACTCGCCGCGCGTCGAGGGCGTGCACCTGCGCTTCGGCAAGGTCGCCCGAGGCGGTCTGCGCTGGTCGGACCGGCGCGAGGACTTCCGTACGGAGATCCTCGGCCTGGTCAAGGCGCAGATGGTGAAGAACACCGTCATCGTGCCGGTCGGCGCCAAGGGCGGCTTCGTCGCCAAGCAGCTCCCGGACCCGGCCGTCGACCGGGACGCCTGGATGGCCGAGGGCATCGCCTCCTACCGCACCTTCATCTCGGCGCTGCTCGACATCACCGACAACATGGTGGCCGGCGAGGTCGTGCCGCCCAGGGACGTCGTCCGTCACGACGAGGACGACACCTACCTGGTCGTCGCCGCCGACAAGGGCACCGCGAAGTTCTCCGACATCGCCAACGAGGTCGCCGACTCGTACGGCTTCTGGCTCGGCGACGCGTTCGCCTCCGGCGGTTCCGCCGGTTACGACCACAAGGGCATGGGCATCACCGCCCGCGGCGCCTGGGAGTCCGTCAAGCGGCACTTCCGCGAGCTCGGCCACGACACCCAGACCGAGGACTTCACCGTCGTCGGCGTCGGTGACATGTCGGGTGACGTGTTCGGCAACGGCATGCTGCTCTCCGAGCACATCCGGCTCGTCGCCGCCTTCGACCACCGGCACATCTTCCTCGACCCGAACCCGGACGCCGCCACCTCGTACGCCGAGCGGCGCCGCCTCTTCGACCTGCCGCGCAGCTCCTGGGCCGACTACAACAAGGACCTGATCTCCGCGGGCGGTGGCATCCACCCGCGCAGCGCCAAGTCCATCCCGGTCAACGCGCACATCCGTGAGGCTCTCGGTATCGAGTCGGGTGTCACGAAGATGACGCCCGCCGAGCTGATGCAGACCATCCTCAAGGCCCGCGTCGACCTGGTGTGGAACGGCGGCATCGGTACGTACATCAAGTCGTCCGCCGAGACGAACCCGGACGTCGGCGACAAGGCCAACGACGCGATCCGCGTCAACGGCCAGGACCTGCGGGCCAAGGTCGTCGGCGAGGGCGGCAACCTCGGTGCCACCCAGCTCGGGCGGATCGAGTTCGCCCGCAACGGCGGCCGGATCAACACCGACGCGATCGACAACAGCGCCGGTGTGGACACCTCCGACCACGAGGTGAACATCAAGATCCTGCTCAACGGTCTGGTCCGGGACGGCGACATGACCGTCAAGCAGCGCAACAAGCTGCTCGCCGAGATGACCGACGCGATCGGCCGTCTGGTGCTGCGCAACAACTACGCGCAGAACGTGGCGCTCGCCAACGCCACGGCCCAGACGTCCTCCCTGCTCCACGCCCACCAGCGCTTCATGCGCCGGCTGGTCCGTGACGGGGACCTCGACCGCGGGCTGGAGTTCCTGCCCACCGACCGGCAGATCCGTGAACTGCTGAACGCCGGCAAGGGGCTCAGCCAGCCCGAACTGGCTGTGCTGCTCGCGTACACGAAGATCACAGTGGCCCGGGAGCTGATCAAGACCAGCCTGCCGGACGACCCGCACCTGCAGAAGCTGCTGCACGCCTACTTCCCGCAGCAGCTGCGCGAGCAGTTCCCCGAGGCGGTCGACGGCCACGCGCTGCGTCGCGAGATCATTACCACGGTTCTGGTCAACGACACCGTGAACAGCGGTGGTTCGACCTTCCTGCACCGGCTGCGGGAAGAGACCGGCGCCTCGATCGAGGAGATCGTGCGGGCGCAGTTCGTGGCCCGCGAGATCTTCGGCCTCGGCCAGGTGTGGGACGCCGTCGAGGCGCTCGACAACAAGGTCGCCGCCGATGTGCAGACCCGGATCCGGCTGCACTCGCGCCGGCTCGTCGAGCGCGGCTCGCGCTGGCTGCTCGGCAACCGGCTGCAGCCGCTGGAGATCGCCGGGACGATCGACTTCTTCAAGGCGGGTGTCGAGCAGGTCTGGGCCGAGCTGCCCAAGATGCTGATGGGCGCCGACCTGGACTGGTACCAGTCGATCCTGGACGAGCTCACCGAGGCGGGTGTCCCGGACGAGCTGGCCCAGCGGGTCGCCGGATTCTCCTCCGCCTTCCCGGTGCTGGACATCGTGGCGATCGCGGACCGCACCGGCAAGGACCCGCTCTCCGTCGCCGAGGTGTACTACGACCTCGCGGACCGGCTGGGCATCACCCAGCTGATGGACCGGATCATCGAGCTGCCGCGGGCCGACCGCTGGCAGTCCATGGCCCGCGCCTCCATCCGCGAGGACCTGTACGCCGCGCATGCCGCGCTCACCGCGGATGTGCTGTCCGTGGGCAACGGGACCTCCACGCCGGAGGAGCGGTTCATGGCGTGGGAGGAGAAGAACGCGGCGATCCTCACCCGGTCGCGTTCCACGCTTGAGGAGATTCAGGGGTCGGAAGCGTTCGATCTGGCGAACCTGTCGGTCGCCATGCGGACGATGCGGACCTTGCTGCGTACGCACGCGTAGGGATTGATGGGGGCGGGGCGGTTGCCGAGGGGCAACCGCCCCGCCCTCAGTCACGGACGGGCCCGGCCGGCCGCCCGCGCCGCTACTTCTTGCCGGTGAACTTCTCGTAAGCGGCCACGACCTCGTCCGCCGGACCGTCCATGCGCAGCGTCCCCGCCTCCAGCCAGATCGCCCGGTCGCAGGTCTCGGTGATCGACTTGTTGCTGTGGCTGACCAGGAAGACCGTGCCCGCCTCCTTGCGCAGCTCCTTGATCCGCTCCTTGCTGCGCCGCTGGAACCTGGCGTCGCCGGTGGACAGCGCCTCGTCGATCAGGAGGACGTCATGGCTCTTGGCGGCCGCGATCGAGAAGCGCAGCCGGGCGCCCATGCCGGAGGAGTACGTCCGCATCGGCAGCGTGATGAAGTCGCCCTTCTCGTTGATGCCGGAGAAGTCGACGATCCCCTGGTAGCGCTCGCGGATCTGGGCCCGCGTCATACCCATCGCGAGGCCGCCGAGCACGACGTTGCGCTCGCCGGTCAGATCGCTCATCAGCGCCGCGTTCACGCCGAGCAGCGAGGGCTGGCCCTGGGTGTGCACCCGGCCCTTCGTCGCGGGCAGCAGACCGGCGATCGCCTTCAGCAGCGTCGACTTCCCCGAGCCGTTGGAACCGATCAGGCCGATGGCCTCGCCCTTGTACGCGGCGAAGCTCACCCCCTTCACGGCGTGCACCTCGCGCACCCCGGGGGTCTGCCGGCGCGAGACGATCCGGCTGAGCGCCGAGGTGGCGCTGCCCTTTCCGGTACGGGCGCCATTGACCCGGTACGTGATGTGGACGTCGTCCACGACGACGGTCGGCACCCGCTCGTTGTAGTCAGCCATGTCGTCAGCCACGTCCGTACCGCTCTTCCGCCTGCCAGAAGTACACGAATCCGCCCACGCCGCACACGAGCGCCCAGCCCGCGGCGATCGCCCACACATGCGGCGGCAGATGGGACGCGCCGAAGCTGTCGATGAGTGCGAACCGCATCAGGTCGATGAAGACCGCTGCCGGATTGCACTCCAGCATCACCAGCACGAAGTGCGGAACCCGGTCCCCCTCGAGCATCGTGTCCACGCTCCACATGACGCCCGAGGCATACATCCAGGTGCGCAGGATGAACGGCATCAGCTGGGCGATGTCCGGCGTCCGCGCGGCCAGCCGTGCCACCACCATGGAGACACCGGTGTTGAACACCGCCTGCAGGAACAGCGCCGGAATCGCCAGCAGCCAGGACGGTCTGGGAAACTGCCCGAACCCCACCAGAATCAGCACCAGCGCGCCCAGCGAGAACAGCAGCTGCTGGAGCTGCTGCAGGGCCAGCGCGATCGGCAGCGAGGCGCGAGGGAAGTGCAGGGCCCGGACGAGCCCGAGATTGCCGCTGATCGCGCGGGTGCCCGCGGTGATCGAGCTGCTGGTGAAGGTCCAGATGAACACGCCGGTGACGAGGAACGGAACGAAGTCCTCGACGTCCTTCTTCGTGTTCATCAGGACGCCGAAGATGAAGTAGTAGACCGTCGCGTTCAGCAGCGGGGTCATGATCTGCCAGATCTGGCCGAGCTTCGCCTGGCTGTACTGGGCGGTCAGCTTGGCGGTGGCGAAGGCCGTGATGAAGTGCCGCCGCCCCCACAACTGCCGGATGTACGCGCCCAGCGAGGGCCGGGCCCCGCTCATGGTCAGTCCGTGCCGGGCGGCGAGCGCGGCGAGCTCACCCGGTGCGTAGACCGGGAAGGGTGCACCGGCAGGGGTGTCGGCCGGGGCCGCTGGGATTGTTGTCTGGCTCACCACGATCGCTTTCGGCGGGAGGGCAGGATCACGACGACCGACGGGACGGAACCGTATCGTCGCAACGCCGAGGGTAGGGTGCATGCACGTCGCAACGCAACCGTTTCGTCGTTGCGGACTATGCTTCGGTCATGACCACCGATCCGGGAACCCGCCGCCGTGCCCCCGCCGGAGCCGCTGTGCTGCGCGAGGACATCACCGATGCGATTCGCAGCGCCGTCTTCGAGGAGCTGGCCGCGGTGGGCTTCGCCCGGATGTCGATCGAGGGCATCGCCCGGCGCGCGGGCGTCGGCAAGACCGCCGTCTACCGCCGCTGGAAGTCCAAGCTGGCCCTGGTCCTCGACCTGGTCTCCGCCGTCGCCGTCCAGGGCGTGCCGGCTCCGGCGACCGGTTCGCTGTACGGGGATGTCCGCGCTGTACTCGAACTCGCCTCCTACGCCCTGCGTCACCCCGTCGCCTCGCAGGTCATCCCGGATCTGCTGGTCGAGGCGGCCCGCAGTCCGGAGATCTCCGAGACGATCAAGGCCGCTCTGCTGGACCCGCATCAGGGCATCGCCGCCGTCGTCGTACGGGAGGCCGTGGCGCGCGGCGAACTGCCCGAGGGCAGCGACCCGGACCGCGCGCTGGACCTGATCGTCGGCCCGCTCTACTGGCGGCTCGCCGTCGTCCGCACCGCGCTGCCCAAGGGCTACCTCGACGACCTGGCGGCATCCGCCGTCGCCGCTCTCCAGAACTGAGCCCACCAGGGATTACGGGACAGCCCTTACGACCTCGCCCACGATTGTCAGCGGCGTCGCGGTGTCTGGGACCTCCGCCTCCGGCGTTGTCGTCAGTCTTCCCCAAGGTCTCGGCTTCGCTCGACCTGGGGGAGACCCCATCCGCTCTGCGTCGACTCCCTCCTCCGCCTTGGATTCGAAGGCCCCAGACGCCGCTCCTTCTCCCACTGCCAATCGTGGGCGAGGTCGTTAACCCTCGGCGAGCAGCCGGTCCGCGACCCGCGCCGCCGCCCCGCCGTCGTCCAGGTCGCAGAAGTCCCGGCGGAAACTCTCGTACGCCTCCGCGTGCCGGGCCGCCGACGCGGTCAGGGCACGGGAATCGCGCAGGACTCCGGCGATCTCGTCCGTGCCGACGAGCAGCGGCCCCGGCGCCCGGGTCTCGAAATCCAGGCAGAAACCGCGCACCGTGTCGCGGTAGTGCTCCAGGTCGTAGGTGTGGAAGAGCATCGGGCGGCCCGTGTGCGCGTAGTCGAACATCAGCCCCGCATAGTCCGTGACCAGTACATCGGCGATCAGCAGCAGCTCCGCGGTGTCCGGGTGCGCCGACACATCGCGTACGCCGTGTCCCTCGGGCACGCTGCCGGTCACCCGCGGGTGGCGCCGGACCAGCACGGTGTGGCTGTCGCCGAGGGACCGCACCAGCGCTGCCAGGTCGAGTGCCGGATCCCAGCGGTAACGGGGCCGCTCGCCGCCGGGGCCGGGCGGGTGGGCCAGCTGGTCACGGTAGGTCGGCGCATACAGCACGACCCGGCGGCCGTCCGGGATGCCGAGCCTGTGCCGTACCCGCTCGGCGGTCTTGGCCCGATCGGCCGAGAAGAGCAGATCGTTGGCGGGGGAGCCCGCCTCCAGGACCTCGCCCCCGTAGCCGAGAGCGCGGCGCAGCAGCGGGGTGGAGTGGCGGCTGGGGGAGACCAGGACGGACCACTGGGCCGCCCGGCGCGGCAGCGAGGCGAGCTCGTGGTGGTCGGCGTACAGCGTGCCGCCCAGATCCGCGCCGAAGCGGCCGAGCGGCGTGCCGTGCCAGGTCTGCACGACGATCTGGCCGGGCCGCCGCTCGAACCACTCGGGCAGCTGGTCGGCGGTGACGATCCGGCGGGACCGCGCCAGCGCCTCGTACCAGGCGGCGCTGTGTTCGATGACCGGGACGGTGGCGGAGGGGATGTGCCCGTGGAGCGCGTCGGTGACCCAGAGGTGCTCCGACTCCACGCCCCGGCGCAGGAGTTCGGCGTGCACGGCACGCGGTGAGTCGCCGCCCGTGTAGAGGACGGCGTCCCGCAGCGGCAGCGCGCGCCGGGCCGGATAGTGCGTGCCGCGCAATTCGGCCCGGCGGTACGCGCCCCGCTCGGCGACCGCGAGTACCGGCCCGGCCTGCACGGTCAGCCGGTCGCCGAACCTGCGGTCCAGGGCGAACTCCCGGCCGTGCGCGGGGGCCGTGGTGCCCGCCCCGGTGCGGCGGAGCGGCAGACGGGCGGTGAGTGCGGTCAGTACACGGACCGGCCGACCGCCCAGATAGGCGTCCCAGCGGCCCTCGTGCAGCCCTGCGGCCACCGAGGGCGCGAGGAACGCGGTGAAGCGGCGCCCCTCGTAAGCCCCGGCGTCCGCATTCCCGTACGCCCCCGCGCGCGGCTCCTCGTGTGTGACGGGGACGACCACCCTCTCGCGCAGTGCCTCGTGCCGCAGTACGAGGTGGGCCGGGCCGTCGTCCTGCCGCACGTCCGTCCCGGCGCCGGTCACCCCCTCCACCCGCAGCGCGCCGTCCGACGTCCATGCCGCCCCGTCCACGAACGGCTGCCCGCCCAGGTCCAGCACCAGCTCGCCCGCCGCATCGGCCACGACCGGCGGCGCCACCTCAGGGGCCGCGGCCAGCGGCACCCTCGAACCGTCCGCCAGCACCAGCCGCGCCCGCCACCGCCCGCCGGGCTCCGGTTCGACCTCGCGGGGCGCCCGGTGCGGTGCCTGGGGTGCGACCGCCATCCCGGCGAGGTCGGCGAGCGGAATCCGTACCGTGAAACGGTCGTCGGCCCGGCACTCGACCGGGTGGCCGAACTCCTGGTCCGCCACCCCTTCGCAGGTCAGCACCAGGGCCTTTGGCCGGGCGCCCCCGTACAGCCGGCCGGTCAACTCCAGCTCCTCGCCGATGCGACGGTCCTCGCACCGGGCCGGCAACTGTGTCAGGGTCATCCTCAGCCGCCCGTCCAGGTGGTCGAGCACCGCCCGCCGCCCGTCGCCCAGGTCATGGACGAGCGGCTGCGCGGCCCCCGCCTCCACGGCCCGCACGGCCACCCGGCGGACCGTGCCTTGAGCGGCCACCATCATGCCCACCAGCCAGCCGCCGGGCCGCAGCCGACACGGGTCGAGAGTCAGCTCGAAGCCCGAGTGGTCGTAACTGTGCAGTTCCTGCCCGGAGTTGATGGTGGCCTCGGGTGCGGGCACGTTCCGTACCGGCACCGTTCGCAGATGCTGGCCGCGGGTCGCGCGCACCATGCCCACCTTCAGTGAGTGGCGCGGCGCCGCAGCCGGCAGATTGCGGATGTACGCGTATCCGCGCAGCCGCAGCTTGCCGTCCTCGCCCCACTGAGCCTCCAACAGCCGTGCCACGGCCGGGAGATCGTTACGGGCGAGGCGGGTGCTGTCCGGGATGCCGGGGAAACCGGCCTGCCGCCGCCCCGGTACGCCGCCGACCGTGAACGTCCCAGCGCCGTTGGCCCGTTCGAAGGCGAGCACGGCCAGCAGCTCCGCAAGCCTGCGCTCCTTCACCAGCTGCCACTTGATCCGCAGCTCGACCGGCAGCTCATGGGCCACGTCCCGGCCCGGCCTGGCCACCGAGTCCATCCGCTCCATCCGGTCCAGGAACGCCCCCGCGTCCGCCATGAACGCGTCCCGGTACTCGGGACCGCCCATCGTGAGCCCCTCCAGGAAGTACACGAAGTCGTCGCGCAGGCACGAGAGGTCGTAGCGGCGCCGCGCACCGCCGTGTCCCCCCCGGCCCCGGCTCGCCAGGAACGCGCTGACCTGCTCGCATGCCGAGATCCGGTCCCGTACGCCCTGCACATCCGTACGCCGCCGGGTGATCGACCCCTCCCGAACCCGCCAGTAATAGACGTGCTCGTGCAGCACATCGACCGAGCCCGCGAGGAAGTGCGCCGGGATCACTACTGGGGTGTCCTCGTAGAGCTTCCCCTCCGGGAAGGCGAAGGCGTGCCGGTCCCAGAAAGAGCGCCGGAACACCTTGTTCCAGGCGACCCGGTCGGCGAGCAGCCGCGGATCGCGGCTGATGTGGGTGCGGGCCCGGGTGGCGGTCAGCCAGCGGTACTGCCAGGCCTGCTGCCGCCCCTGCTCGGTCAGCCGCCACACATTGCCGGTGGCGAGATCGGAACCGGTCGACTCCAGCGAGGCCAGCATCCGCTCGAAGGCGTCATGGACGACGATGTCGTCGCTGTCGACGAACGCCAGATACGGCACGCTTGCCGTGGTGTGCCGTACGCCCGTGTTGCGGGCCGCGCTCAGCCCCGCGTTGGGCTGACGGACATAGCGGAAGCGGCGGTCGCGGGCGGCGAACGCCCTGGCGAGGGCCGCGCTGCCGTCCGTCGAACCGTCGTCGACGAGGACCGCCTCGATCTCGGCGACCGACTGTTCGGCCACCGACCGCAGGCAGTCCTCCAGATAGTCCTCGACGTTGTGGACCGGGACGACGACACTGAGGCGCGGCTTCATGCCAGGTCAACCGGGGCGGACGCGCCGGGTCACCGGCACTGCCCCGAACGGGTGAACACGCGATTCGGTGCGCGGTGGGCGAGGTCGTTACGCTCGGCTGCCATGCTCCTCAGTGTTGTCGTGCCCGTCCACCGCGTTCAGGGTTACCTCAGGGCGAACCTGGAGTCCGTACTCGGCCAGGGCCCCGGGGAATGGGAGCTTCTCGTCGCCGACGACGGGTCGAGGGACGGCAGCGCCGAGATCGCCGCCGAGTTCGCGGCGCGCGACCCGAGGGTCAGGGTGATCACGCTTCCCGAGCACCGCGGGGCGGGTCCGGCCCGCAACGCCGGGGCGGCGCAGGCGCGCGGCCGGTATCTGCTCTTCCTCGACGGCGACGACCTGCTGCGACCGGGGGCCCTGGAAGCGATCAGCGACCGGCTGGCCGCGGGCGAACCGGACGTACTCCTCCTGGGGCACGACCGCGTCGACTGGTTGGGCGACGTATCGTCCCCGGTGTCCGTGATCCCGTCCCCGGTGTCCATGGCCGAGGGCTTCTCCACCGCCACTCCGCGCCTCTTCCGCCACGCTTTCTGGACCGCGCACGGCCTCCACTTCACCGACGGTCCCTACGAGGACGTCCTCCCCGTCCACCGCGCCACCCTCCTCGCCTCCGACGCCGGTACGCTCGACGCCCTCGACCGGATCTGTGTCCGCCACCGCATCCGCCGCTCCGGCACCTTCGCCGCCACCCCGGGACGCCATCACTTCGCGATCCTCGACGCATACGAACGCCTGCTCGCCGAGACGGGCCACGATCCACGGATCCAGGCGGCGCGCACCCGCCACCTGCGCGCCGTCCTCGCCGACACCGGCCGGACCGCCCCCGAGGACCGCGCCGCCTTCCACCGCGCCGCGGCCCTCCCCGGCAGCTACGCCGTCCACCGTGCCCGGGAAGCCGCCCGCACCGGCCGCACCCGCACCCGGGCCGCCCTGCGCCGCCGCAAGAAGACGCTCCGGGCCCGCGTCATGCGCGCCGCCTACCGCACCGACCTGCACCGCCCCCTGGACCCCGGCCTCGCGGTGTACGGGGCCTATTGGAACCGGGGCGTCGCCTGCAACCCGGCCGCGATCCACGCCAAGGCCCTCGAACTCGCCCCGCACATCCGGGGCGTCTGGGCCGTCTCCTCCCGTCACCGCGACCGCATGCCGCCCGGCGTCCCGTACGTCATCGAGGGCTCCCGCGCCTACTGGCGGGCGATGGCCACCGCCACGTACCTGATCAACAACTCCAGCTTCCCCGGCGGCTTCACCAAACGCCCCGGCCAGCGCTATCTCCAGACCCACCACGGCACCCCGCTGAAGACCATGGGCCTGGACCAGCGCGCCTACCCGGCCCTCACCAACGGCATCAGCTTCGAGAAGATCGTCGCCCACGCCGACCAGTGGGACTTCTCCCTCTCCGCCAACCCGCACACCACCGAGATCTGGGACCGGGTCTACCCGTCCGGATACGAGCATCTGAACCTCGGCTACCCGCGCAACGACATCTTCTTCACCGCCACCCCCGAGCAGACCGCCGCGATCCGGCAGCGCCTCTGCCTCGCCCAGGACCGGACCGTGCTGCTGTACGCGCCCACCCACCGCGACTACCGCAAGGGCTTCGTCCCCCACCTCGACCTGGAACGACTCTCCCGCGAACTCGGGCCGGACTACGTCGTGCTGGTCCGCGCGCACTACTTCTACGGCCGCTCGGCACAGCTGGACAGCGCCCGGGTGGTGGACGTGACGGGATATCCGTCCGTCGAGGAACTCTGCCTGGTCTCCGACGCGTTGATCACCGACTACTCGTCGCTGATGTTCGACTACGCCTGTCTGGACCGCCCGATCATCAGCCACGTCCCGGACTGGGCCGCCTACCGGGCCTCGCGCGGCACCTACTTCGACCTGCTCTCCGGACGGCCCGGCGACACCCCGGGCGCCGTCGCCACCGACGAGGACGAGCTGCTGGAACTGTTCAGGACGGGCGAATGGCGATCGGCGCGGACAGCGGAGCTGCGGGCGGCATTCCGGGAGCGCTTCTGCCCGTACGACGACGGGCACGCGGCCGAGCGCGTGGTGCGGCGGCTCTTCCTGAGCGACAGGGAGTAACGACCTCGCCGGTCCACGCGGCGCAGCCGATGTCACCCGTTCGGGAGAGACCGCAACCGGTGACCCCCGGCCCTTCACGGGGTTGAGCCATACGGACAACCAGGCCCCCGATGAACGGACGTGCTCAACATGCCGCCACGGCTCAGTGTCGTCGTACCCGTCCACAACGTCGAGCTCTATCTGACGGACTGCCTGAAGTCCCTCGCGGAGCAGACCATGACCGACCTGGAGGTGGTGATGGTCGACGACGGGTCCACCGACAACAGCGCGGCCCTGGCCGCCGAGTTCGCCGAACAGGACGGCCGGTTCCGGCTGGTGAGCCAGGAGAACGGCGGACTGGGGCACGCCCGCAACACCGGGGTCCGCAACTGCGACCCGGGCGCCCGCCATCTCGCTTTCGTCGACAGCGACGATGTGCTCCCGCCTCGCGCGTACGAACTCCTCCTCGGCGCCCTGGACGAGACCGGCTCGGACATCGCGTCCGGCAATGTGCTGCGGCTGCGGGCCTCGGGCAGGCTCCAGCAGTCGCCCAACTTCCGCAAGCCCATGGCGACGACCCGGCTGCGCACCCACATCTCCCGCGACTGGGACCTCGCCGCCGACAGGATCGCCTGCAACAAGGTCTTCCGCCGGTCCTTCTGGGACGAGCACGCCTTCGCCTTCCCGGTCGGCGCCCTGTACGAGGACATCCCCGTCGTCCTGCCCGCCCACTTCCTGGCCCGCTCCGTCGATGTGCTGAAGGACGCCGTCTACCACTGGCGCGACCGGGCGGGTTCGATCACCACCCGCCGCGCCGTCGTCCGCGGCGTCCAGGACCGGGCCTCGCATGTGCTGGGCGTCTCCACCTTCCTCGACGAGCACCGCGGCGCCGCCGACAAACGGCAGTACGAGGCGCATGTCCTCGCCAACGACCTCTGGTACTTCATGGAGGCGCTGCCCGACGGCGACGAGGAGTACCGGCGCGCCTTCCTCACGTACGCCAACGAGTTCACGGACCAGGTCGACCCGGCCGTGCTCGACGCGCTCCCGTTGCGGCTGCGCCTGATGTGGCATCTCGTGCGCGAACGGCGGACCGATGATCTGCTCGCCCTGCTCGCCTTCGACAAGGCCGAGCCGGGAGCGTTCGCGGTACGGGGCATGCGGCGCCGCAGTGCCTTCTTCCCGGCCCTCACCCGGCCGGTGCCGCGCTCGGTGCTGCGGGTCACCGACCGGGACCTGCCGCTCACCGCCCGGCTGCTGGACGCGGACTGGCGGGGCGGCAAGCTGCACCTCAAGGGGTACGCCTACATCCGGAACCTCCCCGCCACCACGCGCGGCACCGAGTTCCGGGCCGGCTGGCTGCGGGCGGGGCGACGGCATGTGGTGCCGCTCCGGCTGCGCACGGTCGCCGAAGCCGAGGCCACCGCCCGGTCCCGGCAGAGCCTGCACGACTACGACCGGTCCGGCTTCGAGACCGTCATCGACCCGGCAAGGCTCCGCATCGATGCGGGCGGCAGCCTCGAACGGCTCACCTGGCGCCTGGAGATCGGCATCGCCGGACATGGCATGCTGCGCCGATCCGACCTCTCGACGAACGAGGCGGCCGCACCGCCGCCCGTGCACCGGCCCGACGGCGACCACCGGATCGTGCCCGCCTTCGAGAGCGGCAGGCTCGTGCTGCACACCGAGCGGATCGACGCCCGCTTCGAGACGCACCGCGCGGGCGACACCGGCGACGGCGACGGCACCGTGGCGATCGACGGGATGATCCGGGACCGCTTCGGCCAGGGACCGCTGCGCCTCGCACTCACCCACCGGGCCTCCGGTACCTCCTTCGACTGTCCGGTGACCGTGCACGAGGGGGCCGCACCCTCGGCGGCGGGATGGCGGCGCTTCACCGCCGATGTCCCGCTCGGCGCCTTCGCCGACGCCCGGAGGAGCGCGGGGGAGGGGCCTGCGTGCGCGCAGCTGCCGTACAGCCTGCATCTGGTCGGCCCGGACGGGCGCAGGACACCGATCGATGTGCCGGGGCCCGTACTGCCGGGCCGCTACCCGCTGGGCGAGAACGGAGACAAGCGGCGCGAGCTCGGGCTCACCGCCAGTTCCCGAGGCAATCTGCTGATCAGCGACCGCATCGTGCAGCCCGCCGTCGACCTGGCGACCTGGACGGAGGACGGACGACTCCTCCTGGAGGGCACCTTCCCCGACGACCCGGAACGGCCCGTCGAGCTGGTGGCCCGGCACAGCGGGCACGGCGAGGAGGCCGTCTTCGCCCTCGTCTCCTCCGGGGCCGTCGGGGCGCGGCGGTTCAGGGCCGCGCTCCGGCCGGACGCCGTCGAGGGAGCCGGCGGGAGACTGCCGCTGGGCGAGGGGCACTGGTACCTCTTCCTCCGCGAGAAGGGCGCGAGAGACGACGCGTACGACGCACCACTGCGTGTCCCGGCCGCCGCACACCGCACCCTGCCCGCCGCCCGCACCCTCGCGGGCCGGAAGTACCTCATCGAACGGCGCTTCCACGACCAGCTGCTGATCAACTCCGCGCCGGTGCTCACCGCCGCGGAACGCGGTGCGCGCGGCAAGCGGCTGCTGCGCGAGGCGTACCGGGGCCTGCGCATGGCACCCCTGCGCGAGACCGTGTTGTACAGCAGCTTCGACGGCCGTCAGTACTCCGACTCGCCGCGCGCGATCCATGAGGAAGTGGCCTGGCGGGGCGTCGAGTTGGAGCATCTTTGGGTGGTGCGCGACCAGCAGGCCCGTATCCCGGCGGGTACCACGGCCGTCGAGCACGGCTCCGCAGCCTGGCATGAGGCGCTGGCCCGCAGCCGTCACATCGTCACCAACACCCAGCTGCCGGAGTGGTTCGAGCGGCGCCAGGGTCAGTGCGTCGTCCAGACCTGGCACGGCACCCCCCTCAAGCGCATCGGGCTCGACCTCGCAGGCACCGCCCAGGCCAACGCCGCCTATATCGCCACCATCGAGCAGCGCGCCCGCCAGTGGAGCGTCCTGGTCTCCCCGAACCGCTTCGCCACCCCCGTCCTGCGGCGGTCGTTCGGCTACCAGGGCGAGGTCCTGGAGTGCGGCTATCCCCGCAACGACCTGTTCCGCGCCCCGGACCGGCACAAGGTCGCCACGGCGGTACGGGAGCGGCTCGGCATCCCCGAGGGCAAGCGGGTCGTGCTGTACGCGCCGACCTGGCGCGAGGACCGGCCGCAGGGCGGCGGCCGCTACGCCCTCGACCTGCAGCTCGACCTGTCCGCCGCCGAACGCGAACTCGGCGCGGACACCGTCCTGTTGATCCGCCGCCACTACCTGGTCGCCGACCGCCTCCCGGACAGCGGCAGCGGCTTCGTCCGTGACGTCTCGCGCTACGGGGACGTCGGTGAGCTGATGCTGATCAGCGATGCACTGGTCACCGACTACTCCTCGCTGATGTTCGACTTCGCCCAGACCGGCCGCCCGATGCTCTTCCACACCTACGATCTGGCGCACTACCGCGACACCCTGCGCGGCTTCTGCTTCGACTTCGAGGCGCACGCCCCCGGCCCCCTGATTCCCGGCTCCGCCGGACTCATCGAGGCGCTGCGCGACCCGGAGCAGGCCACCGGGGGGCACGCGCAGGCGTACGAGGCATTTCTCCGGGACTTCTGCGACCTGGACGACGGACGCGCGGCGGCGGCGGTGGTCGACCGGATGCTCCAGGACCTTGACCGGCCCTGATCCGCCGGACCCGGGTCCGCGCAGCCCGGCCGGTCCCGGTACCGGCCGGGCAGGGGGCCCGAGGCCATCACGCCCCCTGAATCGTTCGAGTGATTCTGGGATTCGGGCCTTTGCGTAGATACGCAGGGCATTGAAGTAGCGATCCATATAAGCGCGGTCATCGGTGCGTTGCCCAGCGTCTTCAGGTTGCTACGTTCTTTTTTCATGGGTATCCGAATGCGATGCGAAACCTGGGACGTACGACGGGCGAGGGTTGTCGTACTCATTGCTGCGGCCGCGGGTCTCCTCACCCGAATGCTGATCGCGGCGAACATGCCGGGCCCGGCCGACGTGCGGATCTTTCAAGGCTTCGCACAGGCCATCGTGCGATACGGCCCCATTCGGATTTACGAACAACCGCTGCCGGGACTGCCCGTCTACAACCATCCGCCACTGGCGGGCTGGATACTCCTCGGTCTGAACGAACTCTCCCGACTCGGAATTCCGTTCGGAACGCTGATCAGATCACCCGCCTCGATCTCCGACTTCTTCTGCGCGCTCCTCGTGTTCGAAATCGTGCGCCGGCGCCGCTCCGTCGGCGCGGCGGTCGCCTGCGGTGTGGGCGTGGCCGTCAGCCCCGTACTGATCGCCACCTCCGGTTATCACGGCAACACCGACGAGGTCGCCATCATGTTCGCCCTGGCCGCCGCCCATCTGCTCGTGGACAGGAAGGCACCGCTGGCCGCCGGGGTGAGCGCCGCGCTGTCGATCAGCGTCAAGTTCGTCCCGGTGGTGGTGATTCCGGCGCTGTTCGTCGTCGCGCTGCGGGCAGGCCGGCCGGCGCTCATCCGTTTCACCGCCGGGTTCACCGCCCTGGTCGTCCTGGTCTGGGGGCCGGTCCTGTCGACCGTGCCGCAGAACCTCAAGGAGAACGTCCTGGAATACGCGGGCGGCAACTATCGGCTCTGGGGCCTCGTCCGGTTCGCCGATGAGTTCGGCCTGCCGCAGTCGTTCATCACCTTCATCCAGGGCGAGGGCCACTTCCTCTTCGTGCTGGCCTGTGCGGCGGCCGGGGTCTGGCTTGCCTGGCTGCGGCCCGCGCAGCTGCCTGGTGTCGTCGCCGTCACGATGGGTCTCCTGCTGCTGCTCTCCACCGCGTCCGCCCTGCAGTACCTGACCTGGGCGGCCGCCGGACTGTTCGTCGTCGGGTTCTGGGAAGGCGCCGCGTACAGCTGTCTGCTCGGCCTGACCGCGGTCCTCGGCTACCAGGGGCGCTCCGCGGTGCGCTGGAGCGAAACGGTGCTGCACCTCGGCGAGGCCGGCTGGTTCGTCCTCGCCGTCGGCCTCGTCAGCGGAATCCGCAAGATTCTCGCCGCGCAGCCGGCCGTGCCCCCGCAACCCCCCGCCGAGCGGACCTCGGTCGCGGCGTCCCGCACCTCGCGGTCCACCGGTTCCGCCGTCGACTGACCGCCCCTCCCAAGCACCGAGCACCGAGCACCGAGCACAACTGGAGAACGCCCCGTGAAGGAAAGCCCGAGCCCCAGGATCGGCATCCTGGTGGTCGCGTACAACGCCGAGACGACGCTGGAGAGGACCCTCGACCGCATTCCGGAGGACTTCCGGTCCAAGGTCGCCGAGGTCCTCATTCTCGACGACGCGAGCCATGACGCGACCTTCACCGCGGGCTGCCGCTGGTCGCAGACGGAGGGATTGCCGCGGACCGTGGTGATGCGGCACACCAAGAATCTTGGATACGGCGGAAACCAGAAGGCCGGATACGCGCTGGCCGCCGAACACGGACTCGACATCATCGTGCTGCTGCACGGCGACGGGCAGTACGCCCCTGAATTTCTGCCCGACATGGTCGCACCGATCGAACGCGGCGAATGCGAGGCCGTGTTCGGATCCCGGATGATGAAATCCGGATCCGCTCTCAAGGGCGGTATGCCGGTGTACAAATGGCTCGGCAATCGCATTCTCACCCGGGTGGAGAACATCCTGCTCGGCTCGCAGCTCACCGAATTCCACTCCGGCTACCGCGCCTACAGCGTCGCGGCACTCAAGAAGCTGCCGATCCACCGGAACACCGACGCGTTCGATTTCGACACCCAGATCATCGTCCAGCTGCTCAACGAGGGAATGCGGATCAAGGAGATCCCCGTCCCCACCTACTACGGCGACGAGATCTGCTACGTCAATGGCATGAAGTATGCGAAGGACGTTGTCAAGGACGTCCTCGAATACCGGCTCGCCGTCAAGGGATTCGGCACCTGCGCCTGGATCCCCAAACCCGTCGAGTACGCGTTCAAGGAGGGAGACGGTTCCTCGCACGCCGTCATCCTGGAGAAGATGCGCAGCCTCCCGCCCGGCCGGGTCCTCGATCTCGGCTGTTCCGGCGGCCTGTTCGCACAGCGCCTCGAAGCCCTCGGCCACGAAGTGACGGGCGTGGACTACGTGGAGGTCCCCGGCGTACGCGAGAGATGCACCCACTTCCACCTCGCCGACCTGGAGGAGGGGCTGCCCGCGGAGATCGACGCCGACTACGACTACGTCGTCGCCGGCGATGTCATCGAGCACCTCTCCCGCCCCGAGCGCGTGCTCACCGAGGTCGCCACCGTGCTGCGACCCGGCGGCCATGTGCTGCTCTCCGTACCGAACTTCAGCCACTGGTACTCACGGCTGCGGGTCGCGCTCGGCGTCTTCGACTACGACCGGCGCGGCATCCTCGACGAAACACATCTGCGCTTCTTCACCCGGGCCAGCCTGCGCCGCACCGTCAGGAACGCGGGCTACGACGTCCTCCACATCACCTCCACCGGGGCCCCGTTCTGGGCGCTGCTCGGCGGCGGACCGCTCCCGGCGGTCCTGGGCGCGGTGTCGAAGCTGCTCACCCGGATCCGGCCGACGCTGTTCGGCTATCAGCACGTCGCACTGCTGACCCCGCATGCGGCCGAGACGATCATCGCTGGAGAGCACGTCGATGTACAGGACATCCTCAACCAGGACATCCTCAACCGGCAGGACGCCTCCGCCGACCGGGTCGGCGTCTGAGGCCGCCGTCTCCCGTCCCACCCCCGCCCCGCCGTCCGAAACCCCGGTCGTCGCAGTCAGGAGCAAGGCCTTGACCCTCCCCAGTCTGATGCTGCTGCTGTTCGCCGTGTTCTCGTCGGCGGGCGGACAGATCATGTTGAAGCACGGGATGAAGGGCGCCGTGGCCGCTGCCGCGCAGGGCGGCGGCTCCGTCGTCCTGCGGGCCGCGACCAGCCCCTGGGTCGTCCTCGGCCTGCTGGTCTTCGCGGTGTCCGCCCTCGCCTGGATGACCACTCTGGCCAAGGTGCCGCTGTCCATCGCCTATCCGTTCAACGCCCTCGGATATCTGCTGATCGTGCTGGCGGGGGCGACCGTGCTGCACGAGCGGACCTCGATGTGGACCTGGGGCGGCTCGCTGCTCGTGGTCGTCGGCCTCTTCACGGTGATGGCGGGCCAGCGACGCTGAGGGCGCATCGCCGGACGGGCCCGGTACTCAGAGCCTGTCCGACGACCTCTGATCGGGCGATCGAAGGTCACCCGACAGGCTCTCAGGCCCGTCCGACGACCGGCGCAGCCTCCCTCAGCAGCACCCTGCGTACCACCCGCTCCGCGGCGCGCCCGTCGTCGTACGGGCAGAACCGGGCCCGGAACGCGGCCCGCAGTGCCTCGTTCACCGGGCTCTGCCAGCTGCCGTCGAGGAAGATCCGGGCCAGCTCGTCCGTATCGGTGGAGACCGCCCCAGGGGTGTCGCCGGGCTTCCCGGACAGCAGATCGAAGCAGACTCCCCGGACCGTGCGGTACGTCTCCCAGTCGGGGGCGTGCACCACGATCGGGCGGTCCAGATGGGCGTAGTCGAACATCACCGAGGAGTAGTCCGTCACCAGCGCGTCCGCAGCCAGGCACAGCTCCTCGATCCGCGGATGGTCGCAGACATCGACGAGCGAAGGGTGCTCCGGCAGCCCGGCACCCTCGTAGAAGTAGTGGGCGCGGACCAGCACCACGGTGTCCGGGCCGAGCGCCTCGCAGAGCCGGACCAGATCGAGCCGGCTGGTGAACGCCGCCTCGTAGTCGCGGTGCGTCGGCGCGTACAGGATGGCGCGCCGGCCGGGCCGGATGCCGAGCGCCTCGCGGATCTGTGCGATCCGCTCGTCCGTCGCCGTCGCGAAGACGTCATTGCGCGGATAGCCCGATTCGAGGGACTGTGCGGCGCCCGGATAGGCGCGTGCCCACACCTCGGTGGAGTGCGGATTGGCGGAGACGCTCCAGTCCCACCGGTCGACGCGCTGGAGCAGCCGGTCGAAGTTCAGTCCCTGGGCCGCCGCCGGATAGTCCTGCTGGTCGAGCCCCATGATCTTCAGTGGGGTGCCGTGATGGGTCATCACATGGATCTGGCCGGGGCGCTTGACCAGATGGTCGGGGAAGTTGACGTTGTTGAAGAAATACGTGGCCCGGGCCAGCGCCTGCCAGTAGCGGCGGGTTCCCGGCACCACGTGATCGATGCCCTCGGGCACCGTGTCCACCTGGTTCTTCGACACCACCCACACCCCGCGCACCTGTGGGGCCAGCTCCTGGGCCTTGCGGAAGACGGCCTCCGGATTGCAGTTCACCCCGCGGTTCCAGTACGCGGCATAGACGGCGAGCCCGGGGTCCAGCGGAAGCCCGCGCTGCCACCAGTAGTAGTGCGCGGACAGGGTGTGCCTGGCCCGCTCCCGTACAGCGCCGGGCGCCGCCCGCAGGCTCCGGCGCAGGGCCAGGACCGAGTCGAGGGCGCCGAGCAGGACATACCGGCCACCGCCCATCAGCTTCGGCCGCAGCCCCTGGGCGCCGCCCGGGAAGCGGTGCTCCTCGGGCCGGTGCGCACGGTGGAACGCCGCCACGGACCGTACGTATCGCCTGCGCCGCCTGGTCACCGACGGGTAGCCGGCAAGGAGTTCCCGGGACGCCCGGTCGAAGAGCAGCGGCCCCACCGGATACAGCGGCGGCCGGTCCCGTACGAACTCCATCAGACCGGCGTACGCGTCGACGAGCTGGTGCGGCGTCGAGCCGTCCGCCGGTTCCGCCCCGTCGGCCGGAGGGGGCAGGTGGCGTCCGCTGCGGTGCTCGACGCAGGCGGTGGGGAGCACGGCGACGGATTCGGCCGCGGCGAGGGTCTGGAGTGCGTACATGCGCTCCCCGTGCTGTCCCGGCCCGAAGGACAGCTTCTCGCCCTCGTGGAGGGTGCGGCGCACGGCGCGGTTCCAGGAGACCGGTGCGATGTCCAGGAGTACGGGGTGTTCGAGCAGGGTGTGCCGGCCCTTCGGCAGTTCACCGAGCAGCTCCAGCGACCGGGTCGGGCGGGGGCGGCCCCGGAACGGGCGTCTGTGATGGCCGAACAGCAGCAGTTCGGGGTCACCGGCGGCGTTCAGCCGGTCGGCGACGGCCCGCAGGGCGCCCGGCAGGTGGACGAAGTTGCCCTCCAGGAAGAGGAGGTAGTCCCCGACGGCCCGCTCCGCCCCGGTGTTGCGCCGCCCGTCCGGCCCGGCCCCCGGCGGCAGATGGATGGCCTGCACCCGGTCGTCCCTTGCGGCGAACTCGTCGAGCAGCAGCCCCGAATCGTCCGGTGCGCCGTCGTCGACCCCGATCACCTCGATGTCCGTGAACGACTGCGTGAGCACCGACTCCAGGCACTCGCGCAGCTGTCCTCGGGCGCGGTGGACGGGGATGATGACACTCAGCCGGGGCATACGGCCTCTTTCTCGGACTCGGGTCCAGGGGGAGGGGTGCGCTCAGAGCCTGCCGGGCGCCCTTCGATCGCCCGGTCGGGGGTCATCCGGCAGGCTCTCAGGGGTGGTTGGTGGGCTGCGCCCCGGCGAGGCCGCGGCCCGCGGACGCCTGCCGGTCCGCCGGGACCGTGGCGGTGGCCGGTGCCGGGACCGGGGCCTGAGCCGGGTTGCCCGCCGCCGGTGCGGGCCGCCGCTGCGCCGGAGGGATCGTGGGCGGCTGCGCGGCCGTGTCGCCCAGGAAGACCCGGCGCACCACGCGTTCCGCCGCGTGCCCGTCGTCGTAGGGACAGAAGCGCTCCCGGAATGCCTCGCGCAGCCGGGCGGACCGGGTTCCGCACCAGTGGCCGGTCGCGAAGATGTCGAGCAGTTCGTCCTCGCTGTGCGCGATGGCGCCGGGCGGGCAGGAGTGCAGGTCGAAGTAGGTGCCGCGGGCCGCTTCGTACGCCTCGCGGTCGGCGCAGTGGATGACGACGGGCCGGTCCAGATTGACGTAGTCGAACATCAGCGACGAGTAGTCCGTGATCAGCGCGTCCGAGGCGAGTGCGAGCGCCTCGACGCAGGGGTGGCCGCTGACGTCGATGATCCGCGGGTGCGGTTCGCCGGCCGGCGCGGCGCCGTACGAGTAGTGCGCGCGGTTCAGGATCACGAAGCCCGGACCGAGGACCCGCAGCACGCGTGCCAGGTCGAGTGCGATGTACTGGCCGCGCCGGTAGTCGCGATGCGTGGGCGCGTGCAGCAGGGCAAGGGCGCCCACGGGGATGCCGATCGACTCGCGCAGCCGTGCCACGTCGTCGGCGGTGGCCCGCTGGTAGACGTCGTTGCGCGGATAGCCGTACTCCAGCGTCGCGCAGCTCGTGGAGGCCGACGGGTAGGCCTTCTCCCAGACGAGGGTGGAGTGCTGGTTCGCGGAGAGGGAGTAGTCCCACTTGTCGACATTGGCGAGCAGCCGGCCGAAGTCCGTCCCGAGGGCCGCCGCCGGCCGGTCCTGGAGGTCGAGGCCCATGGCCTTGAGCGGGGTGCCGTGGTGGGTCTGGAGCAGTACCTGTCCACGCCGCTTGACCAGCCGCCGGTCGAAGTTGACGTTGTTCACCAGATACCTGGAGCGGGCCAGCGCCCGCCAGTAGCCGTAGGTCCCGGGCGTGAGCCGCTGTGTTGCGGTGGGCACCGTGTGCGCGTCCTCGGGCCGGCAGATCCAGGCGGTCCGCAGGCCGGGGACCAGTTCGCGGGCCTTCGCCTCGATCGCGGCCGGATTGCAGGCGTAGCCGCGGTGCCAGTACGCCGCGAACACCGCCCGGTCCGTCTGGACGGGCAGCCGCAGCTGGATGCGGTAGTACGCCTGGAGAGCGGCGGCCCGCAGATTCCGGCGGACGGCCGCGGTGACCTTCCGCAGCCGGCCGTGCAGCAACTGGGCTGTCCACAGCGCACGGTACGTACGGCGCGCGCCCAGCCGGATCAGGCCGTGGCGCAGCCGGGCGCGGCGAGGGGCGGGGGCGCCCGGGGTGCGGTAGCGGACACAGTGGGCGCGGGCACGGCGGAAGAATTCGGGCCGGCTGCCGCGCGGTAGCCGGCCCGGGGTGGTGAACAGCGTGCAGAAGTGGTCGAGCATCCTGCGGAAGATCAGCGGCTGCCAGGGCGCGAGTTCGGGGCGGGCGTCGATGAACGCGAAGACCCGGTCGTACTGGTCGAAGATGTCGAAGTGCTTGCGGCTGGTGGTGGCCAGGATGTTGCCCTGGCGCCGCTGCCGGTAGCCGACGCACACCCGGTCGAGGACCGCGATCGAGCGGGCGGCCAGCAGCACCGGGTACGTCCAGGGCGTGTCCTCGTAGTAGCCGGGCGGGAAGACGAACCCCTCGGCCTCGACGAACGCGCGGCGGTACGCCTTGTTCCAGACGACCATCAGGATCTTGAGCAGTCCGGGCCGGCCGGCGAGCGTGAAGGTGGCGGGGCCGGTCTCGGCGAGGTGCTCGGCGAAGGTGTTGCGTACGCTCTCGCCCGTCCAGTACGTGCGGGCGTAGTCGTAGATCAGGACGTCCGGTTCCCCGGTCTCCTCGATCCGGTCGGCGACGGCCCGCAGGGCGCCGGGGGCGAGGGTGTCATCGCTGTCCAGGAAGATCAGATAGTCGCCGGTGGCCTGTGCGATCCCGGCGTTACGGGCCCGGCCCAGGCCCACGTTCTCCGGCAGATGCAAGGCCCGCACCCGGTGGTCCCGGGCGGCGAACTCATCGATGACGGCGCCGCATGCATCGGGTGAGCAGTCGTCCACCGCGATGAGCTCGAAGTCCTCGAAGGACTGCGTCAGTACCGAGTCCAGGCTCTCGCGCAGATACGCCTGAACCCGGTACGCGGGCACGATGACACTGAACCGGGGCACAACACATCCATGGGTCGTTCGCAGTGCGGGCGGGTGGTCCGCAAACTTCCGATGGAGTAACAGGGTTACGCCAAAACGTGGCAAACCCGCGAAATGGCAGGTGGGGTGGTCCTGTCGCGGTGAACAGGACCACCCCGCATTGACGTACAGCTGTGCGCCCTACTTCACCGCGCCCGCCATCACGCCTGAGACGAACTGACGCTGGAAGGCGAAGAAGACCGCAAGCGGAATCACCATCGACACGAACGCGCCGGGCGCCAGCACATCGATGTTGTTGCCGAACTGCCTTACTTGCTGCTGCAGGGCCACCGTGATCGGCGGGGAGTCGGAGTTCGCGAAGATCAGTGCGACCAGCATGTCGTTCCACACCCAGAGGAACTGGAAGATCCCGAGCGAGGCGATCGCCGGACCGCCCAGCGGCATCACGACCCGGGTGAAGAGCCGGATCTCGCCCGCCCCGTCGAGCCGGGCGGCCTCCAGCAGCTCCCTCGGGATCTCCGCGAAGAAGTTACGCAGCAGGAAGATCGCGAAGGGCAGACCGAAGGCCGTGTGGAAGATGATCACGCCGAAGGTCGTCTCGAAGATCCCGACCGCTCCGAAGAGCTTGGAGACGGGGACCAGGGCGACCTGAACCGGCACCACCAACAGC
Organism: Streptomyces sp. NPDC018000; assembly: GCF_044328025.1. Classification (NCBI taxonomy): domain Bacteria; kingdom Bacillati; phylum Actinomycetota; class Actinomycetes; order Kitasatosporales; family Streptomycetaceae; genus Streptomyces; species Streptomyces sp. NPDC018000. The sequence goes on from NZ_JBIRGM010000003.1 coordinate 48,544, forward strand.
CCTACGACCACGAGGAACCACCAGTCGCGGCCGGGGAACTCCATCCAGGCGAAGGCGTATCCGGCCAGTGAACCGATCACGATGACCAGGACGGTCGCCGGGACGGTGATCACGACCGTGCTGAGGAGGGAGTGGGTGATGGTCGAATTGTCCAGCAGCCGGGAGTAGTTGTCGAAGGTGAGCTGGGACGGGGCCGTGAAGACCTTCCACCAGCCGGTCGACGCGATGTCGTCCGCACCGCGCAGCGAGGACAGCAGCAGCCCGATGGTCGGCATCAACCAGAACAGGCCCACCAGGATGAGGAAGACCCGCATCACACCGCCGCCGGCGCGGGCGGCGATGCGCGCACCGAGGGACTGCTCGGCCTTCACCGGTTTGTTTGCGGCTGTCGTGTTCGTGGCCGGTGCTGTCGTCATCGGCGCCCCTCCCGCCGGATCCGGCGTACGTTGACGAACATCACCGGGAGAACCAGAAGCAGCAGGAGGACGGCGATGGCGCTGCCGATCCCGAGGTCCGCGTCCGTACCGAACGAGGAGCGGTAGAGCTGGAACGCCAGCACATTCGCATCGTCCTGCGAGGAGCCCGGTGCGATGATGAAGACCAGGTCGAAGATCTTCAGGACGTTGATCATCAACGTGACCAGCACCACCGCGAGAACGGGCGCGAGCATCGGCACCGTGATACGGCGGAACACCTGCCACTCGTTCGCGCCGTCCACCCGGGCCGCTTCGAGGAGTTCACGCGGCAGGCCCGCCAGGCCCGCCGCGATCAGCACCATGGCGAACCCGGCCCACATCCAGACGTAGGAGCCGATGATCCCCGGTGTGACCAGGGTCGGGCCGAGCCACTCGACCCCGTTGTACGGTTCCCTGAAGTTCGAGGCGGGGAGGCGGAGTGCGGCGCCGTCGGCCGAAGCGGGCAGGGTGAACGTACCGTCCGCGCCCGCCGTCGCCGAGGCGACCACCTTGCCGTCCTTGACAGCCTCCACCTCGATGCCCTTGAGCCCCAGCTCCTTGGCGTCGATGACATTGGGTCTGCCGCCGCCACCCCGGGTGAAGTCCAGCCACGCGGTGCCGGTGATCTTCCCGGCCTCTGCCGCCGCGGCCTTCGCGGGCTTCGCGTCCGTCGGCATCTTCGCCGGTGCCACACCGACCAGAGGCAGTTGCACCGGCTGCCCGGCCCGCACCGGCGCCCTGGTGACGAACGAACCGCCGCCGCCGGCCTTGAGCGGGTGGACGGGCAGCGGATGCGCCTTCGGGTAGCCCGCCGACTCGGTGAACGTGTCGTGCACACCCACCCATACGGCGTTGGCGATCCCACGCTCCGGGGCCGCGTCGTACACCAGCCGGAAGATGATGCCCGCGGCGAGCATGGAGATCGCCATCGGCATGAAGACGACCAGCTTGAACGCCGTACCCCAGCGGATCCGCTCCGTCAGCACAGCGAAGATCAGCCCGAGCACCGTGGAGACCGTCGGCGCGAACACGACCCAGATCGCGTTGTTCTTGACCGCGGTACGGATGGTGTCGTCCGTGAACAGCGCCTTGTAGTTGTCGAGTCCGGCGAAGCCCGTACCCGCCTGGTCGAAGAACGACCGGTAGACGGAGTACACGATCGGATAGACCACGAGCGCGCCCAGCAGCACCAGCGCGGGCGCCAGGAACAGCGCCGCGATGACCCGGCGGGTGCCCGTCACCCCCCTGCGGCCGCGTCCCGGGCCGCCTGCCGGGGCAGCGGAGGGCTTCCTGGGCGCGGGCAGCGACGGCCGGACGGACGGATGCTTGTCGGCGGGGGGCACCGCGTCGGCGTCCCCCGCTGCGGCTGTCGTCATCCCGTCAGCTCTTGTACGCCTTGGCCGCGTCGGACTCCAGCTTCGCTTGGGTCCCCGCGATGTCCTTCGGGTTCTTCAGGAAGTCCTGGAGTGTCTTCCACTCGCCCTTCCCGGGCGTCCCGCCGAACGACTGCGGGGCCTGGTCGGACATGTCGAACCGAACGGCGTCACCCGCTGCGACCAGCGCCTTCGCCATCGTGCGCTGAACCTCGTTCGGGTACGCGGATGCGTCCAGGGTTTTGTTCGGCGAGATGAACCCGCCCTGCTCGGCCATGATCTTCGCCGCGTCCGTCGAGCCCAGCCAGGTCAGCAGGGCCTGGGCGCCCTTGCCGTCCTTCAGCGCCACCGCCGCGTCGCCACCCGTAAGGACGGGGGACTGGGCGCCTACCGCCGGGAACGGGAACACCTTGGCGTCGGTCCCGATCTTCGCCTTCGTCTGCGCGATGTTGACGCCCACGAAGTCGCCCTCGAAGACCATCGCGGCCTTGGGCTGGTCACCGCCGGTGAAAGTCTGGGTGACCGATGCCGCGAACTCCGTCTGCAGCGCACCGTCCACTCCGCCCGCGATCAGCGACGGCTTGCCGAAGAGCTGCGCGAGCGTGGTCAGCGCGTCCTTGACGGACGGGTCCGTCCACTTGATCTCGTGCTGGGCCAGCTGGTCGTACTTCTCCGGACCGGCCTGGGAGAGATAGATGTTCTCGAACCAGTCGGTGAGGGTCCAGCCGTCCGCGCCACCGACCGAGACCGGGGTGACACCCGAGGCGGAGACCGTCTCGGCCGTCGCCAGGAAGTCCTTCCAGGTCTTCGGCTCAGCTGCGCCCGCGTTCTCGAACGCCTTGGCGTTGTACCAGATCAGGGACTTGTTGGCGGCCTTGAAGTAGACGCCGTACTGGGTGCCGTCCACCGCACCGAGGTCCTGCCAGACCTTCGAGTAGTTCTTGGCCAGCTGGGCCTTGGCCTCGGGACCGACCGGCTTGGCCCACTTCTTCCGGGCGGCCTGCTGGATCGCGCCTACCTGCGGGATCATCGCGACGTCCGGCGGCTGGCCGCCCGCGATCTTCGTACCGAGGAAGTTGACGATCGGGTCCTGCGCCGGGACAAAAGTCACCGTCGCCCCCGTGCGGTTCTCGAACTCCTTGAGCACCTTGACGAAGTTGGCCTGCTCGACTCCGGTCCAGACCGCCGCGACCGAGAGCTTCTCCCCGTCCAGTTTCGGTAGGACGACACTCGACGAACTTCCCTTGCCACCCCCGGAGATCTTTTCCGGCTTTGCTCTTCCGCTGTCGGCGTCGTCACCGCAACCGGTCAGAGCCAGTGCGCCGATGGCGGTGAACACCATGGCGGCCCTGCTGAACCGAAGGGTTGTGCGCATCGCTGCCCCGTCTCTCACATCGTTGTGTGCGCACAGTCCTACGCCCGGTGTACGGGTGCCGCAATACCGCTTGTCATGTCAACTCGCCTATCGTGATGGGCTCGTGACGTGAAGTCAGCAGACGTTCATGCCCCGGCGTCCGTCAGGAGCGGACGGGCCCGAACGGGGCTATCGGCTCGGCATTCACCGACCGGGCCGCCCGCTCCAGCGCACTGGCCAGCAGCGCCAGGTCCGTCGGACCGTTGCCCAGCTCGCGGACCGGGCGCCGGGCCGGCGGATCGCCCATCCGCTCCCACTCCAGCGGGACGACAGTGGGGCGCAGGGTCGCCGTACGCGGAATACGCCCCGTCACCCTGCCGCCCTGGAACGGTGTCACCCGCCCGTCCGGATGCCCCAGCCGACCACGGCCTGGTGCCGGATCCTCCGGCGACGGCGCGACGACCGGCATGTCGAGCACGATGCGCAGCCGGGCCCCATGGGCCAGGTCCGTGTCCTCCGTACGGTCCGGGCGGGCGGATGTCGCGACCAGATGGACGCCGAGCCGGCCGCCCTCCCTGGCCACGGCCTCCAGGGCCCGCATGACCGAACCCGCGGCGGGGCGGCCGGGGCTGCCGAGCGCCGGGGCGACCAGCGCGTCGAAGTCGTCGACCAGGACGACGAGCCGGGGCAGCGGAGAGGGGCCGGGGTCTGCGGACCGCGCGGCGGCGGGCCGCAGCCGGATCGTCCCGCTCATCGGGGATTCCGCTTCTGCGCGCTGCTCCGCGGCGCTCGGTGGGCGCTGGCCGACCATCCGCGGCGCCGTCTCGTGCCGGTGGTGCCACTCGGTGAAGTCGTACTGGCCGAGCAGTTCGGCGCGCCGCTTCAGCTCGCCGCCCAGTGCCTGCGCGAACTCGCGCATCCGTACCGGATCCGAGGCCACCAGGTGCGTGAACGCGTGGGGGAGTTCGGTACACGGGCGCAGGCCCTCGCCGCGCTCGCCACCGGCGCCGTCGACCAGGAGTATGCCCAGCCGGTCGGGCCGGGCGGCCGCGGCCAGCGAGGCGGCGACGGCCCGCAGCAGCTCCGTACGCCCGCTGCCGGCCGGACCCTCGATGAGGAGATGGGGGCCCTCCTCCGCCAGATCCACACTGACCGGGCCCCGGGGCCCGGCCCCGAGCACCACGACGGGCCGCCCGGCGGCCATGGCAGCGGTGCCTTCGTCCCAGGCGGCCGCGGGCATGCCGGTGCCTGTGCCCGTGTTCACTTTCACGGCGGTGCGTGCGGCCGGGGCGTCCCCGGGTGAACTGCCGTAGCGCCCGTCGCCGGCACGGGGGACGGAGGCGCCGGGGTACGGGGTGCGTCCGGAGCCATGGGTGTCATGGGCGTCGTCGCGGCCCGCGGTGCCGACGTGGGTGGTGGTCTCGCTGCCGGGGTACGGGGTGCGCCCCGAGCCGGGGGCGTACCCGCCCGCGCGGTCCGGCCCCGGCCCCCCGCCTGTGCGCTGAGCGCCCACGCGGGGGGCCGCACCGCGCGGGTACTCCGTACGGCCCGAACCGCGGGTATCCGAGCCCGCGGCATCCGCACCGGCGCCCGCCGGCCCGCCCGTCCAGCGGCCCGAACCGCGGACCGTTGCGCCGGGCCGGTCGTCCGCGGTGGAGGCCCAGCGGGCCATCAGGGAGGCCGGCGTGGCACGCGCCAGACCCAGTTCGTCCAGCAGCCGGGCGGTCGGCGGGAGCGCCGCCGACGCGGTCCCGCCGTGAGCCGCGGCCGCTCCTTCCGTACGCAGCGGGGCCAGTGCCCTGCCGAACCGCTCGGCCCAGTGCGCCGACACCGCGTCCACCACGGCGACCGTGCCGCGGCCCGCGGCCCGGCCGTCCGCCGTCCGCAGCAGCCGCAGTGCCGTCGCCACATCGCCGCTCAGCATCGCCACCGCTCCGCACTCGCGGAACGCTATCGAGGCGTGGCAGGCGGCCTCGTACGTCGCCGCGACCGGTGAGGTGGGCGTGGCGGCCGGGGTCTCGGCCAGACAGATCAGATGGATCCCGGCAGCGGCACCCGCGGCGGCCAGCCGGGCGGTGTTCTCGCGCAGCACCGACGAGCCGGGGTCACCGTCGACGATCACCACCGTGTACGGGCCCGAGTACTGCCCGGCGGCCTCGGCGACCGTGCTCCGGTCCAGGCTCGCCCAGCCGGGCCCCAGCGGCCCGTCGTCCAGCCGGCGCACCAGCTCCGTCGTACGGGCGACGGCCTGCTCGCGGTCGTACGCGAGGAGCAGCCGGCAGTCCTGGCCGTGCATGGGGCGCAGATGAGGCAGCCAGCCGAGCCAGGCCCACTCGCGCCTGCGCTCGTCGGCGCTGCGGGCGCGGTCCGCGCTGATCAGCACGATCTCCAGATCGGCGGGGGAGTGCAGCGCGGCGAGCTGCGCCACCACCGAACGCGCGAGTCCGGCCAGCCGGGTCCGCGGCCCGGAGAGCCCGAGGGAACCGGCCTCCCGCAGCCCCACGGTCACCGGCACGGCGGGCAGCTCGGCCCGGTCCGTCGTCCCCAGGCGCACCACGAGCGCCTCCGGGTGTGCGGTGTCGCGCTCCCACAGCCGGGGGCCGGGGCCGAGCGCGGTCAGCAGCACGGCCGCGGGGTCCGGCCAGCTGCTCTCCGCGGCGGATCCCGATGGTGCCGCGGGGGAGGCGGCGGCCGGGAACGGCAGCCCGGCCGCACCTGTCTCGTCGGGTGCCGCCTCGTGTACCGGTTCGCCCTTGTTGCCCGCGAGTCTGCGCGCCCAGGCGCCTATCCCGCCCCGCCGGGGTGTTCCGTCGTCCGGGAAGCGGGGGGAGCGCTCGGAGGAGGACTGGCGGCGGGTCTCGGCCCACTCGTCTTCGCCGCTCCGGTGCGTGTGACGGTCGCCGGGCCCGGGGTCGGCGGCGGCCGGGGCGTACCCGTGGCCGGAGCCGTGCTCCTTGGCGAAGCCGCCGTCGGTGGCCTCCGCGCCTGCCGTACCGGACACCCGCAGATGCCCCTCGCCGTCCGGGGCCGTCGCCAGCGTCGGCGTACGCGCGCCCGAGGTGAGCCGGAGCGTCGATTCGCCGAGCCGCAGCAGCGCACCGGGCTTCAGACGGACCGGGCGGTCACGGACCTCCCTGCCACTGAGCAGGGTGCCGTTGGTCGAGCCCAGGTCCGCCACCGAGACCAGGCCGTCCGAGGAGACCGTCACCGTGCAGTGCAGCCGGGACACATCGGGGTCGTCGAGCGGGACGTCCGCGTCGGCGGAGCGGCCGATCCGTATCCGGCCGCCGTGCAGCAGATGGACCCCGCCCGCGTCGGGCCCCGCGACCACGTGCAGCTGCGCCGGAACGGAGTCGTCCGCCGCCTCGCCCTCGCCGGGGACCTGGAGTGAGAGCACCGCTCCGTCGATCAGCGGGGGCTCACCGAGCGCACACCGCTGCGCGTCCAGCCGCTCACGCCCGGCGAACAGCACCACCGCACCGCTGCCGAGCGAGCCATCGGGCCCGGAGACGGCGGCGGCCAGATTGGACGCCACGGTGGCGAGCGCCGTCCCCGGTGGGGCGGTGACCAGCACGTCGCAGGCGCGCGCCGGGGTCTGGCCGCTGCGCGGCGCGAGGACGGTCAGCCGGATCTGCATCGCCGTCAGCGGTCCCTTCTGCGCGGGGCGCCGGGCAGGGGAAACGCCCTGTGATTCCCCCCACCCGACACGGACGCGTCGTCCGGTACAGGTTTGTCACGTGCCGCAGGGCTCCCTACCCCACGGTCCGTGCTGGAGGCATCCTCGCACCTGCCACTGACGACACGCCCGGGGGCCACCGCTAATTGATCTTGAATGGTCGGCTGTGCGCCCATAAGTGCCTGCTCGGAACGCCCTCCGCGGTGGCGGAACCGCTCCGGCCGGTCTTGATCGCACGTGCGTGCGGCAACCATCCGCCCGGTGTGAGCGTCTTGTTCCGCAACCGGCCGGTATCTCCTCGAGGAGGCAATCGGGTCCGGCGACCAAGGGTGGCGACGGCAACCGGGCGGACCAGTCCGACTCCGCCGGTCACCCCACTAGAGTGGGCCGGAACTCCCGGGTGGATCCGGGAGCACCGCAAGCACCACGACCAGCAGGGAGCGCATGACGTGCGGCCGGTAGGCAGCAAGTACCTGCTCGAGGAGCCGCTGGGACGCGGCGCCACGGGCACCGTCTGGCGTGCCCGCCAGCGGGAGACCGCAGGCGCGGAGGCGGCCGTCGCCGGCCAGCCCGGCGAGACCGTGGCGATCAAGGTCCTGAAGGAGGAACTCGCCAACGACGCGGACGTCGTGATGCGGTTCCTGCGCGAGCGTTCCGTGTTGCTCCGGCTCACCCACGAGAACATCGTGCGCACCCGCGACCTGGTCGTCGAGGGGGACCTGCTCGCCCTCGTCATGGACCTGGTCGACGGCCCGGACCTGCACCGCTACATCCGCGAGAACGGCCCCCTCACCCCGGTCGCCGCCGCGCTCCTCACCGCGCAGATCGCGGACGCGCTCGCCGCCAGCCACGCCGACGGCGTCGTCCACCGCGACCTGAAGCCCGCCAACGTCCTGCTCGACGAGCGCGACGGCCAGATGCGCCCGATGCTCACCGACTTCGGTATCGCGCGCCTGGCCGACTCCCCGGGGCTGACCCGTACCCATGAGTTCGTCGGCACGCCCGCCTATGTGGCGCCCGAGTCCGCCGAGGGCCGCCCGCAGACCTCCGCCGTCGACATCTACGGTGCGGGCATCCTGCTGTACGAGCTGGTCACCGGCCGCCCGCCGTTCGCCGGCGGCACCGCCCTCGAAGTCCTGCACCAGCACCTCAGCGAGGAGCCCCGCCGCCCCTCCACCGTCCCGGCGCCGCTGTGGACGGTGATAGAGCGCTGCCTGAGCAAGGAACCCGGCCGGCGGCCCAGCGCCGAGAACCTGGCCCGCGGGCTGCGCACCGTCGCGGCCGGCATCGGTGTGCACGCCAGCTCTGCCCAGATCGCGGCGGCCGAGGGCGTGGGTGCCCTGCTCGCACCCGACCCGGCGCCCGCGGCCGTTCCCCAGACCCCCGGCGCGGCCGACCCGACACAGGTGCTGCCGAGCAACGCGGGCTCGTACGATCCGAGCGCCGCGACCAGTGTCATGCAGCACGCCCCCGGCCCGGGCCAGAGCGGGCACGCCGACCCGACCTCGGTCATGCCGCCCGTACCGCCGAGCCCGGACGGCCCTCCGCAGCCCGAGGGGCCGCACCCCTGGCAGTCCCAGCTCCGGGCGGCCCGCGATCGCAACGAGCAGACACAGGTCCAGTACCTCGACCCCAGCCAGGACCCGCTGCGCCGCCGCCCTCAGCGGCCCCAGCCCCAGCCCCAACAGCCTCAGCGACGGCAGCAGCCGCCGCAGCATCAGCAGCACCAGCAGCCGCCGCAGCAGTACCCCCAGCCCCGGCAGCAGCAGTACCAGCCGCAGCCCCAGTACCAGCCCCAACAGCAGTACCAGCGGCAGCAGTACGCGCCCCCGCAGCCGCCGGCCCCGCGCCAGCCCCGCGAGCCGAGGCAGCGCAGCGCCAACCCGATGAGGATTCCCGGCCTCGGCTGCCTCAAGGGCTGTCTGTTCACGCTGGTGCTGCTGTTCGTCGCTAGCTGGCTGATCTGGGAACTGACCCCGCTGCAGGACTGGATCGGCCAGGGCAAGAGCTACTGGCAGGCGATCAGCGACAGCGTCTCCGGCGTGACCGACTGGATCTCGAAGCTGGGCGGCAGCAGCGACAGCATCGGCAACAGCGGTCCCTGAGCGGCCGATGCACCATCAACTCTGTAGCTATATCGACTTCTGCGGGTCAATTTCTGCCGCATTTCGCCCGCAGAAGTGAAGGTTGGCGCCATCCCGGGCAATCAACACCCCGATCGACGCGTAACTTTGTCGACCGGGGGTCATGAGCGACGGTTCATCGCCAGCCGCTGAGGGAGCAGTCTTGGCACGGAATATCGGCAGCCGGTACACCGCCCACCAGATCCTGGGGCGCGGCACCGCCGGCACGGTGTGGCTCGGCGACGGGCCCGAGGGCCCGGTGGCCATCAAGCTGCTCCGCGAGGACCTCGCGTCCGACCAGGAGCTCGTGGGCCGCTTCGTCCGGGAGCGCACCGCACTGCTCGGCCTGGACCATCCACATGTCGTCGCCGTCCGCGACCTCGTGGTGGACGGCAACGACCTGGCACTGGTCATGAGCCTGGTACGCGGCACGGACCTGCGCACCCGCCTCGACCGCGAACGCCGTCTCGCGCCCGAGGCCGCCGTCGCGATCACCGCGGACGTCGCCGACGGCCTGGCCGCCGCGCACGCCGCCGGCGTGGTCCACCGCGACGTCAAGCCGGAGAACATCCTGCTCGACATGGAGGGCCCGCTCGGCCCCGGAGGCTCGCACCCGGCGCTGCTCACCGACTTCGGCGTGGCCAAGCTGATCGACACCCCGCGCCGCACCAAGGCCAGCAAGATCATCGGTACGCCGGACTATCTGGCCCCCGAGATAGTCGAGGGCCTCCCGCCCCGCGCCGCCGTCGACATCTACGCCCTCGCCACGGTCCTGTACGAACTCCTCGCCGGCTTCACGCCCTTCGGCGGCGGACACCCCGGCGCGGTCCTGCGCCGCCATGTCACGGAGACGGTCGTCCCGCTCCCGGGCATCCCGGAGGAGCTCTGGCAGCTCCTGGTCCAGTGCCTGGCCAAGGCGCCGGCCTCCCGGCTGCGCGCCTCCGAGCTCGCGGCCCGGCTGCGCGAGCAGCTCCCGCAGCTGGCCGGCATCCCGCCGCTGGACGTGGACGAGCCGGGCGCCGAACCGGAACCCCGGACGTACGACGAGCAGCAGTACGCCCCCGCACCCGAGGAGCCCCGCCGCAGCGGCTCGGTCCCCCTGGTCCCCGGCTCGTCCACCGACTCCAACCGGGACACCCACACGAGCATGCGTGTCCCGGCCCCCGACGAACTCTCCGGCGGCCCCCGGGGCACGGCCAGGGCCCCGCGTTCCCCGGGGCGGCCCCGCCCGGGCTCGGCCCGCAACAAGTCCGCGGCCATCCGCAAGCGCCGCCTGACGCTGGGTGCCGCGGCGCTGGTGGTGGCGCTGGGCGTGGGCGGCTGGCTGGCGCTGGGCGGCGACGAAGCGGACGCACCCGCGCAGGACACGAAGAAATCGGCGCCGGAAACACCCTGACTCCATGGGCCCCGGCGAGGCGGTTCCTGATGGCTTCCGGGGGTCGAAGGGACCCCTGCCGCCCCTTCGCCGTACGGCCCGGGGACGCGCCGCCCACACGGTGGCGGAATCGTGATCATGCGGCCCGAGGAATGTCCGTGCCGACAGCCGTTACGCTGGACCCGTGGCAGTCGTCGATATTTCCGAAGAGCTGAAGTCCCTCTCCTCGACCATGGGGTCGATCGAGGCCGTCCTGGACCTGGATGCGCTGAGGGCGGACGTCGCCGCGCTCGAGGAGCAGGCGGCCGCGCCTTCCCTCTGGGACGACCCGGAGGCGGCGCAGAAGATCACCAGCAAGCTTTCGCATCTCCAGGCCGAGGTCCGCAAGACCGAGGCCCTCCGCGGCCGGATCGACGATCTCGAGGTCCTCTTCGAGCTCGCCCAGGACGAGGGCGACGCCGATGCCCTGGCCGAGGCCGAGTCCGAGCTGGAGTCGGTCAGGAAGGCGCTGGACGAGATGGAGGTCCGTACGCTCCTGTCCGGCGAGTACGACTCCCGCGAGGCCGTGGTCAACATCCGCGCCGAGGCCGGTGGCGTGGACGCCGCCGACTTCGCCGAGAAGCTCCAGCGCATGTACATCCGCTGGGCCGAGCGGCACGGCTACAAGACCGAGGTCTACGAGACGTCGTACGCGGAAGAGGCCGGCATCAAGTCGACCACCTTCGCGGTCCAGGTGCCGTACGCCTACGGCACGCTCTCCGTCGAGCAGGGCACCCACCGGCTCGTCCGGATCTCGCCCTTCGACAACCAGGGCCGTCGCCAGACGTCCTTCGCGGGTGTCGAGGTGCTGCCCGTGGTCGAGCAGACCGACCACATCGAGATCGACGAGTCCGAACTGCGCGTCGACGTGTACCGCTCGTCGGGCCCCGGCGGTCAGGGCGTCAACACCACGGACTCCGCGGTGCGCCTGACCCACCTCCCGACCGGCATCGTCGTCTCCTGCCAGAACGAGCGCTCGCAGATCCAGAACAAGGCATCCGCGATGAACGTCCTCCAGGCGAAGCTCCTTGAGCGCCGCCGCCAGGAGGAGCAGGCCAAGATGGACGCCCTCAAGGGCGACGGCGGCAACTCCTGGGGCAACCAGATGCGGTCGTACGTCCTGCACCCGTACCAGATGGTCAAGGACCTGCGTACGGAGTTCGAGATGGGCAACCCGGAAGCGGTCTTCAACGGCGAGATCGACGGCTTCCTGGAGGCGGGCATCCGCTGGCGCAAGCAGCGGGAGAAGTAGGCGGGCTCCAGCAGCCTGTTGCTGGTCCTGATTTTTACGGCGGTGCCGGATACCTCACGGGTTTCCGGCACCGCCGTTTTCGTCGGGGACGGGCACGAGGCGGCACCGGAAAGCGAGTTGGAGTTCCGAGTTGCGCAGGTACCGCGGTGAGTGCGTCACAGTCGTGATTCCGAATCAAGGTCAACTGCCGTCAAATCGGTGCAGTTTGCACGGAACGGCCTTGACGTAGTCCTTAACTGTGGACAGGGTGCTAGGGCAGCATGCGTATGTCCGGGACGGATGCGAACGGGGGCGGGCGGCACAGCCATGACTCGATGTGGCGCCGTTCGGAGCGAACCCCGCAGAGCAGAGACCTGCATATGGCTGCTCCACTGACGAGAACAGCTACTGGGGGTAGCAGCAGATGACCAAGAAGACGCGAGTACGCGTCGCGCGCATAGCCGCGGGTGCGGTGATCGCCGCGGGCGCCTCGCTCACCGCTGCCGGAGCGGCGTCGGCCGTCGGCATCGGCGTCAACGTCGGAGGTCTCGCCACCAAGGCTGAGGTCGAGGACAGCGGTCTGGGGATCGACGCCGGCTTCAAGGGCCCGCAGGGCGAGTCCGGCGGCGATGCGGCCGGTGGCGGCGACAACGGCGGGCAGGGTGGTACGACCACCGACGGTGGTGCCGGTAACGACGGTGGTGCCGGCAATGACGGTGGTGCCGGTAACGACGGTGGCGCTGGTAACGACGGTGGTGCCGGTAACGACGGTGGTGCCGGTAATGACGGTGGTGCCGGCAATGACGGTGGTGCCGGTAATGACGGTGGTGCCGGTAATGACGGTGGTGCCGGCAATGACGGTGGTGCCGGTAACGACGGTGGCGCTGGTAACGACGGTGGTGCCGGTAACGACGGTGGTGCCGGTAACGACGGTGGCGCTGGTAACGACGGTGGCGCTGGTAACGACGGTGGCGCCGGCAATGACGGTGGCGCCGGCAACAACGGCGGCGCGTCGACTGATGGCGGCAGCTCCGACAACGGTGGTAACTCCGACAACGGTGGTAACTCCGGCAACGGTGGTACCACCGGCAACGGTGGTACCACCGGCAACGGTGGTACCACCGGTAACGCCTCCACCGGTACCCCCGGTGGCGAGACCTGCACCGTCGACCTCGACGGTGCGACGTGCGCGGACAACACCACCCCCGACTCGGCCGGCAACCAGCCGGTCGCGCAGAGCAAGGGCAAGGACGAGCTCGCCGAGACCGGTGCCGCTGAGACCACGTTCCTGCTGGTCGGCGCCGCGACGATGATTGCCGGAGGCATCGGCTTCCGGATCCTGCCGCGCCTGATGAACGGCCGTACGGTCGCCTAAGGGCCGCTCGCGGCACAGGTACGCACAGAGGGCCCGGGACGCCTGTCGGCATCCCGGGCCCCTCCGCGTACACGTACACGCTCTTGCGGGTGGGCGGACGGCCTTCGGCTACACGCCCTGGTGCGCCAGCAGCGCCACCGCGCCCAGCAGCACCACCAGCAGGGCCACCAGTGTCACAGGGCTCAGCCCCGCGAAAACCCCTTGCCCCTGTTCCTGCTGCAGCCGCTCGCGGCTCGCCCGGCATACGGGGCAGCGGCCCTCGTTCACGGGCGCCGCGCAGTTTGCGCACACCAGTCGGTCATAGGTCATGCGCTTTCCTCCTCCCGCGCGGCGGAGCCGCATACGCCTTCACTCCGCACAACGCTCATGGAAACGCAACCGTTCCCCCTACCACTTTGCCAGCTCGCGCGGATTTCGGCGCGGCCCGCCGGACATCACCCGTTCCGTAGCGCTTCGGCCCCGCTCTCGACCAGTGCCGTTCCGCCATAAATCGCCCATCCCCGTACGCGCGCCTGCGCGCGTGAGCCGGGTTCGCGTAAGGTCACGCACACCTACTCCCGGCCGACCGTGGTGCATCCGTGATCCGATTCGACAACGTCTCCAAGACCTACCCGAAGCAGAGCCGTCCCGCTCTACGGGATGTGTCGCTCGATATCGAGAAGGGCGAGTTCGTCTTCCTGGTGGGCTCCTCCGGCTCCGGCAAGTCCACCTTCATGAGACTCATTCTCCGTGAGGAACGTGCCAGCACGGGCTCGGTCCACGTCCTGGGCAAGGACCTCGCGCGCTTGTCCAACTGGAAGGTGCCGCACATGCGCCGCCAGTTGGGCACGGTGTTCCAGGACTTCCGGCTCCTCCCCAACAAGACCGTTGCGGAGAACGTGGCGTTCGCACAGGAGGTCATCGGCAAGCCGCGCGGTGAGATCCGCAAGGCGGTGCCCCAGGTTCTCGACCTGGTCGGCCTCGGTGGCAAGGAGGACCGGAGGCCCGGTGAGCTCTCCGGTGGTGAGCAGCAGCGCGTGGCGATCGCGCGGGCGTTCGTGAACCGCCCCATGCTGCTGATCGCGGACGAGCCGACCGGCAACCTCGACCCGCAGACCTCCGTCGGCATCATGAAGCTGCTGGACCGGATCAACCGGACCGGCACCACCGTGATCATGGCGACCCACGACCAGAACATCGTCGACCAGATGCGCAAGCGCGTCATCGAGCTGGAGAAGGGCCGTCTCGTACGCGACCAGGCCCGCGGCGTCTACGGCTACCAGCACTGAGCATCGAGCACTGAAAGGACGCCATGCGCGCCCAGTTCGTCCTGTCGGAGATCGGCGTCGGCCTCCGTCGCAACCTTACGATGACCTTCGCCGTCATTGTCTCCGTCGCCCTCTCGCTCGCCCTGTTCGGCGGCGCGCTGCTCATGCGCGAGCAGGTCAGCACGATGAAGGACTACTGGTACGACAAGGTCAACGTCTCGATCTTCCTGTGCAGCAAGAGTGATGTGACCTCGACGCCCAAGTGCGCCAAGGGTGCTGTCACCGCCCAGCAGAAGAAGGAGATCGAAGGCGACCTCCGCAAGATGAAGGTCGTCGACACGGTCACGTACGAGTCGGCCGACGAGGCGTACAAGCACTACCAGGAGCAGTTCGGCGACTCGCCCATGGCGAGCAACATCACGCCGGACCAGATGCAGGAGTCGTTCCGGGTCAAGCTCCACGACCCGAAGAAGTACAAGGTCGTCGCCACCGCCTTCGCCGGGCGGGACGGGGTGCAGTCCGTCCAGGACCAGAGGTCCATCCTGGACAACCTCTTCGAGTTGATGAACGGCATGAATGTGGCCGCACTCTTCGTGATGGCGCTGATGCTGGTCATTGCCCTGATGCTGATCGTGAACACCGTCCGGGTGTCCGCGTTCAGCCGACGGCGGGAGACAGGCATCATGCGGCTCGTCGGCGCCTCCGGCTTCTACATCCAGATGCCGTTCATCATGGAGGCCGCGTTCGCCGGTCTCATCGGTGGTGTGCTCGCCTGCGTGATGCTGCTGGCGGGCCGGTACTTCCTGATCGACGCCGGTCTGGCGCTGCAGAGCAAGCTGACCCTGATCGACTTCATCGGCTGGGACGCGGTCTTCACCAAGCTGCCCCTGATCCTGGCAATCGGTCTGCTGATGCCCGCCGTTGCCGCTCTCTTCGCGCTCCGCAAGTATCTGAAGGTGTGACAAGCGCCCCTGTGGCACGCGGTCAACCGGCCGTGCGCCACAGGGGCGTTGTCCTATGTGCCGCGATCGGCAAGGTTTGCCCCGTCGCGGCGACCGGCACGCGCGCTCGCGGCGTTGGCCAAAAGCCCTTGTAGCGCCGCTACAAGGGCTTCCGGCCGCCTTGCGATCACACGCACCGGTCGCCGCTCCTTGACGGGCAAACCTTGCCGATCGCGGCACTAGACTCGACGCCATGTCGGGCCCCACGCAATGTTTCGGGCCCTGCGGTGTGCGCCGCGGGGCGGCTCTGGCATTGGTCTTCGTGACCGTGCTGGCCACCGCGGCGGCCACCGGCTCGCTGCCGCACGATGGTGCGAAGTCCTCGGGCACAGCGACCCGTTCCGTCGCCTCCACCGTCGACGGCGACGAGGTGGCCGAGGCCGCCGCCCGGGCCGTGGCCGACGGCAAGTCCGGTAAGGAGGCGGCCGAGGAGGTCGTCAGCCGCAGCGGCGACCGCTGGGGCGCGGTGTACGACGAGCGGCAGTACAAGGAGTTCGAGCAGGCCCTCGACGGCTCGTACACCGGTGTCGGGATCGCCGCGAAGCGTTCCGCCGACGGCCTGGTCGAGGTGACCCGGGTCCAGCCCGGCAGCCCCGCCGACCGCGTCGGCATCGAGCCGGGCGATCTGCTCCGTACGATCGATGGCCACCGGATCGACAAGCGCCCCGTCGCCGAGGCCGTGGCCCTGCTGCGCGGAGACCGTACGGCGGCGGACGCCGGCACCACCGTCGTGGTGGGAGTTCAGCGAGGGGCCGCCCTTCGGACCGAGACGCTGCGCAGAGCCAGGCTCACCACCGAGGCCGTCACCGTGCGGCGCATCGGACCGGACCGTTCCGATTCCTCCGCGGCTGTACTGATCGAGGTCGACTCGTTCACCAGGGGCTCGGGCGCCGAGATCCGCGACGCGGTCCGGGACGCACCGGCGGGCGCCGGGGTGCTGCTCGATCTCCGCGGCAACTCCGGTGGCCTGGTCACCGAGGCCGTGACCGCCGCCTCCGCCTTCCTGGACGGCGGCCTGGTCGCCACGTACGACGTACACGGTGAGCAACGCGCTCTCTACGCACAGTCGGGCGGCGACACCGCCCGCCCCCTCGTCGTCCTCGTCGACGGCGGCACGATGAGCGCCGCCGAGCTCCTCACCGGCGCGCTCCAGGACCGGGGACGCGCCGTCACCGTCGGATCGCGCACCTTCGGCAAGGGTTCGGTCCAGATGCCCAGCAAGCTCCCGGGCGGCTCGGTGGCCGAGCTGACCGTCGGCCACTACCGCACCCCGGCGGGCCGCGGCGTCGACGGCCGCGGCATCACCCCGGACCTCGCGGTCAGCTCCGGGGCCGAGCGGCGGGCCGAGACGGTATTGAGTGGCCTCGGGGGTGGGTCGTAGTGCGAAAATGGTCGCACTATGGCTAAGGAAAAGGACACGGGGCGCAAGCTCATCGCGCAGAACAAGAAGGCGCGGCACGACTATCACATCCTCGACACCTACGAGTGCGGTCTCGCACTCATGGGCACCGAGGTCAAGTCGCTGCGGCTGGGCCGGGCCTCCCTGGTGGACGGCTTCGTCCAGATCGACGGGGGCGAGGCGTGGCTGCACAACGTCCACGTCCCGGAGTACGTCCAGGGGACCTGGACCAACCACTCGGCCAAGCGCAAGCGGAAGCTGCTGATGCACCGGGCGGAGATCGACAAGCTGGAGTCGAAGTCGGGCGAGACCGGCCACACGATCGTGCCGCTCGCGCTGTACTTCAAGGGCAGCCGGGTCAAGGTCGAGATCGCGCTCGCCAAGGGCAAGAAGGAGTACGACAAGCGGCAGACCCTGCGCGAGAAGCAGGACCTGCGGGAGACCAACCGCGCGATCTCGGCAGCGCGCCGGCGCCAGCGCAGCGCCTGAGGGCCGTCCGGGAGATGCCGGAGGCGTACGGCCGGCGCCGGCGGGAATAGGCTGGCATCGCCGCACGTCGGTCGCGTACGATGGCATCGCACCTCACAGCGGGTGCACACATTGAAAACACAACATGGGGATGATCGGTTTCGACAGCGGATGTCGAAGCAGGGGAAGCGTGTCGAGGAAGCGGCAATGATCTCGTAAACCATATGTCGCAACCAATAATCGCCAACACCAAGCGCGATTCCTTCGCCCTCGCTGCCTAAGTAGCGACCTGCGAAGTGTCAGCCCGGGGGTGATCCCGACCCGGATCCTGGCATCATCAAGGGATCTAAACTTCTGGACCCGGTCACGGGGCCTGGAAGGAAATCAAACAGTGACTGAGCCCGTCGGAGACTTGTTCGCGTGATCTCCGGGGCCGAGAAAAGCGCAGCGAACTGCACACGGAGAAGCCCTGGTTCCGCACCGTTGGACGCGGGTTCGATTCCCGCCATCTCCACAATTCCCATGTGAACGAGGACCCCGTTGCCCACCGGCAGCGGGGTCCTCGTCTTCTCTCCCCACGCGCCCATGCCCGCCACACGCCGGCCAGCCGCGCGCCTGCGGCCCGTTGTCGCGGCAACAAGCACGTGGTGCCCCACCGCCGTCGGCCCATCACGCAGTCGAACCCGGCTTCCGTGTCCTCGGCCCCGAGGGGCCTGTGGGCCGGGTCCGGGCACGACGCTCCCCGTGCCTGAACACCGGAACCGTGATCGCGCATGAGATCACCCCGGACGGCGTCACCGACATCCGTGCCTGACCACAGCTGTATGTAATCTCCGACAAGGCCTCGGACGTGCACGAAGGACGTCCGAGGCCAACGGCGCAGCGGTCAGCCCTTGGTGGGGGCGTAGTAGTTGCCGAGCATGTCGGTGACCCACTGGGGCTGGTGGACCCCGCCCCGGGGGCCCATCTCCTTGAACCAGGGCTTCACTTCGATGACCGGGGTGCCGTCCACGGCGTCGAGGTCTTCGACGTGAAGGTCCAGGCCGTCCACCTTGACCAGGCGGCAGCGGGAGACGCCGAGCCAGTTGAGGCGGCGCATGTTGCGGTGGCCGACGAAGCCGACTTCGGGCCAGTCGGGGTTGTCCCGGGGGCGGCGGGCGCCGAGGGGGAGGTCGGTGCGGTCGGTCAGGTGGAAGCGGAAGACCACGTCGAGGTGGGAGAACTCTTCCAGCCCCTTCGTGACCTCCAAGGGGAAGCGGCTGTCAAGGCGGATGATCGCACGGGTGCCACCCCAGTAGTCGTCAGTCGGCTCGGTGCGGCCTCCGACGACGTAACCCAGTGCCTCTACCTCGAATTTCTCTGCCATCAGGTTCCCTTCGGAGTCAGGCCGTAGCGGACAGGTAGGCCGCAGCCCGAGTGTCCACGATGGTGGCGGACCGGATGCCGCGCCGACGTAGCGGGGAAAGGGCTGCTCGCATGTCGGTGGCCGCCTTGCGAGTACGTGCGGACCGGACGCCGTCCATGGCGTCCAGAGATGCGGACCACGTTGTGCAGGCTTCTTCGACGCCCCGTCTTCGGGACGGTCGCGCGGGCTGCAACTTGCCGCTCACTGCTGCGGCCTGTGTTGTTGGATATGCGAGGCATACCGCATCAGGTAGTAGACCGCCTTGCCGAGCAGCCGGAGCATAGCGGCCGAGTCGCCGTCCTGGTCGCGGAACAGGCCGCGGGCGTGGTCCACGGTGGCGGTCGCAATGTCGCGGGCCCGGGAGTCGGCCAGGCCCTTCGCGTACTCCTCGGCCGGGTCGGCGAGCAGCCCGATGTAGGAGCGGAGCCGCTTGCGGACCTCGTCGGCTGCCGGACCGGTCGGCCGCCCCTGAGCGAGTGCGAGCGCCAGGTCCACGTCCCGGCCCATGTCGATCCAGGTCGGGGGCGTCTCGGTCACCGCGCTCACCGCCCGGTCAGCTCGTCGGTCCGGCCGTGCTCGACCTCCTCGTCCTCGTCCGGCAGCGGCCCGGTGCGGGCCAGGAAGGCGTTCCAGCCGTGCTGGCCTCGTGCGAGCAGACTGGCGGACGGGTGGCCGTCGGGCAGGTTCGTGCCAGGGGCGCGGATCGGAAGCGAGGTTTCGGATCGGTCGGACTGGGTGCTCATGCCAATCTCCGTGGTCGGCGGGTTCCGCCGCCCATTTCTGTCGGGGTCCGTGAGGACGGTGGGCGCTGCTGACGTTTAGTGAACGCGCAGCAGCGCCCCGGAACTGACACAAGTTGTGACAGTCTCGGGGCGCTGTGTGACAGTCCGGTAGAGAGGTCGCTTTACGCTATGCCGACGCTACGTACAGCTAGAGCTGGACGCCGCACCAGGAGGCGTATCCGATGAGGGTGTCCGGGGTGCTGCGGGCGGCGTGCACCAGCCCAGCGACGGTTTCGCGGACGGACGGGTGGTACTTGGCCTGCTGCGGCGCCACCTTCCGCGCCTTCAGCAGGGAGACGAGGGCGGCGTCGGTCTTGCCGCTCCAGAGCTGGGAGCGGGCGGTGTCGATCCAGAAGTGCCCCAGCCGGTCGGGGAAGTAGTCCGCCTGGGGCTGCACCAGCTTGGCGAGTTGGAGTGACTTGCCGTGGTTGCCCAGCTCCATCTCCACTGCTGCCGCGTGGATCGCCACGTTGGTCGGCCCGAACGACTGGATGTACGCCCCGTCCCGGGCCCCGCCGACGACCTCGCGGCCCAACTGTTCGGCCAGGCGACGGGCTTCGGCCAGCTCGTCCCGGGCAGAGTCGGCGTCGCCTTGCCGGGTGGCCAGCATCGCCGCCCGCAGGTGCAGATTCCCGGCGGAGCAGAGGGCCGGGACTTCCCCGGCGCGCACGCTCTGGTCGACGGTCTCGCGGGCCTTGGTGATGATCTTCCGCCCGACCTCGTGCCGTCCGGTGGCGAACGTCGAGTAGGCGCGCATGTAGCCGTACAGGCTCATCAGGTAGGGGTCGCCGGCGCGCTGGGCGGAGTAGTCCATGCGGGACAGCAGCAGCGACACCAGATCCGACAGGCCGAGCCCGTAGGCGACGTCGTAGGCGGACCGGTACACGTGCATGAGAAGCCGGTGCGCCTCTTCGGCCGACTGGCCCTGTGCGGTCTGGGAGACCTGGACCAGTTCATCGACGAGCGGGGGAGCCATGGCGACGATCCGTCCGAAGTTCGCCTTTCTGCGGGCGAGAAACACGGCGTCCACGTCGGCGGCGATTTCCGGCAGGGCGCGCACGGGGAGTTCGTCCAGCGGGAAGTCATAGTTGTCGAGTGCGGCGCGCAGGTCGGCCAAGGGGCTGTCGAGGCGGTCGTGGGCGTGGTCGGTGGTGTAGGGCTGGCCAGTGAAGGTGGTGACGGGTACGCCCATGGCCCGCGCCACGGCGGCGATGAACGAGCCGCTGGCGGGGCGACGGCCCTGCTCGACCTTCACCAGGAGCGAGTAGGAGACGGCTGCTTTGCCGGCGAGTTGCTTTTGCGTCAGGCGGTGCAGGCGCCGGTAGGCGGCGATCCGTGCCCCTGTTCCGATGCCAGTAGGCGTGGGCATACTGTGCTCCGTCCTCGTAGTCGCGTACTGGGACGGTACCCGTCGGCATGCGGCGACCGCCTCGGGTAAATCACTGGCGGCGGCAAAGCCTGGGCAGAAGGCTGCCACCGTGACACTTCATGAGAACGAGATCGGTGTGGACGAGGCGGTCGTCCGGTCGCTGCTGCGGGAGCAGCGGCCGGAATGGGCCGCCCTGCCCATCTCGCCGGCCGGTGCGGGCACGGACAACACGATGTACCGGCTCGGCAACCAGCTGCTCATACGGCTGCCGCGCACACCGGACAACGCGAAGGCGGTACAGAAGGAGCAGATGTGGCTGCCGCGGCTGGCGCCGCATCTTCCCTGTCGCATTCCGGAGCCGGTGCATGCCGGTACTCCGAGTTCCGCCTTCCCGCTCGCCTGGTCGGTTTACCGCTGGATCGATGGCGATGAAGCCGGCCTGGGATCGGTCAGCGATTGGCCTGCCTTCGGGGCCGACCTGGCAGCGATCGTGCAGAGGCTGCACTCCATCCCTCTCATGGGAGCGGTTCGTCGAGGCGAGCTCAGCTGGTACCGCGGGGGTGGCTTGGAAGTTTGTGACCGGTGGATCAGTGGGTGCTTCGACGACTGTCTGACGATCCAGGGTCTCGACCTCGACATCGCGCACCTGCGACACCTGTGGCAGGGTGCGCTCGCCCTGCCCGAGCCATCTGGCCGCCAGGTGTGGCTCCACGGAGACCTCAAACCCACCAACCTTCTGGTTCAGCAAGGCAAGCTGCACGCGGTCATCGACTTCGGAGGCCTCTCAGTCGGCTTTCCCGACGCCGAGCACGCGCCTCTGTGGGACCTTCCACCCGGGGCTCGACAGGCGTACTGGGACGCCATAAATCTCGACGACGTGACGTGGTTGCGTGCCCGGGCGTGGGCCATTGCCGTCGGAGTCAGCGGGGTGTCGTACTACTGGGGCACCTATCCCGCCTTCGTCAGCGAATGCTTGTCGCGCCTCCGCGCGATCCTGGGGGCTGCCGGCGAGCGGTGAACCAGTTCCGGATGGGCCTCGCCACGAAATTCGGTTCCGCAAGAGCCAACTCGTTTGAGAATGACCTGCGACTCCGTTCCCAAACCACCTGGCATCCCCACAGGTTGGAGACCTGCCGGCTGCCATCCCGGAAGGGACAGGACACCGTGTACGGGAGAGGTATGACGCAGATAGCTGATCCCCAGTCCTTCGACCGGTTCGCCCTTGACTACGACCGCTTCGTGAGTCTGCTCCCGGGACAGAACACCGCCTGGCTGCTCGGGCTGGGCTTGAAGGGCAAGCGCGCTCTGGATGCCGGCTGCGGTTCGGGCCACGCGGTCGAGGCCTTGGTGGACAGCTTTCAGGAAGTCATCGGCCTGGACCTGAGTGGTCCCCTGATCGAGATCGCCAAGGCCAGGAGGGCACGGCCCAACGTGCGCTACGTCGTGGAGGATCTGTTCGGGCTGGAAGACGAAGACGGTTTCGACCTGGTCTACAGCCACACGATGCTGCACCACCTGGAGGACTACCGCGCGGGTTTGGAGCACTTGAAGAGCCTCGTGCGGCCTGGCGGCACCGTTGTGCTGATCGACAACGTGTGTGATCTGTATCCAACGCCGCCGCGCAGGGCGTACACCTGGCCTGCGCTGTGGAGCTTCCCGGGTGAGATCCGACGTGTGGGGCTTCACGACGCGTGGTTCCAGCTGCGCTTCTGGCACAGCGGGCCGTGGCTGGCGCATCTGCTCAGCGACCGCTACCTGTCGCGCGAGCAGTTCCACGAGCTCTACGGGAGTGTCTTTCCCGGGGCCTGGTTCGATGACCTCGGCTTCGCCTTGGCTATGGTCTGGACGGCTCCGCCGAGCGGGGGCGAGGTCCAGTGACCCGGCTGTCGGCCGTCTCCGGGGCGGCGGTCGCCCGGTCGAGGGGGTCGAGGTGGGCTACATGGGAGGTGACGGGGAGGAACGCCGGGTGCCGCTGGGCCGCAGGGGTGCGGTTCGAGAACGGGCGGCCGGTGCGCGAGTTTCCCCTCGTATCGCGGGCAACGGAACTATCCCGGCCTGTACTGGTCGGCGACGGCCGGCATGCACGTCGGGTACGAGTCGTGGCTGGAGCGGGACCACGCGATGGGATGGTCGTGCCCGTGATCGAGAAGGTGTCATGACCTCGCTCCCCGCCTGTCAGTGGTGATCGCCATCATGGGGATATGACCAACCCGGACCTGACCGCCGGCAGTACCTGGCGGCTTCACCACGGCGACCAGGAGATTGCCCGGCTGACCGTGACCGGCGCCGACATGCCCTGGACCCACGCCGAAGTCGAGACTCTTCCTGGCTTTGAAGAGTTCCGCCCCCTCTTCACTGAGCAAGAGCGGGCTGTCGACGACGAGGACTGGGAGCAGGTCGACGCCTGCTACACCCAGATCCGCAGTGCGCTCACCATGGCGTTTCCAGACGGCAGCCCGGTCGCCGAGTTCATGCTGCACATCCATGACGACAGCACCGCCGGCTGGCGCTGGCACGACGAGCCCTTCGACGCGGTGAACCCGTGACATGTTGGTTTCGCTGTTTCTGGGACGTTCTGGGACGAGGAAGCCGTCTGGTTCTACTTCGAGCTGGACACCGATGGGTACGTGATCCGGCAAGTCGAGCTGCAGGAGCCCGGAAACAAGGCATTGGTCGTCGCCTCGCCGGCCGAGTGGCAAGAAGCCCAAACGGCGGGTCTGCTGACCAAGCGAGTGCTGGAGTCCGCGCCGCGAGTACCACCACCGCGATGGCCAGGCCCAGCACGTCCACGGCGATCCCGCGCTTGCGGTCCGGTGCCTGCTTCGCGGCGTCCTTGCCGGTCGTCGCCGCGGGCACGTTCACCGCGGCGTGGACACTCTGGGTGTCCAGGACCACCAGGGACGGGTTCTCTGCGTGTGCGTGGACTACCGGTGTGCCCGCCTGTTCCCGTACTCATGCCCGTTCCTGTGCCCGTGCTCCGGCGCCGGGGGTGCGGACCCCGGCCATCGCGACGACCAGTGCCAGTCCGGTCGCGCACATCGGTACGACATAGCCCGTCACCTGCCCCATGTGCTCCACCATCCAGCCACCGATCGCCGAACCCGCGGCGATTCCGCCCAGCAGCGCGGTCACGGCCAGGGTCATGCCCTCGTTCAACCGGCCCTCGGGGGTGAGGTGTTGCACCAGTGTCATGCCGGTGACCATCGTCGGGGCCGTCGCCGCGCCCGCCAGCAGGAGTGCGCCCGCGAGAGCGAGCAGCGAATCGGTCGAGGAGGCGGCGAGCAGCGGCAGGGACATCAGCGCCGTCATTCCCGCCAGACAGCCCAGCAGCCGGCGCCGGATGTCCGCGGCCGGGCGCAGCGATCCATACAGCAGCCCCGCCACACACGATCCGGCAGCCTGGAGGGCCAGGATCGCGCCCCCGGCATGCGCGATCGTGACGACCTCCATCGCGCCGAAGACCGCGCCGGTGGCAAGGAAAGTGGCGAGCAGGGCCGGCATGCCCGGGGTGCGGGACGGGGAGCGCGCGCCGGTTCGGGGTGCCACCGGCGGTTCGGTGGCGCGCTGGGCGGCGAAGATCAGCACGCCCGTCATCAGCAGAATCGCCCCGACGAGTGTTCCGGCCTCCGGGAAGAGTGCCGTGCACAGCAGGGCGGCAAGGGCCGGGCCGAGCATGAAGCAGAGTTCGTCGGCGGCCTGTTCGAAGGAGTTCGCGGTGTGCAGGGCGGCCGGATCACCCCGGTGCAGATGGGCCCAGCGGGCCCGGGACATCCCGCCGGTGTTGGGGGTGGTGGCGGTGGCGGCATAGGAGGCGAAGAGCGTCCAGGCCGGGGCGTCGTAGTGCACGCAGAGCAGCAGCGCGAGCGATCCGAGCGCGGCGATCGCGGTGGCGGGCACGGCGACCCTGGCCTGTCCGTACCGGTCGACGAGCCGGGCCGTCCAGGGCGCGACCACCGCCGTCGCGGCGAGGCCGGTCGCGGTGACGGCACCGGCCAGGGCGTACGAGCCGCGCGAACCGGCGATCATGATCACCGCGCTGACGCTGAACATGCCCATGGGAAGCCGGGCGAGGAGATTGCCCGCGGTGAAGGCGCGAGCACCCGGGGTGGCGAGCAGCCGGCGGTACGGGTTGGTGGGCGCCGGCCTGGTGGCGGCGGTGCGCGGGGCGATGACCAGCAGGTCTCCGGAGACGGCGAGCATGGGGCCGGTGGGCGGGTTTCTCTCGTACGGCATGGATCAACCCTCGCGGCGCACGCCCCGCTGGGTCCAACACCTTCCCCGTACCGATTGACGCATCTGTGTTGTAAATTCCCGGGCGTGGCCTCCTCCGCTGCCGATACGGGCATCCAGACGCACACCCATACCGACCCCCGGCTGCTCCGCGCCTTCGTCGCCGTCGCCGAGGAACTGCACTTCACCCGCGCCGCCGCCCGGCTCTACATCGCCCAGCAGGCACTGAGCCGGGACATCCGCCGGCTGGAGCGCGAGCTGGGTGCGGAACTGTTCGTACGCACCACCCGGCAGGTCTCCCTCACCGCCGACGGCGAACGGCTCCTCCCGCACGCCCGGCGGGTGCTGGAGGCGCACGCCGATCTTGCCGCCGCCTTCGCCGATCCCGCGGCCCGGCCGCTCTTCGTCGACCTCAACACCGACGGCATGACAGCCGCCCGCGTACTCGCCCGCGCACGGGAGCTGGCTCCGGCGTGCGAACTGATGGCGCGCTTCGAGAGCGGACTCACCTGGGCCGCCGACGAGATCCTCGCCGGGCGCCTCGACGTCTCCTTCGGCCGCGCCGCCGGACTCGACCCCGCGGTGCGGGCAGGGCTCGGCGTGCAGCCGGTGCGGTACGAGCCGATGGCTATTCTGCTCCCCGCCGATCACCCCCTGGCCGCGCGCGAGGCCGTCGCACTGGCCGACCTGACCGGCGAGACCGTCTACGCGGGCGCCGGGAACCCGCGCACCGGGGAGTGGACGGACCTTGCCCGGCGCCTCTTCGCCGAGTGGGGCATCGAGCTGGCGCCACCCGTCCCACTCGCGATCGGCGTGGCCGAATTTCAACGGGTCACGGCGAAGTCGGGGTACCCGGTTCTGTGCATGGTCGACTTCCCTCCGATGCCGGACACCGTCGTGCGTCCGCTGGTCCGGCCCGTACCGATCTCCCCGTTCCTGCTGGTCTGGCGCAAGGGGCTGCGCCACCCCGGCCTCGACGCCCTGCGTGAAGCCGCAGCTCAACTGGGCTCCGAGGAGGGCTGGATGGTACGGCCCGACGGAAGTTGGCTGCCCGAGACCGATGCATCCCTCATGTTGAAAGCGGCGAACCGAGGCCGGGATAGCGTGCTGGGATGATCAACGACATTCACCGGCTCGACGCGGAGGTACGACTCCGTCCCCCCACCCCGGCCGACGCCGCCTCCCTCGCCGTATCCCTGACCCGCAGCCGCGCGTACATGCAGCCCTGGGAGCCGGTGCGGCCAGACGCCTTCTTCACCGAGCAGGGACAGCGGGAACGGCTGGCCGGGTTGCTCGCGGACCGTGACGCGGGGCGGGTGATGCCGTGGGTGCTCGCCGATGAACAGGACCGTGTGGTGGGTGCGTTCAACCTCAACGGCATGGTGCTCGGGCCGTTCCGCAGCGCGGTTCTCGGCTACTGGGTCGATGTCGCGTACGCGGGCCGCGGACTGGCCACGGCCGCGGTCGAGCGGATATGCGCGTTGGCCAGGGACGAACTGCGCCTGCACCGGGTCGAGGCGGGGACGGTGCCGGACAACGTGGCGTCGCAGCGGGTGCTCGCCAAGTGCGGCTTCGAGCAGTACGGGATGGCTCCGCGCTACCTGCACATCAACGGCGAGTGGCGCGACCACCGGCTCTTCCAGCGCATCCTGCACGATGGGGCGTTGCCGGGGTGACGGCCGGTCCGGTGTGTCCCCGATCGCCGGAAGGGCTCGATTGCCGCGAGTGAGGACGCGGACGGCTACCGGACGCCCTGGCTACGCACCCGCACATGCCGGTGTCCGCCCAGCGGCCACGGCGGCCGTGCCGGAAGAACCTCCGCGAAGCCGTATCCGCTCTTCTCCGCAACCCGGCAGGACGCGTCGTTGTTCATCCGATGCAGCAGGTCCAGCTGCACGAGCCCGTCCCCGGCGAACGCTTCGAACGCCCAGTCGGTGAGCGCCCCGAGAGCCTGCGGTGCGATTCCGCGGCCGCGCGCTCGCGCCGCCGTCCAGTATCCGACCTCCGCGCTGCCGGTGCCCGGTGCGGGGTACTTGAGCGCCACATTGCCGACCAGTTCGCCGTCGAGATCGCGATCGACCACCGCGAAGCCGAAGTAGCTGCCGGCTTCCCGGCCCTCTTGCCGCACCCGCAGCCACTGCTGCGCGTCCGCCTCGTCCGTGACCAGCATGCGCAGCGTGGCGCGCATCGCGGGATCGCGGTACGCCTCGATCAGGGCCGGCACGTCGTCGGGCAGCCATGGCCGCAGCAGGAGCGGGCCGGCTGCAAGGGTGGCCGTACGGAGATCGTCGTCCATCGGAACACCATACGGGCCCCGGGTGCAGCGACCCGTGGGGCAACGGGGGTTCCGGGTCCGCCTTCCGAGGAGCACTCTGGGGAGACCCCGATCAAAGACCCCGAGGCGGTGAGATGCTCATGGCAGCGGGCAAGACCTCATACGACTGGCGGTTCGACTCAGGCCGTCCCTGCCTGGATCTGGTGGCCACAGGAATCGGCACCTTCGGCGCATGCGAACTGCTCGACGGCGCCGAGCGCCTCGCCGACTGGCTGGTGGCCACCGGACTCGTACCGAGCGGCACCCACCTCGGTGCCGTGGACGACACCTGGGTGGTGCGCTTCCGCCAGCTGAGGACCGGCGTCGACCGCCTGCTGACCGCCGAGCTCGGTGGCCGCAGAGCCGAGAGCGCCCTGGAGCGGGTCAACGCGCTCGCCGCGGCCGCACCACCGGGGCTGCGGGCCGTACGCGGAACAAGCGGCACGCTGATACGGACACTGAGCGCCGATCCCGAGTGCGGGGCGCTGCTGGCCGTCGTGGCGCGCGATGTCGTGGAGCTCCTGACCGACCCCGTGGCGCGAGCCGGCCTGCGCCGCTGCGAGGCCGGCAACTGCCGCCGTCTCTACCTGGACACCTCGCGCGGCCGCCGACGCCGCTGGTGCTCCAGCGAGGTGTGCGGGAACCGGGAGCGGGTGGCCCGGCACCGGCGCCGGGCGGCGGCCGTGGCGTTCACGGACGAGGCAGCGGATGCGGTCACCAGCGCCGTCACGGATGCGGGCGCGGGCGCCGGTGAGTAATCACGTGCCATTTCCATAAGCGCGGCAGGTGCGCGGCGGGCCCGGATTCGCATAAGGTTGACGGCTGCCCAATGCACGTCAGAAGGGGGCCTCGGTGGCCGCGCAGGATTCCGCTGTCGATTCGATGCGGGACCGGGAGATCGGTGTCGAGCAGGAACATCTCGACCGTGTTTACCACCGCCTCGAAGAGAAGATCCACGAGGCGGAATTTCTCATGAATGACGCCGTCAAGCGCGGCCAGGTCGGTACCCCTGGAGCGCTCGCCGAGCGCGACGCCCAGGTATTCCGGGCCGGAATCCACCTCAACCGGCTGAACAGCGAGTTCGAGGACTTCCTCTTCGGAAGGATCGATCTGCTGCTCGGCAAGGACGGCGAACGAGGCCCGGACGGCGCGTACACGTCCGTCGAACCGGCCGACGACGCCGTACGCGACGGCAACCGCGCCGATATCGCGGAGACGCTGCACATCGGCCGGATCGGGGTCCTCGACTCCGACTACGCGCCGCTGGTCATCGACTGGCGCGCACCGGCCGCCGCACCGTTCTACCGGTCGACGCCGAAGGAACCGGGCAGGGTGGTACGCCGCCGGGTCATCCGCTCCAAGGGCCGCAAGGTCCTCGGGGTCGAGGACGACCTGATGCGCCCCGAGCTGACCGCTTACCTGAGCGGCGACAAGCTCCCCGTCATCGGTGACGGCGCACTCATGGCGGCGCTCGGCCAGGCCCGCAGTCACACCATGCGAGACATCGTCTCCTCCATCCAGGCCGAACAGGACCTGGTGATCCGGGCCCCCGCCGCGTCCGTCACCGAGGTGTCCGGCGGCCCCGGCACCGGCAAGACCGCCGTCGCCCTGCACCGCGCCGCGTACCTCCTCTACCAGGACCGGCGGCGTTACGCGGGCGGCATCCTCGTCGTCTCGCCGACCCCGCTCCTCGTCGCGTACACCGAAGGCGTGCTGCCCTCGCTGGGCGAGGAGGGGCAGGTCGCGATCCGCGCCGTCGGCTCGCTCTCCGACGAGGCGGCGGGCGTCGAGGGCGCCACCACCTACGACGAACCCGCCGTCGCCCGGATCAAGGGCTCCTCGCGGATGCTCCAGGTGCTGCGCAAGGCGGCACGCGGCGCGCTGGAACAGCCCGGCACCCCTCGCAAGGCGGAGGACCGGGGCGGCCAGCTGTCCTTCGACGACGGAACCGACGCACCCGGCGGAACCGGCGGAACCGACGCGGCCCCGGCCACCCCGACCAGGCTGCGGGTCGTCGCGTTCGGCGCCCGTGTCGAGCTGAACGCCGACGAGCTGCACCGCATCAGGCAGTCCGCCCTCGGCGGCACCGCCCCGGTCAACCTGCTGCGCCCGCGCGCCCGCAGGCTGCTCCTGGACGCCCTGTGGAACAAGTCCTCGGGCCGGGGCCGCTACACCGACCCCGAGCTGGCCGCCGAGCTGCGCTCCTCCTTCGACGAGGACGTCTCCACCGAGACGCCCTTCCTCGACTTCCTCAACGCCTGGTGGCCCGAACTCACCCCGCGCGGGGTGCTCGCCGCGATGGCCGACGAGAAGCGGCTCGGCCGCTGGGCGCGCCGGGTCCTCAACCAGGGCGAGGTGCGCCGCCTCGCCCGCTCCCTGAAGCGGCTCGACAGCGAAGGGAACGGGCCGCTCTCCGTACACGACGTGGCGATCCTCGACGAGCTGCAGACGCTGCTCGGCACCCCGTACCGGCCGAAGAAGAAGCGCGAACTCGACCCGCTGGACCAGCTCTCCGGCCTGGAGGAGCTGATGCCTCAGCGCGAGGAGACCCAGCGCGAGCGGGCCGAGCGGCTGGCAGCGGAGCGTACGGAGTACGCGCATGTCATCGTCGACGAGGCGCAGGACCTCACGCCCATGCAGTGGCGCATGGTCGGCCGCCGCGGCCGGCATGCCACCTGGACGATCGTCGGAGACCCGGCGCAGTCCTCCTGGTCCGACCCGGACGAGGCGGCCCGGGCGCGCGACGAGGCGCTCGGCAACCGGCCGCGTCGCCGCTTCACCCTCACGGTCAACTACCGCAACCCGGCGGAGATCGCCGAGCTGGCCTCGAAGGTCCTGGCGCTCGCGATGCCCGGACTGGAGTCACCGGCCGCGGTCCGTTCCACGGGTGTGAAGCCGCGCTTCGAAACCGTACGGGACGGCGATATGGCCGCTTCGGTGCGCGAGGAGGCGCGGCGGCTGCTGGCCGAGGTGGACGGCACGGTGGGCGTGGTCGTCGCGATGCACCGCCGGGCGCAGGCCCGCAACTGGCTCGCCGAGCTCGGCGAGCGGGTGGTGGCGCTGGGCAGCCTGGAGGCGAAGGGCCTGGAGTACGACGCCACGGTGGTTGTCTCGCCCGCGGAGATCGCGGACGAGTCCCCGGCCGGTCTGCGGGTGCTGTACGTGGCGCTGACGCGTGCGACGCAGCAGCTCACGGTGGTGTCGGGGGAGCGGGACCTGCCCGACGAGGGCGGCGTCCCGGACCTGCTGAGGGACTGAGCTCGGTGTTTGTCCGCCGAGAGCCTGTCGGACGACCGCTGACCGGGCGGGTCGAAGGTCACCCGACAGGTTCTGAGGCAAGGAGCGGAGGCATCGCAGGCGGGGCAGTTTTCCGAACCGGACTGTCCTGCGGGAATCACTTCCGTGGGGTCTTTGTTAGCCTTGTGTCGGCACCGGCTCGATCCAAGCCCCCGGGCCCAACCTTCGTCGCTTCGAGCGACCACTTGCCGCGAGGCGAGCATGGCGGGTCGGTGCCGTTTGAACAAGAAGACAGACTCGTGTCACCTTCCGGTGGCGTCGGGTCTGTTCTTGTTTAGGGACCTGCCTTGGCCACCGAAGCAGCCATGTCTCGTATCGTGGAAAATAATTTCCGAAACGTGGCAGTCATTACCGGCTACCAGCCAGTAGGTGCGACGATCGGGAGGCGTGTCCGAGGTGAACGCCCCGGTCGCGCGGCAATGAAGCTAAGGAAAGCGAAGGACTCGGCCATGGCAACGGCGCCCAGCGTCTCGTACTCGATGACGGTCAGGCTGGAGGTGCCCGCGAGCGGCACAGCGGTCTCCCAGCTGACCACGGCCGTGGAGTCCTCCGGCGGTTCGGTCACCGGCCTCGACGTGACCGCCTCCGGCCACGAGAAGCTGCGGATCGACGTCACCATCGCCGCCACCTCCACTTCGCACGCCGACGAGATCGTGGAAAACCTGCGCGGGATCGAGGGCGTCGTCCTCGGCAAGGTCTCCGACCGTACGTTCCTGATGCACCTCGGCGGCAAGATCGAGATGGCGTCCAAGCACCCCATCCGCAACCGTGACGACCTCTCGATGATCTACACCCCGGGTGTGGCCCGGGTCTGCACGGCGATCGCCGAGAACCCCGACGACGCCCGCCGCCTCACCATCAAGCGCAACTCCGTCGCAGTTGTGACGGACGGCTCCGCGGTGCTCGGCCTCGGCAACATCGGCCCGATGGCCGCTCTCCCGGTGATGGAGGGCAAGGCCGCCCTCTTCAAGCGATTCGCAGGCATCGACGCCTGGCCGATCTGCCTGGACACCCAGGACGCCGACGCCATCGTCGAGATCGTCAAGGCCATCGCCCCGGGCTTCGCGGGCATCAACCTGGAGGACATCTCCGCACCCCGCTGCTTCGAGATCGAGGCACGGCTGCGCGAGGCCCTGGACATCCCCGTCTTCCATGACGACCAGCACGGCACCGCGATCGTGGTCCTGGCCTCGCTGACCAACGCACTGCGCGTGGTGGGCAAGGGAATCGGGGACGTACGCGTCGTCATGTCCGGCGCCGGAGCAGCCGGTACGGCCATTCTGAAGCTGCTCATCGCCGCGGGCGTCAAGCACGCCGTCGTCGCCGACATCCACGGTGTGGTGCACGCGGGCCGCGAGGACCTGGTCTCCGCCGCCGCCGACTCGCCGCTGCGCTGGATCGCCGACAACACCAACCCCGAGTCCGTCACCGGCACCCTCAAGCAGGCCGTCGTGGGCGCCGACGTCTTCATCGGCGTCTCCGCTCCGAACGTGCTGGACGGCGCCGATGTCGCCGCCATGGCCGACGATGCGATCGTGTTCGCGCTTGCGAACCCGGACCCCGAGGTGGACCCGGCAATCGCCCGCCAGACGGCGGCAGTTGTCGCCACCGGCCGCTCCGACTTCCCGAACCAGATCAACAACGTGCTGGTCTTCCCGGGTGTCTTCCGCGGTCTGCTGGACGCCCAGTCCCGTACCGTCAACACGGAGATGATGCTCGCCGCGGCGCGCGCCCTCGCCGATGTCGTCGCCGAGGACGAGGTGAACGCGAACTACATCATCCCGTCGGTCTTCAACGACAGGGTCGCGGGAGCGGTCGCAGGCGCCGTCCGGGATGCCGCGAAGGCGGGCGGTGCTGTGACAGGCACCACGTTGGCCTGACGTACGGCGCGTCGCGGGTCGCGGCGCCCCAAACGCCCCTTTAGGGTGGGCGGGCGGCGCGTCTCGCAGAGCCCCGCATCCGCTGCGGACCGCTTTCGGGGAGTCGACGGAACGTCACCACGATGAGGAAGTGGTGTATTCCGCGTGACCCCGGAGGGTGCCGGATTGGCTTTCCCGCCGCAGGTGGGGGCAGGATGCGTAATCGGGCGCGAGGGTCTGACTACGGACCCGGGTCCGGGGACTGTCCGAGGGCCCTGGCAGCATCGGCTTCGATCTCACGCCTCACAGGCAAGAAGAACACGGGAGTAACAACATGAACCGCAGTGAGCTGGTGGCCGCCCTGGCCGACCGCGCCGAGGTGACTCGCAAGGACGCCGACGCCGTGCTGGCCGCGCTCGCCGAGACCGTCGGCGAGATCGTCGCCAAGGGCGACGAGAAGGTCACCATCCCCGGCTTCCTGACCTTCGAGCGCACCCACCGTGCCGCTCGCACCGCTCGTAACCCGCAGACCGGCGACCCGATCAACATCCCGGCCGGCTACAGCGTGAAGGTCTCCGCGGGCTCCAAGCTCAAGGAAGCCGCCAAGGGCAAGTAAGCCCCCACAGGCGCGACGAAGGGCGGTCACCCGACCAGGGTGACCGCCCTTCGTGGTACCGGCCCGAGAGGGCCCGTTCTGAGCTTCTGCCGCCATCGCGGACCAGGTGTGCGAATCCGCCCCTCCCGCGGACGCGGAACGGGGGCCCGGGGCAGCGCCCCGAACCCCCGTCAGCAGCCGTCGGGCGCCACGCCTCAGACCAGCGCCCCGCCCGGCAGCTCCACCTTCGCGCCGAGCTTCTCCAGCTTCTCCATGAAGTTCTCGTAGCCGCGGTTGATCAGGTCGATGCCGTGCACCCGCGAAGTGCCCTGTGCCGCCAGCGCGGCGATCAGGTAGGAGAAACCGCCGCGCAGGTCCGGGATGACCAGATCCGCGCCCTGCAGCTTCGTCGGCCCGGACACGACCGCGGAGTGCAGGAAGTTGCGCTGGCCGAAGCGGCAGTCGGAGCCGCCCAGGCACTCGCGGTAGAGCTGGATGTGCGCACCCATCTGGTTGAGCGCGGAGGTGAAGCCGAGCCGGGACTCGTACACCGTCTCGTGGACGATGGACAGGCCCGAGGCCTGCGTCAGGGCCACGACCAGCGGCTGCTGCCAGTCGGTCTGGAAACCGGGGTGCACGTCCGTCTCCAGGGCGATGGCGTTCAGCGCGCCGCCCGGGTGCCAGAAGCGGATGCCCTCGTCGTCGATCTCGAACGCGCCGCCGACCCGGCGGAAGGTGTTCAGGAACGTCATCATCGAGCGCTGCTGTGCGCCCCGTACGTAGATGTTGCCCTCGGTCGCCAGCGCCGCGGACGCCCAGGAGGCTGCCTCCAGACGGTCCGGGATCGCCCGGTGCGTATAACCGTCCAGCCGGTCGACGCCGGTGATCCGGATCGTCCGGTCGGTGTCCAGCGAGATGATCGCGCCCATCTTCTGCAGGACGCAGATGAGGTCCTCGATCTCCGGCTCCACGGCCGCGTTGGACAGCTCCGTGACGCCCTCGGCGAGCACGGCCGTCAGCAGCACCTGCTCGGTGGAGCCCACCGACGGGTACGGCAGCCGGATCTTTGTGCCCCGCAGCCGCTGCGGGGCCTCCAGGTACTGGCCGTCCGCCCGCTTCTCGATGGTCGCGCCGAACTGCCGCAGCACGTCGAAGTGGAAGTCGATCGGCCGGCCGCCGATGTCACAGCCGCCGAGCCCCGGGATGAACGCATGGCCCAGCCGGTGCAGCAGCGGGCCGCAGAAGAGGATCGGGATGCGCGACGAGCCCGCGTGGGCATCGATGTCGGCGACGTTGGCGCTCTCGACATGGGTCGGGTCCAGGATCAGCTCGCCCGGTTCGTCACCCGGCCGGACCGTCACACCGTGCAGTTGCAGCAGCCCCCGCACCACCCGCACATCGCGGATGTCGGGCACATTGCGCAGCCGACTGGGCCCGCTGCCGAGCAGCGCGGCGACCATTGCCTTCGGCACCAGGTTCTTGGCGCCTCTGACGCGGATCTCGCCCTCCAGCGGGGTTCCGCCGTGGACAAGCAGGACATCGTCTGTGCCGGTCATGTATCTCGCGTTCCGGATTGGTCGGGCAGGGGGCCAAACGAAAGGGTAATGGCCCGCTACCCCCCATCCGTAAGGCAGCAGGGGGTGTACGAACGTCATGAATCCGCCACAACACGCTCTGCTCTCCCGCTCTTGCGGAGGGTTACCGTCCGCAATGCCTTTCCGGGCCGCGCGCGCCTCTTGCATCCGTGCGCCCTGAGCTGTGCTCGAGCCCCCTCGGTGACCGGGCGGCCCACTTGTCCCCCGCGGAGAGCGAAGATGCGGGATCATTTCTGCCATGACCGAGGTGTCCTCGCTCACAGGGCGACTGCTCGTGGCCACACCCGCGCTCGCGGACCCGAATTTCGACCGCGCGGTGGTGCTGCTCCTCGACCACGACGAGGAGGGCTCACTCGGCGTGGTCCTGAACCGCCCGACCCCGGTCGGCGTCTGCGACATCCTCACGTCCTGGGCCGGCCTGACCGGCGAACCCGATGTCGTCTTCCAGGGCGGCCCGGTCTCGCTCGACTCGGCGCTC
This sequence comes from Streptomyces sp. NPDC018000, assembly GCF_044328025.1. Taxonomy (NCBI): domain Bacteria; kingdom Bacillati; phylum Actinomycetota; class Actinomycetes; order Kitasatosporales; family Streptomycetaceae; genus Streptomyces; species Streptomyces sp. NPDC018000. The sequence continues at coordinate 83,584 of NZ_JBIRGM010000003.1, forward strand.
GGTGTGGCCGTCATCCCCGGCGACGAGGGCCCGCTCGGCTGGCGCCGGGTGTACGGGGCGATCGGCCTGGTGGACCTGGAGGCCCCGCCGGAACTGCTGGCCGCGGCACTCGGCTCGCTGCGGATCTTCGCCGGGTACGCCGGATGGGGCCCCGGACAGTTGGAGACTGAACTGGCCGAGGGTGCCTGGTACGTCGTCGAGTCCGAGCCCGGGGACGTCTCCTTCCCGCGCCCCGAGAATCTCTGGCGGGCGGTCCTGCGCCGCCAGCGCAGCGAATTGGCGATGATCGCCACCTATCCGGACGACCCTTCGCTGAACTGATGCTCCGGGCTTTCAGTACCCTTGGCGGTTATGAGCACTCTTGAGCCCGAGCGCGGGGCAGGTACGGGCACCCTCGTAGAGCCGACGCCACAGGTGTCGAACGGCGACGGCGACCACGAGCGCTACGCCCATTACGTCCAGAAGGACAAGATCATGGCGAGCGCCCTGGAGGGCACTCCCGTGGTCGCACTGTGCGGGAAGGTCTGGGTACCGGGTCGAGACCCGAAGAAGTACCCGGTCTGCCCCCTGTGCAAGGAGATCTACGAGTCCATGGGCGCCGGTGGCGACAAGGACAAGGGCAAGGGCGGCAAGGACAAGAAGTAGTCCGGAGCCGTCCGGTCGCCATTGCTTCAGGCCCCCGGGGCGTGCATTCGATGCGCGCCCCGGGGGCCTTTTGCGTTGCGCGGGCCGTATCGCCGGTCGCGCCCTAGGAACCGCTCCCCGTGCCTGCGGGCCCTTCCGAGGTGGCGGCCCGTCACTTCCTCGGCAACCGGGCTGATGTCCGGACCGGGGTCAGGCGTAACCGGGCCCCCGTCACCCTCCCGGGGAGCGTGACGGCCCCCGGTCGTTCCTGCGGAACTCGCCCCGCAGGAACGGAAGGACCGGAACGCGGCCCCGCCGGAACCGGACAACCGGAACCGAACAAGCCGTACAAGGCTCGCCGAAGAGTGGCAATTCGCGCTCCGCGTCGAAGCAGGGCGAATCGGCATCATCCCCCTGGTCGGGGACGGATGCGCCCTTCGCGGACCCTCGCGTCGGGCCGGTCGGAAGATGTGCCAGAGTTGCCACGTCCAGGCTTTGAGCACGTACCGTACGGCGAAACAAGCCGGACAGCCGGGACTCCGGGAAGGGGCAGCTGGGTTGACCACGCACGCACCGCAGGCGACGCAGTCCGTGACACTGCCGGCCTCGCTCGACGAGGCCGTGGCGGCGCTGGGCGCCATGCCCGCCGCCGTTCCTGTGGCAGGCGGTACAGACCTGATGTCGGCCGTCAACAAGGGGCTGCTGCGCCCCTCGGGGCTGGTCGGCCTGGGCCGGATCAGCGAGCTCCGCGGCTGGCACTACCAGGACGGCCACGCACTGCTCGGCGCCGGACTCACCCACGCACGCATGGGGCGGCCCGACTTCGCCGCCCTCATCCCCGCTCTGGCCGCGTCCGCGCGCGCCGCGGGCCCGCCCCAGATCCGTAACGCCGGAACACTCGGCGGCAACATCGCCACCGCCGCCCCGACCGGTGACGCCCTGCCGGTGCTCGCCGCGCTGGAGGCCGAGCTCGTCATCGCGGGCCCCGGCGGCGCCCGCCGCGAGATCCCGGTCTCGCACCTGCTGGCCGGCCGCGACATGCTCGAACCCGCCGAACTGATCGGCTTCGTCCGGGTACCGCTGCTGCACGCCCCCCAGGTCTTCCTGAAGGCCACCGGCCGCACCGGCCCGGGCCGCGCCACCGCATCCGTCGCGATAGTCCTCGACCCCGCCCGGCGCGGGGTGCGCTGTGCGGTCGGCGCCATCGCGCCGATGCCGCTGCGCCCGCTGGAGGCCGAGCGCTGGATCGCCTCACTGATCGACTGGGACGGGGAACGGGGCCTGGCAGCCGACGCGCTGGCCGCTTTCGGCGAGTACGTTGCCGCGGCCTGCATCCCGGACCAGGCGCCGCTTGCCGACGGGGGAGAGGCGCCACCCTTGCCCCCCGCCGTACTGCATCTGCGGCGGACCGTCGCCGCGCTGGCCCGACGCGCGCTGGGAAGGGCACTGTCGTGAGCAACGAGGACCACAACGATCAGTACGGGCAGCGGGAGCAGCCGCAGCACGGGGGCTGGCAGCCGACACCGCAGGGCGGCGAGTACGACGCCGATGCGACGGCCTTCGTCCATCTGCCGCCGGAGGACCTGGCGAACATCCCGCTGGCCGCGCCCGGCCAGGGTTTCGTACCGCCGATGATCCTGCCGCTGACCCCAGCGGCCGGACACGACCCCGCAGTCACGGGCAGCTGGGTCGTACAGCCGCAGGGCCGGCAGGAGCCGGGCACGGGAGCGGAGCAGCCGGCACCCGAAGCGGTGCAGTGGCCGGACCCGAACCAGCAGCAGCCGCAGTACAAGTACGAGTACCAGCAGCAGGAGCAGTACCAGGGGCAGTACCAGGAGACGCCGGCCGCGACGGGCCAGTGGAACTTCACCGAGTCCACCGAGTTCGGCAATCACGCCGACCACAGTGGTCCGGCTGACCACATTACTTCGGCCGACCACAGCGGTCGGTCCGATCACGGCGGTCACGCCGACCACAGCGGTCACGCCGACCACAGCGGTCAGTCCGAGCACGGCGGCCAGCCCGATTACAGCGGTCAGGCCGGCCCTCGTGGGCATGTCGGCTCCGACGGCCACACCGGCCAGTGGACGATCCCCGTCGCCGACGGTGACCTGCCGGAGGAGTCCGGCGAGTTCGCGGCCTCGGCTCTGGCCTCTCAGTGGTACGCGGACCGGACCCCGCCGGCCACTCTGCCGGGCGGTGCGCCCGCTCCGTGGGCGACACAGCAGCCGATCGTGAACCCCGAGCCCGAGCCCGCGGTGGAGCAACTGGCATCCGGAGCGGGCATCGAGCCGGAGCACGCGCCAGGAGCAGATTTCGCGCCTGCGGTGGAGCCCTCCGCGTACGTGGACAGCGTCCAAGCCTCCCAGGCAGCACCGGAAACGGCCCCCGAGGACGGCCCCGTATCCGTATCCGCTGCTGGAGACACCCCCGCTGTCGGTGTGGACCTCGCACAGGTCCCGACCCCCGACGCCGCCCCGACCTCCGACAGGGCACCGACTCCCGACACCGCGTCGGCGGCCGACACCGTACCCACCCCCGGCACAGCCCCGATCCCCGACACGGCACCGACCCCCGACATCGCCCCGGTGGCCGACACCCCGGCCGAGCACCCGGCCGAGTCCCCGGTGGAGGCCACGTCCGAGCACCACCCGGCCGAGCCGCCTGCCGACACGGCACCCGACTCCGAGCCGGGCACGGCGCCGGGCACGGCGCCGGACGCACCCCCACGGGACATCCCGCCGGAAGCCTCACTGCTCCCCAGCGAGCACCCCGCCGCCTCCTACGTCCTGCACGTGAACGGCGTCGACCGCCCCGTCACCGACGCCTGGATCGGCGAGTCGCTCCTCTACGTACTCCGCGAGCGCCTCGGTCTTGCCGGTGCCAAGGACGGCTGCTCGCAGGGCGAGTGCGGTGCCTGCAACGTCCAGGTGGACGGCCGTCTGGTCGCCTCCTGCCTGGTCCCCGCGGCGACCACGGCCGGCAGCGAGGTCCGTACGGTCGAGGGCCTGGCCGTGGACGGCGAGCCGTCGGACGTCCAGCGCGCCCTCGCCAAGTGCGGTGCCGTCCAGTGCGGTTTCTGCATCCCCGGCATGGCCATGACCATCCACGACCTGCTGGAGGGCAACCACGCCCCCAGCGAACTGGAGACGCGTCAGGCGCTCTGCGGCAACCTCTGCCGCTGCTCCGGCTACCGCGGCGTCCTCGACGCCGTGAGCGAGGTCATCGCAGGCCGCGAGGCGATCACCGACCCCGCCTCGTCGGACTCCTCGTCCCCGGAGTCCGACGAGTCCCGCATCCCACACCAGGCGACCCCCGGCGCCGGTAGTGTTCAGCCGCACCTGCAGGACGGAGGCATGGCGTGAGCAACGACGCAGCCACCGCTGCCAACGCGACCAGCACACGGATCACCACCCCGTCGGTCGAAGGTCCCGACACCGAGCCGCCCGCACTCGGCCTCGGAGTCTCCCTCCAGCCCACCGACGCGCGTGCCAAGACCGAGGGCACCTTCCCGTACGCCGCCGACCTCTGGGCCGAGGGTCTGCTGTGGGCGGCCGTCCTGCGCTCGCCGCACCCACACGCCCGCATCCTGTCCATCGACACCTCGGGCGCGGCCGGGATGCCGGGGGTACGGGCCGTCATCACGCACCAGGACGTCCCCGGGGAGAGCGCGTACGGCCGCAGGGTCGTCGACCGCCCGGTCTTCGCCTCCGACCTGGCCCGCCACCACGGCGAGCCGATCGCCGCAGTCGCCGCCGACCACCCCGACACGGCGCGTCTCGCCGCCGCGGCCATCGTCGTCGAGTACGAGGTCCTCGAACCGGTCACCGACCCGGAGAAGGCCTTCGCCGCCGAACCGCTGCACCCCGACGGCAACCTGATCCGCCATATCCCGCTGTGCTACGGCGATCCGGGGGTCACCGGCGACGTCATCGTCGAGGGCCTGTACCGCATCGGCCGTCAGGACCCCGCCCCGATCGGCGCCGAGGCCGGACTCGCCGTGCCCCGCCCCGACGGCGGCGTGGAGATCTACACCGCCTCCACCGACCCGCACACCGACCGCGATCTCGCCGCCGCCTGCTTCGGCCTCGAACCGGACCGGGTGAAGGTCGTCGTCACCGGCGTCCCCGGCGCGACCGGCGACCGCGAGGACCCCGGCTTCCAGCTCCCGCTGGGCCTGCTCGCGCTGCGCACAGGCTGCCCGGTCAAGCTGGCCGCCACCCGCGAGGAGTCCTTCCTCGGCCACGCCCACCGCCACCCGACGCTGCTCCGCTACCGCCACCACGCGGACGCCGAGGGCAGGCTGCTGAAGGTCGAGGCACAGATCCTGCTCGACGCGGGCGCGTACGCCGATGCCTCGTCCGAGTCGCTGGCCGCGGCGGTCGCGTTCGCCTGTGGCCCGTACGTCGTCCCGCACGCCTTCATCGAGGGCTGGGCGGTCCGCACGAACAATCCGCCGTCCGGCCATGTGCGCGGCGAGGGCGCGATGCAGGTCTGCGCGGCGTACGAGGGCCAGATGGACAAGTTGGCCGCCAAGCTGGGCATCGACCCGGCCGAGTTGCGCCTCCGTAACGCCCTGTCCACCGGCGACATCCTCCCCACCGGCCAGACGGTGACCTGCCCGGCACCGGTAGCCGAACTTCTGCAATCCGTAAGAGACTTCCCCCTCCCCGCCCTCCCCAAGGACGCCCCCGAGGGCGACTGGCTGCTCCCCGGCGGCCCGGAGGGCGCGGGCGAGCCCGGTGCGGTGCGCCGAGGGGTCGGCTATGCGCTCGGCATGGTCCACATGCTCGGGGCGGAGGGCGCCGACGAGGTCTCCACGGCTACGGTCAGGGTCCACGACGGCACCGCCACGGTCATCTGCGCCGCGGTCGAAACGGGCCAGGGCTTCTCGACCCTCGCCCGCCAGGTCGTCCAGGAGGCCCTGGGCATCGAAGAGGTCCACGTAGCGTCTGTCGACACCGACCAGCCCCCGGCGGGCCCGGCCGCGCACGGCCGCCACACCTGGGTCTCGGCCGGAGCGGTGGAACGCGCCGCCAAGATGGTCCGCACTCAGCTTCTCCAGCCCCTGGCCCACAAGTTCGGCATGTCCACGGAGCTGCTGCAGATCTCCGGCGGCAAGATCACCTCGTACGACGGGGTGCTGTCCACGACCGTCATGGAAGAGCTGGCCGGCAAGGAACTCTGGGCCACCGCCCAGTGCCGCCCCCACCCGACCGAACCCCTGGACGAGTCGGGCCAGGGCGACGCCTTCGTCGGCCTCGCCTTCTGCGCGATCCGCGCGGTGGTGGACGTCGACATCGAACTCGGCTCCGTACGGGTCGTGGAGATGGCGATCGCCCAAGACGTCGGCCGGGTCCTCAACCCGGCCCAGCTGGCGACCCGTATCGAGGCGGGCATCACCCTGGGCATCGGCGCCGCCCTCACCGAGAACCTCCGCAGCGCCCGCGGCCTGATCCGCCACCCCGACTTCACCGGCTACGCACTGCCGACTGCCCTGGACGCACCGGACATTCGCATCGTCAAACTCATCGAAGAACGCGACGTGGTGGCCCCCTTCGGCGCCAAGCCCGCGTCAGCCGTGCCCGTGGTGACCTCCCCGGCAGCGGTGGCCGCAGCTGTGCGAGCGGCCACCGGCCGCCCGATCAACCGCCTTCCGATTCGACCCCAGGCGGCGGTGGCAGCCCCCAAGTCCTGAGCTTTGCAAGGCTGTTGTGCTCCGGGTTGCAGCTGCAACCCGGAGGCACGCATTGTCACCGCTGCTGGCTAAGGTGAACCCGAAGCTGTAATTGGCTGTTGCCAAACGGGGGAGGGTGCTGTGCGACCGAGCGAACCGGGGGGCGGAATCTCCGGCGTACCCATGGGGTGTTGTCGGTGCAGTGGGCGCCATCGGCGCGGTGGCCCCGGGCGCCGCGGGCGAACTATTCACCGAACTCTCGTCGTTCACCAACTTCCGCGACCGCATCGACGGCCTGCTGCGCGACCTCAAGGCGTCTCCGGCCGGGCCGGGGAAGGTCGGCGAGGACACTGTGGGGCGTTCGCAGTTCGGCGGCGGTGAGAAGGGGTGGACGGAGGCTGAGGCCCTCCACGCCTCGTACTCCGGAGTCATCAAGGAGTTGGAAGGGCTGTCCCAGCTGCTGTCGGACTCCATCGAGGGCATGAGTATCGCGGTCCTCGCGTCCCACAAGGGCAGACCGCGCCTCTTCTCCTGCAATCGGTGGATTTCCCCCCATCGTCAGCACAAGCCCCGTCTCGCGACCGGCGACGAACGGCGGTGGCAGGATTCCGGGAGGCGTACGCCCGCCTGCGACCTCGACCGGCAGGGTAAGTCCGGGCACCGGGCCGGTCGGCCGGCCACCAGGTGGGGACGGCATCGTCGGCGGCCGTCCTACTCCGCAGGCTTCTGGTCAGCCGACGGGCGGCCTTCCTCGCAGCGCCGTGATCGGCAGCGAGGGACCTCACTCCGGCCGTGCGCCAACCGGGCATGGCATGGGTACGGGCGGCATCGGGGGCGGCCAGAACGGCATGGTTGGCGGTCGACGTCTGGCGGGTGAGACCGGTGGAGTAGTCGGCGGCCGCCCCCAGCAGTCTGTACGCACGAGCGCTCGCCCCTTCACCCCAGGCGGCACCGGTTTGGTGCGGGGGGCTGAGGGTGCGGGTGCCGGCGTACCGGCAGGACGGGCCGGCGTATTCGCTCCGCAGCGCCAGCGCGATGCCCGTCGTGCTGATGGGGAAAAGAGGCCGAATTACCTCACAGAGGATGAGGAGACCTGGCAGCACAACGGTCGGCGGGTAGTGCCCCCAGTTATTGACTAAGCGACTCGAATTCACCGAAGGGGATCGAATGTATGCCAGTAGTAGCCGCGCGAGAGTCGTTTGCTGCGGAACTGGGGTGTTCACCGCGGTGCTGGGGCTGCTACTGGTTGGGGCTGTCCCCGTATCTGCGGATTCCGTGCGATCGGATCAGTGGCATCTGGACGCCATGAAGGCTGAGCAGGTATGGAAGTCGAGCACCGGTGAGAACGTGACAGTTGCAGTCATCGACACCGGTGTGAATGCCTCGAATCCCGATCTCTCCGGACAGGTTCTCAAAGGGCTGGACTTGGCACCCGGATCGCCTGGTGACGAACGAGTTGACTACGACACTCATGGAACGGCGATGGCTGGCCTGATCGCAGGCACAGGCAAGTCGGGCGGAGGGGACGGCGCCTTCGGGCTCGCTCCGGGGGCCAAGATCCTTCCCATCCGGTTGAGGGATGACACCGGAAAAGTCAACGGCGCTACGGGGAGCGTGAATTTCAACAAGGATGTTTCTGCTGGGATCCGCTTTGCAGTGGATAGTGGTGCCAAGGTTATCAATATTTCGCAAGGTAATTCTGCTGGATCGCAGGAGATTTCAAGTGCGGTGAAGTATGCCCTCGAGAAAGGGGCGCTCATTTTTGCTGCTGTTGGAAATACTGGAAATGAAGGAAATGGGTTGGAGTACCCGGCGGCTACGCCCGGTGTTGTCGGGGTCGGGGCGCTTGGTAAAGACGCCAAGAAGACTGCAGAATCTCAGTATGGAGTTCAAGTAGACCTCTCGGCTCCGGGAGAGGATATGGTCCATGCGTGCGGAGGCCCGGGAGGCCTTTGCCGGACTCATGGAACCAGCGACGCCACCGCCCTCGCCTCCGCCTCCGCTGCTCTCATCTGGTCCAAGCACCCTGACTGGACCAACAATCAGGTTCTCCGCGTCATGCTGAACACGGCCGGCGGGTCGACCAGCGGGGGCAAGCGCAACGACTACGTCGGCTACGGCGCGGTGCGCCCCCGCATCGCCCTCGAGACCCCGGGCGACCCCGGCCCGGCCGACGTGTACCCGCTCCCCGATCTCGCGGCGGCCGAGAGTCCCAGTCCCTCCGCCAAAGCTCCCGGGGGTTCAACGGGCGACGGCAAGCCTGCCGCGGGAGCCCCGGCGTCCGACGAAAGCTCCAGCAACACGGGACTCTGGTTCGGTGCCGGCGCAGTCGCTCTCATCGGCGTAGTGGCCGCCGCCCTGGCTGTCCGGTCCCGTCGGCGCAAGGCCGCCACCACAGCCGCCCCGCTCGCGTACCCGTACCAGCCTCCGCACCCCAACACGTACCAGCAAGCACAGCCTCAACAACAGCCCACGAACCCGGCCTATGGCCCCCCTCCCACAGCTTCCCCAGGATTCAACTCGCCCTATGTCAGGCCTCCTTACGGTGAAGGGCCGAGCTGATACACAAAGTGCTCTCGCGGCGTCACCAACTGTCCGTTTGTGTGAAGAGATCACGGCGGGTGCGTGAGGCTCAACTGTGCCGAGCACACTGCGATGACCTATCCGACGGGGACACCCGGCCGCCCTGGCGGACCAAAGACGGAGGAGCTGAGACCGCGGGAACAGCCGGCCTTCTGGTCGTCCAACGAGAAACACTGAGGAGCAGCGGCAGGAGTACCTTGAGATCGCTCCGGACCTGGTCGGGAACCTCGACGACGAAGTTCAGCAGTGGCCGCAGCAGTACGAGCCGCCACCCGCCGCCCGATCAACGTACAGCGCAGCACTCCGGGCGCCTTCGCGCTGCGCGATGTCCTACTTGGTCAGTGCCGCAACAGCAGCAACAGCAGCAGTCACTGCGGCGGCAGCAGAGACTGCTCCAATCCTCTCGTTACTCGACAACCGACTCCACCAAGATCCTGTAGGCACCTCTGACGTGACGAACAGGAGAGGTCTCTGGGCTCGATCCCTGATCCACTCGATGAGACCACCTAGAGAAAGAAGGAAGAGGGTCAGCCCCCAAACATGTGGCAGCTTCATGTCCTTATCTCCTGAAAAGCCCAGAGAGGCCAAGACGGCCGCGAGTAGGTACGCCAAGCCAAGGACTAGAAACCAACTTGGGCCACCCTTCCTTGAGCCTGGGGTATAACCGCCGGTCTCTGGAACGATGTTCTTCAGTCGAGCGGCTTGTCCCAGTACCCATCTTTCGTCGGATTCAGAGACATCGATCTCGGTGCGCTTCAGGTCTATGGAAATGCGCACGCGAAAGTCATCGCCAGCAGCCGCTTCGAACTCCAAATTTGTCCAACTCTGACTAGCTGCAGGCCCCTGTGACTGCCTCACAAGATCAAGAAGCTCGGTCAGTGACGGCTGGCTATAGCGCGTGCTGCCGCGTTGAGTAGAGATGGCCACCTCGGCAGGAGGGACGTCCTCTGACGCCACTGTGAACAGGTGATCGAGCATGCTGCGTCCCCAACGGCAACCGTGAAAGATCATACGTGGGGCGCTAGTTGTCCATGCTGGTGGTGTCATATGTCTATCTTGGAGGACGGTGGCGCCGGCGCAGAGTTCGCCGACCACCATGTCCTGCTGATCAGTCTCCTGCGCAGCCCCCGAGAGCCGTCACGGCAGCCCATGAGCGGGTCGTAGTCGGGGGTGCCGGAACGGGCGGCTCAGTTCGGGCTTTCCGCCGGCGATCCGGGCGTGCGCCAGACGCGTGACTTCGACTGTTCCGGCGAGGGCGTCGCATGCGACTGCGGGCCCTCGATGTGACGTACGCCTCACCTCTCGGGCGTGTTTCCTGACCTGCCGCTGTAACGATCACCCCGCTCGGCCCACTACCCAGTGACAGAACACACCAAGAGGGTGAGGAGGTGCGGCAGTGCCCGACTACGACGCGGATCGATTCACCGCCATCTACGACGGCTGTCGGCAACGCGTGTGGGCCTACGTGGTCAGCCGTGCGGGACGACAGGTCGCCGAGGAGGTGGTCAACGAGACGTTCACCGTGGCCTGGCGCAAGCTGGACGACGTCCCCGAGACGCCGCTGCCGTGGCTGCTCGGGGTCGCCCGCAACATCCTGCGCGACAGCATCCGGGCGGAGGCCAGACGCGCGTCGTTCGCCGCCGAAATGCGCTCCTGGGAGGAACCCGTCGAGGCGGACATCGCCGAGGAGGTATCCGAGCGAAGCGCGCTGCTCAAGGCGCTGGCCACGCTGCCGGAGGACGACCGGGAACTGCTGATCCTCTCCGCGTGGCAGGGACTGACCCCGGCACAGGCGGCCGCGGTGGTCGGCTGCTCGCCCATCACCCTGCGGGTCCGTCTACACCGGGCGCGCAAACGTCTCACCCAGGCCGCGTCGGCCTCCCCGCTCGCGGAGGAAGCCGCAGCCACGCGGCGCGTGTCCACCCGAGTCCCGATCGCCGTAGGAAAGGAAGCCCGGTGAAGAACGACATCCTGCACCGTCTGACAGCCGCCCGCCCCGCCCACCTCGACCCCGGCCGCCCCACGCCGTCGCCGGTTCGCGAAGAGGAGCTCGCAACGGTCATGACCCCTCCGCGCGCGACGCGCACGGCTCACGTCACCGCCCGGCCACGGAGGATGGGCCGCCCTCTCGTCTCGGTTCTCGCCCTGGCCACGGCGGCGGCGGTGGCGGCTGTGGTGATCACCGAAACCGTGCCGGAGAAGCCGGCACCCGCACCCGCCACGACGTTGGGCTCCGGCAGCAAGGTCCTTCTCGCTGCCGCCTCCCACGTCGGGCAGCAACCGGCCGGCTCCGGCACCTACTGGTACATGGAGAAACACCACGGTCGCTTCCAGAAGGTCCCCGGCAAGAATTACACCGTCGACGTCCGCACCGAGAATCGGTCCTGGACGGCCGCCGCCAAGAACAAGCGGTGGTCGCAGGTAATGGACCCGGGGGCCCGTCCGGCCACGAAAGCCGACGAGGCGGCATGGAAGGCGGACGGTTCCCCCACGTCGTGGAAGCTGACGGATAATGAGACCGTCACCTATGCCGGCAAGGGCGAGATCAACCGCGACGCCCCCGGCGGAACCTCGGACGGCGTCCCGATGCTCGACGTCCCCCTCCACCTCCTGGCCACGCTCCCCACCGACGAAAAGGCCCTCCGCAAGCGCCTGTTCGCCCTGGTCGACAAGGACTACAACGGCCCCAGGAGGATCCTCGACGAGATCGTCGTCGACACAGCTGTCCAACTCGCCACGACCCTCCCGTCCACCCCGGCCCTGCGCGCCGCCGCCTACCGCCTCCTCGCCGCCGAACCCGGCGTGCGCTCCCTCGGCGACGTCAAGGACCACACCGGCCGCACCGGCTACGCCGTCGCCCTCTCCAGCCCCCACGATCCCGCTCCCGAACTCCGCCTGATCTTCGACAAGTCCACGGGCATGCCGCTCGGTACCGAGACGGTCGCCACCCGGGGCGGTGATGGTGTGAGCAAGGGCGAGCCGCTGGGCTACACGACGATCACATCGATGAAGTGGACCGAGGAGGCACCGCCGTTCAACACCGACTCCAAGGACCCGGGTCCGATTTACCCTCCGGACGAGGCGCCGGAACCCAAGCCGGCTCGCTGAGGCTGTTCTCGCTTCCCTTCCCGCCGCGAGGAAGGTCTTTCGAACCGCCAAGGAAATACCGATCAGGCCGCCGACGCCGTGAACGCCGGCATCCTCACCGAGCACCAGGCCGTAGCCGGCCACAGCCTCGCCCCGGCCTACGTGCGTGACATCTCCGAGGCCCGGTTCGAGGGTCGCACCGTCCAACGACGGTGCGACCCTCTTTGGAGTATTCCAAGGCCGCCGCACCCACCACCCTGGACCCTCTCACCCTTCCTCCGGTACCAACTGCGCCATCACCAGCCCGTACAGAAGCTCCACATCCACGAACTCCCCTTCCCCGGGCGCCCCGTACCGCCAGCTCAGCGGGTACGTATTGCCGTCCGGTGCCGGGATACCCACGTACTGGTCCCGGGCGGCCGGGCCGAAACACCTGGCGCCCGGTGGCCAGTCGTACTCCTTGCTCGATCCGGGCGGGATCAGGAAGTACATCCACCGGCCGCCCGCGATCTCCCGTACGACCGGGCCCGGCTCGCCCTCGGTGAGCGTCCCGAGGTGGTGCAGCACTGCCTCGCCCCGTACGCCCCGCAGTCGGATGGCGTCGAAGTGGATGCCGGTCAGGTGGAGTTGGTGTCCGGTGGACGGCACCCATTCGGGGCGCTTCTTGCTCGTCATGGCTATGAGGATTCCCTTGGTTGCGTAGCGTGACCAGGGGGACACGATTCACATCGACGGGATGTAGTGAGGGTGGTGGTGGCTGTGGGGAACAGTGGTGAGCCGTCGCGGGTGCGCAGGCTCGTGGGAGACCTGATTCGTATCCATCGGGTGCGGGCCGGGCTTACGCAGAAGGACGCTGCGGACAAGTTGTTGATCTCGGAGTCGCTGATGGGGGCGGTCGAGCGGGCGGAGCGCATTCCGACGCTGGAGCTGCTGGCCGACGCGGACGGGGTGTTCGTCGCGGGTGGTGCGCTGAAGGCGTGCATTGAGCTGATCGACGAGGAGAAGTACCCGGCGAAGTTCCTGGACTGGGCGCGGCTGGAACGGCAGGCGCGGGTCATCAGCGCGTACGAGACGATGCTGATTCCGGGGCTGCTCCAGACGGAGGCGTACGCGTACGCGCTGTACCGGTCACGCAAGCCCGCGTACACCGAGGACGAGATCGTCCGGCACGTCGAGGCGCGGCTGGAACGGCAGGCAGTGCTGTTGCGCACGCCTCCGCCGTACGTCGGGTTCGTCATCGAGGAGTCGATCCTGGACCGGACGCTCGGTGGCGCGGAGGTGTTGAAGGAGCAACTGCTGCATCTGCTGGAGTGCATGGGGCGGATGAACCACCTCACGGTGCAGGTGATGCCCTCGGACCAGCACACGCACGCGGGGTTGATGGGGCCAATGCAGTTGATGTGCACGGCGGAAGGCCGCAATCTTGTCTACGTGGAGGCGCAGGGCGGCGATAGGTTGATCTCCAGGCCGGAGCAGGTGGGGGACATGTTCGACCTCTTCGGCATCCTGCGGGCCCAGGCGCTCAACCCCTGGAAGTCGGCGGAGATCATCGAAACGAAGGCGAGGCAACTGTGACCATCGGGACCGAGCTCTCCTGGTTCAAGTCCAGCTACAGCGGCAACGAGGGCGGCGCCTGCGTCGAAGTCGCCTATGACTGGCGCAAGTCCAGTTACAGCAACAACGAGGGCGGCGCCTGCGTCGAGGTGGCCACCTGCCCCCACACCGTCCATGTCCGTGACTCCAAGGTCGTCGACGGTCCCACCTTCGCCGTCGCCCCCGCCGCGTGGAACGCCTTCCTGGCGGGTGCCGTCCCCGGCTGATCTTTGGGACGCTTCGCGCTGCTGCCGACTCCGGCGGCAGCGCCATTCCCGTACGCCGAAAGGCCGCCGACAAGGCCGCCGACAGGTCCGTCGCCAGGTCCGCCGGTTCCTTCGCGTGCGGACTCGGACACCAACTGACGTCGGCCCGAGTGGCCGATCTGCTGAGCCAGAGGAGAGAGAGCAGTGGACGACGACGTGATGACGCAGGGGCGCGGCGAACGGGGTGTGAGCCGCGACGAACCCGGCCCCGCCGTCGTCCTCATCACCGGCGTGATGGCCTCCGGTAAATCCACCGTCGCCCAGGCCCTGGCCGAGCGGCTGTCGCGGGCTGTCCATGTGCGGGGGGATGTCTTCCGGCGGATGGTGGTGTCCGGGCGGGCCGAGATGGTGCCGGGGGCGTACGAGGAGGCCGTGGCGCAGCTCCGGCTTCGGTACCGGTTGTCGGCGATGACGGCCGACGCGTACGCGGGTGAGGGCTGGACCGTCGTGGTGCAGGACGTGGTGCTGGGGGAGGAGTTGGCCGGGTACGTCGAACTCGTACGGACCAGGCCGCTGTACGTCGTTGTCCTCGCGCCCGAGCCGGCAGCCGTTGCCATGCGGGAGGCCGGGCGGGGCAAGAACGGTTACGGGGCTGGGTGGACGGTCGAGGCGTTGGACCGGGTGTTGCAGGAGGAGACACCGCGGATCGGGCTCTGGCTGGACACGACCGGGCAGAGCGTGGAGCAGACGGTCGACGCGGTGCTTGCGGGGCTGGGGCGGGCGCGGGTGGACGGTGCCGTCGCATCGGGCTGAAGCGGGCGCGGGTGGCAGGTGCGGCGGAGGCCGGTTGACGGGTCTGAAGGGGTGATCCGGTGGGGCCGGAATGCCCAGTTTGGAATCTCTTCCTATAGTTGGTGGGGTAACGCGCCATGAGGAGGAGCCAGCCGTATGAGTAATCTGTTTGTCATCGCCTACGACGATCTCGCCACCGCCGACCGCGTCCGGGACAAGATGCTGTCCATGAACCGCGAGCACCTCGTGGAGCTGGAGGACATCGTCGTCGTCGAACGGCGCGCGAAGGACGGCAAGATCAAGCTGCATCAGGCCGTCAACCACGTCGGAACCGGTGCGGTGGGCGGCGCGCTGTGGGGGAGCGTCATCGGGCTGCTCTTCCTGGTGCCGTTCCTCGGCGCAGCGGTGGGCAGTGCGGCAGGCGCCGCCGGTGGGGCTGTCACCGACACCGGTGTCAACGACGATTTCATGAGGGAGCTCGGCACCAATCTCAGGCCCGGTGCCGCTGCCGTCTTCGTGCTCGTCCGGACGGCTGCCCGCGACAAGGTCATCCCCGAGATCGCCAAGTTCGGCGGGCAGCTCGTGCAGACCTCGCTCAGCAAGGAGGACGAGGCGCACCTGAAGGAGATGGTGAAGGAAGCGCTCAAGGGGGATACGGCGTCAGCCTCCTGACCTTGAGCTCTTGACCGTACGGGAGAAGGCGGCCACCCCGTGCTGTGCGCGGGGTGGCCGCCTTCGTATGCGTAGGGGCACGAAGACCTCCGAGTTTCTAGCCCTGGCGTGGCCGGCCTGCCTCGGCGCGCCGGAGCTCGCCCTCGTCGGGCAGGAGGCCGGTGATCCGCGTCCAGATCGTCTTGGCTTCCACGCGGACAAGCCTGAAGGTGCTCGTCGGGGTGATCCGCTCCGCAGGCACAGGCTCGGTGGGCAGCTCACGCAGCCAGTATCCGAGGGGGCCGCAGTCCCAGACGGCGAAGCCGCGCGTCTCCACACCGTCCTGGCCCTCATGGTGGGTCTGCCAGGCCGCGGTCAGACGCCAGCTCGACCGGAGCTCGGAGATCAGGTCGGCGACGAGCGTCAGCGCCGGCTCGCCGAGGCTGCCGCCCGTCGCGAGGGCCCGGCGGATCGCCTCGCGCTCGTCGTCGGCGGACCGGACGAGGTGCTCGCCTTCCAGTACCGCGAGACCCGCCTCGACGGTGCCGATGGTCGTCTCGACGACGGAGAGAGCCGTGTCCCGGGCGGCCGAGGACTGCTGGAGGTTCACCATGTCGGCGAGCTTCCAGACCAGCATCTTCGGCTCGACGCAGGAGTACTCGGCCTCGGTCACGCCCGGCCATGCCTCGTGCACGACGACGTGCTTCTCACCGATGAGCATGCCGTGGTGCAGCTTGCCCTGCCGGCCGGCGGTCTCCAGCGAGATGACCACCCCCGGGGTGAGGACCGTCTTCACCAGCGGCAGCAGCAGATGGGACAACTTCCCGTCCTCATCGATCAGACCGCAGTCCAGCAGCTCCTTCCGGGCCGCCGCGAACTCGTCGGGCACCTCGTCCCCTGCCGCCAGCTCGGAGAGCACGATCACATGCTCGTCGGCCAGCCGGAAGCGAGACCGGGAAACGTCGAACGAAGGCATACACACTCACTTGGTAGTCGCTCAGTACTGGGAATCGGCCCAGAAGTTGAAGATCCTCGAGAAGCCCGCCCGTACGGCGCCGCGCCGCGTGAGCACGGACCGGTCGACTCCGGAGAAGAGAGCCGCGAGGGAGACGTCGGCGGGCAGGATCCGGCCTGCCGCCCGCACGGTTACTTTCCTGCCGCTTCCGAGGCCCGACTGCCGCACCGTGATGACGGCACCGGGGTCCTCGGCGTCGGGCTGCCGGGACAGCTTGTACGCCCGGCGGTTGATCGCCGTGAGCCTGTACTCGTCGCCCAGATACGTCATGTGCAGGGAGCGCCCCCGGTGCGTCGGTGCCCACCGGTTCCGGCTCATCCGCACGAGCCCGTCGCCCAACCGGAGTGTCGCGCGGTTCAAGGTCGGCATCGATACGACGTCCGTGTGCATGCCACGTGTCTCGAACGTGGCCGTGGGGATCAGACCACCGCGCACATCCGTGACGATCACGTTCGGCATGTCCCGGCCCGCCGGGTATACCACCCGGATGTCGCCGAGCTCCGGAGAAGTGCCCTGCCAGCCGAATTTCGTGCGCCCGGCGGGCTGTTTCTCCTTCCAGTACGTGAGCGTGAACGGGCTGATGGTCGTGTGCATGTCTTTCCCTCGCTAGTCGAACGGGTTGAGGGCGCTGCCCAGCTTCTTCGCCCCCTCGGCGATACCGTCCCCGATGTCCGAGGCCTTGTCGCCGATCCAATCCCCGGCCTTCTCGATTCCTTCGCCGATGGCCTCGTGGTTGTCCCAGATCAGGCAGCCGGCGTACACCACGCCCGTGCCGATCGCCAGGCCGGCCGTGACCGGGTTGGGTGCCACGGTCAGCGCGGTCATCGAAGCGCTGAACGCCGTTCCGCTGAGGTCGGTGGCGAACTTCGAGGGATTGGCCTTGATCATCTCCGCGTCGTACGTGGCCAGGTTCGCCACGCCGTAGGCGGTCGCCGCGACACCGCCGACGACACCCGCGCCCCGGATCCATCCGGCGGCCTTCGCGGCGTTCGCGAGGCCGCCGTTCTGTGCGACCTTGACGAGGTTGGCCTCCGCCGCCGTCGGCATGAAGAAGGCGCCGTTGCGCACGTACCCGCCGAACATGGCTGCTTCGTCGGACCCGGTGATGGCGTTGACCATGCCGGGAGGAATCTTGCTCAACAGGCTTCCGGGCGCGGCCCCGGCCATGCGGTTGTTGATGAAGGTGGAGAGGAAGGTGCCGGGCGCGGTGACGTCCTTGCCCTGCTTCAGGTACTTGAACAGTTTCCAGGAGCCGCCCAGGGACCCGCCGGTCGCGGCGGCGAACGCGGAGGCGGTGATCGTGCCCTTCTGGACGGCGGCGAAGAGTTCCGCGAGCCTCTTGCTGCCGGTTATCTTCTCCACGCCCTCCTTCTGGAGGCGCTGCAGATAGTCGTCCAGGGTCTCGTCGTCCCGCATCGTCAGCGAGGCGAGCTCCATGCGCTCCTGCTTCTGCTGGTCGTCCGCCTTCGCGACCTTGTCGGCGTTGCCGTTGAAGCCGCCCGCCGTACCGTCGTTCTTGCCGCCGCCGTTGTCCTTGACGACGGCTTCGAGGTCTTTCTGGATGTCCTTGTCGGCGTCGTCGACGGCCTTGACGCAGGACTTGATGTAGTCGGCCCAGGACTGCTCGCTCTCCCGGACGCTTCTGGCGTAGTCCGGGTCGTGGCGGAGGGCGTTGCGCTCGCCCTCGGTGGCCCTCTCGTGGTCGAAGGCGACATTGCCCTGTTCGGAAACCTTCATGCCCGCCTTGATGGCGTCGGCGCGTGCGGTCTCCAGCTGCTTCTTCAATTCGACGAACTGGTCGTGCGCGTTACGCAGCAGTGTCGCCGTTGCTTTCGCCTGGGTCTGGGCGGCCTGGTACTCGTACCGGGTCGCGGCGAAGTTCATGGCGGCCGCGTTCGCGCTCTCGCCCTGCCAGCCGTCGCCGAGCGTGATTTTCTGGACGCTGTCCCGGTAGCGCTTTTCGACCTTCGCGAATTCCTCCGCCATCGACGTCCACTTGTCGGCAGCGGCGGAGAGCTTCCCGAAGTCGGTCGTCATGACTTCGCGATATGTCAGCATGCTCATTTCCCCTGAGGCGCTTTGGAGTCGTGCCGTGGCTCACTTGTAGCCGTCGAACACCGACGGTGTCCTGATGCCGTTGATGTCGTTGCGGCGGCCGGTATCGACGCCCGTCAGGGTGGTGACGGTGTTCCTGAGACCGTCGCGCTCCTTGCTCAGACGGCCTGCGAGCGTCTTCACCTGCCCCTCCCAGGTGGTTTGCACCTTCTTCAGCGCGGTTGCGGTCGCCCATCCGCTGAACGCGCTGACGGCACTGCCGTTGGCCTCGTCCGCGTGGTCGCCCGCTTTTTTGGTACTGGTCAGCAGCTCGTTCTCGATGGTGCCGGCGGCGGCGTTCTTCTCGGCCGGCGTCGATGCGAGCTTCGACGTGCCGCCGGGGCCCGGGGCCGGGCCGTCCTCGGGGATCCGGTTCAGTCGCATGGCCGTGGAACCCCGTTCGGCCGCCTCGGCTCGCAACTCGGCCCATTCCTCATCGAAGCCCAAAGTGAACCAACCCCCGATGCTGATGATCATGACTTCGCGTCGCATCGTACATGCGGCGCCGCAAAGCGCCAGAAGCGATCACGCAGGGAGATCGGCTTCGGTTCCCGCCGGGATAACTCGACCGTATTCTGGGAGAATTGCGGATTTGTGAGGATCCGGCTCTGCGGCGTTCTCGTAGCAAGGGGTGCGGGTCGGGCCGTCATGCGAATGCCGTACCGCGTTCACGATCGGCTCTGTGGTCCTACGACCAATGGACGGGCGGCGGACCACCTCGCGACAGGGGCCAGATGAGATCTTGCCCCTTACTCTTGGGCTCATGAGTGCCCTGGAACCGCGTGACGACGTCGATGTCTCACCCCCTGCCGTGGACGCCCCTGTCGCCGCCGAATCCGGAGGGGTGCTCGGGCGGACCTATCGGGCACTGAGTATCGGAATCGTCTCCGTCGTGTTCCTGATCGCTTTCGAGGCGACGGCCGTGGGGACCGCGATGCCGGTCGCCGCCCGGGAGCTGCACGGCATTCCCCTTTATGCGTTCGCGTTCTCCGCGTACTTCACCACCAGCCTCTTCGCCATGGTGCTCTCCGGGCAGTGGGCGGACCGGCGTGGGCCGCTGGCGCCGCTCGCCACGGGGATCAGTGCCTTCGGGGCGGGGCTGCTGCTGTCGGGTACGGCGGGCAGCATGTGGATGTTCATCGCCGGGCGGGCCGTCCAGGGGCTCGGCGGCGGGCTGGTGATCGTGGCGTTGTACGTGGTGATCGGCCGGGCGTATCCGGAGCGTCTGCGGCCGTCGATCATGGCCGCGTTCGCGGCGAGCTGGGTGATCCCGTCCGTCGTCGGGCCGCTCGCCGCCGGGACCGTGACCGAGCACCTGGGGTGGCGGTGGGTCTTCATCGGCATCCCCGTGCTCGTGGTGTTCCCGCTGGCGCTCGCGCTGCCCGCGATACGGCGCCGGGCGTCGGGGCCGGCCGATCCGGCGGCACCCGTCGAGCCGTACGACCGGCGCCGCATCGTGCTCGCGCTCGGGATGTCGGTGGGGGCGGGGCTGCTCCAGTACGCGGGGCAGGAGCGGAACTGGTTCGCGCTGTTCGCGGCCGTCGCGGGGGCTGCCCTGCTCGTCCCCGCCGTGCGCGGACTGCTGCCCCGGGGGACCGCCCGGGCGGCGCGCGGGCTGCCCTCGGTGGTGCTGCTGCGCGGGGTGGCGGCCGGGTCGTTCATCGCCGCCGAGTCGTTCGTACCGCTGATGCTGGTGACCGAGCGCGGGCTGAGCCCGACGCTGGCCGGGCTCTCGCTCGCGGCCGGGGGCGGGACCTGGGCGCTCGGTTCGTACGTACAGTCCCGGCCGCGCCTTGAGCCGTACCGGGAGCGTCTGATGGTGGGCGGCATGGTGCTGGTCGCCGCCGCGATCGCGGCCGCGCCGTCCGTGCTGATCGACGCGGTGCCGGTCTGGACCGTGGCCGTGGCCTGGGCCTTCGGGTGCTTCGGCATGGGCATGGTGATCGCATCGACGAGCGTGCTGCTGCTGAAGCTGTCGGCGCCGGAGGAGGCGGGCGCGAACTCGGCCGCCCTTCAGATCTCCGACGGGCTGTCGAACGTCCTGCTGCTGGCCGCGGGCGGAGCGGCCTTCGCGGCGCTCGGCGGCGGTGCGGTGGGGGCCGTGCACGAGGCGGCCGAGGCGGGGGCCTCGGGTTCTCATCCGGGGGCGTTCGCGGCGGTCTTCCTACCGATGGCGGGTGTGGCGCTGGTGGGGGCGTGGGTGGCTACGCGGGTGCGGACAAAGTCTTAGTACTGAGCGGTACCACGCGGTACCATCCGTACATGGCTGGTCTGAATCTGCGGTTCACCGAGGAAGAGCTGGACGCACTGCGTGCGCGTGCCGAGTCGGAAGGGCGGAGCATGCAGTCCTTCGCCCACGACGCGGTGATCACCGCCATAAACGAACACTCGCGCCTCTTCAACGAGGCCGCCGAACACGTGCTGAAGGTGAGTGAGGAGCTCAATCGGAGGCTCGCCTGATGAAGTACCTGACTCTCCCCGAGCTGCTCAACCTCGCCGAGCGCCTCGGGGCCGCCGAGGTGCGCGACTACGGGCTGCTCGATTCGGCGCTCGCCCGCCCGCAGGCGAGTGTGTTCGGCCAGGACGCCTATCCGGACGTCTGGCAGAAGGCCGCGGCACTCATGGAGTCACTGGCGCGCAACCATGCGCTCGTCGACGGCAACAAGCGCATCGCCTGGTATGCGACCTGGGTCTTCCTGCACGTCAACGGGCATCGCCTGAGCGCGGACTTCGATGTCGACGAGGCCGAGAAGTTCGTGCTGGACGTGTGCCAGGGGGCTCTCGACATGCCCAGGATCGCGGAACGGCTCCCTGAGTTCGCCGCGTAACGGCGCTCTGTGAAGAGGGTCTCAGAGGCGGTGAACCACCGCTCGTCCACACGGTGCTCGCGTCGGCCCCCCGGTAGGGTGGCCCGGTTGTCGTATCGCGTACGTGTCCGTCCCTGTCCGTACGGGCCGGGACGGACACGTACGGACAGCGCCCCACGTACCCGAGAGCCCCGAACCGGAGACCGTGACTACTACCGCCTCCCACCACCTCTCACCCGCCTTCCCCGGCCGCGCCCCCTGGGGCACGGCCGGCAAGCTGCGAGCCTGGCAGCAGGGCGCCATGGAGAAGTACATCCAGGAGCAGCCGCGCGACTTCCTCGCGGTCGCCACACCCGGCGCGGGAAAGACCACCTTCGCGCTGACCCTCGCGTCATGGCTGCTGCACCACCACGTGGTGCAGCAGGTCACCGTCGTCGCGCCGACCGAGCACCTGAAGAAGCAGTGGGCCGAGGCCGCGGCCCGGATAGGGATCAAGCTCGACCCCGAGTACAGTGCGGGCCCCGTGAGCAAGGAGTACCACGGGGTCGCGATCACCTACGCGGGTGTCGGCGTCCGGCCGATGCTGCACCGCAACCGGTGCGAGCAGCGCAAGACACTCGTGATCCTCGACGAGATCCACCACGCCGGTGACTCGAAGTCCTGGGGCGAGGCATGCCAGGAGGCATTCGACCCGGCCACCCGGCGGCTCGCGCTCACCGGCACGCCGTTCCGGTCCGACACCAACCCGATCCCCTTCGTCGCGTACGAGGAGGGCAACGACGGTATCCGGCGCTCCTCGGCCGACTACACCTACGGGTACGGCAACGCGCTCGCCGACGGCGTCGTCCGGCCCGTGATCTTCCTCAGCTACAGCGGCAACATGCGCTGGCGCACCAAGGCCGGTGACGAGATCGCCGCCCGGCTCGGCGAGCCGATGACCAAGGACGCCATCGGGCAGGCCTGGCGGACCGCCCTGTCGCCCACCGGGGACTGGATCCCCAATGTGCTGAGCGCCGCCGACAAGCGGCTGACCGAAGTGCGCAAGGGCATTCCGGATGCCGGCGGGCTCGTCATCGCCACCGATCAGGAGTCGGCGCGCGAGTACGCCAAGATCCTGAAGAAGGTCACGGGCGAGAAGGCCACCGTCGTCCTCTCCGACGAGAAGGCCGCGTCGAAGAAGATCGACCAGTTCAGCCAGGACGAATCGCGTTGGATGGTCGCGGTCCGCATGGTGTCGGAGGGCGTCGACGTGCCGCGCCTCGCTGTGGGCGTGTACGCCACCACCATCTCCACGCCGCTCTTCTTCGCGCAGGCCGTCGGGCGTTTTGTGCGTTCGCGCAGGCGCGGCGAGACCGCTTCCGTCTTCCTGCCGACCATCCCGATGCTGCTCGACTTCGCCAACGAGATGGAGGTCGAACGGGACCACGTCCTCGACAAGCCCAAGAAGGGCAGCGAGGAGGAGAACCCGTTCGCGGAGGAGGACAAGCTCCTCGCCGACGCCGAGAAGCTGGAGGACGAGGAGACCGAGGACCAACTGCCCTTCGAGGCCCTCGAATCCGACGCGGTCTTCGACCGGGTGCTGTACGACGGTGCCGAATTCGGCATGCAGGCGCACCCCGGCAGCGAGGAGGAGCAGGACTACCTGGGGATTCCGGGGCTTCTGGAACCCGACCAGGTGCAGCTGCTGCTGCAGAAGCGGCAGACCCGACAGATTGCGCACAGCCGCCAGAAGCCGGCCTCGGACGCCGATCTGCTGGAGAAGCCGGCCGAGGCGAGGCCGGTGGTCACGCACAAGCAACTGCTCGGGCTGCGCAAGCAGCTCAACACGATGGTGTCGGCATACACGCACCAGAGCGGCAAGCCGCACGGAGTGATCCACACCGAGCTGCGGCGGGTGTGCGGCGGGCCGCCGAGTGCGGAGGCCACGGCCGGGCAGATCCAGCAGCGGATCCAGAAGGTGCAGGAGTGGGCCACCCGGATGAGGTGAGGTGGCGCCGACGGTCCCCGGTTCGCGGGCGGCGTCATCCGCCCGCGAACCGGGGACCGGGCTGTCAGTCGGTGGCCAGGGCGTCGGGCACTTCGGCAGGTAGTTTCGCCTGTGCCGCGCAGCCCAGCTCCTCGGCCAGGGCGCGGGACACACCGTTGAGGACGGCCATCTGGTCCTTATCCGTACTGTCGGGCGCGATCTGCCCCCTCGTCACAGTGAGGTTCGCCCTCACATAGGGGGTTCTTTCCCCTCTCCCCTTGGTGGGGCACGCGAAGACCAGAGTGGCGCCTCCATCCTCGTGCGTGACCGCGAATTCCCCGAGTGGGTAGAAAACCAGGTCGTCTGCGCCTTCCGCGGCCACCTTTTTCGGATCCGAGTGGCTCGCCCTCGCCTCAAAGTCGATGCTGAGCACGGGGAAGTCACTGTCGTTGTCGTCCCTGTACGGCTTGCACCGGTTCCGGTCACCCAGACCGTCATGCAGACGCTTCGCGGCGAGCGGCAGGGAGAACGCATTCGGATCCCCGATCTCATTGGTGCCGTCGAGTTCCGTGAAACGGGCTGTCGTGCTGAGGCGCTTCAGGGCGGCCGCGCCCGAGAGCCCCAGGGATCCGTCGCAGACCTGGGATGCGGAAAGCGTCTCCGGCTGTTCGGTCCCGGTCTCGTCGTCGCTGCACGCAGTGGCCCCGGTGGCAACGAGAACCGCGCACACGGCCCAGCGCAGTGTCGCCTTCATGACTTCCTGCCTCTTCACATGTCCGACTCTTCCCTGTCTCATCGATCAGTCCTTGTACGGGGGCCGCCCGCGGTGGTCGTTCTGGGACGAGCCGCTTTCGTAGCTGTAATTGATGTCCTGTGTCCAATTGTTTTGGTCGTTGGCGTCCCCGATCCGAGGGTTGTTGTCGAGATAGGCGGCGTAGGCTTCGCCGAGTTGCTTGGTGCCCGCTCCGTAGAATTCCCGGCTGGTCATCTGGGACTTCTCGGTGGGGTCGTCCTCGGCGCCGTCGATGCTCTTGTCGACCTGGTGGCCGATGAATGTATTCACCATTTCGCCGACGGTGTCCGCTGCCATGGGAGCGACTACCAGGGCTGCGGCGGTGGAGCCGGGCAGCGGGATTGCCGCGATTCCGCCTCCCACCACCACGCCGGCGCCCAGCTTGACCCAGTCCCCGGACCGGCCGAGAGACTTGTTGGCTTGCTCGGCGTCGTCCTTGTACGTGGTCTCCGCCTGCTGCACACGTGCGTGGTCCAGAATGCCTCGCGCGTCGGCACCCGTCGTCAGTGCGTCGTGGGCGCTGTCGATGTTCTCCTCGCTGGTGGCGGGGAAGGCGTCCAGTGCGCTGAGCGTGTACAGGTGCTGCGCGGCCGAGACCACCCCGTGCGAGGTCTCGTCCTGACCCAGCACGCTCAGGAAGTCGATGGCGCCCTGGTTGCCGAAGTTCGCCCGCCCGCCGTACTTGGCGGGGAAGGCCCCATCGTCCTTCACGGAGTCCCCGACACCCGACAGGCTGTAGTCGATGTCGTCGATGTATGCCGCGCCCATCTTCCCGAGGCTGTCGGCCAGTTGTGACTGCTCGTGCAGCATTTTGGGGCCGTCCTCGCTCCCGTACAGGAACGCCACCTGTTCCATGACGCCTGCCGTCGCGGCCGTCCGGTGGTCTCTGCTGCCGGGGACCATGGGGTCCTTGCCGGACATCGGGTCGGCGTCGTACGCGTATCCGGTGGCGGCCGCTTCCAGGGCGTGACCGAGCGAGTCATGGCCGGCGATGACCTTGTTGTCGCCGTCGAGGGTGGCATCCGGGAGCCAGATGCGGTCCTTGGTCAGGTACTTGAGGTGATCGTTCACCTCGTCTTCCTTGTCGACCGTCGCCCCCGCGCCGTCGGGCTGTAATGGTGGAGTCGGGTATTGGAACTCTCTGAATGCCTCCCGTCCTCGGGGCTCGGCGCGGGTCCCCGGCGTGCTGCGGTCCTGTATCAGGTCAGGTCGGTGCGAGGGTCGATAGCCCAGTGGTTGGTTTGCAGGATTCGACCGGCGAAGGGCACGTCTTGCTTGCCCAGGAATCGGAAGCCGAGCGTGCGGCAGATGCCGTTGGACGGGGCGTTGGCTGTTGCCGGGAATGCGTGTATCAACCCCCACCGGCCGTCGTCGCGGGCCAGCTCAAGCAGCGTGCGGACGCCCTGCTTCCCGAGCCCCTGTCCCTGGTACTCCGGCAGCACCATCCAGCCGATCTCGGAGATGCGCTCGCCGTCTGCGTCGTGGGGCCACAAGGTCACGGTTCCCGCGACCACGTCCAGCTCGGCCTCGTCGGGCACGATCATCTTTGTCCAGTCGGTGTCCGCTGCCACTCGTTGAACATCACGTTGGACCTTCGCCTCCATGCCTTCGCGAGGCAGCGGGCCCCCTAGCTCGGCCATCATGACCGGGTCGCATCGCATCCGGACGTAGGCGTCGACGTCGCCGTACTCAACATCACGTAGCAGCATCTGCGTTGCTCCCTTGTCTTTGGATTCAGACGTCATGGTGGCGGCGGCTGACCTCGGCTGCGTAGGCGGCCCAGTCCCCGGCGGCGGCTCGCTGCCATTTGACGGCGACGGTGATGTCGATGCCGAGGGTGCGGGCGAGGACCGCGGCGGGCAGCTCGGTGGCGAGCTGGAACAGCGCGGTCGAGCGGGCTTCCGCGAGCCGGATGCCGAGTTTGCGTAGCCTCTCGCCCATGGCCCAGGCACTGATCGGCCGGCCGGGCTGGCCGCCGGGAAAGAGCCAGGGTGAGTCTGTCTGGGCGAGGACGGCATGGCTGCGGCGGGCCGCGACCTGCTGTCGGGCCAGGTCAGCGACGGGTGCGGGAAGCTCGACTGGGACGGCGCCGAGGCGGATGCGGACGGCTCCGTCCGTCTCCTCAATGTGGCCGACGGTGAGGCGGGAGATCGCCGCGGGCCACTGGGCATAGAGGAGCAACAGCAGTCCGGCGAGGCGGTCTTCAGTCTTGAGGGTGTCGTCGTGCAGCAGGCGGCGGGCGGTGTCCCAGCGGGCTTCGTCGTCCATCGCCTGGGAGGGGCCGTTCCATCGCTCGGCAGGGAAGCTGAGATCGCGGGCGATCTTCTGGGAAAGGGCCCAGCGCACGAAGTGGCCTGCCTCCCGGCGATGGCGGACATCGTCGCTGGTCATCCAGCGTTCAAGGTCGGCCTGACGACAGGTGGAAAGGGTCAGATTCTGTTCCTCGAACCAGTCCAGGAGATGAACGGCCGCCCGCAGATGTTGCCGCGCAACTGTGAGCTGGTAATGCGTAATCTCCTTGCCGCGGCTGCGTCGGCGAAGCCGGCGCAGGAGGTGCCATGTTGCGTACCGGTGCAGGATTTTCCGGCCGTCGGTCGTCGCGTGGGAGGTGACGAGGTCCTTCACGTGCCGTTCGAGACGGACCATCTGTTCATCTCGCTGGGGCAGGGCTCCGGTGGCGACGAGGACGCTGCGGATGTGCTCGACGACCTTGCCTTCGGGGAGCTCGTCCAGGGCCTCATGGGTGAGAGCCCGGCGGCCGGAGCCAAGATCGGACAGGACGGTGGAGACGATCCCCTTGGAGAGCCAGCGCATCGCGGTGCCGGCTCGTTCGGTGTCGGCCAGGGCGTCGTGCAGGGACTGGAGCTTCGGGTTGATGGAGCCAGTGTCATCGGCGAGGAGTTCGTGGAGCCGCTGCTTGAGGGTGCAGCGGGGGCACGGTCCCGGCGCGTGCAGCCGTTCGGCTTGTCCGCAGGTGGGACAGGGGCGCCAGAGCTCGGCGTCCGGTGTGGTGCAGGGGCCGCAGACGGGGGCGTCCGCAGTGCCGGAGTAGATGCCGCGCATTCGTCCGCAGACGGTGCAGTGGGCTTGGCGCCTGTCACAGCCGCCGCAGCGGGGCAGGCCGGTGAGCTTCGAGAGCATGCAGGGTGCGGTGCGGCCGCAGATCGAGCAGAGCAGAATGGGCAGGGGACGGCAGTTCGGGCAGATCGGCCCGTCCGTGGTGCGGTTGCTGACCATGCGTGACTCGCCGCAGACGATGCAGGTCTCCAGGTTCGCCGGGTCCTTGACCAGGCAGCTTGGACACAGTGGTCGCCCGTCGGCGTCGCGGGTGGCCGGCTCGCGCCGGGCACCGCAGCGTACGCATTCTTCGAAGCGGGACTTGGCGATGCAGTTGCGGCAGACCCGCTGCCCGTCGAGCGGCTTGTCGATGCGGACCACCCGGTGGCAGCGAGGGCAGGCGGGCCGGACGATCCCGGACACACCGGCCTCGTGCAGCAGGTCGATGAACCGCAGGATGGCGCGATGCGGCGCCAGGTACCCCTCCCCGGTCAGCAGACGAGGGTTCTCCTCCAGGGCCCAGACCAGTCTCTGCCGGTAGGTGGGACGGTTGGGTGCTGTGCGGCGAAGGGCTTCGGCGACCGCATCGCGGTCGGCGACCGGGGCGATCGCGGTGATCAGTTCGTGGACGACCGTCACGGGATCGCGGTCGTCGCTGTCGGGACACATCTTGCAGCGGGGTAGGCCCTTGTGGTCACGGAAGCTGACGCGTCGGGCGTTTCCGCAGGCGGTGCACTCAGCGGTCTCCTGCCCGCAGACCGAGCAGTACCAGTCTTGGCCCCTGCGCTGGAGGGTTCGCAGCTGCTTGCCGCACCCCGCGCAGACCGGCGGTGCGATCGCCGAGGCGCCGGCCTTGCGGAGCTCGATGAGCAGATCGCCGACAGCCCGGGGCGCCGGCGACCGGCCGTCCGTCAGAACGGCGGGCCGGATCGCCAGGGCCTTGGCCAGCTGTCGTGACTTGGCGCGACCGCCAGCAACCGCGGTGACCATGGTCCGGATGGTCTCGCTGTCGAGATTGTTCTCGACAGCGGCGACGAGGTCTGTGATCAGGCCGATCGGATCGGCGACGGCGCGGTCGAGCTGGTCCGCTGTGGTCATGAGCGGTCAACACCCCTGATCCGGGCCCGCTTTGGCCGCAGCCCGCCGAGCCCCTCCGTATTGGGTGCCGAGCCTCCGGCGGCTGCCTTCTTCGGCTTCTTCACGGCGCCGGCCGCCGCGATGGGCTCGATGAGGTCGTCCATGGTGCAGTCCAGGATGTCGAGCAGGGCCATGAGAATCTTCAGGCTCAGTCGCTCCGGCCGCTCGACGACGAGCCGGTAGACCTGGCTCGACGACAGGCTGATGCCGCGTTCGGCGAGCGGAGGAATGAGGTCGGTGGTGGAGAACATCCCGCGGTCGGCCATGACCTTGCGCAGGTGCCAGTGGTAGTCGAGCTTGGCGGCCATCGCCGGATCCCTCCTGATCAGACCCCAGCGAACGCCGGGGCCAGTGCCTTGTGCAGGGAAGTGTTCATGAAGTCGTCGCTGACGTGCGTGTAGATGGCCAGGGAGCTGTCGCACTCGTGGCCGACCTGCTGCTGGATGAACCGTCGGTCGACGCCGTCCTCGGTCAGATGCGTGACGTAAGAATGACGAAGTCCGTGCGGGGTCAACTCCTTGGGCAGCCCCAGGGCGTCCCGATATGCCTCGAACCGGTCGTTGATCGAGCCGGGCTGCAGGCGGCCCCCTCGCTCGGTGATCCACAGAGCCGGGTGATCGGGGAATCCGAAGCGCGGTCGGACGTTCTCGACATAGTCGGCGACCGCCTCGACGGCCCAGTCCATCACCGACAGCACGTTCCGCCGCCGCGGCGGCTGCCCCTTCTTCGCCTTGCCGTAGCGGACATTGAGCGTGCCGTACCGGCCGAACTGCCGGGCCTGTGGATTGCGCCCGAAGTCGACCACGTCAAGCTTGGACGTCTCGGTCCGCCGAAGCCCCCACCCGTAGATCACCTTGAAGAGGGTGGCGTCGCGGTAGGCCGCCAGGACGCCCTTGCGTTTCGCCCGTACCGCTCGTTCGACCTGTTCGTCGGCATAGTCGAGGAAAAGCTGCAGCTCTTCCCTGGTGAACGGTCGTGCCTCCGGAGATCCTTCATAATCCTGCAGGTGAGGGAGGGTATTCCACTCATGGCAGATCGCCACCGGGAAGGTGCCGAAGGCTTCCTCGCAGGCGGGGGCCCAGCCGTATCGGGCGTCGATGAGGAGCTCGGTGAACAGCCCAACGGTGCCCTGGTAGCTGCGGATCGTGGAGGGCGCCAGGTGCCTCTCGCTCGTCAGCGATGCCGACCACTCGTCCAGATGGGCGGGCGTCCACCGCCACGGGTACTCGTTCGTGAACTCCAGGAACCGGCGTATCAGCCGTTCCCTCGGGTCGATCGTCTCGTCCTTCAGCCCTCGCGACTTCTGCTGAGCACGCCAACCGCGCAGCATCGCGTCGAACATCGCATCCTCGGGGCGAAGCTGGACCACCCCGGAGACGAGCTCCAGTTGAGCCGACCCGGCCAGGGCCACCTTGCGCTGATGCACCACTCCAGACCATCCCTTCTGGAGAGCAGATCATGCATCAGAAGGGAGCTCCTCGGCAACATCCCTGTTCAGGAGGCCAGTTCGTAGAGGCTAGGGACTCCTTCCGCTTCCCTCCGTGACCAGGTGACCTGCGGGTTCTCGCCCGCCTGATGCAATTCCCGAGGGTTTGCGAAGAACTGGGTCGAGGCGTCGGGGTTGTGGCCCAGGGCTTCCAGGAAGCCGGTCATCGGGTCCCGGCCCCGGTCGTTCTTGCCGTAGAAGTTGAGGTCTCCCTGATTCCAGTTGTTGACCCAGGGACTCATGTCCTTGACGTTGCGTTCCTTGTCATAGGCGATGAGCTTGTCGCCGTAGTCGTTGAGGAACTGGTCGTCGTAGTCGCCGAAGCGCATGAGGTTGCTCATGACCCCGAAGCCCGTCGGGTCGTTGGCGTCGTCGATGCCGAGCCGGTCCGGGCCCAGCTTCACCATCTTCTCTTCCCAGCCCTGCATCTTGTCGCTGTCGGAAAGCGTGGCCGTGCCCAGTGTGATGCCGAGATTCTTCTGGAGCTGCTTCGCCTGTTCGAAGAACTTCGGGTCCCTTCCGAAGCCCTGGTACGGGTCGGCGACTCCGGCGTAGAACTCGAGAATCTTCTTCGGCTCCACCTGAGTGGCGAACCGCTCGGCGAAGAGAGGGTCGTTCTTGTATGCGGCCAGGGTGGTGTTGAGAGTGTTGAGCTCGGTCAGCGTGACGTCGTGCGGGTCCTTCGTGAGGATCTTCGCTGCCTTCTCCGCCTCCGCCACCGCCTTGGCCGCGGAGTCGCGGCCCGAGTAGCCGGCATCGGAGAAGCCGTACTTGGCCTGGTCGACGATGAGGGTGAGCACCTTCGCCGCCGATGTGTCGCTCTCCGTGGCCTTCTTCAGAATGTTCTGAATTTCGTCCCGGAACGCGTCGACATCCTGCTGGGTGTGCTCGGGCAGCGTGGTGCCCTTCGCCGCCCGGTCGGGGTGGATGTTCATGGTGACGGTGAAGGATCCCTCGCCCGTGTCCAGGGCGGTGAGGTTCTTCTGTACCCCTCGGTGGATCGCCGCGTCGAGCTGTGCGCGGTAGCCGACGAGTTCCCCACGGGTGTCGGTGAGGATCTTTGTGATGGTTTCGGCCTGGGTGTGGGCGTCGGCGAACTCTCCGGCCGTCTTGTCCACGAAAGCGCGGGTCACGGTGGCGTTTTCACCGGCCCAGTTCGCTTTGTCCGACTTGGCTTTGAGGGCGTCCTTCGCGTCGTCCTGGAGGACCTTGAGCTTGGTGACCATTTGTTCCCAGTCGGTGATGGCCGCGTCCAGGTCGGAGAAGTTCGCGAAGCGCAGGGAGTCGAGGTCCATCAGTGGCCCGACCTCTCGTCGAAGCCCTTGTCGAGCGTGTCGATGTTGCTGATGATCGTGCTGATGTAGACCTCGTCGCCGGCGTGGGCGCCCTTGGTGAAATCGAGATGGTTCGAGATGTGAGCGCAGGCGTCCAGCAGGGAGCGGACCTGGTCGATCCACCGTGAGGCCACGTGATCGAGGGCCGCGCCTATCGCGAAGGTCTCCGTCTTGAGGCCTCCGGCAGCCTTCTGGGTGGCGGCGCGGGCGTGGTCACCGGCCTTTTCGAGATCCCCGTACATCCGGTATGCGGTATTGCCGATCGCTGCCAGGTCCTGCTGATTGACCTTCAGATCACCCTGGGGAGTCGGCCCTCCGCCGCCTGGTTCGACTTGGTTCAATCGCATCTGGGCCGAGCGTCTTTCTGCCGCTTCGGATTTCAGCTGCTCCCACTCGTCCCACGCCACTGGTGGTTACCCCCGTAGTCCCAATGATTCCCGTATGTCGCCCCTGTGGGCGATATGCGGTGTGTCACTTTATCAATGAGGCTGAGTAATTGTCGTGAGAGTTGACCATGAATTGAAGGATCGAACGCAAGGGGGTTGTGTCCAGCGTGGGGATACCTGGATGAGGTGAGGTGGCTCCCGTGAAGTGCCGGCCCGGGGCGGGGACAGCGGTCCTCGCTCCGGGCCGGCGGCGTTCGTGCGGATCGGGTGCGGTCGCCGGACGAACGGCTTTCGGGCGGACGGTTACCAGACGAACGGCGCGGACTGGTTGCCCGTGGCCACGCACGGAACCGTGGCCGACGTCGGGGACGAGGTCACGATCTGCAGTGACCAGTTGGTGGCGCTGGGCGGACCGGACAGCACCAGGGAGTTCGTGGTGTCACCCGCCGCCAGGGTGCCGGAGGTGAGCTTCAGCGGCCCCAGGGTGATCAACGGGCTGGGGTAGGCCATGCCGGGGTTGGCCTTCCCGGAGAACTGCACCTGACTGGTGACGCCGCCCGAGGTCTTGGTGAGCTTGAGCGTCGTCGTGATGCTGTTCGGGTCGGCAGCGGTGCCGGGCGGCATTTTGATATCGGTTGAGGTGAGCTTGATGGACTTGGACGTGCCCGAGTCGGTTGCGGTCAGGGTGGCGAGACCGCTGCCCCAGGCCCCGCAGTCGTACGTGGCAGTCGCGGTGGTCGGGGTCACCGCCTGGGCCGTCGGTGCCAGGGCGAGCGCGGCGGCCGCGGAGCAGGCCGCGGCCAGCACCAGCGGGATGCGGATGCGTCTTCGGTTCGACGGCCGTACTGAAGTGATTGACATGACGGGGGGAACTCCTTCCGGTTGAAATTCGCAGATCCATGGGATTCCGCGCTTTGCCGTAATCGATGCGTACGCGATCTTCTTGTGGATCTGCGTGCCGGGCCCGGCATGTCGGGTGCAGTGAAGCTGTGATCTCCGGAGATGTCAATAGATGTCAACAGGTGCGTGAAAAATGCCTGCTGAAATGCTTTTCGGGCATTTCTGATAAGGATCAGTCAATCCTCTCTTGACTTCTCTGCATGCGACCTCCTCAATGTGCGCAATCAATGGGCCATGGAGGGGTGTCTGGTGATCCGACGACGAAGACCCGGCGTGACCGGTCTGCTTGCTGCCTGCTTCGTACTGTCACTCAGCTGTGTCGGGGCCACCGCCCAGGCCAGGTCACCGGCCGGACAGCAGGCCACGGGGACGGTCACCCCGACCGTCCACTGCACCCTGCCCGCCGGTCAGGGCGAGGCGACCGGGCCGCAGGAGATGACCGTCGAGCTGTCGCCCGCGGTCGTCGCTCCGGGCGGCAGGGTGCACGCCAAGGTCACGCTGGGCCCGTCCCCCGCCACCAGCGCTCTGCCGCTGGAGGACGTACCGACCATCCCCAGCCTCGACCTCGCGATGTCCGGCGGGGCCACCGGTACCGTCACCGTGCGGGGCGCCGAGTTCACGATGGACATCCCGGCCGGGAAGCCCATCGAACTTCCGCCGTACGAAGGCGACTTCCTGGTACCCGCGGACGCCTCCGGCGAGATCTCGTTCGCCCCGGTCCGTACGCTGACGCAGACCAAGGTGCTCGGCTCGGTCTTCGAGACGCCCTGTGACGTGGTCGGCGGGGGCGGCAGCGTCGGCACCGTCACGGTGGAGGGCACCGGCTCCGAGCCCGCCACCCTGACCGCTCCCGCCGATTCCGTGCGCCCCAACACCGATGTGAAACTGGGTGGTTCGGGCTGGACGCCGGGCGGCACACCCGTGCCTTCGCTCTGCGCGGCGGGCGGTGGCGGCTGCGATCCGCTGAAGTTCAAGGGCCACACCCTCACCATCGACAGTTACGGAACGCTGCACGGCACGGCCACCCTCGCGGAGGCCGGGGCGGTGCCGGACGGCGCGTACAAGGTGAAGGTCAACGACGGCACGAAGGAAGCCACCGCTCCCCTCACCGTCAAGGCCGTCGCGGCCGGCGACCGCGAGATCTCGCTCTCGCGGAGCAGCGGACCGGTCGGCAGTGTGATCACGGTCAGCGGAAAGAACTACAACCCGGACCGCTGGATCAATGTCATCGGCCTCGATGCGACGGGCACCGGGCTCGACGACAGCGCGGTCTACGTCAAGAGCGGCGCGGACGGCACGTTCGCCGTCGAGTTCACCGTGATTTCCGATGCCGTCGTCGCTGTCCAGGCCGACGAGGGCAACGACCCCGCCACCGTACGGACCACCCCGTTCACCGTCACCACGGACGGGGGAGGGGGCGGTGGCAGCGCCGATCAGAAGCTGAACACCTCGGTCAGGGCCGGGACGCTGTCCATGGTCCAGGACGGCGACACCGTCGACTTCGGTACGACGGTCCTGGGCACCGGCAGCGGTGTGCAGCGCTCCCGGCTCAACCGGGTCGAGGTGGAGGACGCCCGCGGCGTCAACAGCGGCTGGTCCCTGACCGCCACCCTCACCGGATTCACCAGCGCCGGCGGGGACACCATCCCGGCGGGCGCCGTGCGGTGGACACCCAAGTGTACGGCGCAGAACGGGAGTTCGGGCGTGCCGGTGGCCGGGTCGCCCGCCGTGCTCGGGAGCGAGGCGGCGAGCCTCTGCCGGATGAATCCGGACGGGTCCCGTCCATTCACCGGAGGCCGGTTCGACGCCGACGCCGATCTCACACTGACGGTTCCCGGATTCACCCGGCCCGGAGATTACAGCGCCACCCTGACACTCACTCTTCTCTGACGGCGAGGTCGTAAGAGCCGTCAGGGGGAAAGACCCGGAGATGCCCGCCTGCTCCGTATCGCAATGGAGCAGGCGGGCGTCGCCATTTCGAATTCGGAGCATTCCCGTAGTCACGGAGGAGTCGCATGTTCGTACGGCCGAGATCGAGAAGACCGGAAGGATCGAGAAGACCGGAAAGACACGGTGCGGTGGTGCGCCGCGCCGTCGCCCTCGCCACCGGGACCGTGCTCGTCTGGACCGGCGGAACCCTCGCACTCGCCCCCGCCGCCCACGCCGGTACGGTCACGCCGACCGTCCACTGCTCCCTGCCCGCCGGCCAGGGCGAGGCCACCGGGCCGCAGCAGATGAGTGTCGCCCTCTCGCCGGGCATCGTCGACCCGGGCGGCAAGGTCCACGCCAAGGTCACCCTCGGCCCGTCGCCCGCCACCAGCGGAATCAGCCTGAACGATGTGCCCACCACCCCCAGCATCGACCTCGCCATGTCGGGCGGCGCGACCGGCACGGTCACCGTCACCGGACCCCAGATCAACCTCAGCATCCCGTCCGGGAAGCCGATCGAGATCCCGCCGTACGAAGGGGACTTCATCATCCCCGCCAACGCGAGCGGACCGATTTCCTTCACCCCGATACGCAATCTGACGCGTACGAAGGTGCTCGGCTCCACCTATGAGACCCCGTGCGACGTGACCGGCGGCGGCGGCTCCATCGGCACCGTCACCGCCGAGGGCACCGCAGGCCATCCGGCAACCCTCACCGCGCCCACGGCCGCCGTCCGGCCGTCCACCGGTGTCGCCCTGTCGGGCAGTCTGTGGACCGTCGGCGCCACCCCCGTACCGTCGCTCTGCGCGGCGGACGGCGGTGGCTGCGACACCGGCAAGTTCGTCTCCAGCACCCTCGCGATCAGCGGCTCGGGGGAGCTGACCGGAAGCGCGGTGCTCGCCGCCGCAGGCGCGGTGCCCGACGGCTCGTACCTGGTGAAGGTCGGCGACGGCACGAAGGAGGCGACCGCACCCCTGACCGTCAAGGCGTACGTCCCGGGCGGGCCACGGGCCATCGCTCTCTCCCGCGCCGGTGCACCGCTCGGCAGCGTCATCAAGGTCACCGGCAGCAACTACTTCCAGGACCGCTGGATCAACACCGTCGGCCTGGACGCGAGCGGTGCGACGCTCGATGACACCGCCGTCTATGTGAAGAGCACCGCCGACGGCACGTTCAGCGCCGACTTCACCGTCTCCGACCCGGCCATCGCCTCGATCCAGGTCGACGAAGGCAACGACCCGTCGACCGTACTGACCACCCCGTTCGCCGTGACCGACGCCTCCGCGACGCTCTCCGCGGGCGCGGCGAAGGTCAAACCCGGCGGAACGATCACTCTCTCCGGCGGCGACTGGCCGACCGGGACCACACCCGCCGCCGCGCTCTGCGCAGCCGACGGCAGTGCCTGCGACAGCGCACGGATCAGCCGCTCCACTCTCCGGATCAACGCCGACGGAACGCTCGCCGGTACGGTCACCGTGGCCGGATCCACCCCGCGCGCCGTGTACGCGCTCCAGGTCACCGCAGGAGGAGCGCAGGCCCTCACCCCGCTGACCGTCGCCCCGACCTTTGTCGTCCTCACCCCGTCGGCCGGGCCGAAGGGCACCGCCGTCACCGTGCTCGGGCAGGGCTTCGCCCCCGTGGCCACCGTATCCGTCGTCGGGCTGCGGGCCGACGGATCACAGACGTCCGACCCGGCGAAGACGAAGGTCGTCGGGCTGGACGGGGCGTTCTCGCAGACCTTCACGGTCAACGCCGCCGACACCGTCGCGATCCGGGTCCGGGAAGTCCTCGTCAACCCGCGCACCGAGACCGCGGCGTTCACCGTCCAGGACGGGACCGCCCCCGCCGGACCGTCCTTCGCGCTCTCGCCGCCCGAGGGGCCCGTCGGCACGGCCGTCCAGGTGACCGGCCGGGGCTTCGCCCCCGTCGCCACGGTCTCGGTGACAGGCCGCACCGCGGACGGGAAGCAGACCTCGGACTCGTACGTCACCCGGGTCATCGGACTGGACGGCACTTTCGCCCTCAACTTCACCGTCCGCGACCCGGCGACGAAAGCGATCAGAGCCTGTGAGGTGCTCGTGAACGGAAAAGTTGTCCAACAGACTTTCACGGTGAGTTAGCGTCCTTTCACCCCCGGTGCGCGGAGCGCCCGCCGAGCCATCGGCCGACCTGGACGCGCGTAGACGTCCAGGTTTCGGCCGGCGCCGCGCTGACCGGTGCGGATGCTTCTTCACCACAACTCCACTCCCGTCGGCGCCCGGATTCTGAACGAGGTCTTCCGCTGAGCGGACTGACTCGCTACTGTCCCAAAAATATGCACGCCCCGTGGCAGTGCCGCCGCGGAGCGCAGTCGGCTGCCGGCGGCCTCTCCGTGCGTCGCCGCTGGGACCGGTGATGCACATTTCCATGGGAGCCAGCCGCCGCCGCTCACCAAAGAGGAGAAAGAGGAGAGGGCGTCGTGACCGCGGAGACCTCCCAGACGCTCGACCGGGGACTACGAGTCCTCAAACTGCTCGCCGACACCGACCACGGCCTGACCGTCACCGAGTTGTCCAAAAAGCTCGGCGTCAACCGAACCGTGGTCTACCGTCTGCTTGCCACCCTGGAGCAACACGCCCTGGTACGCCGCGATTTGGGCGGCCGGGCCAGGGTGGGCCTCGGCGTGCTGCGCCTGGGCCGCCAGGTGCATCCGCTCGTACGGGAAGCAGCGCTGCCCGCGCTGCGGTCCCTCGCCGAGGACATAGGGGCCACCGCCCATCTCACACTGGTCGACGGCAGTGACGCGCTGGCGGTCGCCGTCGTCGAGCCGACCTGGACCGACTACCACGTGGCCTACCGGGCCGGCTTCCGCCACCCGCTGGACCGGGGTGCCGCGGGCCGGGCGATCCTTGCCGCCCGCCAGATGCCGGTGGGCGAGACCGCCTTCACCCTCACCCACGGCGAACTGGAAGCCGGGGCGAGCGGGGCCGCGGCTGCGCTGGTCGGGGTGACGGGGGTCGAGGGAAGCGTGGGCGTGGTCATGCTCACGGACTCGATACCCGAACGGGTCGGCCCCCGAGTCGTGGACGCGGCCCGCGAGGTGGCGGACGCGCTGAGGTGACACCGGGGCCGTCCGGCCGGCCGACCCGGAGAGTTACGGCCTCACCCACGATTGGCAGTGGGAGAAGGAGCGGTGTCTGGGGCCTTCGAATCCAAGGCGGAGGTCCCAGGCGCTGCGCCGCCGCTGCCAATCGTGGGTGAGGCCGTTAGATTGGGCGGGTGCTCACTCGCCTCTCACGCTCCCGCATCATCGCCCTGTGCGCCCTGCCCATCCTTGCCCTGTTCGGCGTAGCCGCCTTCGCGCCGCTGCCGTTCACCCTGGCGCAGCCCGGCACGACCGCGAATGTGCTCGGGAACGATCAGGGCAAGCCCGTGATCAGTATCGAGGGCGCGCCGACCCGGCCCACCAGCGGGCAGCTGC
This sequence comes from Streptomyces sp. NPDC018000, assembly GCF_044328025.1. NCBI lineage: Bacteria > Bacillati > Actinomycetota > Actinomycetes > Kitasatosporales > Streptomycetaceae > Streptomyces > Streptomyces sp. NPDC018000. The sequence continues at coordinate 121,161 of NZ_JBIRGM010000003.1, forward strand.
GGATGACGACGATCCTCGCGACCGGGCCGACCGCCGACATCGGCGTCGGCGACGTGATCGACGGCTGGTTCCGTACAGACCGGGCGGTTATGCCCCGCAACTCCGTCTACCCGACCGGCGGCTCCGAGAAGGAAATCGAGAAGCACAACCTCGAAGACATGAAGAAGTCGCAGAACTCCGCCGTCGACGCGGCCCTGAACTACCTCGGCAAGCCGAAGGACTCGGTCGACGTCACTCTGCACCTTGCCGATGTGGGCGGCCCCAGCGCGGGTCTGTTCTTCGCGCTCGGCATCGTCGACAAACTCAACGGCAACGGCTCCGGCGGCGATCTCACCGGTGGCCGCACCATCGCGGGCACTGGCACGATCCAGGCGGACGGCACGGTCGGCGCGGTCGGCGGGGTGTCGCTGAAGACTCAGGCCGCGCACCGCGACGGTGCGACCGTCTTCCTCGTCCCGAAGGCCGAGTGCAGGCAGGCGCTTGCCGAGCTCCCCGAGGGACTTCAGCTGATCCCGGTCACGACCCTGAAGAGCGCGGTGTCCTCGCTCCAGGCGCTGGAGCAGGGGAGCAAGGTCCCGAGCTGCTGACCTCGGCGGCCGGTGACGGTACGGAGGCCTCCGGCGCCGTACCTCCGGACCCGGGCCCGGACCCCGCTGCCGTATCCCCGCCCCCCGCCCCGTCCATCGTCCGCCACACCGGGAACACCAGCGGGCTCAGCGTCGCCAGCAGGTACACCCCGCCCATCGCCAGCAGCGCACCCCTCGCGCCCGCGCTCTCCACCAGCAGGCCGGCCGCGAGACCGCCCACCGGCATGGCCAGCTCACCGCCCGCCGTGAGGACCCCGGAGACCCGGCTGCGCAGCTCGTCGGGCACGCTTCCGTAGATCACCGTCGTCAGGATCGGGTTCAGCACCCCGCCCGCGATGCCGCTCAGCGCCATGGTCACGGCGAGCGGCAGCGTCGTCCCGGTCAGCGCCGCGACCGCATACCTGGGCGCCCCGCACAGCACCACGCACACCGTGAAGACGGCCCGCCGCGAGAAACGGTGCCCGACCGCCCCGTACAGCAGCGCGCCGGTGAGCCCGCCCGCGCCGAACAGCGCGGTGAGCAGCCCGATGTCCCTGGCCCCGCCCAGCTCGGCGGAGGCGTGCACCGGCAGCAGGACGGCGTTCCAGCCCTGATCGGTGCCGTTCATGAAGAGGACCATCACCACGACCGCGAGCAGCAGCCGGTTGCCCAGCAAGTAGGTGTATCCCTCGCGCAGTTCGGCGCGGTACGCCCGCAGCGAGACGGGAGCGGTGACCTTTCGCGGCTCGGCCGCGCGTACTCCTCGTACCCCGGCCGCGATCAGCAGCGCGGAGGTCAGGAACGTCGCAGCGTCCAGCAGCAGTACGGTCTCCGCGCCGACCAGCGCGATCAGTACGCCGGCCAGCGCCGCCCCGACCATTCGGGCGCCGCGCGAGACGGCGTCGAAGAGGCTGGCGGCGCGGGCGAGAGTGGTGCCGGCGTGCTCGGCGAGATCGGGTACGAGGACGTATCGCGCCGTGTTTCCCGGGGTGTGCAGGAGTCCGCTGACCGCCATCAGCGCGCACAGCATCCAGAAGTCGAGCGCGTCCGCGTAGTGCAGCAGCGGGATGGCGGCAACGGCGAGGCCGCACACCAGGTCGGAGGCGACGGAGACCCGCCGGCGTCCGATCCGGTCGATGACGGGCCCGCCGATCAGTGCCGAGACGACGATCGGCAGCGTCGCGCAGAAGGCGACGACACCGGCCCGTCCCGCGCTGCCCGTGGTCTCCAGGACGAACCACGGCACCCCGATCAGGGTGAGTGAATTCCCCATGGTGGAGATCGAGTTGGCCGCCAGGACCGAGGCGAGCGGCCTGCGGTCGCGACTTGCGGCGTGCGGGGCGCCGTGCGCGTCGGTGCTCCTGTTGTCGTCCGTGTTGTCGTACGCGCTGTCGTGTGAGTTCTTCCCCCCGTCCATGGCTCTAGGCCGTGCGGGGTGAGTGGGTCGAAGGTGTGGGCTGGTTCGGTATCAGGCGCAGGCCCAACTCCACCATGGTCCAGCCCAGTTGGGTTCGCATGCGCTTGCGTGGGGCGCGCGGCACCAGGCAGAACTCATCGGCCTTGTGGCGCAGTTCGGTGGATCGGGCGGCGTGCAGCTGCAGGTGTGTATCGGGGTGCATGGCGATGGGTCCCTTCGGTCGGTTCAGGCGCTGGGGCGCGGGAAGAGGTGCAGATGCGTGCGGACCACGGCCGAGCCTTCGGCGTCCTCGGGGACGCGTCCGCGATAGCTGTTGACCAAGTCGTGGATCTTGTAGGCCAGTTCGCTGCTGAGCTCAGGGGTGAGCCGGATCTTGAAGTCGCTGAGGTCCCAGTTCTCGGTCCACTCCTGGGGCCACTCGTGCATCGTGCCGAGCCAGGTGTTCAGTTCCTGGGCGTGGGTCGTGGCGATTTCATGGAGCACCACGTTCATGGCGCCGCGGACCTCGGGGTCGGCGTCCCGCATGATCTTCGTGTTGAAGGCGCTGCCGGAGTGCAGCGCCCGCCACCACCGCTCGCGGCCCTTGCCGAGCGTCGGGTCTTCCTCCACGAAGCCGTACGTGGCCAGTTGGCGCAGGTGGTAGCTGGTGGCACCGCTGGACTCGCCGAGCCGGTCGGCGAGTTTGGACGCGGTGGCGGGGCCGAACTCGCGGAGTGTGTTGAGCAGTCGGATGCGCAGGGGGTGGGCGAGCCCGCGCAGCGTGCGGGCGTCGATGTTGAGCACCTTCGGATCGTCGGCGCCCTTGTGGTCGCCGGCGGCTTCTTTCGCTTCCATGCCCCAACGATAGAGTTGCAAAGGGGGCTTTGCAACACCTTCTTTGCATCGACTTCTTTGTAACCCGCGGAGGGCTCAATGAAAGCCCCCTCACCCCTTCTTGATGAACCGTTCCTAACCAGTGCGCATGAGTGAGTCCTGGACCCACTGCTGTGTACTGGGCGCATCCCGAACGGTGTTGGATGCGCTGGGTTCCCGCTTTCGCGTCCCGTTCGGCGGCACGCCTCCAGGGGCGTGATCCGTTGCGGGTGGGCGGGTTCCCTCACGCCCCCGGGTGCCTGGCCTGGCCTGGGCGGTCCGATGCCCCGCACGATCACTCCGGTCGTGTGGGGGCGGTGCCGTCCGACGCCCAACCGGGTGTCCAAGGGCGCGGCGTCCGATCGCGATACCAGCGGCATCGTGACGGGACATCTTTCGCTTGGGGGTGGCCAGCGGTTTCTGCCAGTGCTGGGCACCCCACAGGGAGGTGTAGGCGGGGTCGACGGCGACAACGGCCAGGCCTTGTTCGGCGGCCATGGAGACCAGCCGGGCCTTGAGCCTGCCGGTCGGGATGCCCGAGATCAGATGCCTGAACCGTTTCTTGCGGCCGTGTTTCTCGCGGGTCTTCTCGGTGGTGAAGTCGAGGTCCTCGATGCCGATCGCGGCGACACCGGTCTGCTTGGCCCAGTGGATCAGGCGGGTCAGGGCGTGGCGGATCTGTGCGTCGCGGTGGGCGGTGGTGCCGGTCGGGTCGTAGCCGAAGCGGTGCGGGTTGCCGATGGGGTTGCCGTGCGGGTCGAGGTGGTAGGCGGCGAAGTGGTCGGCGTTGGTGTCGACGCCGATCATGCCCCGGGCGCGGGCGGTCTCCAGCGGGATGGTCTGCACCATGGGGCGTTGCCAGGATGCGGTGAGGTACCAGCGGCGGCGGTAGGTGTCGAGGTGGATGCGGTAGGCGACGGCCCGGTTCGCGGCGATGCGGTCGCCCCACTCCACGCCCCGGTGCGCGAACGCCACGGTGGCGGTGAGGGTGTAGCGGCCGTGCCGGGTGTTGGCAAGGTGCGCGAGCGGGGCGGGCAGCTTGATGGACACCTCACCGTCCGGGGTGACACGGATCGTCTCGTTCCCAAACCGCTTCCCCGACTCACCATCCGCCGCGATGAACCAACGCTCCGCCTCCCACCGCTCCCGCCACCGCTCCTCGGTCAGATGGGCTTGGGTAAGGTAGTGGCGGGTGTTGAGGAGACGTTTGCCGCCCCGCACCACACGCACATGTCCGGCTTGCCGTTCGGCGACAACGGCCGCATGCCGCGCCTCCAGCGCGGCCAGGCGCCGGGACTTGTAGAACCATTCGCTCCGGGAGCGGTAGCCGCCTGGGGCCCGCTTCGTCCCGGGTTCCCCGATCGGGAGGGACAGGCGGTGGCGCAGCGTCTTGATTCCGGCTTCCAGTGTCTGGATGTGTGCGGCCTGACCACGGCGTGCCAGTGCCCACTGGTCGTGCGTGGCCTTGGTGATCGCACCCGCGATCCGTGACGACGACAGCGGCGTCAGGTTCCGTTTGCGCGATGCCCAGGTGTCCGCGCTGTGCTCCAGACCATCCGCGCAGCGAGCTTTGAGGTCACGCGAGGCCAGACGCCCTTGATGCTCACCGACGGCGCGGAGCACGTTCTCGTCCTGGGGCGTGAGGTGCTTCAGACGGTCCCGGACCGCCACCCCACAAGGCCCCGGCACCACGAACGGCGCCGCCAACTCCCGCAAACCACCCACCACACCACCCCCCTCCCGCCAGGCCGGACACCTGCCAAGCCCAACGAGCAACCACCGCCAAGGTCACCCATTCGGCTCCAGAACCCCCGTTCCCACCCCGCGAACCCACCACCAGGGGGGCCAGCCAAGGTGAGTCCAAAAGCCGCCACGGGATGATCTTGGTACGTCAGCAGTGCGGTTCGGTGTCGTCCCAGGCCGCGTCGCGCTCGTTCTCCTCGTCGTCCTGATCAGTCCAGGTCCCGAAAGGTCCGGGCACGCCGGGCTCGTCCGAACCGAGCTGGAGGGCTCCGCCCTTGGTCCGGTGCAGGCCGGGGATCACCGGGTGCCCGCTTCGAGCTGGGCGGGGATACGGCTGGCTCGGAGTTCTTGCAGGTCGGGGATGTGGTTGTAGAGCGTGCCGGGGCTGACGCCGAGGAGCTTCGCGATCGAGGTGATCGAGTGCTCGGGGTTGGGGAGCATGTCGCGGGCGGCCCGGATGATGTCGGGGTTGACGACGGTTGGCCGGCCGCCGACCTTGCCGCGGGCTCGGGCGGCGGCCAGGCCCTCGCGGGTGCCGGAGACGATCAGCTCGCGGATGAACTCGGCGAGGGCGGCGAAGACGTGGAAGACGAGCCTGCCGCCGGGGGTGGTGGTGTCGAGCCGTTCGTGCAGGGAGGTGAAGCCGATCTCGCGCTTGCGCAGTTCGCTGACCATGGCGATCAGGTCCTGCAGCGAGCGGCCGTAGCGGTCGAGGGCTGGGACCACCAGGGTGTCGCCGGGGGCGAGGAAGGCGTGGCACGCCTTCAGCTCGGGTCGCAGGTCGTTCTTCCCGGACTTCTTGTCGGAGAAGATCCGGCGGCAGCCGACCGCGTTGAGGGCGTCGAGTTGGCGGTCGAGCTTCTGTCCGCCGGTGGACACCCGTGCGTATCCGATGCGGATCTCGGTGCGGATGGCGGGCTCGGCGACCAGGAGTTCAAACTGGGCGTCTTCAAGTGGGGTGCTCACGCCCGGAATCCTGTCAGAAAACGGTGGTCGGGGGTTGTTGAACCACCTGGGTTTTTGAAGGAGTTTTTGAAGGCTCTGGGGTCCTTCCGGCGGCCTGCGAGGCGATCTTCAACAAACGATGGTTTGTTGAAGTCTGAGGGAAGTTGTCGGTGCTCTCAGCCCGAACGCCTCAGTATCGGCGGCGGTTGAGCACCCTGATGAGAGCGGCAAGGTCGGCGGCACCGGCCGGGTCATCCGCGTAGCGGGTGGTCTGAAGAGGACCGACCTCAGGAAGGACGATGTCTTCCCGGGCCAGAACATGGACCAAGGTCAACAGTGCAGCGCGGGCATTGCCATCGGTGAAGGGGTGGAAGAACGCCACATCGAGGTAGGCGCGGGCCGCGCGACCCGCCAGCGGGACGTCCGGGTCGGTCGTCTCGCGCAGACAGGAATCGAAATCGGCTTGCGTGTGAGGGGTCAGGCCGTAGTGCTCGCGGCCGGCCTTCGCATAGGCGTCGCTCACGCGAAACGGCGCCCGTGTCGCAGCAAGGACTTCGCACTGCCAACGGGCAAGCAGTGCGAAATCCAACGGGGTGCGGTGCGCGGCATCTTCCCGGGCCAGGGCGTATGCGCCGAGCAGACGCTCGGCGCGAATCGGGTCGCGCCGGCACACCGGTCCCTCGCACCAGGACCGGAACCCGTCGCGGCCGGGCGGGACCCGCTGTAGGGCCGGTGCACGTTGCCAGTCGACCTCACGGCGCACGCGCAGCCAGACCGAAAGGCTGTCAGTAGCGGTCATGGAAATCCTCCAGCGCCGCCCTCTCACGGTGGTCCTGGTACGGGGCGTGGCCGGTGAGGCCGGTGGCGAGATCCTCGCCGACGGATTCGATCAGCGTCCGCTCCGGGTAGACCCAGCTCTTGAACCGGCCACCGATCGCTTTCTCCACCGCTTGCGCGGCTTCGGCCCGGTCCATGCCGGTGCTGGTGAGGAACCAGCCCAGGACGATCGAGGTCTGGGTGCGCCAGGCGTTGTCCGCGCCCGAGTCCAGCGCGTGGCCTCGGTCTGCAGCTCGCGCACGACGTCGGCGATGTCCAGGGTGTTGTGGAAGATCACCAAGTTGGCCAGCAGGGAGGTGAACTTCACGTCCTTCTCCTGCTCGACCGGGTCGTTCGCGGCCACGGTGCCGTTCTGACCGAAGCGCACCCAGTCCGAGAAGCCGTTGAATGCCTCGACCTTGTTGGTCGCCGCCGTCACCCGGGCCCGCAGCGGGCTGTCCGAGAGGTAGCGCAGCAACTGGACGGTGCGGATCACCTTGCCGACCTCGCGGAAGGCGGTGTAGGTGGCGTTGCGCCGGGAGCCGGAGCGCAGGCGCCGCAGCAGTAGGACGGAGGAGATGGTGCCTTCGCGGATGGAGACGATCACCCGCATCAGGTCGCGGAAGTGGGTCTCGATCAGGTGCCAGTCGATGACGTTGCGCCCGGCTTCGCCGAACAGGGCGTCGATGTGCTCGTAACTCGCGGTGCGCGAGGGGCGGAAGAACAGCAGGTCCTTCCAGTTGTGGATGCGGGGCATCAGGTCGATGCCGAGCAGGTGGGCGATGGCGAACACCGGGTAGCTCTGCCCCTGCGTGTCCGCGTGGATGGTGGTCGGGCGGACCTCGGAGGTGTTCTTGAGCAGGCCCTCGATGATGTAGACGGCCTCCCAGACCCCGCACGGCACGAAGTGCGTGAACAGGGCGATGTACAGGTCCGAGACGTGGTGGTAGGCGATACCGCCGACCGCCCCGTAGCGCACGGACGTCTCGGCGAGCAGGTTGTCCAGGTAGGTGTCCATGTGGGTGCCGTCGGCCGCCGCGGTAGTGCCGTTGCCCCACGCGCGGGACAGGTCGAGCTGGGCGTGCCGGTCGACCACGTCGCCAATCGCCTCGTTCAGCTTCGCGGTGGTGACGTGCCGCCGGGACGCGACGGACAGCTCGTGGCCGGAGACGCCGGCGATGTGCCGGGCGGCCTCGGCGAAGGTCATGTTCGTGCCCTTCACGAACGTCGTGATCACGTACCGGCCGAACGGGTCCTTCAGCTTCGGGTCGTTGCCGGAGGCCGGGCCGAATCGGTTCCACCACTCGATCCAATACGCGGTGCGGGCCACGATGCCCAGCAGGGTGCGCTCGGGCATCCGCTCCTTGACGGCCTGCTCCAGGACCTGGGCGCTCTTGCGCGGCTTCTCCGCCCGGCGGGCCTTGAGCTTGGGCGCTCCGGAGTCGGGGTCGATGAACAGCTCGTCGTTCTCGGGGTACTCGCTGTCCGCCGCGGCAGCCGCCGCACTCAGGCGACCGCGTAGCTGGGCGACCAGGGCCCGGCCGTCGAACGCCGCCGCCTCACCCGGGCTGCTCAGGCCGACCTCCGCCAGGTACTCGGGCAGCTTCGCCTCGACCTGCCCCCAGGGCAGCAGTTGCTCGGACCAGTCGGCGTACTCCTCCGAGCCGAGCACCGCGACGTCGCCGGTGCGGAGCTCGTCGGCGAGGTAGTAGAAAACCATCGCCTCGAAGTGGCGGCGCACGAAGTGGCCGGGCCGGCGCCGGTCGCGGATCGCCTTCTGCCAGTTCTGCGTGGCGAAGGAGACGTCGACCTTGCGGCCGTCCGCGTCGCGGTCGGGGATGAAGTCGCGCACCATTGCCCGGTGAGCCTTGGCGTGGGCGAGGGCGTCCAGCACGGAGGAGTCCTCGCTGGTGGCCTTCAGCTCGATCACGTCGGTCAGATCGAACATCACCGGCCGGTCGGCCTTCAGGTGCCCGTGCAGCAGCACCTCCCAGTTGTCGCCGTGGTGCGCGGAGACCCGCTCGATCTGCGCGTACTGGGCGTCGAACCCGCCGAGCCCTTCCACCGCCGCGGTGAGCGAGGCGAGCCCGTTCGACTGCACCATCAGCCCCTCGGCCAGCATCAGCAGGGCGGGCGAGACCCGGCCCTCCAGCTTGGAGGCGGCCTCGGCCGCGCTGGACTCCTCATCCAGGCCCTCCAGCGCGTCCAGCGCCTGCTTGGTCAGCGCGGCGGCCTTCGCCCGCGCCGTCTGCGCGGGCCCGCCGACGTCGACCTGCTGCAGCAGCGTGCGGTAGTTGGCGACCAGCCGCTCCACGATCTTCTGCTGCTGGCGCCGGATCTCCTCCAGCTCCTCGCGGGCCTTCTTCGCCTGCCCGCCATCCGCTTGCAGAACATGGTCGTCAGGTCGTCGCGGGCCCGCATCCTCGCCTTCGCGGCCAGGCAGGCGATCAGCGCGACCCGCCGGTTCGGGGTGTAGTCCTTGAGTGCCGCCGCGTCCTGGGCCTGTGCCTCGCCGGCGAAGTCAGCGACCTTGCCCGACGCCACCGACTCCAGCCACTTGCCGGTCTCGCCGAGCCCGTCGACCCACGTCAGGTGGCCTTTCAGGCGCTTGAAGTTCGACCAGGTCGCCCGGCCGGGGTTGTGCTTGAGCGCGTTGAACAGCGTCTTACCGTCCAGGCCGACGATGTCCACCAGGCCCAGCAGCCGCATCCGCTCGTCCTCGGTCATCCGCTCCCGGATGCCGGCCAGGATCTCCTCGTTCACCCGGGCCCGCACCGTGGAGGCCATCGCGTCCAGGGTGGAGAACCGGGGGATCTCCAGCCCGGCCTCCACCAGCTTCTCCAACGCGATGTTGATCAGGTCCGCCGGGTTGTTCTTCGACGCCGCCTCGATCCGCATCGTCTCCTCGGCCAGCGCGCGGGCCCCGGGTCCGTCGTAGCGCATCCCGCACCGCTCCCGCACCCACGAACGGTGCCGCTCGGCGGTACGGCCGGAGGCGTACACCGGCAGGGTGTCCTCCAGCAGCTCCGCCGCCCGGCGCACGAACTCCACCACTTGGTCCGGCACGTCGTGCGCCTTCGGGAAGCAGCCCATCCGCTGGTACGACTTCAACGCCAGTAGCAGCGCCAGCTGGTGCTCGTCGGAGTCCGCGGCCTCCTGCGCCCAGGCCCGCTCCTCCTCGGAGGGCGTGAAGAACACGTGCAGCTCACGCGCGGTGATCAGCCGCTTGAACCGCGGGTACGCGGTCCGCTCGATCGAAGTCATCCCCACCCCACCCGATGCCCAGCCTGCCGAGCGCGCCATGCGCACCCGCGCGGGATCATCGCGGCGTCAGCGCCGGGGGCGGATCGGAACAGCGGAACCCGGGACAGAGCCAAGCCCCCGGTGGTAGAGCCAGGACCGAGGGTCAAGACACCAAGATCATCCCGTGGTGGCTTTTGGGTTCACCTTGGCTGGACCCCACCAGGACTCACTCCCGCTCACCACAACACACTTCAGTGCAGCAAACCGGCAGCAGCTCGCAACCCCTCCTGCGTCAGCTCTTGATGAACCCCTCCCGGATCAGCCAGTCCTTCGCCACCTCGTGCGGGTCCCGCCCGTCGACATCCACCTTCGCGTTGAGCGCTCGGGCGACCTCCGTCGTCAGCTTCCTGCTGACCGGGTCGAGCAGCCCCGCGATCTCCGGGTACTTCTCGAAGGTCTTGGTGTGGATGACGGGCGCCGCGTTGTAGTTGGGGAAGAAGTGTTTGTCGTCCACGAGCACCTCGAGGTCCATGGCCTTGATCCGGCCGTCCGTTGTGAACACCTCGCCCAGCAGGCAGGAACTGGACGTCGAGACCTGGGTGTAGATGATCCCGGCGTCCATCTTCTTGATGTTGGCGGCCGGGAGGGACATCCCGTACGCCTTCTCCATGCCCGGCAGCCCGTCGTCGCGCGAGGCGAACTCGTTCTCCACGCAGATCGTCACCGCCGACGGGTCCATCTTCGCCAGTGCGGCGACATCGGAGAGCGTCCTCAGGTGGTGCTTCGCGTTGTTCTTCCTGCTGATGGCGAGCGCGTAGGTGTTGTCGAGGGTGGACGGCGTCAGCCAGGTCACCCCGTTCTTCCGGTCCTCGTCGCGGACCGCCTTCCACTGCTCCATCGGGTCGGCGATCGGCTTCGCATGGCCCAGATAGGTGATCCAGCCGGTGCCCGTGTACTCGTACATCGCATCCGCACTGCCGTTGACGATCGCCTCGCGCGCACTGATCGAACCGGGCAGGTTCGTCCGGTCCAGGACCTCCGCGCCGGCGGCCTTGAAGACCAGGCCGATCATCTGGCCCAGGATGATGTTCTCGCTGAAGTTCTTCGAGGTGACGGTCAGCGAGGCTCCGTGCAGTGGCCGCCCCTGGCCGACGGAGCCCGGCATCACGTTGTCCACCATCGACGAGCCGCTCTTCAGCCCGCACCCGGAGAGCGCCAGCGCCGGCACCACCGCCCCCACGAGCCAGGCACGCACCTTCCGCGGGACCATCTCACCCCACCTCCAGTCCGCGTGGCGTCAACGCCAGCTCGACCAGCGAGGCCAGCCAGTCCACCAGCAGCGCCAGCACCACCGTCAGTACGGAACCGAGCACCAGCACCGGCATCCGCTGGGTCTGGATGCCCGAGGTGATCAGGTCCCCGAGACCGCCGCCACCGACGAAGGTGGCCAGGGTCGCCGTACCGACGTTGAGCACCAGCGCCGTCCGTACACCGGCCAGGATCAGCGGGACGGCGAGAGGCAGTTCGACCTTGGTGAGCGTCCCCATCGCCGACATGCCGATGCCGCGCGAGGCATCGACCAGGCTCGGCTCGATCGCCTTGAGACCCGCTACCGTGTTGGAGAACACCGGCAGCACCGCGTAGATCACCATGCCGATGATCGCCGTCGACGGCCCGATGCCCAGCCCGATGACCAGCAACGCCAGCAGGCCGATCGCCGGGGTCGCCTGCCCGATGTTGGCGAACGCCGTGACCACCGGGGCACCCTTGCGCAACCCCCGCCGGGTGAGCGCGATCCCCAGCGGGATGGCGATGACCAGCACCCAGAACGTCGAGATCGCGGTCAGCTTCACATGCTGCCACCAGCGCAGCCGCACATTGCCGCCGGTGAGCGAGTTCCTTGCGATCGAGTCGAGGTGGGTGTGGGTGATCCACAGATAGGTGATGGCCAGGACGACCGCGAGCGCGGCCGGCAGCAGCACCAGCTTGCGCCAGGTGATCCGGCGCCGCGGCCCCGGAGGTGGCGGTGGGGGTTCCTCCTCCTCGTCGCGGAAGGCATGGCCCATGACGTCGTGTTCGCCGGGCGGGCGGTCCCCGCCGGACGCGGGCGCCGGGCGGAAGGAGCGCGCAGTCCGCGGTGATTCGGGACCCCGCGGGGAGTTGGGATTCATCCGCCCGCACCGCCCTCCAGCTCCTGTTCGGTCTGATGGGCGCGCATTTCCTCCAGGTCGTGCTGGTGCTCGATGGCGGCGAGCCGGTCGGCCTCCAGCAGTTCGTGGACCGAGTTCATCAAGGTGTGCATGTCGACGACCCCGATGAACTCGCCGCGCCGCCCGGTCACCGCGGCCCGCCCGCCGCTGTCGAGCAGCACCGCCTCCAGCGCGTCGTGCAGCGTCGCGTCCCGCGTCACCGTGTCATGGACCAGCTGCCCGGCACGCGCCAGCGAACCCCGGGCCCGCATCAGGTCCCCGCGCCGCAGCCACTTGTACGGGCGGTTCCTGCGGTCCAGCATCAGCAGCTCGTTGTGCAGGCTGGTGCGCAGCTTGTTGAAGATCGACTGGAGCGGCTCGTCGACCGTCACCGTCGGGAACTGGGCGATCTCCACGTCCCGCACGCGGGTGAGGTTGAGCCGTTTCAGCGCCGCACCGGCCCCGACGAAACCCGAGACGAAGTCGTCCGTCGGGTTGGTGAGGATTGCCTCCGGGGTGTCGAACTGCGCGATGTGCGAACGCTCCCGCAGTACGGCGATCCGGTCACCCAGCTTGATCGCCTCGTCGAAGTCATGGGTGACGAAGACGATCGTCTTGTGCAGCTCGTGCTGGAGCCGGATCAGCTCGTCCTGGAGGTGGTCCCGGGTGATCGGGTCGACCGCGCCGAACGGCTCGTCCATCAGCAGCACCGGCGGATCGGCCGCCAGGGCCCGCGCCACGCCCACCCGCTGCTGCTGTCCGCCGGAGAGCGCGCGCGGGTAGCGCCCGTGGAACTCCCGCGGATCGAGACCGACCAGATCGAGCATCTCCTCGACCCTGTCCTTCACCTTCGACTTCGACCAGCCGACCATCTTCGGTACGAGGGCGATGTTCTCGGCGACCGTCATGTGCGGGAACAGCCCGGACGACTGGATCGCGTAACCGATCTTGCGGCGCAGCTTCACCGGGTCGATGTCGGTGACGTCCTCGTCGTCGATCAGGATCCGCCCGGACGTCGGCTCGATCAGCCGGTTGATCATCTTCAGGGTGGTGGATTTCCCGCAGCCGGACGGGCCGACGAAGATCACCGTTTCGCCGGCCTTGATGTCCATCGTGACGTTGTCCACCGCCGGGTTCGGATTGCCCGGATAGCGCTTGGTCAGGTTGTCCAGATGGATGGTGGCGCCGGACGTGGTCCTCGTCGTCCCGGCACTGCCGGCGGACCTGCCCCCGTTGGCGGTATCGGATCCTGCGTTCCCGGAGCCGTCGGTCTCAGACACGGATCCCCCCGGGAATGGTGAGACGCCCGAGCAGTACGTACGCGGCGTCGAAGAGCAGGGCGAGAACGACGATGCCGATCGTGCCGGCGAGCACCTGATTGATCGCGTTGGCGCTGCCCAGCGAGGCGATGCCGCGGAAGATCTCATTGCCCAGGCCGGGGCCCGACGCATACGCGGCGATGGCGGCGATGCCCATCAGCATCTGTGTGGACACCCTGATGCCGGTGAGGATCGGCGGCCAGGCGAGCGGCAGCTCCACCCGGCACAGCCGGGCCGGCCGCGACATCCCGATGCCCTTCGCCGCGTCGACGAGCGACGGATCGACGCTGCGCAGCCCCACGATCGAGTTGCGGACGATGGGCAGCAGCCCGTACAGCGTCAGAGTGATCACCGTGGGCGCGACCCCGAGCCCGACCAGCGGGATGAGCAGACCGATCGCGGCGAGAGAGGGGATGGTGAGGATCGTCGCCGTCGACGTGATGGCCAGCGACCCCGCCCATCCGCTGCGATAGGTGACGACCCCGATCAGGATGCCCAGCGCGGTGGCGACGACCATGCACTGAAACACGGCACTGACGTGCTGGTACGCGTCGCTGAGCAGTTGTTGGTGTTGGTTGCCCAGGTACTCCCAGAAGCTCACACGTCACTCCTCGGCTCAGTTGCTGTCCTCCGCGTTGCCGTCCTCCGCGGCCTGCTCGACGAGCGGGATGATGCGCAGCGGAACCGGGTTCTCCATGACGATGGCCGTGGAGGCCCGGACGATGCCATCAAAACCGACAACCCGGTCGATCACCCGTTGAAGATCGGCGTTGGAACGCGCGACGAGACGGCAGAGCATGTCGCCGTGCCCGGTGGTGGTGTGCAGCTCCAGCACCTCCGGAACACTGGCCAAGTGGGCCCGTACATCGGCGCCTTGACCCTGTTTGATCTCCAGGGTCGCGAACGCGGTGACCGGGTAGCCGAGCGCCGCCGGATCGACGGTCGGGCCGAATCCGCGGATGACTCCATTCGACTGAAGCCGGTCGAGGCGCGCCTGCACCGTCCCGCGTGCCACGCCGAGCCGGCGCGATGCCTCCAGGACGCCGATACGGGGCTCGCGGGCCAGCAGCACGATGAGCCGCCCATCCAGGTGATCGATCGCCATGGTGTGCCTCCGGGGGTCACTGTGATGGTCATCATGTACAGATAGCCCGGCCATCATGCGCGTCCGCTATGCAGATTGCCCAGCAGATTCGCGAACTGTTGCGCACCTTGCGAAGCGGCGAGAGTCTTCGAATATGACTGAGACTCTGCACACCACCCCCGACACAGCCCGGCAGGCCGACCCCTTCCCGGTCAAGGGAATGGACGCGGTCGTCTTCGCCGTCGGCAACGCCAAGCAAGCCGCGCACTACTATTCGACGGCCTTCGGCATGAAGCTGGTCGCCTACTCCGGACCGGAGAACGGCAGCCGCGAGACGGCGAGTTACGTGCTGACCAATGGCGCCGCCCGTTTCGTCTTCACCTCCGTCATCAAGGCGTCCACCGACCACGGCCGCTTCCTCGCCGACCATGTCGCCGAGCACGGCGACGGCGTCGTCGACCTGGCCATCGAGGTCCCCGACGCCCGCGCGGCCTATGCGTACGCGGTCGAGCACGGCGCCCTCGGCCTCGCCGAGCCGCACGAGGTCAAGGACGAGCACGGCACGGTCGTGCTGGCCGCCATCGCCACGTACGGCAAGACCCGCCACACCCTCGTCGAGCGCACCGGCTACGACGGCCCTTACCTGCCCGGCTACGTCACCGCGGCCCCGATCGTCGAACCGCCCGCCAAGCGCACCTTCCAGGCCATCGACCACTGCGTCGGCAATGTGGAACTGGGCCGGATGAACGAGTGGGTCGGCTTCTACAACAAGGTCATGGGCTTCACCAACATGAAGGAGTTCGTGGGCGACGACATCGCCACCGAGTACTCCGCCCTCATGTCGAAGGTCGTCGCCGACGGCACCCTGAAGGTGAAGTTCCCGATCAACGAACCGGCGATCGCCAAGAAGAAGTCCCAGATCGACGAGTACCTGGAGTTCTACGGCGGCGCGGGCGTCCAGCACATCGCGCTCGCCACGAACGACATCGTCGCCTCGGTACGCGCGATGCGGGCGGCCGGCGTCCAGTTCCTGGACACCCCCGACTCGTACTACGACACCCTCGGCGAGTGGGCGGGCGAGACCCGCGTCCCCGTGGAGACCCTGCGCGAGCTGAAGATCCTCGTCGACCGCGACGAGGACGGCTACCTGCTGCAGATCTTCACCAAGCCGGTCCAGGACCGCCCGACCGTCTTCTTCGAGATGATCGAGCGCCATGGCTCGATGGGCTTCGGCAAGGGCAACTTCAAGGCCCTGTTCGAGGCGATCGAGCGCGAGCAGGAGAAGCGCGGCAACCTCTAGGGCGTGACCGGCACTGGTGCCGCTGCCGGCCTGCTGCCGCCTTCCCGGCCGGGACAGCCGAACGGGCCCCTTCCCGGGGGCCCGTTTCTGGCTTTCCGGAGCCCTTGGGCCTTTCGCCGGGCCCAGGTCACCATCGGCGCTCCCGCAGCGTGCCTACCTGCCCTCCGGGCCGCCTGCTGACGGAGAGGCCAGGGCGTCCAGGGCCTTCTGGGCCGCCGGGCCCTCCAGCGGCGAGAAGTGCGGGTTGGTGAGCAGGGCCTCCCCCAGACTGCGGCGCGCCGCGCCGTAGTCCTTCAACCTCTGCTGGATCGCGCCCAGGTGAGCCACGTACGCGGCGTTGCGCCCACCCGTGTCGACCGCCTGCGTCGCGTACTTCAGGGCGGAGGACGAGTCACCGGAGCGGTGCAGCGCCCAGCCCAGCGCGTCCGCCACCTCCGCGCTGCGGTGCGACCGGGCCCACTCGGCCTTCAACAGTTTCGCCGCCGTGGCCGGGTCTCCGTGATCGGTCTCGAAACGGCCGCGCAGCAGTGCGTTGTCCACACCCTGGCCGTCGTCACGCGCGAGAGCCTGGCCGAGCTGCGTGTACTGGTTCCGGGCATCCTCGTCCCGGCCCAGAGACTCGTACAACTCGCCCAGGGCCAGCATGTATTCCGGCCGGGGGAGGTCGGCCAGCGCCGCCTTGTAGTCGCGCTCGGCCTCGGCGGTACGGCCGAGAGCCACCAGCGCCCCGGCCCGGCCCGCGAGCGACGGATGGCTGGCGCGGTCGGTGCGCAGCGCCGCGCTGTACTGAGCCACCGCCTCGCCGGGCTCGCCCCGCTCCCAGGCCAGTTCGCCCAGCAGATGCAGGCATTCCGCCTTCTGCGCCGGTGTGGTGGCCCGGTCCGCCGCGGCCCGGGCGCTGGTCAGCGCGTCCTTGCGCCGGCCGCGGTCCCGGTAGCTCTGCGCCGTCCGGATGAGCGCCGGGGCGCCGGAGTGCAACGCCGTGAACTTCTCCACCGCCGTGTTCGCGGACTTGTAGTCACCGAGGCCGTTGTACGCGTCGATCAGGGCCGGATACACGTTCCACTGCTTCGGCTGCCGTGCCCGTACCTTCTCGCCCCACTTCTTCGCCGTGACGAAGTCGTGCCGGGCATTGGCGAGCGTCGCGAGCCCCACCCAGGCCGCCGTGTTCCCCTTCTCACCCGGCACGACGTCGAGCGAGCGCTTCAGCGCCTGTTCGGCCCGGCCGAAGTACGCCGCGTCCGCGGAACGCTGCCCCCACTCCACATAGGCCGTACCGAGCAACGCCCACGACGGCGCGTCGGCCGGATGCGTGCCCACCCACTCCTGCCGGTCCCCGAGCAGCGCCGTCAGATCGGAGAGCGAGGCGGGGGAGCCCATGTCCCTGGCCTTCAGGGCCCGCGAAACCGGACCCGGCGCGGGCGGCGGCGCGGACTTCTTCTCGTCCTCATCCGGCACGGCCACCACCGCACCCGTCACCAGTACCGCACCCGCCACCGCGCCCATGGCCGCCCGACGCAGCTTCGTACGCAGTGAGAGGGGCGGCAGCACGGCCGGATCCGGGCCCGGTGACACCGGGCCCAGCGGTGCGGGGCGGATTCCGGGGGGTTCAAGGGGAGGCTCGGTCGAATCGGGGGACTTCGGAGGCTCCTGCGGCGTGACATCCATGCCGATCACTCTGCGTCAGTATGATGAGCACACCGCGTCTTGTGGAGGCTGTGGCGGGCGGGTTCACACCAATGGGCCCGAGTGCCAGGCTTGGATCGTGAACGCTCTTCTCGAACACCTACGTGCGGGGCTGCCCGCCGAGGCCCTGATCACCGATCCGGACGTCACCGCCTCCTACGCCCACGACATGGCGAGCTTCTGCGAAGCGGGCACGCCGTCCGTCGTCGTGCTCCCGCGCACGGTCGAGCAGGTCCAGCACATCATGCGCACAGCCACGGCCCTGCGCGTCCCGGTCGTCCCTCAAGGAGCCCGTACCGGTCTGTCGGGCGCGGCCAACGCCTGCGACGACTGCATCGTGCTGTCCCTGGTGAAGATGGACCGGATCCTGGAGATCAACCCGGTGGACCGGATCGCCGTCGTCGAACCGGGCGTCATCAACGCGGTGCTGTCCCGGGCGGTCAACGAGCACGGTCTCTACTACCCACCGGACCCCTCCAGCTGGGAGACGTGCACCATCGGCGGCAACATCGGCACCGCGTCCGGCGGTCTGTGCTGCGTGAAGTACGGCGTCACCGCCGAATACGTACTCGGCCTGGAGGTCGTCCTCGCCGACGGGCGGCTGCTCACCACCGGCCGCCGCACCGCGAAGGGCGTCGCCGGATACGACCTCACCCGGCTCTTCGTCGGCTCGGAGGGCAGCCTCGGCATCGTCGTCAAGGCCGTGCTCGCGCTGAAGCCCCGGCCGCCGCAGCAACTGGTCCTGGCCGCCGAGTTCCCGAGCGCGGCCACCGCCTGCGATGCGATCTGCCGGATCATGGAGCGTGGTCACACCCCGTCACTCCTCGAACTGATGGACCGTACAACAGTCCATGCCGTCAACAGGATGGCCAACATGGGTCTCCCCGACACCACCGAGGCACTCCTGCTCGCCGCCTTCGACACCCCGGACCCGTCGGCCGACCTGGCCGCTGTCGCCGAGCTGTGCACCGCGGCGGGCGCCACCGAGGTGGTACCGGCCGAGGACGCCGCCGAGTCCGACATGCTGCTCCAGGCCCGGCGGATGTCGCTCACCGCACTGGAGACCGTCAAGTCGGCCACGATGATCGACGACGTCTGCGTGCCGCGCTCGAAGCTCGGCGCGATGCTCGAAGGCACCGCCGCCGTCGCCGAGAAGTACGACCTCACCATCGGCGTCTGCGCGCACGCGGGGGACGGCAACACCCACCCCGTCGTCTGCTTCGACCACACCGACGCCGACGAGTCCCGGCGGGCCAGGGAATCCTTCGACGAGATCATGGCGCTCGGCCTGGAACTCGGCGGCACGATCACCGGTGAACACGGTGTCGGCGTCCTGAAGAAGGAGTGGCTCGCGCGCGAGCTCGGAGAGGTGAGCGTCGAATTGCACCGGGGCATCAAGCAGGCGTTCGACCCTCTGGGACTGCTCAACCCGGGCAAGGTGTTCTGACGGCCGGCCGGACCGTGCCCGCTCATACGGCGCCGTCCTGCGGCTCGTCCGGCCCCCACGGGTCGCTCAGCCACAGATCGTCGGCCGGGAGCGGCGCGAGCAGCTCGGCGAGGCATTCGTCGATACCGAGCCGCTCGCTCTCCGTCCCCGGCGGAACCAGCCGCAGAGTCCGCTCCAGCCAGGTGGCCACCGCGGCGGACGGCACCTCCAGAAGGGCGTTGCCGTCGGGCGAAGTCAGTGCCACGAAGACGACGTTGCGCAAGTCGGACTTGGACGGCCAGATCCGCACGTCCCCTTCGCCGCACGGCCGGAACACACCCTCGACCAGCAGCTCGCGGGCGAACGTCCAGTGCACGGGGAACTCGGAGCCCACGTGAAAGGCGACGTGCACGGCGTACGGGTCCTGTGTGCGGAAGGTCAGCCGGGCAGGGACGGGGATGCTGCGTTCGGGCGACAGAACCAGCTTGAGCTCCAGATCGCGTTCCACGACGGTGTGCATGAGTGCGTCCTTTCGGTGCCTGTGGGCCGGTCCCGCGACCGTCCGCACAAGGAGAGAGCGCCCTCCCCGCCAGCTATTACGCGACTTCCGGAAAAAACTTCTGCGTGCCCGGAAAGTGGCCCAAACCCCTGGACTGGCCCAGGGGTACGCGGGCGTCTGATAGATGTGGACCCGTCATATTGAGGCCGCGAAGAGATACGGGACCACGGTGATGAGCGCCCCAACCCCGGCACCCGGTGACGAAAGCCCCCGTGAGGGGTACTACCCCGACCCGTCCATTCCCGGATATGTCCGGTACTGGAACGGCGCTTCGTGGGTGCCCGGCACGAGCCGGCCCGCCCCTCAGCAGGGCGCGCCGATGCCCGCGACGCCATCCGGAGCGGCGGCCGAACCGCAGCCGCCGGCCCCGGCGCCGGTGGACGAGACCGGTCCGGTGTTCCTCGACGGGGAGCCGTACGCGGACAACCGCCCCGAACCGGCCACCGTCTGGCAGGCCGACGCCTCCCGGCAGAGCGGCTTCGGTGGGGAACTCGACCGGCGGGTCTCCTGGGGTGGCACCGGGCAGCCCGGCGGACAGGGCGAGCCGGGCCGGCAGGGCGAGCCGGGCCGGCAGGGCGAGCCGGGCCGGCCGTCGGGGCCGGAGTCCGGCCGGGTACCGCGACTGCCTGTCGGCCGTGCTCCCGCGGTCCGGGAACCTGCCGACCGTGCTCCCGCGGTCCGGGAACCCGTCGACCGTGCCCCCGCGGTCCGGGAACCTGCCGACCGTGCTCCCGCGGTCCGGGAACCCGTCGACCGTGCCCCCGCGGTTCGGGAGCGCGCGGACCGGGTCCCCGCAGTTCTTGAACCTGTGGACCGTGCTCCCGCGGACCCGCGTCGGCCGGCCTCGCCGGACCCGACGGGCGGTGCGCTGCCGGGCATGCGTGACGGCAGCCGCCAGGCCCCCGAGAACACCGTCGCGATCCGGGGCGACCGCCCGGGGCGCCCCGGCGGCAGTGACGCGGGCGGCCCGCCCGCCGACGGTACGGTCGTGATCCGCGCCGCGGGCCGGGGCGCCCGCCCGCCCGTTCCCCGGACGACGGGACAGGGACTCGCCCCGGTACAGCCCTCCGCCCCCGCCCAGATCCAGGCCCCCCAGAACCAGGCCCCAGCCCCGGCCCCCGCCGAGCTCAACAGTCCTCTCACCCCGGGCCCCGGCGGCGGTGCCGCCTCCTGGGCGCAGCAGGCTCACCAACTTGCACAGCCCGACCAGACGGCCCGCGCGCAGCCCCAGCAACACCAGCCCCAGCAACACCAGCCCCAGCAACACCACCCACAACAACACCAATCCCACCTCCCGCTCCAGGGGCAGCAGCCGCCCCCGCAACTCGGTGCGCAGGGCGGGCAGCCGGACCAGCCCGTTGTTCCCTGGAAGCCCCCGGTCAATGACCCCTTCCAGCAACTCGCGCAGGCCCAGGCATCGGCCAGGCCCGCCGGACTCGGCAAGAGGTTCGCCGCCCGGCTCATCGACACGGTGGTGCTGGCCGCGCTCGTCGGCGCGATCGGCTTCCCGCTCGTCTCGCGGGCGATGGACCACATCGACGAGAAGATCAGCGCGGCGAAGCTGTCGGGAGAGACGGTCACCGTCTGGCTGGTGGACTACACCACGGCCGGTCTGTTCGGTGGGGTACTCGGCGCGTTCCTTGTGCTCGGCGTCCTGCTGGAGGCGCTGCCGACCGCGAAGTGGGGCCGTACGCTCGGCAAGAAGCTCTGCGGACTCGAAGTGCGGGACATCGAGTCCCACGAGGTCCCGTCCTTCGGCGCCGCGCTGCGCCGCTGGCTTGTCTATGGCGTGCTGGGCGTCCTGGTCGTCGGGGTGGTGAATGTGCTCTGGTGTCTGTTCGACCGGCCGTGGCGCCAGTGCTGGCACGACAAGGCGGCGCACACCTTCGTGGCGGGCTGACTCCGCGCGAGGGCCCACGGAGCCCACTCCACCGGCTGACGGCTCATCGGGGGAGGGGCCTTCGGGGCTCGTGCATTCCCCCGAACGCACCTGAGCCGTTGCGGGCGCCCGTGTGCCGGGGTGCACTGCCCCCATGAGCAACGATCAGCCGACGTCCGGTCAGCCGCCCGAGGACGACCCGTTCCTCAAGAAGCCGCAGGAACCGCAAGGGCAGCCGGAGCCGCAGGGACCGCATGGACCTCAGGCGCCTCAGGGACCTCAAGAGCCTCAGGGACCTCCGGCGCCTCAGGGTCCGCAGGGGCCGCCGTCGGGTTCGCCCTACGACAGCGCTCCTCCGCCTCCTCCTCCTCCTCCTCCGCCGCCGTACGATCCTGGTGCCTACGGCGGCGGTGGCCCGTACGGGGGCGTGGATCCGCTGGCCGGTATGCCGCCGCTCGGCGAGCCCGGCAAGCGGATTCTGGCCCGGCTGATCGACCTCCTGATCGTCTTCATCCCGCTGTATCTGATCTCGTTGCCGTGGGGCGGCGTGGTCGGGATGAATGGAAACAACAGAGGCAACAGCGACCTCGGTGATGCCTTCAGCCAGACGTACAACGGGCATCAGCTGCTCTGGTGGCTGATCGGTCTGGTGCTCTACGTCGCGTACGACACGTACTTCACGCACAAGGACGGCCGGACCATCGGCAAGCGGCTGCTGAAGCTCCGGGTCGCGATGCTCAACGACGGCAGGGTGCCGGACACCAGTGCGTCGTTCCTGCGCGCCGTGGTGCTGTGGGTGCCGGCACTGCTGTGCTGCCCGTGCCTGTGGTGGCTGGTCATCATCGCACTCATGCTCACGGACAAGCCGTACCGGCAGGGCCTCCATGACAAGGCGGCGAAGACCGTGGTCGTCCAGACCAACTGAGGCCCTGGGCCGAGGCGATGTGCGTCAGCTCCGCAGGGAATGCTCGCCCAGGAGCTCGTCCACACGAGCCGCGGCACGCTGCTGGGCCGTGCGGGCCGGCGGGATCGAGGCCTGGGCTCCGTCGCGGGCGAGGCCCTCGGCCTCGACGGCGGCGGAGACCGCATCCTGGTTCATGCGGACTGCCGCCCCGGCCTTCGCCGACTTCGCTGTCTTCGTCCGGGACGGGTGGGGTACGGTCACGGCCACCAGCAGGCCGAGCGCAAGCGCCGCGGTCCCGATGACGGCGATGCCGAGGCCCGAACCCGTGCGGGAGAGCAGCAGCATGGCGAGGGTCGAGAAGACGACGGTGACCGAACCGTAGGAGAGCTGTGCGGCATTGATGCGCGGCATGTCGGTATCCGTCCTCGGGGCATCGGATGGGCAGTCTCTCGACACGGTCGCACTGTCGAGCGACTCTACGACGGTGGATGCCCGTGAGGAACCGGCAGTAAGCATCACCTATCCCGCGGTACCAGTGCACGGGGGGCGCACGGAGTCATTTCGTTTTCCAAGCGCCGTCCGTGACGCGCCGGTTGGCTGCACGGTGAACGTCCGGATATCGGAAATGCACTCCTGCATAGTGCACTTGGCCTGTTCAAGTCAAGGTCTGTCTTTTTCCGCGTAACTCCGGTCGAATGTCGTCACTTGTGACGCGTATCCGCGCGCGGCCCCACCACACCACCCCAGGCCGCAGCCGCGGGCGCCGGGGAGGACTGCATCAAGTGAGCACTAACAGGCAGGCGCTTCGCGCCGCAGCGGTTGTCGTGGCCATGGCCGCCACTGCCGCCACGGCGTCGGCTTTCGCCACTGCCCAGGCGGACGAGCGCACCGCGGGGGCGAAGTCGCCCGTGGCCGAGCGCCGCGACCCGGGTTCGGCCAAGGGCAACGCACATGACCTGGACGGCCCCTTCAGCAAGCAGCAGGACGCCCAGCGTCAGGCCGCTCTGGAGAAGGTCATAGCGGGCGACAAGAAGGTGTCGACGCGGGGCGGCTCCAAGGTCGTCAAGCTCGACGACAAGAAGTACGTCGAGCTCGGCCGCGAGAAGACCGACAAGATCTTCACCGTCCTGGTGGAGTTCGGCGACAAGGTCGACAACACGACCATGTTCGACCCGGACGGCGACGGCCCCGAGCCGGCCGTTCCGAAGTACGGCGGCACACCCGGCCCGGCGCACAACCAGATAGCCAAGCCGGACCCCAAGAAGGACAACAGCACCGCCTGGCAGGCCGACTACAACCAGGCGCACTTCCAGGACCTCTACTTCGGCGAGGGCACCGGTAAGGACTCCCTGAAGACGTACTACGAGAAGACGTCCTCCGGGCGCTACTCGGTCGACGGCAAGGTCTCCGACTGGGTCAAGGTG
Source organism: Streptomyces sp. NPDC018000 (assembly GCF_044328025.1). Taxonomy (NCBI): domain Bacteria; kingdom Bacillati; phylum Actinomycetota; class Actinomycetes; order Kitasatosporales; family Streptomycetaceae; genus Streptomyces; species Streptomyces sp. NPDC018000. Next base: position 144,513 of record NZ_JBIRGM010000003.1, read on the forward strand.
CCGTACAACGAGGCCCGTTACGGGTCCAACTACTGCGGCTCCAGCAACTGCGCCAACGCCTGGGACATGATCAAGGACGGCGTGAACGCCTGGGCCGCCGACCAGAAGGCCAAGGGCCGTACCCCCGAGCAGATCAAGACGGACCTGGCGCAGTACGACGAGTGGGACCGTTACGACTTCGACAACGACGGCAACTTCAACGAGCCGGACGGGTACATCGACCACTTCCAGATCGTCCACGCCGGTGAGGACGAGTCCGCGGGCGGCGGCGTCGAGGGCGAGAACGCCATCTGGGCGCACCGCTGGTACGCGTACGGCACCAACGCCGGTGCGACCGGCCCGGACGGCAACAAGGCCGGCGGCACCGAGATCGGTGACACCGGCATCTGGGTCGGCGACTACACCGCGCAGCCCGAGAACGGCGGCCTGGGTGTCTTCGCCCACGAGTACGGCCACGACCTGGGCCTGCCCGACCTGTACGACACCACCAACCGCGCCGAGAACTCGGTCGGTTTCTGGTCCCTGATGTCGGCCGGCTCCTGGCTCGGCACCGGTAAGAACCAGATCGGTGACCTGCCCGGCGACATGACCTCCTGGGACAAGCTCCAGCTGGGCTGGCTCAACTACGGCAAGGCCAAGGCCGCGACGAACTCCATCCACAAGCTGGGCGTGTCCGAGTACAACACCAAGGACAAGCAGGCGCTTCTCGTCACGCTGCCCGACAAGGCCGTCACCACCGCTGTCACGAAGCCCGCAGAGGGCTCCAAGCAGTGGTGGAGCGACAGGGGTGACAACCTCAACAACACCCTGTCCCGTTCGGTCGACCTGACCGGCAAGTCCAAGGCGTCCCTCGACCTTTCGGGCTGGTGGGACATCGAGAAGGACTACGACTACCTCTACGCCGAGGTGTCCACGAACGGCGGCACTAGCTGGACCGCGATCGACGGCACGGCCGACGGCAAGGCGATCCCGCGCGACGCCAGCGACAAGCCGGCTCTGACCGACGTCTCCGGCAAGTACCAGACGCTCTCCTACCCGCTGGACGCCTACGCGGGCCAGAAGATCGACATCCGCTTCCGTTACGCCACCGACGGCGGCGCGGGCGGCGTCGGCTTCGCGGCCGACACCATCTCGGTCAACGCCGATGGTGCCGCGCTGTTCACGGACAACGCCGAGGGCGACGACAACGGCTGGACCGCCAAGGGCTTCTCCCGCGTCGGCGAGTCGTTCACCAAGGACTACCCGCAGTACTACCTCGCGGAGAACCGCCAGTACGTCAGCTACGACAAGACCCTCAAGGTCGGCCCGTACAACTTCGGCTTCTCCAAGACCCGTCCGGACTGGGTCGAGCACTACCCGTACCAGAACGGTCTGCTCATCTGGCTCTGGGACACCTCCCAGAAGGACAACAACGTCTCGACCCACCCGGGCAAGGGCCTGATCCTGCCGGTCGACGCGCACGCCAAGCCGCTGAAGTGGGCGGACGGCACGATCATCCGCAACAAGATCCAGCCCTTCGACGCGCCCTTCAGCTGGTACGCGACCGACGGCTTCACGCTGCACAACGCCGATGTGCCGGTGCAGATCAAGCCGCAGCTCGGCGTCCCGGTCTTCGACGACCACAAGGGCACGTACTGGTACAAGGAAAACAAGACCGGAAGTGTTCAGGTCGCTGACACGAACACCCGGATCACGATCGTCAGCGAGCCGCGTGACGGCTCGACGATGACCGTCAAGGTCGGGGCCTCGCACAAGTAACCCCGTATCGCCGCAGGTCAGAGCTTGATCGGCCGTCGCCCTCTAGCGGGCGGCGGCCGATCGTGTTTAGGTGCGTCTTGACCAGAACCTTAGACCGACCGGCACATGGGGGGTGGGAGAAGGAGCGGGGCTGGGTGCGTGCAGCTGCAAGGCGGAGGATTGAGTCAACGCGGAGCGTTGGTGATTGACGACAACGCCGCAGATGTGCGTACCCAGCCCCGCGACGCCGCCCCCCCATGTGCCGGTCGGTCTTGTTGACATGATGTCTCACGGGGGAGCGTGGAGCATGGCAGGCGGAGGCTTCAGCAAGTTGCCGAACGGCAGGGTGGTGGTGGCAATCAGCCTGACCGGTCCAACGGACGGAACGGGTCCGGGCACTCCCGTCCGGGTCCTGGTGCACGCCGCCAACCGGGCCCGCGCGCTGACCCGGCTGCGCAATCTGGGCCTGCGCGCCGTCTACCTCCGCGGCAACGCCGAGCCGCCCACCCCGGACGAGATCACCGCCGTGCTGCACCACCCGGACGGGGTGCTCTGGCGAGCGAGACCGGAGCGGGCCCAAGAGCTCTGGCACCCGATCCGAGCGCTGCTCCGCCCTGCCTGAGGCGCACCACGGCAGCTCTCGCCCCCGGGGCTACACGACAGGCTTCCCGGAAAGCTTCACGCCCGCCCTGCGGAGCTCCTCGAGCGCCCGCTCCGTGGTCTCCTCGGCGACCCCCGCGGTCAGGTCGAGCAGCACATGCGTCGTAAAGCCGGCCCGGACCGCGTCCAGCGCCGTCGCCCGCACACAGTGGTCGGTCGCTATGCCGACCACGTCGACCTCGGTGACCTTGCGGGCCCGCAGCCAGTCGGCCAGCCCCACGCCGTTCTCGTCGATGCCCTCGAAGCCGCTGTACGCCGCGGCGTAGGCACCCTTGTCGAACACCGCGTCGATCGCCCCCGAGGCGACCGCAGGGGCGAAATTGGGGTGGAAGCCCACCCCCTCCGTGCCGGCGACACAGTGCGCGGGCCAGGAGTGCTCGAAGTCCGGCTGTGCGGCAAAGTGGCTGCCCGGGTCGATGTGGTGGTCGCGGGTGGCCACCACATGGCGGTACCCGGGCTGAGCGTCGCCGATCAGGTCGGTGATGGCGGCAGCGACATCGGCGCCCCCCGCCACGGCGAGGCTGCCGCCCTCGCAGAAGTCGTTCTGAACGTCCACGACGATCAAGGCGCGGTGCATGGAGGGTGTCCTTCGATGGGGGACGGATCGGCGGTCATGGGGGACGTATTCGAGCCTAGAGACCCGGGCGCGGTTCAGGGAGGGAACGGGGCAAAAGGGTCACCGGGCGCCCCGGTCGCTTTTCTCTCGCCCGCCCCCTCACGCGTACTCCGTGGGAATCACCGGCTCCCCGCGGGACAGCTGGATCGCCGACATCGGCAGCCCCGCCCGCGCCGCGATGTGCCGCTCACGGGCCGCGTCCAACGGCTCACGGGCGATCGCTTCGCCGCCCCTGAGCAGCTCGACCAGCAGCTGCCGGTCGGCCAGCTCCGCCGGTACGGGACCGGCGCCGATCACCTCTGCCTCGGCCACCCCGTGCTCGTCCAGCCGGCGCGCGGCCCACTTGCGGCCGCCCACCGACGTCTTCGCGCCGAGCGACTTCTTGGCGACCGGGCACAGCGGCTCCGTGGGGTCGGCGGACCCGGCGCGGGCGACCAGCTTGTAGACCATGGAGCAGGTGGGCTGACCGCTGCCGGTCACCAGCTGCGTGCCGACCCCGTACGCGTCGACCGGCGCCGCGGCCAGCGACGCGATCGCGTACTCGTCCAGATCCGATGTCACCACGATCTTCGTCGCGGTGGCGCCCAGCTCGTCCAGCTGCTGCCGTACCCGGTGCGCGACCAGCAGCAGGTCCCCGGAGTCGATCCGTACCGCACCCAGCTCGGTCCCGGCGACCTCGACCGCCGTACGGACCGCCTCGGCGACGTCGTACGTGTCGACCAGCAGCGTCGTGCCCCGGCCCAGCGAGTCGATCTGGGCCTGGAACGCGTCGCGCTCGGTGTCGTGGAGCAGCGTGAAGGCGTGGGCGCTCGTCCCGACGGTCGGGATGTTGTAGCGGAAGCCCGCGGCCAGGTCGGATGTGCTGTCGAAGCCGCCGATGTACGCGGCGCGCGCCGACGCCACAGCGGACAGTTCGTGGGTGCGGCGTGCACCCATCTCGATCAGCCCACGCCCGCCCGCCGCGGCGGACATCCGTGACGCCGCCGCGGCGATCGCCGAGTCGTGGTTGAGGATCGAGAGGATCACCGTCTCCAGCAGCACGCATTCGGCGAAGGAGCCCTCGACCCGCAAAATCGGCGAGCCGGGGAAGTACACCTCGCCCTCCGGGTAACCCCAGATGTCGCCGCTGAAGCGGTAGTCGGCCAGCCAGTCGAGCGTGGGCCCGTCGACGACGTTCTGTTCGCGCAGGAAGGTGAGCATCTCGTCGTCGAAGTGGAAGTTCTCCACCGCGTCCAGCACCCGTCCGATGCCCGCGACGACGCCGTAGCGCCGCCCCTCCGGCAGCCGGCGGGTGAACGTCTCGAAGACCGAGCGTCGGTCGGCCGTGCCGGCCTTCAGGGCGGCCTGCACCATCGTGAGCTCGTACTGGTCGGTGAAGAGCGCGGTCGACGGCACACCGACCCGTCGCCCAAGGTCCGCAGAGTTCATGGCCTGGATGCTACCTCTATGTCGTCAGAGTGACGAGATGTCGGGTCGTTTGTGCGATGACCGCCCTCGGGTGGCAGCATGGGGTGCGTGAGCGTCGCCCCCACAGAGATCGAGCGTCCCGAATCGGCCGAGGAGAGTTTCGTTGTCCCCGAGCCCGACGTCCCCTGGGTGACGCTGGTCCACAATGACCCGGTCAATCTCATGAGCTATGTGACCTATGTCTTCCAGGCCTACTTCGGCTACTCCAAGGACAAGGCGCACAAGCTGATGCTGGACGTCCACCAGAAGGGCCGCGCCGTCGTCTCCAGCGGCAGTCGCGAGGAGATGGAACGCGACGTCCAGGCCATGCATGGCTACGGGCTGTGGGCCACCCTCACGCAGGACCGCAACTAGACCGATCTCCTCTGCCCCGCCCGACCCACCATCGGAGAAAACCCATGGCCGGCCACTTCGAGGCCACCCCCGACGGCGGCGCGGCCGTCGCGCTCGACGAGGTGGAGATCGCGATCCTGCGCTCCCTCGCCGTCCAGTTGCTGGAACTGATCGGTCCCGGCGAAGAGCCCGCCGAGGGTGCGGATCCCCTCGCCGCCCTCTTCGCCGAAGGGCCCAGCGAACCGCCCACCGACCCCGCCCTGGCCCGCCTCTTTCCCGAGGCGTACGGCGACGAGGACAGTGAACTGCGCGCCGCTTCCGCCGAGTTCCGCCGCTTCACCGAGAATGATCTGCGTACCCGTAAGCGCAACGACGCCCTCACTGTCGTACGCACCCTGGACGCTCTCTCCGTCAACAAGGCCGGCGACACCGTGCTGAAGCTGACCGGCGACGAATGCCGCCACTGGCTCGGTGCGCTGAATGATCTCCGGCTGACCATCGGCACCCGTCTTGACGTCTCCGACGACGACGAGGGCGAGGCCGGCTCGCTCTACCGGCTTCCCGACAGCGACCCGCGCAAGCCGATGGTCATGGCCTATCTCTGGCTCGGTGCGCTCCAGGAAACCCTCGTGGAAACCCTGATGCCGTAGTTCCCGCGTACGGATTTCCCGATCATTCGCTCACGGATTTCCCGATCACTCGCTCACGGACTTCCGGATCATTCGCTCAAGAAATCCCCGATCACTCGCTCACGGATTTCCCGATCATTCACTTCACGGACTTCCCGAGTGTTCGTTCACGGGCTTCTTGGCCACTCACGCACCGCATTTGCTCAAAGAATGCTCAAATCTGAATAACAATCCCGTCACCCGAACAGTCTCTTTTGTGGCGACATGAAACGCTTGTCCGCTTTTTCCTGTGACGTGTGCCACATAATGTCCGGTGATCCACCCATGTGCCCGTGGTAAATCTTCACGACCACTCGGGGACGCCACCTCTGTTCCCGAGGGCGCTACAAGCCGGCCACCGCCGGCGGCACTCCATCCATATCCGGGGGGATCAGGACCTGATCCGCAGCCTCAACGGCGCGGATCGGCGTGGAGAAAGGCGCAGCACATGACATCGGCGCAGGTAGACAAGGGACAAGACGGCCGCAAGGCCGCAGCGGTCGCAGATGCCGGCGCGGCGGGCGAGGGGTACCAGCGGACCCTCGGCGCCCGCCAGATCCAGATGATCGCCATCGGCGGGGCCATCGGCACCGGCCTCTTCCTCGGCGCGGGAAAGGCGATCGCCAAGGCCGGGCCCAGCCTCGTCCTGGCCTATGCCATCGCGGGCCTGGTGATCTTCTTCATCATGCGGGCCCTGGGCGAACTCCTCATGTACCGACCGGTGTCGGGCTCCTTCTCGGAGTACGCCCGCGAATTCATCGGTCCCTTCGCCGGCTTTGTCACCGGCTGGACCTACTGGCTGTTCTGGGTCGTCACCGGAATCACCGAAGTCACCGCAGCCGCCCAGTACATGACGTTCTGGTTCGATATTCCCCAATGGGTGTCGGCCCTGATCTTCACGATCATCCTCTACGGCGTGAACCTGATCTCCGTAAAGCTCTTCGGTGAACTCGAATTCTGGTTCTCGATGGTCAAGGTGACCGCCATCGTCGGCATGATCCTCATCTGCGCCGGAATTCTCACCCTCGGCTTCTCCGACGCCGGGGACACCGCGTCCGTCACCCACCTCTGGGCCGACGGCGGCTTCTTCCCGCACGGCATCTCGGGCACCTTGATGACCCTGCAGATCGTGATGTTCGCCTTCCTCGCCGTCGAACTCGTCGGCGTCACCGCAGGCGAGTCCAAGGACCCGAAGACCGTCCTGCCCAAGGCCATCAACACCGTGCCGTGGCGCATCGCCGTCTTCTACGTCGGCGCGCTCATCATGATTCTTTCCGTGGTTCCGTGGACCGAGTTCCAGGCCGACGTCTCGCCGTTCGTCGCCGCCTTCCAGAAGATGGGCCTCGGTATCGGCGCCGGCATCGTCAACTTCGTCGTGCTGACCGCCGCCCTCTCCTCCTGCAACTCCGGCATGTACTCCACCGGCCGCATGCTCCGCGACCTCGCGCTCAACGGCCAGGGCCCGAAGTTCTTCACCCGCCTCACCCGGAGCGGCACCCCGCTCGTCGGCACCACCTTCTCCGCCGCCCTGATGCTCGTCGGCGTCTGGATCAACTACCAGTGGCCCGGCGACGCCTTCACCTATGTCGTCTCCTTCGCCACCATCTCCGGCATGTGGGCGTGGATCATGATCCTCATCTGCCAGATCCGCTACCGCCGCCTCGCAGACCGCGGCGTCCTCCCGCAGTCCGGCTTCCGGGCCCCCGGCGCCCCGTTCACCAGCATCTTCGCGCTGTTCTTCATCGGCATGGTCATCGTGATGATGGGCATCGACAAGGACGCCAGGATCTCGCTGTACTGCGCCCCGCTCTGGGCGGTCGTCCTCGGCGTCTCGTACCTGGTGCTCAGGGCCCGTAACCCCGAGAACAAGGCCTTCGCGAAGAGCTGAGGCCATCTCCGCACGAACCCCGAGCCATCCCCGGACGACCGGCCGCCCCACCAACCGGTCCACCATGCGGGCCCCCGCGTACCACCCCTCGGTACGCGGGGGCCCGCATGCGAAGGCGGGCCGCACGCACCAGGTCCCGCTCCTTCCCCCGCTCCCCACGGGACAGCCCTTGGCCACCGGCCCGCCTATCCTGGCAGCCATGCTGACCATCACCCAGACGCTCTACGACCAGATCGTCGCGCACTCGCGCGCCGACCACCCCGACGAGGCGTGCGGCGTGGTCGCGGGGCCGGCCGGAACCGGCCGCGCCGAACGGTTCATCCCCATGCTCAACGCCGCTCGCTCGCCCACCTTCTACGAGTTCGACTCGGGCGACCTCCTCAAGCTCTACCGAGAGATGGACGACCGTGACGAGGAGCCGGTGATCGTCTACCACTCGCACACCGCGACCGAGGCCTACCCGTCCCGCACCGACGTCACGTACGCCAACGAACCCGGCGCCCACTACGTCCTCGTCTCCACCGCGGACACCGACGACGCGGGCCCCTTCCAGTTCCGCTCCTACCGGATCGTGGACGGCGAGATCACCGAGGAGGTCGTCGAGGTCGTCGAGGCGTACGAAGCCGCCTGACCGCCTCGCACCGCCCGAACCCGGTACTCCACCGGCCGGACGGGGCCGGGCCCACCACGGTCCCGTCCACCTGTCGAACACCGACCATCCGACAGGTGAGATCACACTCCGGATTGCGGACCGGGAATCGATACGATGACCGCATGGTTCCCCATGACGTGAGCGACAAGACGCCGGGCATGCTGCTCGTGGCGCGGCTGCACGTCGACCTGTGCAGGCTCTCCAGCGCGATCTGTACGAGCCGCCTGCCCGTCGGCCGCAAGGCCTGAGCCGGGCTCGCGGCCCGAGCACCCATCCGTCACGCACCAACCCCTGCGCGGGGGCAGATTCGCGCGCCCACGTCACCTCTTTCGCTTTCGACAGGAGCCCACGCCATGGCCATCGAGGTCCGCATCCCGACCATCCTCCGCACCTACACCGACGGCGCCAAGGTCGTCGAGGGCAACGGGGAAACCCTCGCCGACCTCTTCACGGACCTGGACACCCGCCACAACGGCATCCGTGAGCGCATCGTCGACGGCGACGAACTCCGCCGCTTCGTGAACGTCTACCTCAACGACGAGGACGTCCGCTTCCTCGACGGCATCTCCACCAAGCTCAGCGACGGCGACAGTGTCACCGTCCTCCCGGCCGTCGCCGGCGGAGCCGCCGGGGCGACGGCCGGGCGACGGGCGGGCAGGAACTGATGCGGTACGACAGCCCGCTCGCCGCGGTGGGCAACACCCCGCTCGTCCGCCTGCCGCGGCTCTCACCGTCGGACGACGTCCGTATCTGGGCCAAGCTGGAGGACCGCAACCCCACCGGCTCGATCAAGGACCGCCCCGCGCTCCACATGGTCGAACAGGCCGAGAAGGACGGCCGGCTGACCCCCGGCTGCACCATCCTGGAACCCACCAGCGGCAACACCGGCATCTCGCTCGCCATGGCGGCCAAGCTCAAGGGCTACCGCATCGTGTGCGTCATGCCGGAGAACACCTCCCAGGAACGGCGCGACCTCCTCGCCATGTGGGGCGCCGAGATCATCTCCTCCCCGGCGGCGGGCGGATCCAACACAGCCGTACGCGTCGCCAAGGAACTGGCCGCCGAGCACCCCGACTGGGTGATGCTCTACCAGTACGGCAACCCGGACAACGCCGGCGCCCACTACGCCACCACCGGCCCGGAGATCCTCGCCGACCTGCCCACCATCACCCACTTCGTGGCGGGCCTCGGCACCACCGGCACACTGATGGGCGTCGGCCGGTTCCTGCGCGAACACAATCCGGACATCAAGATCGTCGCCGCCGAGCCGCGCTACGACGACCTGGTCTACGGACTCCGCAACCTCGATGAGGGCTTCGTCCCCGAGCTCTACGACGCCTCGATACTCACCACCCGCTTCTCCGTCGGCTCGGCGGACGCCGTCACCCGTACCCGCGAACTCCTCCAGCAGGAGGGCATCTTCGCGGGCGTCTCCACCGGCGCCGCACTCCACGCCGCGATCGGAGTGGGAAACAAGGCCGTCAAGGCGGGGGAGTCGGCCGACATCGTCTTCGTCGTCGCGGACGGCGGCTGGAAGTACCTCTCGACGGGCGTCTACACGGCCTCGACAACAGAAGCAGCCATCAAAACGCTGCACGGCCAGCTCTGGGCTTAGGGCCTGTCTGGGGCACATGGGGGTGGGCGTGCGCCACGGCCACGCTCACCCCGCCGGCCTCCCGCCTCACCCGAACTTCCGCACCCGCTCCCACACCCCCGGATCCACCACCCCCACCCGCCGCCGGAACCCCCGCACCGCAACCTCCCGCAACTCGTCCGTCTCCAGGAAGCTCTCCCGCCCCCGCGCATCCCCCACCGTCCCCGCGGGCAGCGCGATCACCCCGGACCGCTCCTCGTGATACTTGCTGGTGATCTTCGCGACGAGCGCCGAGTCACCCCGTACCGACAGCACCAGGCAGGGCCGGTCCTTCGCCCCGGGCCCGTCCTCGTACGGCACCTCGGCCCACCAGATCTCACCCGGCCGAGGCCTCCGCTCCGGCTCCGGCCCACGCCCCGGCCCCGCAGGCGGACGCGTCCGCCCGCCCGGACGACCACCGGAGCGCGTACCCGCCGACCTGCCGGAACGACCGCCCGGCCGTCGCCCGCCCCGCCCCCGCCCATCGGCAACCGCCGCTACGAGCGCGAGCAGCACGACAACGGCGAACGCGATCCACCACCAGGACATGTCCATGTCCCGACCGTACCGGCCTCCCCACCCCATCCATCGAACCGGTGACAGAGCAGGTGAGTTCGCCCACAACGGATGGCTGTGGGGGAGCGACCGGCTGTTTCGAGCTTTACGCTCGACAAACCGCTCAACAGACCGCACGAACCCTCCCCGTTCCCACGCCCCGGAGGTTCACGCTCCATGAAGCTCACCGTCGTCGGCTGCTCGGGCTCGTTCCCGTCCGCGGGATCAGCGTGTTCGAGCTACCTCGTAGAGGCCGACGGCTTCAGGCTGCTCCTCGACATGGGCAATGGCGCCCTCGGCGAGCTGCAGCGCCATGTCGGTCTCTACGACCTCGACGCCATCTTCCTCAGCCACCTGCATGTCGATCACTGCATCGACATGTGCGCGTACTTCGTCGTCCGCTACTACCGGCACGACGGCGGCCGTCCCGCACCCATTCCGGTCTACGGTCCCGACGGCACCGAGCAGCGGCTGACCACCGCCCACGGCGACACCCCGTCCGAGCGGGCGATGAGTGAGGTCTTCGACTTCCACACGCTGAAGCCGGGCTCGTTCGAGATCGGCCCCTTCTCGGTCCGTACGGAGAAGGTCTGCCACCCCGTCGACTCCTTCGCCATCCGGATCGAGCACGGAGGCCGCTCGCTCACGTACTCCGGCGACACAGGCGCCTGCGAGGCCCTGGACGAACTCGCCGAGGGCGTCGATCTGTTCCTCTGCGAAGCATCGTTCGTCCATGGCAAGGAGGACATCCCGGACCTTCACCTCAACGGCCACGAGGCGGGCGACATCGCCGCCCGCGCCGGAGTGGGACGGCTCGTGCTCACCCACATCCCTCCGTGGACCGATGCCGATCGCAACCTGGCCGATGCCCGCCTGCTCTACGCCGGGCCGGTGGAGGTGGCGGCACCCGGCGCGGTCTACGAGGTCTAGCGGTCTGCGAGACCTCGCGTTCGCTATTTCGTGAGGTTCCTCTCGATCTCCGCCTCCAGCTCATCGGGCTCCCGGCCCGGAGTCTGGAGATCGAATCGGGTGATGGCGAACCGGAAGATCACGTAGTACGCGACGGCGAAGGCCAGACCGATCGGAATGATCAGCCATGGCTCGGTCGCCAGGCTCCAGTTGATGACGTAGTCGATCAGGCCCGCGGAGAAACTGAAGCCGTCCTTGACGCCGATCGCCCAGGTCACCGCCATCGAGACACCGGTGAGCACCACGTGGATCGCGTACAGCAGCGGTGCGACGAAGAGGAACGAGTACTCGATCGGCTCGGTGATCCCCGTCACGAAGGACGTCAGGCCGACCGAGAGCATCATGCCGCCGACCGCCTTCCGGCGATGCGGCTTGGCGCAGTGGTGGATCGCCAGCGCCGCCGCCGGCAGGGCGAACATCATGATCGGGAAGAAGCCCGAGGTGAACTGACCGGCCGTCGGGTCGCCCGCCAGGAACCGGTTGATGTCACCGTGCACGACCGTGCCGTCCGGCTTGATGAAGTCGCCGAACTGGAACCAGACGAATGTGTTCAGGAACTGGTGGAGGCCAATGACCAGCAGCGCGCGGTTGGCGACACCGAAGATGCCGGAGCCCACCCAGTCCAGGCCCACCAGCCACTTGGAGAAGCTGGTCAGACCGTCGCCGATCGGCTGCCAGAGCCACGCGCAGAGCGCCGCGAAGCAGAGGCCGACGAACGCCATGATGATGGGGACGAGCCGGCGGCCGTTGAAGAAGCCCAGCCAGTCCACCAGCTTGACCCGGTGGTACCGCTGCCAGAACCAGGCGGACAGCAGGCCCATCACAATGCCGCCGAACACCCCGGGATTCTGATACTGGGCGGCCGTGACCTTGGCGTCCTTGGTGACGCAGGTGCCGAACCAGGTGCCGCCGGAAGTGAACGTCGAACCCGGTGCGCAGTCCACCGGGAAGGCGTGCAGCACCGCGTAATAGACAAGGAAGCCGGCCACCGCCGCGAGTGCGGTCGAGCCGTCCGACTTCTTCGCCATGCCGATCGCCACACCGACGCAGAACAGCAACGGGAGGCCGAGCCCCGAGTCGAGCAGCGCGCCACCCGCGGCGGCGAACACCTTGGCGACATTGCCCCAGCCCAGACCCTTGTCACCGAATACGTCCGGCTGGCCCAGCCGGTTGAGAATGCCTGCCGCCGGCAGGACGGCGATCGGGAGCTGGAGGCTGCGTCCCATCTTCTGAAGACCTTGGAAGAAGGTGTTCCACCACGTCTTCTGGGGCACTGCGGCGCTGCTCGAGCTCATCGGCGTCCTCCCGGAACAAAGGCGCGGTCGGCGGTCGTGGCAAACTGGTGTAGACCAATTGGGGTGTGGCGCGTAACCCGTCCGGAAGACAGGGTGCCGATGATCGTCATCTTTGAGGACCGGTCAGCCGCTCGCTCGCGAAGCTGGGCCAAACGTGCGTTACGGTGACGAAACGGACCCATGGTGGGCCGTCACACGCATATGAACAACCAGGGAGAAGGCCATGGCCAGCAAGGCTGAGAAGATCGTCGCCGGGCTCGGCGGTATCGACAACATCGACGAGATCGAAGGCTGCATCACGCGCCTGCGCACCGAGGTCCACGACCCCAGCAAGGTCGACGAAGTCGCGCTCAAGGCCGCCGGAGCCCACGGTGTCGTCAAGATGGGAACCGCGATCCAGGTCGTCATCGGTACCGACGCCGACCCCATCGCCGCCGACATCGAAGACATGATGTGACCAGCCGGCGAATCCCCTGCCGAGCCAAAGCCCAGCACCGCACAGGCCCTGCCCGCCCGGACGGGGCCTGCGCCACACCCGAACGGGCGCCACCCCCGCACCCGATAAGGTCGAGACCATGTCTCGTATCGACGGCCGCACCCCCGAAGAGCTCCGCCCCGTCACCATCGAACGCGGATGGAGCAAGCACGCCGAAGGCTCCGTACTCATCTCCTTCGGCGACACCAAGGTCTTCTGCACCGCCTCCGTCACCGAAGGCGTCCCCCGCTGGCGCAAGGGCAGCGGCGAAGGCTGGGTCACCGCCGAATACTCCATGCTGCCCCGCTCCACCAACACCCGCGGCGACCGCGAATCCGTACGCGGCAAGATCGGCGGCCGCACCCACGAGATCAGCCGCCTCATCGGCCGTTCCCTGCGCGCCGTCGTCGACTACAAGGCCCTCGGCGAGAACACCATCGTCCTGGACTGCGACGTCCTCCAGGCCGACGGCGGCACCCGCACCGCCGCCATCACCGGCGCCTACGTCGCCCTCGCCGACGCCGTCACCTGGGCCCAGCGCAAGAAGCTCGTCAAGCACGGCCGCAAGCCGCTGACCGACACGGTCTCCGCGATCAGCGTCGGCATCGTCGACGGCACCCCCCTCCTCGACCTCTGCTACGAGGAGGACGTCCGCGCCGACACCGACATGAACGTCGTCTGCACCGGCGACGGCCGCTTCGTCGAGGTCCAGGGCACCGCCGAGGCCACCCCCTTCGACCGCAAGGAACTGGGCGCACTCCTCGACCTCGCCACCGCCGGCTGCGCGGACCTCACCGTCTTCCAGAACGACGCCCTCGCCCGCACCCTCGGCGAGTGAGACCGACCGGCTCGGGTAAAGAAGCAACCACATACGCACCCCAATGCGTCGTTACGAACACGGGCGCACGGTTCGAACCGTGCGCCCGTCCGTATATCCGCACCTGGGGAGGAACCGCACCATGGCCAAGGCCGACCGCCGCCGTCGCATCACCGTCGCACTGACCCTGACCGCCCTCACCCTCACCGCCACAGCCGGCTGCGGCGCCGTCGACAAGGCGCTCGACTGCGTCCGCACCGCCGACGCCATCGCCACCAGCGTCGACAACCTCCGACAGGCCGCCTCCAACGCCTCGGACGACCCCACCTGGGCATCCGAAGCCCTCGACGACATCGAGAAGGAACTCGGCAACCTCGGCGACCAGACCGACAACGCCGACCTCGACAAGGCCGTCGACGACCTGCAATCCGGCGTCGCCAACGTCCGCGACGCCATCAAGAAGGGCGACACCACCGTCGACATCACCCCGGTCACTGACGCCGCCAAGGAGATCGGCAAGGTCTGCACACCCTGACCACCACCGATACTGGGTGACATGACCCGCCTCATCCTCGCCACCCGCAACGCCGGGAAGATCACCGAACTCCACGCGATCCTCGCCGACGCAGGCCTCGACCACGAGCTCGTCGGCGCGGACGCGTACCCCCACATTCCCGACGTCAAGGAAACCGGCGTCACTTTCGCCGAGAACGCCCTCCTCAAGGCCCACGCCCTCGCGAAGGCCACCGGCCACCCCGCCGTCGCCGACGACTCCGGCCTCTGCGTGGACGTACTCGGCGGCGCCCCCGGCATCTTCTCCGCCCGCTGGGCCGGCACCCACGGCGACGACCGGGCCAACCTGGACCTGCTCCTGGCCCAGCTCTCGGACATCGACGCCCCGCACCGCGCCGCCCACTTCGCCTGCGCGGCAGCCCTGGCCCTCCCCGACGGCACGGAACGCGTGGTCGAGGGCCGCCTGATCGGCACCCTGCGCCACACCCCGTCCGGCACGAACGGCTTCGGCTACGACCCGATCCTCCAGCCGGACGGCGACACCCGCACCTGCGCCGAACTGACCCCGGCGGAGAAGAACGCGATCAGCCACCGCGGCAAGGCGTTCCGCGCGCTGGTACCGGTGGTGCGGGAGCTGCTGGGCCGGGCGTAGCGGGTACGAGAACGGCCTGCGAACCAAGTCCCTTGGTTCGCAGGCCGTTCACTGTGCGGCGGAAGGGATTCGAACCCTCAAGCCGTTTCACGGGCCACAGATCCTAAGTCTGCTGTGTCGCCATTGCACCACCGCCGCAAGCTGTCAGACATGCTACCGGGGTGCGCCTGCGGGCCGACAGGTACGGGGTCAGATCCCGAGGTCCTTGATGATCTTGGCTACGTGGCCGGTGGCCTTGACGTTGTACAGGGCTCGTTCGACCTTGCCCTCTTCGTCCACGACGATCGTGGAGCGGATGACGCCCGTCACCGTTTTGCCGTAGAGCTTCTTCTCGCCGAAGGCGCCGTATGCCGCGAGGGTCTCCTTGGAGGGATCGCCGACCAGGGTGACCTCGAGGTTTTCCTTCTCGCGGAACTTGGCGAGCTTCTCGGGCTTGTCGGGGGAGACGCCGATGACGTCGTATCCGGCGCCGGCGAGCACGTCCAGGTTGTCGGTGAAGTCACAGGCCTGCTTGGTGCAGCCGGGGGTGAGGGCGGCCGGGTAGAAGTAGACGATGACCTTGCGGCCCTGGTGGTCGGCGAGCGAGATTTCGTTGCCGTCGGCGTCGGGGAGGGTGAAGGCGGGGGCGGTGTCGCCGGGCTGGAGTCGCTCGCTCATGGTTCTCCTCAGGTGGCACGTGGGGTGTACGGGACCGAGCGTAATAGGGGTGCCGCCGGGTGCGTGGGCGGTGAAGCTGACAGACTGTCGATGAAGGTTTGACCGGACGAGGACCACGGAGGCGGCGCAGTGTCGGATGCCAGGACCCCTGCGCAGATCGAGGCGGACATCATCAGCAGGCGTGAGCAGCTTGCGGTGATGCTCGATGAGATCGGGGTGCGGGTGCACCCGAAGACGATCATGGGTGATGCGAAGGCCAAGGCTGCCGAGGCCGTGGACCGGGCGGCCGGGCGGGCTTTTGTCGCGGTGAACCGGACGGTGTCGGACGTGAAGGCGCAGTTTGTGTCCGAGGACGGCACTCCGCGTATGGAGCGGGTGATTCCGGCGGCGCTGCTCACGGTGGGCGTCGTGGGTCTGCTCGCGGCGTCGAAGCGGCGGCGGAAGAAGTGATGTCGCGGTCCGTGTACCCCGGAGGCGTGCGGAGCCGCGGTGGACAGGTAGGTTGCGGGGCGTGAGCGAGAACACCGACGACAAGCTGCCCATCCGCATGCTGCATGACCGTGTGCTGGTCCGTTCCGATGCGCCGGAGGGTGAGCGGCGCTCGGGTGGCGGCATTCTGATTCCGGCGACGGCTGCGGTCGGCCGTCGGCTGGCCTGGGCCGTGGTGGTTGCGGTGGGCCAGAACGTGCGGACGGTGGAGCCGGGCGACCGGGTGCTGTACGACCCCGAGGACCGTGCGGAGGTCGAGGTGCGTGGTGTGGCGTATGTGCTGATGCGCGAGCGGGATCTGCATGCGGTGGCGGCGGACCGGTTCGAGGGGTCGGTGGATTCGACCGGGCTGTATCTGTAGTCAGTAGCAGTTGTGAGCGGGGCCTGGTGACCATTGTCACCAGGCCTTTTACTTGTTCTTTGCTACGGTGGAGCCACCCCGACGAGACGCGCCGTACCGGGTTTCGCAAAGACGACGCACCCCCTGTTGTTCGCTTGTTCTGTTTTGTCGGAGGTGCCGTCGTGGCATGGGTTCTGCTGGTTGTCGCCGGTCTGCTTGAAGTGGCCTGGTCGATCGGGATGAAGTACACCGAGGGGTTCACCCGGCTGTGGCCGAGCGTGTTCACGGGTCTCGGGATCGTGGCGAGCATGGTGTTGCTGGCCCAGGCGGCGAAGACGCTGCCGATCGGTACGGCGTACGGCGTGTGGGTCGGTATCGGTGCGGCCGGGGCGGCGATACTCGGCATGGTGGTGCTGGATGAGCCGGTGACCGCCGCCCGGATCTTCTTCATCTCTCTGTTGCTGGTGGCCGTGGTGGGGCTGAAGGTGACCTCCGGTCACTGACGCGGCGCCGGGGTGCCTGGTACGCCCGGTAGGAAGTCGTAGCCGCTCCCGTCGCCGTTGTACCCGCCGCGGGGGCCGGTGTTGTACCCGTCGCCGTTGTACCCGCCGCCGTTCTCCGCGCCGCCGATTTCCGTTCCGCCGCCGACCGGCCCGCTGATGTCCGCGTCGGCGGCGGGTTCACTGCTCGCGGGGCTCGGCGGGCTGCTGGGCGGGATGCTTCCGGGGCTACTGGGCGATGTGATGGAGGGGGTCTCGGACGGTGTCCCGGTGCTGCCGGGGCTGGAGTTCTCCTCGGTGGGCTGCGCGGTTTCCTCGGCGCCGGTTTCGAGGCTGAGGTCGAAGTCCGTGACCGTGGTGCCGCGCAGCGCGGCTTCGGTGTACTGGGCCCAGGTCCGGGCGGGCGCGCCGCTGCCGTTGATGCGGGCTGTTCCGAGTGCTCCGTAGAGCGGTTTCTGTGCACCGGTGTCGGGGTCCTGGCCCATGACGGCGATGACGGTGGCGAGGTCGGGGGTGTAGCCGGCGAACCAGGCTGCCTTGTCCTCCTCGGCGGTGCCGGTCTTGCCTGCGGCGGGGCGGCCGGCGCCCTGGGCGGCGGTGCCGGAGCCGCTCTGGACGACGCTTCGGAGGATCGCGGTGGTTGTGTCGGCGGCTTCGCGGCTGACGGCCTGTTCGGTGTTTGCGCTGGGGAGTTCCAGGTCGACGCCGCCCTTGCTGACCTTGTCGACGAGGGTGTATGCGCTGTGCCTGCCGTGGTTGGCGAGGGTGGCGTACGCCTCGGTCATGTCGAGGACGCTGGCGGTGGCGACGCCGAGCGCGATGGACGGATAGGGGGTGAGGTCGGGGGTGTTCTCGGGGATGCCGAGGTCGATGGCGGTCTGCTTGACCTTGTCGGGGCCGACGTCCTCGGCCATCTGGGCGTAGACGGCGTTGACGGACTTGTCGGTGGCTTCGCGGACGGTGATGGGTCCGTAGCTGATGTCGTCCTCGTTGGCGGGGGCGTATCCGGTGGGTCCGTTCGGGCCCTGGACCATGCGTTTGTTGGTGCCGTCGTACACGGTGTTGGGCGTGATGAGCCGGCCGTCCTGGGTGGTGGAGCCGTTGGCGACGGCGGAGGTGAAGACGAACGGTTTGAAGGTGGAGCCGACCTGGTAGTCGCGGCGGGTCGCGTTGTTCACGTACTGCTTGGTGTAGTCGACGCCGCCGTACATGGCGACGACCCGGCCGGTGCCGGTGTCGATGGAGGCGCCGCCGACGCGGACGTTGCGGTCGGCCGTGCGGTCTGTGCTCGTCTGGGACATGACGTTGTCGTCGACGGCTTTGACGAGTGCGTTCTGTTTCTTCTTCTCCAGTGTGGTGGTGATCCGGTAGCCGCCGGTGGCCAGGGTGTTCCCGTCGATGATTTCGTTGCTGGTGAGGTAGTCCTCGACTGCCTGGACGATGTAGCCGCGCTGTCCGGAGAGCCCGGTGGGTGATTTGACCTTGCCGGGTACGGGGAATTTCATGGCGGCGCGTTCGCCGGGGTCGAGCCACTTCTCCTTGACCATGCCGTCGAGTACGTAGTTCCAGCGCGCGAGGGCCGCGGCCTTGTTCTCGGGGTGGACGACGATGTCGTACGCGCTGGGGGCGTTGAGCAGGGAGGCCAGGTAGGCGCCCTCGGCGGTGGTGATCGTGCTGATGTCCTTGCTGTAGTAGGCGTGCGCGGCGGCCTGGATGCCGTAGGCGTTGCGGCCGAAGTAGCTGGTGTTGAGGTAGCCCTCGAGGATCTGGTTCTTGGACTGCTCGCGGTTGAGTTTGATCGCGATGAAGAACTCCTTGATCTTGCGGATGAGGGTCTGTTCCTGGCCGAGGTAGTAGTTCTTGACGTACTGCTGGGTGATGGTCGAGCCGCCCTGCTTGCCCTTGCCGGTGAGGGTGTTCCAGGCGGCGCGGGCCGTGGCCTTGATGTCGATGGCCCGTTCGGAGTAGAACTCGCGGTCCTCGGCGGCCAGGACGGCGTGCTGGACGGTGAGCGGGACTCGGGCGAGTCCGACGTTCTCCCGGTTGACCTCGCCGGAGCGGGCGATGACGCTGCCGTCCTTGTAGAGGTAGACGTTGGACTGCGCGGTGGCACTGGCGTTGGCCGGCGGGATGTCGACGAGCTGGTATCCGGCGATGAAGCCGCCGATCAGAAGCAGGGCGACGACGAGGACGGTGCCGAGGACCATGCGCCAGGTGGGGACGGCGCGACGCCAGCCGGTGCGCTTGCTGTGCTTGGGTTTCTTCGCCTTGCCGGCTTCGCCGTCCTGCGCTGTGCTGTTGCCGCTGTTGCCGCTGTTGCTGCCGTGGGCGGACGGGTCCCTGGGGTCCCGGCCCCGGGGTTCGTGTTCCCCGCTCGGCTGCTGTGGCTCGTCGCTCATGTCCGTGCAGACTCCTCGGCCGCGGTCAGTTACCCCATAGTGCCCTTTTCCGTGTAATAAGCAGCGGATCGACCCCTGAAAAGCGGTCGCGGCGGCTGTCTCCGTTGAACTAGGGTCTTGCGCTTTGGTGTCCAACGCCGTTGGGTGCCCGGGCGATGGGGGTGGTTGCGGTGCGGCTGTACGCGGTGGTGGCGGCGGGAGGGTTCCGGCGCTATGCCACTTACCGGACCGCGACGGCGGCGGGAGTGTTCACCAACACCGTCTTCGGTTTCATCATGGCGTACACCTATGTGGCGCTGTGGGACGAGCGTCCGCGGCTCGGCGGTTACGACATGCCCCAGGCGCTCACCTATGTGTGGCTGGGGCAGGCGCTGCTGATGACCTGCGCCATGATGGGCGGCGGTTTCGAGGACGAGCTGATCGAGCGGATCCGTACCGGCGATGTCGCGATCGATCTCTACCGACCGGCGGACCTCCAACTCTGGTGGATGGCCGGTGATTTGGGCCGGGCCGCGTTCCATCTGCTGGGTCGCGGGATTGTGCCGATGCTGCTGGGATCGCTCGCCTTCGATCTGGCGCTGCCTGCCTCGCCGGGGGTCTGGCTCGCCTTCCTCGTCTCGGTGACGCTCGGTGTCGTGGTCAGTTTCGCGATCCGCTATCTGGTGGCGCTCTCCGCGTTCTGGCTGCTGGACGGGGCGGGGGTGTCGCAGATGACGGCGCTGGCCGGGATGTTCTTCTCCGGGATGCTGCTGCCGCTGACGCTGTTCCCCGGGGTGCTGGGCGATGTGGCGCGGGTGCTGCCGTGGTCGTCGCTGCTCCAGGTGCCGGCCGATGTACTGCTCGGCAAGAGCGCGGGGTGGGGGCTGGTGGAGGCGTACGCCTTCCAGGGCGGCTGGGCGCTGACGCTGCTGCTGGTGGGGCGGTTGGTGCAGTCGGTGGCGATGAGGAGGGTGGTGGTCCAGGGTGGCTGAGACGGCGCGTGCGGTGGGGGTGGCCGAGGCGGCGGACGCACCCGAGGTGGTGTTCGTCGAACGGTCCAGGCTCGTCGAGGGGGTCCGGGCGTACGGGCTGATCGCGACGATGTGGCTGCGCTCGACGATGGCTTACCGCGCCTCGTTCGCGATGACGGCGTTCGGGAACTTCGCGGTGACCGCCTTCGACTTCGTCGCGATCCTGTTGATGTTCCAGCACGTGGATGCGCTGGGCGGGTACACGCTGCCGGAGATCGCGCTGCTGTACGGGGCCTCGGGCACCGCGTTCGGCCTCGCGGACCTGGTGATGGGCCCAATGGGCCGGCTGGGGCGGCGGGTGCGCGACGGCACGCTGGACACGCTGCTGGTACGGCCGGTGCCGGTGCTCGCCCAGGTCGCGGCGGACCGGTTCGCGCTGCGCAGGATGGGGCGGATCACCCAGGGGGTGCTGGTCCTCGGGTACGCGCTGGTGACGCTGGACATCGGATGGACGCCACTGAAGGTGGCGATGATCCCGCTGATGCTGCTGAGCGGGGCTGCGATCTTCGGAGCGGTGTTCGTGGCCGGGGCGGCGTTCCAGTTCGTCGCGCAGGACGCTTCCGAGGTGCAGAACTCCTTCACGTACGGAGGGAACACGCTGCTCCAGTACCCGCCGTCGATCTTCGCGAAGGACCTGGTGCGGGGGGTCACGTTCGTGGTGCCACTGGCCTTCGTGAACTGGCTGCCCGCGCTGTATGTGCTGGGCCGGGACTATCCGCTGGGCCTGCCCGACTGGGTGGCGTTCCTGCCCCCGGTGGTGGCGGGCCTGAGCTGGCTGCTTGCGGGTCTGGCCTGGCGCTTGGGCCTGCGGGCGTACCGCAGCACGGGCAGTTGACGAACACACCGAGCAGGGCAAGGCGAGCGCAGGGACAGGGGCACCGGAGATGAACACCGAGAACGACACCGACTTCATCGATCTCGACAACGTCGAAAAGGTCTTCGACGTGCGCCGGAAGACCGGCTTCATGCGCGGTGAACGCCGCCAGGTGCGAGCGGTCGACTCCATCAGCTTCCGCGTCGCGCGCGGCGAGATGGTCGGCTACATCGGCCCGAACGGTGCCGGGAAGTCGACCACGATCAAGATGCTGACCGGCATCCTCACCCCGAGCGGCGGCCGGCTGCGGGTGGCGGGCATCGACCCTTCCAGGGAACGCACCAGGCTGGCGCACCGGATCGGTGTGGTGTTCGGCCAGCGCACCACGCTCTGGTGGGACCTGCCGCTGCGCGACTCGTACCGGCTGATGCACCGGATGTACCGGATTCCCGACGCCCGCTACCGCGAGAATCTGGACCGCTGTGTCGAACTCCTCGATCTGGGCGAGCTGTTGGACGTCCCCGTACGACAGCTGTCGCTGGGGCAGCGGATGCGCGGTGATATCGCTGCGGCTCTGCTGCACGATCCCGAGGTGCTGTACCTGGACGAGCCGACGATCGGCCTGGACGTCGTCTCCAAGGCCAAAGTCCGTGGATTCCTGCGTGACTTGAATGCCGAACGCGGCACGACCGTACTGCTCACCACGCACGATCTGACGGACATCGAGCAGCTCTGCAAGCGCGTGATGGTGATCGACCACGGCCGTCTGATGTACGACGGGGCGCTCGCCGGACTGCATGAGGCGGGCGAGAGCGAGCGGATGCTGGTGGTCGACCTGGAGCGCCCACTCCCGCCGATCCGGCTGGAGTCGGCGCCTTCGGTCCGTACGGTGAAGGTGGAGGGGCCGCGCCAGTGGCTGGCCTTCCCGGCCTCGGAGTCGGCCGCACCGCTGGTCGCCCGGATCGCCGCGGATTACCCGCTGGCCGACCTTTCGGTGCGGGAGCCCGACATCGAGGCCGTGATCGCGAAGATGTACGCGTCGGCCGGCGGGATGTAGCTCGGTGACGGGAGCGTACGCGTTCAATAGGCTGCGCGGTATGACAAGTAATGTTCCGGAAATGCGTGCCTCCGATGCCGAGCGTGAGCGTGTCGCCGAGACCCTGCGCGAGGCGGTGGCCGAGGGCCGGCTGGAGATGGAGGAGTTCGACCAGCGGCTCGAAGCGGCCTACAAGGCCCGCACGCATGGGGAGTTGGAACCGCTCGTCCGTGACCTTCCGGCGCCGGGCACGGCAGTTGCCCCGGTGGGCCCCGCCCCGGCTCCGGCGGCGACGGGTTCGGCGGTGCGCTGGGCGGACCGGATCGGCAAGCCCGCCACGTCGAGCGGTGCGTTCGCGTTCTGGGGTGGGTTCGGCCGCCGGGGGAACTGGACGGTGGGCCGCAAGTTCACCGCGTTCGCGATGTGGGGCGGCGGCGAGATCGATCTGCGCGAGGCCGACTTCGAGGACCGCGAGGTGGTCGTCCGCTGCTTCGCGATCATGGGCGGTATGCAGGTCACGGTCCCGCCGGAGCTGAATGTCGAGGTCAGGGGCATCGGCATCATGGGCGGCTTCGGCGAGCACTCGAAGGACGAGGGAGTCGTGTCACCGGATTCCCCGCGGGTGCGGATCACCGGGCTCGCTCTGATGGGCGGCATCGGTGTGGAGCGCAAGCGGAGCAAGGCGGAGAGGCAGCGGCTGAAGGACGCGAAGCGGGCGCGGCTGGAGAAGGGCCGGGGGTCCTCGGACCGCGCCGAGGACTGAGCCCGAGACGTCCTCCGGTCTTCCGCCGCCCCGGGCCCCGCCGTCAGAGCCGGCCGGAGACAGGCCGTTCGTGTCGCAGGGCCGGCAGGTCCACCAGCGAGCCCAGCCGCTGGTAGCCCGTGTCATTCAGGTGGAGATGGTCGCCGGAGTCGTAGGCGGGCAGCAGCCGGGTCGGGTGGTGCGGGTCGCGGGCCGCCTTGTCGAAGTCGATGACCGCGTCGAAGACCCCGCCCGCCCGGATCAGTTCGTTGACCTGTTCCCGTACGGCGTTCTGCGCGGGTGTCCAGCCGCGGAACCCTTCGTACGGCATCAGTGTCGCTCCGACGACCCGCAGTCCTTGTGCGTGGGCGCGCTGGGTCATGGACCGCAGGGCGTCCACGATGCGCTGCGGGTCGGTCTCCTGCGGGAACTGCTGCACGTCGTTGATGCCGAGTGCGACGACGACCGTCCTCACCCCGGCGACGTCCAGTACGTCGCGGTCGAAGCGGGCGCTTGCCCGTACGCCGCGTCTGTCGCCTCCGTCACGCAGGATGCGGTTGCCCGCGATGCCGGCGTTGACCACTCCGTATTGGCCGCGCAGCCGGTCGGAGAGCACGTCGGGCCAGCGGCTGTTCGCGTCGAGGGTGGAGCCGGTGCCCGCGGTCAGCGAGTCGCCGATCACCGCGACCGTTCCGGCGGCGGTCTTGTTGTGTACGTCGACGGCGGTGAGGTAGCGCCAGTCGGTGGTGCGCCAGGTGCCCCGCTCGTCCTCCACGTACGACGTCTGGTGGGCGCCCGGGTGGATGGTGACGGGGCCCTCGGCGCTGGGGGTGCGCAGGGTGACGACGAGATCGGCGTCGGCGGCGACGGGGACGAGCACCGGGTCGCTGACGATCTTTCCGCCCGCGGGGACGGTCACGGCACCGGCGCCCCGGAACGTCACGGGGCGCTTGTTCACCGTGGCGTGGTCCACGACCAGCGGGTGCGTACCGAAGAGATTGGAGAGGGTGATGCGGGCCGCGTCGCCGCCGATGCTGGTGTGCACGACGTTACGGATGGTGCGCCGGGTCGGGCCGCTGCCGTGGTGCTTGTCGATCACTCCGGTGGCGGGGGCCGCCGCCCAGGTGCCGAGCCAGAGGCCGGTGGAGTGGGCCGGGGCGGCGGGGGCACGGGCCACGGACCGCTGGTCGGGTGCGGCGATCTGGTTCGACCGGGTGCCGGAGCCGGAGAAGAGCAGGGTGCCGACGAACACCACGCCGGTGGCGAGTGCGGCGGTGCCCGCCACGAGGGCGATGAGCGGGGCATACCCCTGGCGCCTGGGCATGGACGGTGTGTCTCCTCGTGGTCAGGCCTGCCGATCTTGAACCGGCCAGCCTTAAATCGGACTGGTCCCATGATGGGGCAGGGCCTCGGGAACTCGACGCGCGGCCCGGGAGTAGGTCAAGTAGGGACAATGCGTACGGGGCGCCGGGGGCGATGCGTATGCGGACGGGTGGAGCGGATGGAACGGAACGATGGGACCGGACCCGGGAAACAGGGTGCGGGGCAGCCGAAGCGTGCCCGGGAGCAGGTGGCGGGCGCGGCCCGTCCCGCGCCCGGCGGGCGCCCGGCCCCCCTCGCCTCGTTCGCGTACACCGCGGCCGACGAGGAGAAGCGGCGCGGCGTACGCCGGATGAAGACCACGGCCACGGGCCTCCTTCTGCTGGTCGCGCTCGTGTACGTCCTCGCCACCTGGGCGAAGAACGCGGGTGTCAGCGGCTGGCCGGGCTTCGTCGCCGCGGCCGCCGAGGCGGGGATGGTGGGTGCGCTGGCCGACTGGTTCGCCGTCACGGCGCTGTTCAAGCGTCCGCTCGGCCTGCCGATCCCGCACACCGCCATCATCCCCACCAAGAAGGACCAGCTCGGAGCCTCCCTGGGCTCCTTCGTCGGCGAGAATTTCCTCTCCGGCGATGTCGTACGGAGCCGTATCCATGCCCTGGGCATCGGTCGCCGGCTCGGTGCCTGGCTGGCCGAGCCGGATCACGCCGACCGGGTGACGGCCGAGCTGTCGACCGCGCTGCGCGGTGCGCTGACGGTGCTGCGGGACTCCGATGTGCAGGCCGTGGTGGGTGAGGCGATCACCCGGCGGGCCGACGCGGCGGAGATCGCTCCCGGGCTCGGCAAGATGCTGGAGAAGATCGTCGCGGACGGCGGCCACCGCAGGATGGTGGACCTGATCTGTGTGCGGGCACACGACTGGCTGGTGCTGCACGGCGACTCGGTGATGGACGCGGTGCAGGGCGGGGCGCCGGGCTGGACGCCGCGGTTCGTCGACAAGCGGGTGGGGGAGCGGGTCTACAAGGAGCTGCTGCGCTTCATCACGGAGATGCGGGACATGCCGGGGCACCCGGCGCGCGGTTCGATCGACACGTTCCTGACGGACTTCGCGGCCGACCTCCAGACGGACTCGGACACCCGGGCACGGATGGAGCGGCTGAAGTCGGAGATCCTGGGGCGCGGCGAGGTCCAGGAGGTCATCGCATCGGCCTGGTCGTCCGTGCGCACGATGATGATCACGGCCGCGGACGACGAGCAGAGCGAGCTGCGGCTGCGCGCGCGGGCCTCACTGCTGAGTTTCGGCGCGCGGCTGGCGAAGGACGAGCGGATGCAGGCCAAGCTGGAGGGCTGGCTGGAGGACGCGGCGGTCTATGTCGTCACGACCTACCGTGCGGAGATCACGTCGCTGATCAGTGACACGGTCGCGAGCTGGGACGCGGACCAGACGTCGAAGAAGATCGAGGCACACATCGGCCGTGACCTGCAGTTCATCCGGATCAACGGCACGGTGGTGGGTGCACTGGCGGGGCTGCTGATCTATACGGTGTCGTGGGCGCTGGGGGCGTAGCCGGTCACCGCGGGGCAACGAGAGGGGGTCCGGTGAAGGCCGTTCGGCCTTCACCGGACCCGGGACCCGCCGCGTGCCGGCTCAGCGCTTGATGAGGGCGGTGATCTCCTCGCCGGCCTTCTTCATCGCGTCCTTCGGCTTCGACGTGCCGACCAGGACGGCCTGGACCTGCTTGGCCACGGCCTCCTCGATCTGGGCGTTCTGTGCGAACTGCCAGAACGGGCTGCCGGTCGCCGTCTTGGTGATCTTGTCGGTCCACTCGGTGGTGAAGGTGTCCTTCGCGACCTTCGGGTCGGACAGGCCCGCGGTGGTGGACGGTGGCAGGGCGCGGGAGGCGAAGTACTCGGTGACCGTGGCGCGGTCGGAGGTGGTGTGCAGTGCGAACTGTGTCGCGGCGTCCTGTCCCGTGCCCTTGACGACCGCGATCACGCCGCCCCACAGCAGCGCCTGCGGCGTGTCGCCGGAGCGCAGCACCGGGCGCTGCATCGGCTGCATCGCGTCGGCCAGTGTCTTGTCCTTGGACTGGGCCGCGGTCACGCCCTTGCCGATGATGGCGTCGTCGTAGAAGGCGGCCTTGCCCTGCCCGAACAGGGCGCGTGCGTCGAAGCGGTCCACGTCCGCGGCGATCAGTTTCGCGTCGTGCAGCTTCTTGTACCAGGTGACCGCGTCGACGGAGGCGTCGTCGCCGATGGTCACCTTGTCGCCCTCCATGAGCGTGCAGCCGAAGGTCTGCATCCACGGGAAGATGTCCTTGAGCTGCGCGACCTTGGTGGCCGCGGCGTAGGGCACGATGCCGCCGCCCAGCCCCTTCAGCTCCCGCAGAGCGTCCTCGAACTCCTCGACGGTGGTGGGGTGCTTCTTGATGCCGGCCTTCTCCAGGAGCTTGGAGTTGGCGATCACGCCGATCGAGCCGGTGTTCCACGGCAGGCCGTACTGCTTGCCGTCGTACATGCCGCTGTCCAGCGCCACGTCCGTGTAGCCGCCCTTCGGGGCCACGGAACCGAGGTCGGCGAGCTTGCCCATCTGCGCGACCGCGGCGAGCCAGGCGATGTCGAGGTGCACCGCGCCGGTCGTCTCCCCGCCGCCGAGCTTGAGGGTGAGCTGGCTCAGGTACTCGTTGTACGGGTACGAGACCGCGCGGATCCTGGAGTTCTCGGCCTTCTCCCACGCCGTGATGATCTTCTCGATCGCGGGCTTGGCGGCCTCCTCGTTGAGCGACCAGGAGGTGAAGTCGAAGTTCTTGGACTTCGTGTCGCCTCCGTTGGAGGAGGTGCCGGCGCCGGACGGTGCGCAGGCGCCCAGCACGCCGACGCCGGCCGCGCCGAGCGCGCCGATGCCGAACACGCGCAGCGCGCCGCGCCGGCTGATGCCAGAGGTGGTCATGGTGTCTCCAGGGGGTGGGCGGAAGGGGAAGTACGTGGGGGAGGGTGCGGACGGAGCCCGCGGGCTCAGCTCTTGACCGAGCCGGCGGTCATGCCGCCGACGAGATAGCGCTGCAGGAACATGAAGGCGACGACCACCGGGACGGACACGACGAGCGAGGCGGCCATCAACTCGGGCCAGGCGGTCTGGAACTCGCCGATGTAGGTGGAGACGAGGCCGGGCGGCAGGGTCTGCTTCTCCTTGTCGGCCAGAGTCACCGCGAAGATGAAGTCGTTCCAGCCGCGGACGAAGGAGAACAGGCCGGCGGCGATCATTCCGGGCGCGGCCAGCGGCGCCACGATGGAGTGCAGCGTCCGCCATCGGGACGCGCCGTCGATGGACGCCGCCTCCAGCAGGGCGTCCGGGATGGTGTCGAAGATGCCCTTCAGCATCCAGACGCACAGCGGCATCGTGAACGTGGTGAAGGACAGCACCAGGGCGGTGTACGTGTTGAGCAGGCCGAAGCTGGAGAACACGGCGTACAGCGTCACCAGCAGGAGCGCCTGCGGGAACATCTGGGAGGCCAGTACCAGGTGCATCAGCGAGCGCCGCCCGCGGTAGCGGAACTTGGAGAACGAGTAGCCCATGTACGTGGCGACGACCACGCTCAGTACGGCGGTGATCGAGGCGACGACGAGGGAGTTGACCAGGTACGTGATCAGCTGGTCGTTCTCGGCCAGGGCCGTGAAGTTGCCGAAGGTGATGTCGGTGGGTACGAGCCTCGGCGGGAACTGGAAGGTCTGCTCGGGGCTGCTCAGGGCGGTGGCCAGCAGCCAGTAGACCGGCAGCATGCCGAAGGCGCCGATCACCAGGACCGCGGTCCAGGCGGCGATCCGTGAGCGCAGCAGGTCCTTGCGCATCCGGCGCCGCGAGGTGCGTCCGGCGGATGTGGCGGTCGGTGCCGGCCGTTCGGTGCCGGTCAGCGGGGTGGAGGTCGTGGAGGTCATCGGGCGTCGCCCTTCCGCTCGGTGATCCTGAGGTGGACGGCGACCAGGATGAGCAGGAGCAGCATCCACAGACCGCCCAGCGCGGTCGCCCGGCCGATGTCGAAGCCCTTGAAGGCGGTCTGGTACACGGCGGTCGCGAAGGTCTCGGTGGTGCCGGCCGGGCCGCCGCCCGTGAGCACGTAGATGGTGTCGAAGTGCTGGAAGTTCCAGATGAACTCCAGGAGCAGCACGATCGAGGCGACACCGCGGACCTGCGGCCAGGTGACGGCGAAGAAACGCCGGATCGAGCCCGCCCCGTCCATCGAGGCCGCCTCGTGCAGTTCCTTGGGCACGGTCTGCAGGCCGGCCAGGAGCATCACCATCATCCAGGGGAAGCTCGCCCAGGTCTTGGTGATGATGACGGCGAGCATGGCGGTGCCGGGCCGGCCGAGCCAGGAGACGGACTCCTCGATGATTCCGGCGTTCATGAGGATGCCGTTCAGCACGCCGTAGTTCGCGTTGAAGATCCACATCCACAGGAAGGAGACCACCACGCCCGGGATCACCCACGGGAAAAGGAACAGGCCACGCAGGAAGCCGCTGCCCTTCAGGCCCGAGTTCAGCGCGAGCGCGAGCGCGAAGCCGATCACGAAGGGGATGAGTGTCGCGCCGACGGTGAAGACGACCGTCTGCTTGAGGATCGTGAGGAACTCGCCGTCCAGCCAGTAGGCGAAGTTGTCCAGGCCGACGAACTCCCGCCCCGGAAGCCGCAGGTCCTGCTTGAAGAAGCCGGTGAACAGCGCCGACAGCAGCGGGTAGATGATGATCGTCGCGAACAGGGCGAGCCCCGGTGCGGTCAGCAGCAGTGCGAACGCGCCGTTGGAGAGCCGTCCGCCGGACCGCTCACGGCGTGGAGCGGCCTTCTGCGGAGGTGCGGCCGTACTCATGGGTGTGTCCTCTCGAACGGGGCGGGAGCGTTGGTGCGGGGCGTGGCACGCGGCGCCGTGCGCCGGCGGGCGGATGCGACGCGGCCGGGCGTGAGCGGTGAGCCGCCCCGTCCCCTGCTTCGACCGAGGCCCTGTGTGAATGCCATGCATGCTCCAGTGAACGCAAGTTGCAGCATGCGGGATCGTTCTCCATATCGTGCGACGGCGTCAACCCTATTGGTTGGTGAATCGCCGGTTCTGTGCGGGACCGGCGACATCGCCGAACAGGCCGGACTCGGCCGCCGGCCCGCGGCGGCGGTGTCGTCGGCTGCGCCGGAAATTTACAACACATCCCACTGGATGAACAGTGGTTGCACAATATGCATGTGATGTACGTTCAGGGCGGCTCCGCTGCGGCGGAGAGTATCCGAGCTTCACACCAAGGAGGCCGCACCGTGCGGGAAGAAGAGGTCCATTACGACATCGCCGTCATCGGCGGTGGCCTGGCGGGGACCTGCGCGGCCATTGCCGCGGCCCGGCTCGGCCGACGCGTCGCCCTGGTCAACAACCGGCCCGTCCTGGGCGGCAACGCCAGCAGCGAGATCCGCGTCTGGGTCTGCGGCGCCACCGCCCACGGCGTGCACCGCTGGGCCCGCGAGACCGGCATCATGGGCGAGCTGTACACCGAGAACCAGTACCGCAACCCCGAGGGCAACCCGTACTACTGGGACCAGGTGGTCCTCGACGCCGTCCGTGCCGAGCCGGGCATCGACCTGTACCTCAACACCGACGTACGGGAGGCCGACGCGAGCGGCCCGGACGACGCACGCGAAATGCACTCCTGCACCGGCTGGATGATGGGCTCCGAGCGGCGCATCACCTTCCACGCGAAGCAGTTCCTCGACTGCACCGGCGACGGCCTGCTCGGCCACCTCGCCGGCGCCCGCCACCGCATCGGCCGCGAGTCCCGCTCGGAGTTCGGCGAACCCTGGGCGCCCGAGGAGCAGGACGAGGCGCTGCTCGGATCGACGATCCTGTTCCACACCAAGGACACCGGCCGGCCGGTGAAGTTCGTACCGCCCGCCTCCGCCCGAGACCTCACCACCACGCCCATCCTGCGCAACCGCGTGCTGCGCACCGGCGACAACGGCTGCGACTACTGGTGGATCGAGTGGGGCGGCGAACTCGACACCGTCCACGACAACGAGCGCATCCGCGACGAACTCCAGTCCGTGATCATGGGCATCTGGGACCACATCAAGAACTCCGGCGAGTTCCCGGACGCCGAGAACCTGACGCTGGAGTGGGTCGGCAGCCTCCCCGGCAAGCGGGAGTACCGCCGCTTCCTCGGCGACCACATGCTGACCCAGCAGGACATCCTGGAGCAGCGGCAGTTCGACGACCGCGTCGCATTCGGCGGCTGGTCCGTCGACCTCCACCCGGTGCAGGGCATGTACGCCGACGAGCCCGGCGCCCGCCAGCGCTACGCGGACGGCATCTTCCACATTCCGCTGCGCTCCCTGTACTCGGCGAACGTCACCAACCTCCTGTTCGCCGGGCGCAACATCTCCGCCACCCACGTCGCCTTCGGTGCCACCCGTGTCATGGCCACCTGCGCCACGCTCGGCGAGGCCGCGGGCACGGCCGCCGCACTGTGCGTCGCCGAGGGCATCGGCCCGCGCGAACTCGCCGCCAAACACCCCGAACTGGTGCGCCGCGCCCTGCTGCGGCAGGACGCCTCGGTCATCGGCCTCGCCGACGACGACCCCGACAACCTGGCACGCACGGCCCGCGTCAGCGCCTCCTCGCACCTGAGCCGCCTGGCCGCCGAGCCCACACCGGCCGCGCCCGGCGAGCCGTACCCGCTCACCCGCGACCTCGCGCTGCTGCTGCCGGTGGACCCCGCACTCGACATGGTCGACCTGCTCGTCCACGGCGCCCCGGGCGAGCGGAGAAGCGAACTCACCGTGGAACTGTGGAGCACCGGCCGCCCCGAGAACGCAGTCCCCGTCGATCACCTGCTCACCACCACGGTGACCGTTCCCGCCGCCGGCCCCCACTGGGTCACGGCCCGCCTCGATCACCGCCCGGACACCCCTGAGAACGTCGTCCTGATCGTGCGCGCCTGCCCGGGTGCTGCGCTGGTCCTCGTCCCCGAGCGCACCGACGGCGTCCTCGCCCTGCGCAGCAGGGCCGAGGGGGACGCGGCCGTCGACCACGACATCCCGGAGGAGGACGGCCAGTTGGTCCTGGAATGGCAGGCCCGCGGCCTGCGCCGCCGGACCTTCGGCTTCCGCGCGACCCCGGACACCGCCGCGTTCCTGCCCGAACGGGCCGTCGGAGGATTCCAACGCCCCTACGGGGGCCCGCAGATGTGGTCGTCCGAGCTGCTGCCCGACCCGGACCGGGCCACGCAGTGGCTGCGCCTCGACTGGGACGAGGAGCAGCAGCTCACCGAAACGCGCGTGGTGTTCGACGACGACGTCGACGAGTACCTCAACAACCTGCACCGCCACCGCACCCCGTTCGAGGTCATGCCGGAACTGGTCCGCGACTACCGCATCCAGAGCCGCGAGCCCGACGGCACCTGGCGCACGCTGCTGACGGTGACGGGCAACCGCCGCCGCCACCGCGTGCACGAACTGAACGGTGTGCACGGCGGGCCCGTGCGCACCGATGCGCTGCGGCTCGTGGTGGACGCGACGCACGGGGCGCGGCACGCGCACGTGATCGCGTTCAAGGCGTACGGCGCATAGCCACGCGGCGAAGGGGCCGGGGGAGGACCGAACGGTCTTCCCCCGGCCCCTTCGCCACGTGATTCGTTCGCCGCGTGATTCAGAGGGCGCCGAGTGCTTGGCTGATGACGTCGGCGGCTTCGATGACCTCGCGGATGAGGGTGGGGCGCTGCCCTTCGGCTTCGGTGCGGTTGTCGAGGAGGGAGGCGGGGCCCCACAGGGAGATGGCGGCGACGACATCGCCCGAGGCGTCGCGGACGGGCGCGGCGAGGGAGGCGCGGCCCAGGGCGCGTTCTTCCGCTTCGATGGCGTAGCCGGTGCGGCGGACGGTGTCGATCTCGGTGTCGAGCAGGTCGTGACTGGTGGTCGTGTAGTCGGTGTGTGCCGCGAGCGGTTCGGGAAGCAGCTTGCGGCGCTCTTTGGGCGCGAGGCCGGTCAGGAGGCACTTGCCGATGCTCGTGGCGTGCAGTGGGGCGGTGTGTCCGGCCTGCGTGTAGGACTTCGGGGCGCGGGCTCCCTCGAAATTGCACAGGAACATCAGCTCGGTGCCGCGGCGGATGGCGACGTTGGCTCCCAGCCCGGTGCGGGTGGCGAGGTCCTGGAGGACCATGCGGGCGGCGCGGTGGACGGGGTGGCGATTGGTGGCGGTGGCGGCGAGCGGGAGGATGCCGAGGCTGAGCCGGTAGAGGTTGCTGACGGGGTCGCGTTCGACCATGTCGAGGCGCTCAAGGGTGGACAGCAGGCGGGAGGTGGTGGAGGAGCCCAGCCCGGTGAGTTCGGCGACGTCGGAGACGCGCAGTTCGGCGCGGGCGGAGTCGAGTGCGCGCAGCACCGAGACCGCTCGTTCCACGCTCTGGTTCGTCCCGGCGTCGCTCGCCCGAGTAGCCATGACCCTCCTCATTCTGCAAACCGCTTGCACAATCTGCATCAGCATATCGCGTCGGCTTGAGGCCTGTTCCTGAAATCCAACGGCTCGCGGCCGGAACGGAACGGATGCGGGTCACCCACCGCATCCGCACCTGCCGCTAGAGTGCGATGCCTGTTCGATTCGCCGCGAGGCGGAGGGGAGGGGCTGTGAGTGCACAACTGAGAGACACTGCCGGGGAGTTGGCGGATATCTTATGGCGGGAACACACCGTGTACCGGGAGCGGTCCGGCAGTGTGGTCATCAGAGGTGAGCATGTACGGCGGTGGATCAGCCTTGCTCCGGCGGGCGGCCGGGACGAGGTCCTCGTACGCGCGGGGCGCATCCTGGACGGCGGCACCACCGCTCCGGCGCGTTCGGAGGCCGTGGTGCCCCTCTCCGCCGGTACAGGCGTGCTGGCCGCGACCTGCCGTCGCCTGCTCGCCGAGGCGGCGGCCGATCCGGCGCCGGTCGCACCGGGACGGGCAGCGCCCGAGCGGTCCAAGCGCTCCGGGAAGGCCGCGCGGCCCAAAGGCGGTGGGAAACACACCGGTCTCGGTTCATGGGTGATCCTCGCCTGCGTCGTCGGTGTGATCGCCCTGTACGTCTACAGCACCGCGACCACGAACTAGGCCCTGAGGTTCCCGGTTTCCAAGCCCCGCAGAGGGCTCCGGGTGCGTACCCGTCCTGTCGTACGGATACGCACCCGGCTCGGATCGATCGGTCTTGCGCGGGGGAGTGCCCTTCGGTACGTACAGGGTCCCGCCCGCGTTCAACGCGGCCGGCAGATGATCACCGGCGATCCGTACGGATTCAGGCTGCCCGGCGGGTGACTGCCCACGATGCCGCGGCCACGCTGCCCGCCACGGCGAAAACGGCGGGCCAGGCGCCGATCTTCTTGGCCAGCGGGTGCGAACCGGCGAACGCGGCGACATATGCGGTGGTCAGCCCGACGGCCGCACGCGGTCCGGCCTGCTGGTTCCACTCGTACGCGGCGACGGTGCCCGCGGCGGCGAGGGCGACCCCGCCCAGTGGCCGCTTCTTGGTCCATCGTGCGACGGCGTACCCGCCGACCAGCCCGCTTGCCGCCACTGCCGCTGCCGGAACCTTCGCCATCGCAGCCACCTTCACTTTCTGTCCGTGTTGTCCGGAATCGACTCGGAGTCCGGTTCTTCGAGGCTAACGCGATGCGCGGACTTTCGGTCGT
This sequence comes from Streptomyces sp. NPDC018000, assembly GCF_044328025.1. Lineage (NCBI taxonomy): Bacteria > Bacillati > Actinomycetota > Actinomycetes > Kitasatosporales > Streptomycetaceae > Streptomyces > Streptomyces sp. NPDC018000. The sequence continues at coordinate 178,434 of NZ_JBIRGM010000003.1, forward strand.
CGAGGGGTGTACAGGTGTTCGCCCTGGGTGACTCGGGCGCCTCGCCGGACGTCGCATGGCTCCCTGTGTCCGCCTGCCTCGAGATCCGCACCGTCACAGAGACGGACGCGCGGGACTGCGTCAAAAAACTGCGGGAGGGAACAGTCGACGCCGTCTCCACCGACCAGTTGATTCTCTACGGATTCGTGACTCCTCCCCCTCATGGATGAGGGGGCTTCTCGCTATACCGGTGCGGCTTCGCGACGGACCAGCCCGGCCCGTAGAACGTTCAGGGCGCCCACTGTGTCCGCGTGCACCTGGTGGCCGCACGAGACGCAGTGGAACTTCTCCTGGGTGGGCCGGTTCTCCTTGGCGGTGTACCCACATTTGGGGCACCGCCGAGAGGTGTTGCGGGGGTCCACGGCGATCACTTCCCGTCCGGCGCTTTCAGCCTTGGCGGTGAGGATCGTCAGGAACACCCCCCATCCGGCATCTGAGATCGAACGGTTCAGCCCGGCCTTCGCGGCGGCCCCGTTGGGCAGGAAGCTGCCTGGCTGCTCGGGGTCCGGCTTGGGGGCGGGAGCGTTGCTCATGTTGCGGATCTTGAGGTCCTCATGCGCGATGAAGTCGTGTTCGCGTACGAGGTCAAGCGCTGTCTTGTGTGCGTGGTCGAGCCGCTGGCGTCGGACCTTGCGATGCAGCGCGGCGACCCTCTCGACCGCCCGGCGGTGATTCTTTGTGCGCTTGTCCCGGCGGACGCGGGGGAACCGGGCAAGTGCCTGTTGCGCAGCCTTCAGCTTCGCGGGCGGCCTTCCGGCTGTGGCGCGGGCTGGGGACGTGCTCGCCGTTGGACGTGGTGAGGAATGACGCGATGCCCATGTCGATGCCGGTCACGGGGCTGTCGCCGTACCGCGCCCTCGCTGGTCTCGACCTGCCGCGCCAACGTCCGCGCCCAACCACGCGCCTGCTCCGCGTCGTTCCCCGCGACCGGCTTCCGCAGCGCGAAGACAGCGACCGCCAAGCCGATGATGCTGATGGGAAGCGCAAGGAGCGTGGCAGTGTCGGGCCCACTGGAATCCTTTTCGGAAAGCTGCTGCACGGCGTAGACCGCGCCTGCCATGAACCCGATGCCGCATAAGACGCCGATGAGCTGCCACACGCGCCGGTGCCGACGCCCCCTCAGATCAATCACCCCCAATCCTTCCGCACAGCACAACCCCGCGAGGCCCGTTCCCCACAATTTGGGAACCATCCCGCCCACGCCCTGCCCCGGGTACGCCGCTCAGGCGCGCAGACGCGAGAGCCAGCCGCTGGCCTTCTGCTCGGGCAGGGCCTGGTCCTGCTCCCGGCGGGCCTGAACCCTTCTGCTGCAATGCGCAGGTCATGCAAGCACAACAGATCAACCGGCGGGGCCACCGAAGACCAGGCCGTGGCGATTCCCGTACCCGGCGGCCTGGCGGGGACAGTGCGCGCCCTGCCCGGCCAACGAGGCGTGTGCGGCCAAAAGAGTGTTGTCCCGTCAGTCTACGAGGCACGAAATACGGAGTTTCGGGAGACTGGCGGCCAGTACTGAGGGTGCCTCCTGGCAGCCGTCCCTGAGGGGCGATTTCCGGCCACAACACAACGCACCGTACGCTTCAACACATCGGTCACCAACGGTCGGCCGGGAGAGAAGGGCGACAACATGACCTCCGAGACCAACGCGCTCGGCACCATCGATGCAACAACTGCCTTGCTGCAGGCGGAACTTCCGCGCCTGGAAGGGCACCAGCAGGCTCTGGAAAAGGAACTCGCGGCTGTCACCGAGCGTCTGGAGTCGGTACGGACCGCTCTGACGGCCCTGCGTGTGCTGTCCACCGCTCCTGTTCCCTCCGCGAACACGGAGGCGAAGGCGGACGACGTCAAGGCGGAGAACGTCAAGGCGGAGAGCGTTGCCGCTCCCAAGATTCCGCAACAGGCTCAGCACTCCATCGACTCCGCCGTCCAGGCAGAGGCCCCGCAGGAGCCGGCAGAGGCCGCCCCCGTGCGCCGTACCGCCCGGAAGGCGTCTGCGCCCAAGAGCCGCAAGCAGGCTCCCGCCAAGCCGAAGAGCGAGCGCGGACAGGTCAAGAAGGCCGCCGCCGCCAAGTCCACCAAGCCCGCGAAGGCCGCCACGCCCGCCAAGGAAGCCAAGCCCGCCAAGGCCGCGAAGGCCAGGGCGCCGAAGAAGGCAGCGCCTGCCGCTCCGGCCGTCGACGACAGCGGCAGCCTCACCGAGATGGCCATGAAGGTGCTGTCCACGTTCGGCGACACCCCTGTCCGTGCCCGTGAGGTCACGAAGGCTCTGGGGCGTGAGCTCACCCCCAACAGCATCAACACCGTACGCAGCACGCTCGACCGGCTCGTCGCCACCTCCCGGGCCCACCGCGCCGGCCGGGGCCTCTACCAGGCGCCCGCCAACTGACGCCTCCCGCGAAGGATCCTGTTCAGACCGCCCCCGTCACGGCTCGAAGGCCGTAACGGGGGCGGTCTGCTGAAAGCGCGACGCGCGGCTGCGCGCGTGTGCTGCGGGTGCGCTACGGGTGTTGTGGCCGGAAACGAGCACCGGGCGCTCTGCTCCTGCGGGGTGTGACCCAGCGGATCAGGGACGCTTTGGACGGGGGGCGCCGGCGAGGTTGTCGGTGGCATGACCTATTCTTCGCTCACTCGTCACACGTGCAGCACAGGTCGCACACAGCAACTGCCGCCCGACAACTGCATGTAGTGGCCCCACACTCATTCCGGGGGGTTCGAACCCACGTGCGTATGCGCACTCTCCCGGCCGCCACAGCACTGGCGGTCCTCTTCAGCTCGGCGGTACTCACCGCCGCACCGGCGTCCGCCGACACCACCAGGCCCCTCGCGGTCTCGGACGCTTACGACACGGTCGCCGACGGCGTCCACCAGCGGCTGTACTTCAGCGACCAGTACCAGGGCAAGATCGTCGTCACCGACTACACCGGCAAGGTCGTCACCACGCTCACCGGCCTGTCCCAGGTCCGTGACCTCGAACTGAGCCCGGACTCGGGCACGTTGTACGCCGCGCTCTACGGCGCCGACAAGATCGTCGCCATCGACACCGCGACGCTCACGCAGACCGCCGAGTACCCGACCGGCGACAAGACCACCCCCTCGCGGCTCGCCTACGCAGACGGCAAGCTGTGGTTCGGATACGGCGACCAGTGGAGCTCCGGGCTCGGCTCCGTCGACCTGACCGCCGAGACGCCCACGGTGGCGCTGGACCTGGCGGCCGGACACGACTTCGCGAGCCCGCCCGAGCTCTACGCGGACCCCGACAACCCGGGCACGCTGCTTGCCCTCGACGCGCACATCAGCTCCGCCCCGATCATCGTCTACGACATCTCCACCGGTACCCCGGCCATCCGCGTGTCCGCCAAGAAGGGCGGCTTCTACAAGGACGCGGCACTCACCCCGGACGGCCAGAACGTCGTCGTGGCCGGGCCCGGGAACCGGGCACTCACCGAGTACCGGCTCTCGGACCTGGAACAGGTGCGCACCTACCCCGTCCCCGACGATCCGGAGACGGTCAGTGTCGCTCCGGACGGCACGGTCGCGGCGACCGTCCTCGACACCGACGACCTCGGCGACGCGTACGTCTTCTCCGGCGGCAGCGACAAGCCCGCCAGCGTCCGCAACCTGTCGTACAACTGGATGCCCTGGGGCGGGCACTCGATGAACTGGTCGGCCGACGGCGGGAAGCTGTTCGTGCTGACCGGGTCCAACGACGCCACCCAGTTCCACGCCATCGACGAGCCCCGCAAGTACGTCGGCACGCTCAAGGTCGATGCCCCCACCACCGCCACCCGAGCGAAGTTGCTCACCGTCAAGGGCTCGCTCACCACCGGCCTCGCGCTGCCCGCCGGGACCCCGCTGACCGTCACCCGCACCGACATGGAGTCGCCGAAGGGGAAGTCGCTCGGCACCAAGTTGCTCGGCACGGGCGGCAAGTTCTCCTTCACGGACACCCCGCCGGCCGGCGGCAAGGTCACGTACACGGTGACGTATGCCGGTGACGCCACGCACTCCTCGGCGACCGCCTCGGACACCGTCGACGTCTCCCGCGCCACGCCCACGCTGACACTGAACAACAACGGCAAGGTGTACGCCTACGGCAAGGACGTCGCGTTCACGGCGCACCTCGGCACGACGTACACGAACCGCACGGTCGAGATCTGGGCCGACCCCTTCGGGGCGGACAAGCCGAAGAAGCTGGTGAAGACCGGCAAGGTCAACTCCAGCGGCAACCTGTCGGTCACCCTGGACATGACCCGGGACACCACGGTCACCGCCGTGTTCAAGGGTGACGCCCGCTACGCCCCGAAGTCGGTCAAGTCCACCGCGTACGCCGGGGTGAAGGTCTCGACGGCGCTGTCCAAGCACTACAAGACCGGCAGAATCGGCTCCACGACGTACTACTACTTCCGCAAGAACACCGACGTCATATCCACGACGACGATGAGCTACTACAAGGGCCGCAAGCATCGGCTCGATCTCCAGGTGTACCACCAGGGCAAGTGGTACGACGGGGCCACCGAGTACTTCAAGCTCGGCACCAACGGAAAGTCGGTCGTCAACCTGGGCCACTCCGGCAAGTCCGGCATCCGCGCCCGCGTGCGCTCCTCGTACATCAACTCCGGTTCCGGGGACACCGTGAACTCGACGACGTACGGAAGCTGGAAGTACTTCATCTTCACCAGCTGATGCATGGCCGAGGTCTCATGAGGCTGTGACGTCAGGGGCGCGTTCCCCACGCGGGGACGCGCCCCTGTGCTGTCTCCATCGCGTTCTCCGCCCGAGGTGCAGCGGGCGACCGGGCCCCGTGAGGCCCCGCGTGCGGCGGTCAACTCGGCGAGCGGGACACATGCCCCCAGATGGCCGTCGGCAGAACCGATTCAGCGGTTCCCGTCCGGGTGAAGAAACTCGACATCCGGCAGTAATCGCAGGGCAGCGACACAGACTTGGGCCGGTTCTGACTGCTTTCCCGCACAAGGAGTGCCCTTCATGCGTCTTCGTTCCACCGTCGCTGCCGCCTTCGGCGCGCTCGCGCTCATCGTGGCCGTGCCGACCTCGGCCGGTGCGGCCACCGGCTACTTCGGCTACACGTACAGCGGTCTCGACGGCTCCCCGCAGGTCGCCTACCTGGTCGACCCGCCGAGCCGGGAATGCATCACCCTGCCGGAGGTCGGCGACCCCAACTCGTCGAGCCCCGCACGCGCTCCGCGGAACTACACCGACGCGACCGCCACCGTCTTCACCGGCCCCGACTGCGACGGCGACTACTTCACTCTCCGGCCGCGCGGTGGCCACGCCTCCAGCCGGCTGATGCTCCGCTCCGTCGTGTTCAGCTGATCCCGCCCCCACCGCGCAGACCGAGAGAGGGGCCGTCTTGGGGGCGGCCCCTCTCTCATGCGCGGGTTGAGACCCGGCCGTCGCTGGTTGACCGCTGTCAGTCGTCCACCTTCGCGTTGCCTGGCTTGTCGCGGCAGGAGTAGGTGTCGATAGCGACGTCGTTGGGCCTGGCCTTGTCGCGGATGGTCCTTGGGGACGCGGGGCAGATTGTTCCGGAAGTCCTGGTCCCAGTCGTTGCTGCGCGCGTAGTCCATGAGGGCCTGCTGGAGCTTCTCGCAGTCGTCGCGGTGGCCCTTGACCATGGCGATGCCGTAGTCGTTGAACGGGCCGAACGGCAGGGCTTGTTCGAAGGTGAGACCGTCGGGGTCGTCTTCCACGCTGGTGGCCCCCTTTCCTCGGAGGGCAGGTGCCCTCCACAGATCCCCGGGGATGCCGCAAGGGCGGGTGTTCCCTCAGCCGCCGGACGTCCACCGGGACTTCCAAGACCGTTGAGACCGTCGAGAAGTTGTACGACGCGGGTTCCTGCGTAGGCAAAGGTCGTGGCGGCGGCCGGAGGGGGAGGGGGGTGGAGGGTCAGGTCCCGGCCCTGGTCCGCGCCTCTCCGAGTGTCCGCGCCTCCGGGGCGGGCAGGGGCGTCTTTCGCTCGCCGCCGGTGCGTTCCAGGCCCAGTCGCAGAAGGATGGTGATGAGGGCGGCGACCGCGAATCCCACGCCGGCCCAGGCGAGTTGGCGGGCTCCGTATTCAGCCAAGACCCAGCCCCCGACCGCGGTTCCGACGGTGATGCCGAGGTTCGAGAACGAGATGAAGAGGCTGTTGCCGAACTCGGGCGCGTCGACGGCGTCCCTTCCCAGCCAGCTCTGGCTCACGATGAGCCCGCCGGAGTGCACGGCCCCCCAGACCGGTACGGCCAGGACCATCGGCGCGAACAGCGGGCCGACGGCGTACAGGAGCACGTAGACGAGCAGACACAGGACCGGGTAGGCGACCACCGTACGAATCAGGTTGCGCCGCAACAGTCCACCGAAGACGAAGTTCCCGAGGATCATGATGACGCCGAACGTCATCAGCATGGCGCTGACCCAGGTGCCGTCCATGTGCGTGACCTGGCCGAGGAACTCGGCGAAGTAGCCGTAGACCGAGAACATCGCCGCGAAGACGAGGACGACCGACGTGATGGTCAGCCACATCCGGAACCGCTTGAGAACGCTCAACTGGGCGCCGTAGGACACCCGTTGCCCGACAGGCATCGGCGGTACGAAGCGCAGGATGCCGAGGAAGGCGATCAGATTGACGAGCGCACCGAACCAGAAAGCCGACGCCAGGGACACATGCTCGGCGAGGTACGAGGTCAGCGGCACACCGAAGGCGAAGCCGACGGTGACACCGCCGAACACGGTCGTCGTGGCCCGGGTCGCGTCCTCGGCGGGCACCAGCCGTGCGGCGGTCGCGAGCGCGACCGCGAAGAACACCGGGTGGAAGAGGGCGGGAACGACGCGGAAGGCCAGCATCACCTCGTACTGCGTGGTGAGCGCGTAGACGGCGTTGGAAACGGCGAACACCGCGACTGCGGCGGCGAGCACCTTCTTACGGTCGATGCCGGAGGCGAGCAATGTTGTGAACGGCCCGGACACGGCGATGACCAGGGCAAAGGCCCCCACGAGCCACCCCGCGGCGGACGGTGTGACACCGAGCTCGGCCGAGACCTGGGGGAGCACGCCGACCATGCCCATCTCGGTGGTGATGATCCCGAACACGCCCAGGGCGAGCACCAGGACGGTGAGGGAGGTCTTTCTCATCGCGACCTTTCATCAAATCTAGAAAAGTAGATGCATCGAGCTGCGGGAGAGGGCAGGCGTGGGAATCGGGCCGACTGCGGGCGGGCTGTGTGCGGCTGTGCGCGGGCTACAGCTCGTCGCGGACGTGCGCGGCGAACTCGGCGATCACTGTTTCGTTGCGTCGGTAGTAGGTCCACTTGCCGATGCGTTCCGAGGTGAGCAGCCCCGCGTCCCTCAGGGTCTGCAAATAGCCGGACACCACCGACTGTGCCAGCCCGGCACGCTTCTGGATGTCGCCGACGCACACGCCGATGTGGAAGCCGAGCCCCTGCTGGCGGTAGGAGTTCTCGTCGAAGTACTTCTCCGGTTCCCTCAGCCACTGCATGAACTGCAGGCGTGCGGGGTTGGCGAGCGCCTTGTGTATGGCCAGGGGGTCCACTGCTGCTCCTCGCCTCTCCGTGCGGCTCATGGGATACATCTAGCTTTCTCGATATGTAGGGGCAAGTCAAATCGCTGAATCCGGCCAGGTTGCCGTTATGGAGGGGGAGGTTGTGCAGGCCCGTGTCACGGGCGGCCCGGATACGGTCCTCGGCCCTGGCGCGGCGGCGATGCCGCAGCTCGAGTGTGACGTGGTGCCTACCAGTAGGTGCGCGTGATCTTGTCAGGTAGTCGCCCCTGCCGCTTCCCCTCCTGGAAGATCACCGATGCCGCGATCAGGAAAGCGCGACGGAGTTTCGAGTCCGGGTCGGGGTTTTCCGTATTCCCGACGTTTTTGTCGAGAAGCATGTCGCCGAGGGTTGTTCCCTCCGGTGTGCAGGGGCGGGCGACTGATTCCTCCAGGTCGATCAGGATGTTTCCGGTGGTTCCTTCCGTGGTTTCCCAGGCGTAGACGGATCCCGTTTCGAGGGAAAGGGTCTTCCTGCACGTCAGTGATGCTGTCACGGGGTTTTCCACCAGTTCGCTCGTGGCCGCCCTCTCAGGGCGCCCGGCCGCTCTCACTGCGGCCGGGCGTGAAAGGGTCAGCGTCCGCCTGCGGGCTGGGTGCGCCGTTTGAGCGTGCGTCGGTAGTCCTGGAACCGGGCCTTGGCAATCACCGAGCGGTCGCCGTTGCGGAGCACGATGCCCTCGGGGTGGCCGCCCGCGCTCTCGTCCAGGGCCACGCGGGTCACCGGCAGATGTTCGGTGAGAAACGTCTGCATCTCGGCAATGCCGGTCGGCAGGCCACCCGCGTCCACGGTGGCCAGCCGCGGGACCAGCTCGATGTCCTGGGCCTTGGCGGACTGGGCCAGTTCGTATTCGGACAGGAACCGCTGCCCGCCGTCCTCACGCCAGTTGGAGATCCGGGCCCGTGGCCACTCCAGGACTTCGAGCGGGACGTCGGCCGAGTCGAACAGCCGGTAGCCGACGGTGCGGTTACCGGTGTATTCGCGGCTGGCCGCAGTGACCTTGCCGCCGTACACCTCCAGGTACAGGATCCGGATGCCCTCGGCGGGCGGGGTGACGCGGTCGGCGAGGGGGCGTAGTGCGTCGGCGATACCGAGGGCGGGGTTCCCGATCAGGTCGCCGCGGGCGTAAAGGAGTTCCTCGCGGCTGCCGAGGACGTAGTCACCGTTGGGGAAGCTGATGATCCGGCCGTTGGTGCCGTCGACCTTCTCGGTGAGGTACACGTCGCCGTTGAAGTCGACGGTCTCCTCGATGAGGCCGCCGTTCTTCGGGTCGAGCGCGTGGTAGGTGGGGATTGACGGGTACTTGGTCGCCGTGTTGAGGGCGGCGAGGTCGATGGCGCGGATCACGGTGTGCTGTCCTTCTCGATTCGGCTGGGTGCTGCGGCAGGGGCGGGGCGGTGGTCGGAGGACGCTGTACGTCGGCGGGGGCCGGTGCGGGGCGTCCTGCCGCGGGCTCGGGCCGAGGCGAGTGAGGGCAGCAGTGAGCTTGGCGTCCCGTCCTTCGACCACGGCCATTCGGAGAGCTCGGGCACGTCAAGGCAACTGACGTGGCTTCGGGTTGTGGTGAAGGCGTGCGCAGCGAGCATGTATTGCGGCGCGGTGTTCGAGCAATGGGTTTTGTTCTCGACGCCTACGCGGGCCTGGGCTGCCCCGCGACGCTTTGCGGCCCCGGTTCGGCCCCGGTTCGGCCCCGGTTCGGGGCGAGCGCGGCGGCAGACTGCTGCGCGGCCCGAGCCGGTTGCGAGGCGAAGTCCCGTTCGCATGGCGAGAGATGGAATCAGTGCGGTACCGTGACGAAGTCATCACGCTCTGTGTGTTCACACGCGCATAGAGCGGCCCCCGGCGGTGCTCTAACACCAGCCGAGGGCCTTCATCGCCAGTGGAGCTGAGAGGCCACCGGAAATGCTGCGTCATGCTATCGCGCCGACCGCGCGCTATACGAAGGCATCGCACGATGTCGTCCGCCAACCGCGTCTGAACAGCGATGCGAAGATCCTGATCCTGTACGTCCAGGGCCTCCCCGAGGGCTCCACGTCGAAGCCCTTGAGTGAACTCGCCCAGAAGCTGGGCATCAAGGGCCGCGCGTACCAGAAGGCGAAGGTGCAGCTGGTCGAGCACGGCTACGTACACGAGTGGCGAAGCCAGGGTGACGGGGGCCGCTGGATCACCGAGCAACTGGTCGCGAACACGCCCCTGACGACTGAGCAGGCGGGACACCTGCGAGGGGCTCCGCCCGCGTCCCCGCTCATGTCCCCGCCTGCGCCCCCGTCGCCGAGTACGCAGTTACCGACGGTCGGCGAACCGACTGCCCGGACGGCCGGTGGCTATAAACCGGTAGAAGACCACAGTGACAAGACCACTCCCCACCCACCCTCCGAAGCCGAGCCAACGGCGGACCCGGACCCCGAGCCGACGGCGGACCCGGACGGCCCCGAGCCAACGGCGGGTTCGGCCGATTCCCTCCAACTGGCCCGGGCGGAACGGATCCTGCTCTCCCTGCGCCACTCCCGCCGCGAACTGCACCTGGGTGTACGCGAGGCCCGCGCGCTGGCCGTGGAGGCGGTCAAGTGGCTGGAGCGCGGCCTGAGCGAATCCGATCTGCGCCAGGCCCTACTCGCCGAACGCCCGCAAGACGGCGTGCGCTCAGCGGTCGGCTTCCTCCGCTACCGCCTGATCCAGAAACTGCCCGAGCCACGAATCCCACTCCGGCCGTACGAACCCCCGCCCGTTCGCGAGCTGTTGGAGTGTCAGGGACCGGGTGAGAAGCATGTCTTCCGCCCACTGGCCGACGAGACGGAATGCGCCCCGTGCCGCCGTTCCGCAGCACACGCGACCTTCTACGGCGAACCCGAGCCGGAGCCCGACCGCATCCCGTGGCGGGAACGGATCGCGAGGATCAACGGGACATCGGCGGCCCTGCCGGGTGAGGGCTGACTTCGTACGCGCCCCCGGCATCGACGGCGTGGCTGCGGCCTGAGCGCGCAACCCGGACCCGTCGGGAAAAGTTGACGCGTCGGAATTTTCCGACCTATCGTTGTGGCATGCCAACCGATGTGTTCGGCGTGCTGGCCAATCCAGTGCGCCGCAAGTTGCTTGAATCCCTGCGAGCGGGTCCGCGGTCCACGGGTGATCTGGCCGGCCTGTTCGAGCTGGGGCGCCCAGCGGTCTCCGAACATCTGGCGGTGCTGCGGTCCGCCGGTCTGGTGCGCGAGGAGCCCCGCGGCAGGCAGCGGTTCTATCACCTCCAACCGGCCGGGCTCGCCGAGGTCGGGGAGTGGCTACATCTGTTTGAGCACTACTGGAAGCAGCGGCTGCAAAAGCTGGCTGACGTACTGGACGAGGAGAACACTCCATGACTGAGCATGCTGTGATTCGTTGCGAGCAGTCTCTGGCTCACCCGCCTGCCGCGGTCTGGACCGCGCTGACCGACCCCGGACTCCAGGCCCGCTGGTGGGTCCCCGGTGACATCAGGCCGATCGTCGGCCACCGCTTCACCCTGGACATGGGCAACTTTGGCACCCAGCCGTGCGAGGTGACCGCGGTCGAGCCCGAGCGGCTGCTGAGCTACCGGTTCGCCGAGGGCTCGCTGGACACGGTCATCACCTGGCGGCTCGAAGCGGACGGCGAAGGCACCCGCCTGCTGCTCGAACACGCCGGCTTCGACATCGACTCTCCGATGGGAAAGCACGCCTACCAAGGCATGAGCGAGGGCTGGCCGCACGTCCTCGGCCGCATCGACGCCGCTCTGGCCACACCCGCCGCCTAGGAAGTGTCGTCGGGATGGGCGCTTGGTACTGGTGGGGGTATTCAACTGTCGCCAGTTCTCGGCCCGGGCTGGGGATGGGTGACGTTCCGTGGCCGAAAAGGTCTACTTCCTCGGAAGACGCCTCAACGGCGGAGGGCCCCGCACGAAACCGGGAGGTCGGGGGTTCACGTGCGGAGCCGCTCACGGGGTGTGGGCCGTCAGACTCCGATCAGGGAGTACGTACCCGTACCGTCCTGCCTGCCGCTGGAGTACTGGCGTATGAACTCCCCGTCCGCGTACCGGTCGTGGCCCATCATGGAGCCCGTGTACTTGTTCTGCACACCGATCTTCGAGCTGCCGGGTACGTCGCGATAGATGTAGAACCGCTGGAGGTCGTCCTCCGCGCAGGGGACCGTCATCAGGACCGCCCGTTCGGTGGCCGCGTTCTGCTCAGCGATGGTCGCGCACCCGCCGTTGCCCCAGTTCCACAGGGACGCCTCGAGGACCCCGTTGCGCTCCGTCACGTTGCACAGGCGCCAGTTGTCCAGGTGGGCGCTGAAGATCGTCGAGGGCCGCAGGCGGACACCGTCGTCCGCCAAGACCGGCGCGCCCCAGGACAGGGGCTTGCCGGGTACGGCGATCTTGTAGGCGCCGGCCTGGCAGTCGAGAGCGGCCCGCGCGCTACGCCCGGTGGCCTTGGGCTGTTCGGCGGACGTGCCGCTGGTGAGAGCCGGGCGCTGCACGAGGCGGTCCCGCTCCTGCTTCGCCGTCGGCGCCACCGCACCCGCCGGGTGCTCGGCCTTCACGGCGGCCGAGCCGCAGTCGAGGAGGCCTTGTGCCTTGGCCATGATGCTGCCTGCGGGCACCTTGTCCTCGCAGCGCACCGCGCCTTCCTCGAGGGTGGTGTAGGTGGTGAAGCTGCCGCTGCCGGGCCCCTCGATCCACTTCAACGCCCAACTGCCGTCACCCTGCTGGACGCGGTTGCAGTTGAGGCTTCCGTACGTACCGGTGACCTTCTTGGTGCCCTTGTAGACGCCGTAGTAGCCGGGCTGGTTGAAGTTCCACGTGACGGAATTCGACTCGCTGCTGGTGGAGGAGTAGTCGACCTTTACGTTCAGGCCCAGGCTCGCGCCGACCTTGCCGAGGGTCTCGACGGCGAAACTGCCCTCGACATTGCCGTTGAGGCCGACAGAGACCGAGATGGTCGTCTGGGTGCTGGTGCTGATGGTCTGGTTGCCGGTTGTGCCCTCGGTGACGTACCAGCCCTTGAAGTGGGTGATCGTCGGGGACACTTCGGTGGTCTTGATGTACGGGTGGCGTGTGCCGAGGTCGGCCGCCGTACAGGTGTCGCCGGGCTGGGATGCCGTTGTGTTGGTGGGTGCCGCAGCAGCCGGTGAGGCGGCAAGGCTCATGGCGGTGACCGCGCAGGCGGCCGCCGTAGCGGTCACCGCCATGAATGATCTGCCGATGTGGCTGACGGGTCCTATGAGGCGCATCATTGTCTGTTGCCCCCTGGTCGTGTGTCCGGTCGGGGGTGAATGTAGCGGCCACGGGGGTGGTGGCGTGAGGCCGGAACTGGCCACAAATGACCACGGAAGAGCATATTCCGCCCCTGGCGCAGACCGTTGCCGGGCCGGTTCGAAGGCCGCGTCGAATTCCTCGTCGGAGACGAGGAACGCGTAGTGCTGCATGACGATCGACTCCGCCGGGATGGCGGCGAAGTGGCCGAGAACTGGCCACAGTTGAATACCCCCACCAGTACCGAGGGCCGGATGGTGTGGGCGATGTCGTGCTGCCGAAGCCAGGCGCGGATCGCCTTCGAGCTGTAGCCCTTGTCGCCGATGACAGGGGCGGGTCGGGTCCGGGGCCGTCCCGGACCCGACCGGGGCACCCGGATGGCGTCCATCACAGCGGTGAACTGCGTGCAGTCGTTGATGTTGCCGCCGGTCAGGATCAGGCCGGGCGGGCGGCCGAGTTCGTCGACCGCCAGGTGGAGCTCGCAGCCGTGGGCAGCAAAGGCCGCAGCAGGTCCCACTCGGCATCGGACAACTCCTGGCGACGTATCCCAACCGTGATCCACTGCCTGAGATCACGGGTCGATGCCGTGACGGACCGAGCGCCAAGGCCTACCTGGCCTGCGTCATACCTGGCCTGCGTCGGACCGTGCCGGCTCAGACTGCGAAGCCACCGTCCACCGCCAGTTCCGCGCCTGTGACGTATCGGGCGCTGTCGCCGACCAGGTATGAGACGGCGTCCGCGACCTCCGCCGCCGTGCCGTAACGGCCGAGCGCGGTGAAGCCGCGCTGGAAGTCGGCGGAATCGCCGTCGCCCGGGTTCATGTCGGTGTCGATCGGGCCCGGGTGGACCAGGTTGACGGTGACCCCATGCGGGCCGAGCTCCCGGGCCATGCCCTTGGTGAAGCCGATCAGCGCGGCCTTGCTGGTCGCGTAGAGCACGCCTCCGGGGAAGGCCACACGCTGGGCGATGCAGCTGCCGATGCTCACGATCCGTCCACCCTCGACCAGGTACTGCAGCGCCGCCTGGGCGTAGAGGTAGGGCGCGCGAACGTTCACCGCCAGCACCCGGTCGATCTGGTCGAGTGCCACCGCCTCGATCGGCCCGACGGCGCCGACACCCGCGTTGTTCACCAGGATGTCCAGCCGCCCGAACCGCTCGGCGACCGCCGCCACCGCGCCGCGCACCGCCTCCGGGTCTGCGCTGTCCGCGCGGACGGCCCAGCCGGTCCGCCCCATCGCGGTGATCTTGGCGGCCACCTCTTCGGCCAACTCGGCCGAGCCCTGGTAGGTCAGCGCCACGTCTGCGCCGTCCCCGGACGACGGTCCGGACAGCTCTTTCGGCACATCGTTCCTCGATATCAACAGGGATGGTTGGCCAGTGCGTGCTTCCAGTGCTGGGGCAGTGCCATGGCGTTGCGTCGGGGCGCATCGGCGATGGCGGTGCAGCGGACGGTGTCGAGGGTGCGGGTGATGGAGAGGTAGACGGGGCTGTAGGGGCCGACGGTCAGGAACATAGAGGCGGCTTCAAGGCGAGCGTCGAAGCAGGTGAGGGCGTTGGGGAAGGTGATGCTGCTGGTCGCCAGGGGATACAGGTGTGGTCCGAGGAGGGTGCGCAGGAGGCGGGGGCTAGGGCTTAGGGGGCGGCGGAGGGTGAGCAGGCGCCGCTGGGCGTCGCGTACGTGGTCGCGGCGCAGGGCGGCGGTCTGCTGGCGGATGGCGGTCAGGGCGGCGGGGAGCGTGGTGGCGGTGGTGGGCAGGAGGAGACGGTGGGCTCCCACGTGGTTGCCGGGCGCGTGGCTTTGGTCGGGCCGGCGTGTGGAGAGGGCCATCAGGAGGTGTGGAGGCCGGGACGTCGTCTGAGGCAGGAGGGCGCGCAGTGCGAGGGCGAGGGCGGCGAGGCAGACGTCGTTGACGGTGCAGTGGTGGGCGTCGGCGAGGGCGCGCAGGCGTGTGAGGGGGATGTCCTTGTAGTCCCATTGGGGGCCGTTGGTGCCGCCGAGTGCGGCGCGCAGCACCGGTCGGGCCGGGTCTGGGCGCAAGAGAGGGGCGGCCAGGCGCAGCCCGGCGGCGAGTGTGGTGGTGGATCGCGGGCGTTGAGCGGGGTGCGCGTGGGGCCCGGCGGTGGGGGTGTCGCAGAGCAGGGCGATGGCGGTGTGGGCGGCACCGACACCGTCTTGGTGTCCGTGGTGGATCCGCAGGGCGACGCGAAACCGCTCGGGGGTGCTTGGCTGGGTGAGCAGATGGATGTCCCAGGGAGGATGAGGAGCAGGAGGCAGTGGCCGGGCCAGGAGGGTCTCGCAGGCGTCCGACAGGGCGTGCGGGCGGGTCGGCAGGGGGTGGTGGTGGAGGTGGGTGTCGGGGCAAAGAGGTTCGGCGCGGGAGGTCCAGGTACGGTCGCGGGGGGCGGGTGGTGTGTGGAGGAGGGTCGGGATAGTGCCGGCCCGATCGAGGATGCGCCGGGCCCAGGTCTCCTGAGCGGGAGGGGAACCGATGAAGTCGAGGAAGAAGCCGGTGACCGGCGGGGTAGGCATCTGCAGGAAGGCCCGGTCGGCGGGGGTGATGGCGTCCACGCGTGGCGCAACGACGCGGAGCGGTCCAGGTCACCGGGCCGGGCCTGGATGAGCATGTGGTTACGCTCAAAAGATCACCGTGAACGCCGCGGGGGCGCGGAGCAGGGTGTTGGTGTCGATCACCGTGGTCAGTGCAGGAAGGCGAAGACGGATCCACCTGCGGTGGCTCCCAGGACGGCTCCGGCGATGGTCTGGGCAGTGGTGTGGGCGTTCAGCCGGATGCGTGACCAGGCGATGAGGGCGATGAGCGGGGTGAACGCGAGGACGGGGGTCCCGTAGGCGATGGTGAGGGTGGCCACGGTGCCGGAGCTGACAGCGGTGTGGAGCGACACCTTCCATCTGGTGGTGATGATCAGTACCAGCGTCAGTGAAACGAACATGGCGGCGACAAGGGCGGTGGTCTCGCGCGGAGCGCCGAGCAGGCCCGCGATGAGCAGGCCGGTGAGGACTGAGGCCAGGATGGCCGGCAGGATGCGCAGACGGTCTTGGCGGCGGGGGAGGTGCCGGTCGCCCCAGCGGCCTCGGCGTTGGCCGTGGATGACGAGCCCGGCGGGGCCGGCCACGGTGAACAGGGCGGTCAGGATGCTCCAGCCGATTCCGATGAGGCGCTCTGCATGCCAGCCGATCAGCAGGGTGGTGAGGAGAACGCAGTATTTCGGGTCGAAGACGTCGCTGACGGTTTGCGCCAGGCGGTGCGACAAGAGTGACCGGTCGGAGGACACCGCCGTCGTCCGAGCGGTCAGCGGCTGCTGGGGCGGGAGCACGGTGCCGAAGCGACGTGTGCGCCGGGTGTAGTCGCGCACTGCCTGCTGCTGCTCTGCCTCGCGCTGCCCTTCGGGCAGGTGCGGCTGGGCCTCTTCGACGACCGCGCCCTGCCACCCGACGCATCCTCCGCTCGCGCAGGTGCCCTCCTGCGCACGCAGTACCCGGACGACCCCTTCAGCGGCACAGCCATCGTCCTTCCCGCCTTCGACGCAGCTCGCCACCGGCACGACCTCGACGACTACGCCCGCCGGGTCAGCGCTCTTCCCCGAGTGACCCAGGTGGCCACCGCAACCGGCACCTACCGCCATGGCCGGCTCGCCGAACCGGCCGGCGACGCCTCCCACCGCTTCACCACTCGCCACAGCGCTTACCTTTCGGTCAGCAGCGACAGCGACACCGCTGCCCGCATCCGCGCGGTGCCCGCCCCCGCCACGGCCTGGCTGACCGGTCCAGACGCCCGCGCCCTCGACGTCACCACCCTGCTGTCACAACGGCTGCCGATCGCACTCACCCTGGTCGGCACCACCATGCTCGTGCTCACTCTGGGACTGACCCGCCGCCCCGTACTCGCCCTCAAGGCCCTCGTCCTGAACACCCTGAGCCTCTCGGCGACCTTCGGCGCCCTCGTATGGATCTTCCAGCAGGGGCATCTGCGCGGCATCGTCGGCGACTTCACCCCGACCGGGACCACCGACGCCTTCACCCTTGTGATCCTTTTCTGCCTCGCCTTCGGCCTGTCCATGGACTACGAGTGTCTGCTCCTGGCCCGGGCCGTCGAAGAACACGACACCGGCGCGGACACCCGCACCGCCATCGTCCGGAGCATCGCCAGCACCGGGCACCTGTTCACCTGGTCCGCCGTCATGCTCGCCGTCGTCATGACCGCCTTGGCCACCTCCGACGTGGCCATCGTCAAAGCCACCGGTATCGGCCTGGGCCTGGCCGCAGTCATGGACGCCACTCTCGTGCGCGGCCTGCTCGCACCCGCCGCCATGCGCCTTGCCGGCGAGGCCAACTGGTGGGCCCCCAAACCCCTGCACGCCACCACGGCGCCGCAGCCGCAACGCCCTGCCCCGCTCCGTGCCGATACCCGGGAGGTAATGGCGCCGACCTGTCGGCGTCGGTCAGAATGCTGATCTCGCCGCGTCAGCCGGACGTGGATTTCGGATTCGGATCGGAGTGATGAGTCGTGTCCATAGCCGTACCCATGACCACTCGTGCTGTCGTGGAGGAACTGTTGCGGCGGATCGGCGAGGGCGATCCCGAGCGCATCGCTGAGATGTACGCCGAGCGGGGCGACTGGAAGCTGGCCTGGCCGGAGGCCGAGCACGGTCGGGCTGCCACCCCATGGATCCGTCACCGTTCCACCCGCGCCGATGCCGCCGCCCACTACCGCGAGCTCGCCGAGCACCACGTGCCCGGGCAGGCAGCGACCGAGATCGAGCGCATCCTCGTCGACGGCCGGGACGCGGTCGTGCTCGGCGAGATCCGTCAGACCGCCCGCTCCACCGGGCGCGCCTATCGCGCCCGGTTCGCTCTGCACCTCACCGTCGAGGACGGCCTTGTCACCCGGCACCATGTCTACGAAGACAGCCTTGCGGTCGCCCAGGCGTTTGACACGAAGGGACCGAGTACGGCCCGCTGAGGCGGCTTGTGACCGCAAGCCGAGGAGCTGCTCAGCGGCGCGGGTGGAAGACGAACTGCCGCGCGGCGCCGTCCTTCCGCAGCGTGAACCCTCCTGCCTCCGGCAGCGACAGGAACGGGACTTCGGTGCCCTCCGGCAGCGCCTTGGCCTTCCCGGTGTCGAGCGGGACGGCGACGGGCCGGTTCCCGTCCTCCTGATAGCCGTAAGCGATGCCGTCGTCGCCGACGGAGAACAACTGGATGCCCTGGCCGTCCTTGTACGTCCCGGTCGCCTGCTCGTCGAGGCAGTGCGCCTTGCGCTGCTCGAAGTCCAGGGCGAGTGCGCCCGCGACGGCGTAGCGGCCGTTCGCCGAAAGGACGGGCCGGAAGGGGATGCCCTCCGGCCCGGCGCCCGCGTCGCACACCACGGACATCTTCAGCTTCCCGGATTTCAGATCGTGCGCGGCATAGAGAGGCCTGGCTCCCCAGCCCGCGGCGCCCGCGTCAGTGCTCCAGGTGGAGATGACGTGGTCACCGATGATCAACCAAACGTCGCCGTCATCGTCAGCCTTGTGCTGTCGGACGCCCGGCGGAATGGCGTCACGCGACGCCCAGGCCCCGCCGACGCCGAAGCCGCCTATCTGGAGTGACACCACGGGGCCGTCGGGGGAGAGCCCGGCCACCTTGCCGCCGATGCAGTTTTCCCACCCCTCGTCCACGCAGAAGGGGGGCAGTTCCACCTTGCCGTGCTCATACGACTGGACGCGATTCTTTGAGATCTCGACCGTCGCGGAGTTCTGGCTGACCGATGCGTGGGGGACCCACTGCACCACGGCACCGTTTCCGCCGTCGGTGACCTCCAGGTTGTCGTCGTCCGCCGGTACGGCGACGGTACGGGCGGGGGCGACATCCTTCCCGGACGAATCGGCCCGGTAGAAGACGAGGGAGACCGCCCCCGGCTCCTCGCGGGAAATACCCGTACTGGAGGCGCCCTTGCCGGAGGCGCCGTCACCGGGGGCGGCCTCGTTCTCGCTGTACGCCCAGACGGCCACGTACTCGTGGCCGTCCTCGTGCACGACGAGGAGCCGAGGGATCTGTTCCGAGTCCCCGTTGTCCCCCGCGACCGGCGGCTGCCACTTCTGGCTGTTCCAGCGGAGCTTTCCGGTGGCCGCATCGCGCGCCTCGACGACGTAGCCCTCGCCCTTGCGCTGGAGGAAGGCGACGATGCCGGCCTTGGGCGCGGCCTCCACCGGCGGGAGGGAGGGCACCTCCGAGTCGTCCTCCGGAAGCCAGTCGACGGAGGCGTGCCAGCTCTTGGAGGGATCGAAGCCCTCCGGCGCCTTCACCGACGGCTTCGGGGAAGCCTCGGCGGACGGCGAGGAGCCGCCCAGGCCCCCATTCCCCGCACTGCCGTTGCTCCCACAGGCCACCAGCAGCCCAGCGGCCACCGCGGCGGCAATCGCTCTTGTCGTGGTCTTCATTGTGCCCCTCCTCAGGCCGCGGGGACACGAACACAATCACCCCCCGCTCAAGATCAAAATCTAGCGGCGACGTGCCGAAGTGGTCGTACCGGCCCTGGCTTCAACCGAGTTGGCGGATGTGACATGCCGGTCAGAACCGCCGGAACGGGCTGTTCGCGATGTCGAGCAGCGCCTCTGCGTCAAGCGGCAGCTGCTTCGCCGGCCGGTTCGTCCACTGCTGCAGGGTCATGGTCCGGCCGTCCTTTCGCAGCACCCTGTACGTACTGGTTCGTCCGGATGGATCCGGCGTGAGAGCCTCACGCCTGTGGCTACTGAAACCGAGGTGGGAGAGCTGTTGCACCAGCGCGGCTGGCGGACGGCATTCACAGTCGCTGAAAGGGTGAACGCGTGGGCCGCCCTGGTGAGCTTCATCGAGCGCGGCTACGGCGACGACATCTACGAGTACACCAACGACCTGTACTGCCGAAACTGGCTGCACGAGGCGTGGCTCCTGCTGGATGAACACATCGTCCAGCTCTGGACCCCGCAGATCAAAGCCCTGGACGACCGGTACAAGGCCGCGACCATCGACGACGACGGCCAAGCACTCGACCAGTTCCACAGGCTGCCCGGCCCCGACCTGTGGTGGTGGCGGCGACACCCCCGCATCCTCACCGGAGACCTCGGGCGTTCGCTTTGCTCGGCCGGAGCCATCGGCACCGACCCGGACGCGACGTGACCCTCAGCCTTCTGGGATTACGGGACAGCCCTCAGTGATCACGTAATCCGCCGGACAGGCCCTGAACGTCGTCCCCGCACACGACCGGCCATGACTCTGGCCGACAATGCGTACTCGTTCCGAACGATCCGCACCCACCTGCGCAGGCATTGCCGCCGAGCAGTCATCCCGCAACCCGCCGACGCGAAGGCCGCCCGAAGTGGCCCTCGCTTCGCCGAACCGCTCAGAACTCCCGCAGACGAATCGAAGCGATGAACCCGGCCCATGCGGGACGTTGTACGGCGATGCGGGGGCCGGTTGGCTGCTTCGAGTCGCGTACACCGATCATCGGGCGCAGGTCAGCGACCTCTACGCACTCGGTGCCGCTTCCGCCGCTGTGCGACGACTTGAACCAGTGCGCGTGCTCGTCATCCATCAAAGCTCCCCACAGACCCGATTCAGGAGCGCGGCAGACAGTTCGATGTCCAACGCCTGCGCGCGCAGATACTCGAACGCCAATTTATAGCGTGCGAGTTCCTGTGGCTTCTCCATGAAGAGCCCGCCGCCGATGATGTCCACGTACACGACGTCGAGTTCAGGCACGAGGCCGCCGAGGACAACGAAACTGCCCACCGCTGCGGCGTGGGCGCCCGCCTCGAACGGCAGTATCTGAATGGTGACGTGAGGCTGCTTGGCCTGCGTGCAGAGGTGTTTCAACTGCTCGCGCATGACGGCGCGACCACCCACGATGCGTCGGATGACCGCCTCGTCAATCACCGCCCAGATGTGTGGAGGCTCGGCCCGAGCAAGGAGCTCTTGCCGTTTCATTCGGATGTCCACCATGTGGTGGATCTCCTGGTCCGTGCACCGCATCTCCGAGGCGCGGTGGACCGCCTCTGCGTACGCGCGTGTCTGGAGCAGGCCAGGCACGTACATGCAGGCGTAATGGTCCTCGCTGACCACTTCGTCTTCGAGGGTCAGCATGAGGTTCATCGACTCGGGAATCGGGTCCGCGAGGGAGCGCCACCACCCCTGGATGCGGGCCCCTTTGGCCAGCTCGACCAGCGAGGCGCGTTCCTGGTCGCTGGCACCGTACTCGCGGCAGAGCGCATCGACCGCCGGCCACTTGACCGTGCCTTCCTTCGTCTCGTACCGACTCAATGTTGCCTTGGAGAGGCCGACTCGCGACCCGGCCTCTTCCAGCGTGAGGCCTTTGCGCTCTCGGAGGCGGCGCAGATCCGCACCGAGTTGGCGTCTACGGGTGGTTGGTCCGACTGGCATGGCTTTGATCCTTCACGTCGATCCTCAAGAGCGTGCATGGCGCGGAGTGCATCGAGCAAGACAGCGCACTCCGGGGGCGCGCGCCAGTTCATGTGCTCCCACGGCCTGGATGTGAGAGTTCCATTTTGAGAGTTCCACTGTCACCCTATGAGAGATGTTGGGCACACGTGGTGACCGTCCGGTGTTGGAGGAGTGATCGACTTGGGCGAGTGTCGTTTCGGCGTAGACAGAAAGGCGTGGGATCTGGAGTTCCTGGCGGAAGCAGAGGAACTCGCCGGTTTGCGACGTGTGATGCGGCTGCACTTGGAGCTCTGGGGGCTGCCGGAAGTCGTCTACGCAGCACAGATCTGCGTCACGGAACTGGTTGCAAACGTGGTCAGGCACGTGGGTCCCGGGACTCCGACATGCCTCGCCGTATCCATGAATGGCGGCCGTCTCCGCATTGAGGTGAGCGATCCCGATCTGCGAGCACTCCCTACGCTCGTCAAAGCGGCGGGGGAGAGTGAGGCGGGGCGAGGTATGGCGCTTGTGGACGGTGTAGCGGATTGCTGGGGCGTTGTCCTCCGCGGCGACTCCAAGGTCACCTGGTGCGAGCTGGCCACTGGCCTTCGATCACCGAGCGATCACGTCGATGGGCCTCAAGTTGCCAAGGCAGAAGCGCTGTTGGGGCTTTGTGGGTTGGCATCCATTCCTGCGAACTCAGGTCAGGGGCGACTGAGTCCGGCCGTGGGCAAGGGTATGGCGATCGGCCTCATCGCAGACCTCCTCCACTGGCTCCGTGCACATGGATACGACCCGGACGATGCTTTGGAGCACGCCCAGGCGCATTTCGATGCGAGCTGACGGAGGTCCTGCGGCACGTTCCGGTCCCGATTGATCGACGGCCAGAACGCGATTGCCCGGCTGCTGCGAACTCGGCAGAGCTTGTACTCGGTTTGCGGGATGCCGGGTGACCCCGCGCTGTGGCGAGATTCGGAGGCGTGGTTCCGGTCAACCGCGCAGGAAGGCGTGGATTGAGGACGCTATGGCTGTGCCGAGAGGGATGGGCACAGCGTTGCCGATCTGGCGGGCGATGTCGGTCTTCGAGCCGCACCAACGGAAGTCGTGGGGGAAGCCCTGAATGCGGGCGGCCTCGTAGTGCGTGATGGGTCGGGAGGCCGTTGGGTGGAGATAGCGGCCCTTCTCCGGCTTGAAGAATTCGGTCCGGATGGTGACCGAGGGCTCACCGAGGCGAAGCCGACCCATTACGTCACCAGTGCCGGAGTTGTGGTTGTCCCAGCTCTCGGTCGAAAGGTAGGTCACTGCGGTTTTCACGCCACGAGGGCTCGACTCGCCAAAGATCCTGATGCGGCCGTCCTCGTCCACGGTGAACCACTTTCCGCGCAGATCTTTACGGTTCCCACCCGGAGGGATGGCTTTGTAGCGGGCGATCGAGAGTGGCTCCGGGTTGCGCCCGAAGTGCAGGTCGCGAGTGGTGAAGACGCCGAGGACGCGAGCGTTCACGTCAGCGACGTCTTCCTTGGAGTCCGGAAGCTCGGTGCCTCGGAGCCTCAATTCGGAGGACTCCTCGAACACGCTGTCCACGGCGCGCCAGTGCGGCAGGCCCACGTTGATGCCGTCGAGTGCCTGCGTCGAGCCGCTGCCTCCACCTCGCGGGCGTCGGATGTGAGTTGCCGTTGGGTACGCCATTGTCCGGCCGCTGTCGATGTCTTTACGAACGCCGATGACGATGGCGCGGCGACGGGCCTGGACCGCGCCGTAGTCGGCAGCGTTGAGGAGGTACCGCTTGATCCTGCGTTCCTCCGTGTCCGTCGGCTCGTGGCCCGGCGGGTCGACGAGTCGGTATTCGGCCAGCCGTCCGCCCTCGCCAACCTCTTTGAGAAGATTAAGAAATTCGTCCGACTTCAGGAATCGATCGACGTTCTCGATGACAAAGACCTTGGGCCTGATTTCCTCGACGACTCGGACGTATTCCTCCCACAGGCGATTGCGCTCGGTGCCCTTCTTGATCCGGTTGAGTGCAGAGAAACCCTGGCAGGGAGGGCCCCCGACAATGACGTCTGCACTCAGCTCGTCCGACGTCGGCTTCCAGTCCTCGATGTTCTCGAGATGGATGCGTGCCGGTGGAACGTTCTCGTCCCGCCGGCCACTGCCGAAGTTCGCGGCGTACGTGGCAGCAGCAGCCGTGTCGTGTTCGACGGCCGCGATGCTGTGGAAGACCGGACCTCCGTCCGGCGCAGTAGCCGGACGGAACTCGTGAAAGCCCTGAGTGAAGCCCCCGCAGCCGGAAAAAAGATCAAGGACGGTGACGGGCTCGGGGTCGCGGGGGCGGGACGTGCGCATGCGGCGATCTTAGCTTCGCAGAGCGGCTGCTATAGCCCGGCCTACGGCACTCGCCAGCGGGGGCGGCATGGCGTGCCCGATCTGCCGGTACCTGGACGTTTTGCCGCCGATGAAGCGCCAGTCCTCGGGAATCGACTGGATCAGGGCAGCCTGTTCGACGGTCAGCTTGGGCAGGCCGTCCGCGGGGAAGTCCGGGCCGGGTGGCTCGTTGCCGAGGCTGCTGCCGTTCACGCCGAGTGCCTCCCACGCCTTCTTGCTGCCGGTCGGCCCGAGGTCGGCTCCACCACGCCGGTCGGAGCCTCCGACGAGTGCGGGCGCAATGCGGTCGGCTCCCTTCGCCCAGCGTTCTGCTCCTGGCCAGTCATTTGCAGACATGGTGGGGCCGAGCACCTGGCCAACGGTCGGCGGTGTCCTGCCTGCAGGCTGGGGCCAGGAGAATCGGGAGTGGTACGGATCCTGCAGAGCGACCAGGAAGCCGCTGCGACGGTTCTGCGGCACTCCGAAGTCGGCTGCGTTCAGGACTGCCCAATGGCACTCGTACCCCGCTTGCACGAGGGCCTCTGCCATCCATGAACGGTCCGCCTCGAAGTCCGGGCTCCCGACGAGGTCGGGGACGTTCTCCAACAGCACGGCCTTGGGTCTGATGATGCGGGCCAGGTCAATCGTCGCGCGGAGCACCCTGCGCTCGTCGGTGTCCTCGTCCCGTCCGACGGTAGCCATCGACTTGACACGGGGGAGGCCACCGCTCAGGAGGTCGACCCCGATGACGTCCTGGCGCTCGTATACGCGGAAGTGGGCGAGGTCCATGCAGATGACGTCCCACTTGGGACGGTTTGCCTCGATGGTGAGGCAGGCGTCGGCCTTGCTGTCGATAAGGAGTACGGGCTCGAAACCGGCACGCTCGAGTCCGAGCGCCTGTGCACCGCACCCGGCACAGATCTCGACGGAGCGGAGCCGACGGTCGGGCACCGGTACTGCCCGGGCCGAGGTCGGCCGAGGCACCGGTGCCGTTCCCCCCGGTGCCGCCTGGCTCCCCCTTCCTTCGAAGGCCGATCCCCGTGCGGTGTCTTTCGTCCTGTTGTTGTCGATATGAGAGGCGCCGAGTCGCTGCGCGTTGATGGACTCCTGGGCGACAACGCGCAGCTCATCGTCCAGAGCGGCTCCGGCGACGCCGTCGAAGAGAACGAACGGGGCGAGCCTGAGCAGTCGCTTGAGGAAGTCGCGGAGAGTTTCGCGTTCGTTCAGGCCCCTCAGATCGAGGTCCGCCCAGACTCGCAGAATGGCTCCCACCATGTGCGGACTGCCACCCAGCGCGGCTCGGCGTGCGTAGATCTGGTCGAAGGCGGCCTCGCCGAGAATCTTCAGAGCGCCGTACGGTTCTGGGGCCTCGGAGGAGCGTACGAGTTGGGCGCGCCACCAGAGCCGGCCGAAGACGTGTCGGGTGAGGTCCGTACCGAGAACGCGGTCTCTCGGCGGCCGGGGGTAGCGCCAGAAGGCGACGTCGGGAAGGACGATCAGGGCAAGGAAGGCCCAGACATCGCGGGCGGCGGCCTCGGCGGGCACCATACCCATCTCGGCGTGCAGGAGCGCGGCGAGAGCGAGGTCGAATTCGGCCTTCCGCGTGCGGTCGGAATCGTCAGGGAAGCCCGCACGCTTGGCGAGGTCGACAACACCCTCGCGCAGTTCCCACAGCCGGTCTGCGGAGACACGGTCGCCGCCGGTGGCCACATACACCGCTGACTCGTGAGCGAAGGCCACGCGTCCGGTCAACTCGGAGATCGGCAGCTGTAGGTACTCGGCGAAGAGAGGTGCGCCCTGGTCGGCGAGCAATCGAGGGTAGAGGAAGCTGATCACGGCACCTCGAAGATCTTGACTGCCGCCTGCAGATCGGAGGCGAACAAGGACGGCGACTGGCGTTGGCGCAGGCGAATGTCTGTGATCGACTGATCGGGGAAGAGCCGGTCGAACAGACTCAGTAGCGTCGCACCCAATGAGTCTTCGGGGTAGTCGGAGTCCTCGGTGAATTCCTCGTGGCCGAGCGCATGCTCGACCAGGATCCGGGCGGCGTCCGCGTACACAGCAGAGAGCACCACCTGGTCGATCGGTCGGGGCTTTCCCGCGTTCTCGAAGGCGGTGGCAGTGACAGTGTTTCGCTCGTTGACGAGCAGGAGGAGGGCACCCATGGTGGCACTCTCCAGGCCACCGCTGATCTGCAGGTGCCAGGCCGCGTCATCGGGGAAGGACGTGCGGGCGAAGTCGATCACGGCCATGGGGAACTGCGGAGCATCACCCTGGAGGCGCAGCGTCGCTCGCTCACTCCACAGGATGGAGCCGGCTCTGCGGGGGGAGGAAGGGCGGGCGTCGGTGCGCCGCTCGGCCAGGACAAGGGCGGTGTCAAGGAGCAGCAGACCGCCCAAATCGGCGCCGCGAAGCTCGATATCGATCTCCGCCGGGACAATGCCTGCCTGGGGCAGGCGTAGATGTTGGGCCGGGCCGCTGAGGCTGGATCCGGTGGCGGTCCACACGGCTGAGAGCATCAGCGCCGCGTCGGCCGGGAGGCCCGACTCCGCTCGTGCCCGGTCCAGGTCGATTCGGACGGTCCTGCGCAGGCGCAGGTCCATCCGGTAGTCCCAGTCCGGCAGCGCCTCCGGCATGGCGATCTCGCCGTCCTCGGTCACCAGGAGCCAGCTCTCGGCGGCGACAACATCGTCTGACGGAGTGCGATACGGAAGAACTCGGCGGGTCACGACGCCTTCACCGCCTCCACCTTGATGCCGATCTCCGTCATCGTGTCCGGAGCCGGGAGCACGAGCACACGCCAGAGGGACTCGCCGCCCTCGATCTCGAACGCGTCGGAGCTGTGCACCTGCCCGTCGCTGTCCTCCCAGCCGACCAGCTCAGGCATGCTGGCCCCGATGGGCGGGTCCGTCTCACGCCCCCCGGTGCCGGGCAGAGTAACTGCCAGATCCACCTTGACTCGTTGTGGCCCTGGCGCAGGGAGGCGAAACTCTTGGACGAGGAGAGACGCGTTCTCGCGATCTTCGTAGTACGGGTCACCGACGTACTGGACCCGCGGGCGCCTTCGCGGCGCAGCGGCCCGCCCGCTTCCGCCGGGCTCGCGCACCGTTGCGCCCTCCGTGCCGAGTGATGCCGTTCTCGGGGAGGGCCGGCCCGTACCCGAGGGGGCAGCGCTCTCTTCCTCGTCGTCCACCTTCGACTTGCGCCGTGTGACGGTGCTGCCCGGCTTGGAGTACTCCGTGGCCCCACCGGTGCCCCAGGCTCCGCCAACCAACCCGGAGAAGAACGAACTAGCCGCACCCAGCGCGACGCTGCTTGCTCCAGGGCGTGCGACACCGCCGAGCGAGAGCAAATTCTCCAGCGCCTCGCCGATGCGTCGGAAGGTCGTTTGCACGTAGGTGCTCTCGGGCTTTTCGAGGGACTGCGGGTTCCAGGCATCGTGTGTGGGTGGCTCGGCCCTGGCGTAGATCTCGTCCATGCACTCGTCGGCCCGGAAGACTCCGGCGTACCCCTGGTTCACACTGGGCGGCTTCGGTCCGGGCCGGTAGGTGACGACGAGCTCGGCAGGGCGCATCAGGCAGACGTGATGAACAATGTCCTCGATGTCGACCATGCGGGAGGCCCGGCTCGGCTCCAACGGAGGCATGATCCGCTTCTCCAGCCCGAGGCGCCCGAGATATCGCTTGGGACGGTTGCAATGCAGCTCGCCGCCGTCCGGGCCGGTCATCTTCTCGTAGGCGGCGACGAACATGTTGAGCGGACGGGTTTCGCGGGGATCCGGAACCGGGAAATCGACGCCGTCGCACGTGACGGAGAAGCGCATATCGGCGGGCCGGTCGCCGGTATCCATCATCTTGGGCCAGAGGTGCCAGGCGATGGACTCGGCCAGGTAGCCGGCTGCCTCGACCGGCGTCAGCTCATCGAGAATCGGATCAATGACGACGACCATCGTCCCGGTCTCCTCGGGTCCGAAGGGGCGGAGCCCGAGACGTCGAGCAATGACTTCCGCATCGTGGCCCGTCAGCGGCTCGACCACGGCATCCGACGTGTCACCCCACCAATGCCGGCCGGTGTGTCTGCGATTCCCGCCGGACTCATTCGCGACATAGCTCTTCCAGAGCGTGCAGCCGATGAGTCTGGTTTCGTAGCCACCGTGTGCGGTGCGGCAACGTGAGTGCACAAGGATCGTTCCGGCGTTGGACAGCAGGTAGAAGATGCCTTTACCGAAGCCGTACGTTCCGCCGCCCAGGGCCTTGTCTCGAGGTTCGCCAATGTTGCGGATGAAGGACACGAAGTCGCGCTCGGGCTCGAAAGCATCGGCACGGGTGGGGCCTCCGAGCCCGCGCGTGCCACGGTCGGACACGGCCATGACCCGGATCGAACTGCGTCTGAGGACTTCGTGCAGTGGGAAGCTGTCCCGTTCGGCGGGCGCACCGTTGAGCAGCAGTTCACGCCACGCACCGGCGTGGGCCGGGCCGACCGTCCACATGTCGATGCGGTAGTCGACGGGAGCGGCTGACTCCGGAATGCGAGCATCCCAACTGTTCTGTGCAGACTCGCGCACCAGGATGGTGAGCAGGTCGAGCTCCGGGCGCCCGAGCTGGTTGCGAATCCCCTCGGCGGCACTCGCACCTTCCGGGGGGTAGGGCTGGGAGACCCACTCGGGCGTCGTCACACGGACTCCTGGATCAAACGGTTGAGCAACTCGGGCACTTGGTCGGGCTCCAGCGGGGCAGGGGATTCACCGGACAGGTCGATTGTGTACTCGACGTCCAGTACCGAAACCGGGACGCCGGCCGAGGCAAGGCCTTCCCCTGTGAGACCTGGGAAGTCGGGCCCGACTCGGTACCAACGCTCCTCGGTGACGGAGAAGCGGATATCCCCGTAGCGGTCGGCGTCGGCCGGGCGATATCCGGCCTCGGCGAGGAGGCCGACAAGCGCGCTCTCGTCGTCACACAAGGCGAACACCTGCTCGATCAACTCCGTGAAGCCGGTGCTCACATCGGTTGCGGTGGTCCTTCGGAGTCGGAACCAGGTGAGCCAGAGCGCTCCCCCCTCAGGGGCTTCCAGTTGGTCCAGCCCGTGGATCCGCGGTCTCCGCCCTTCCGCCGAGGTACTTGTCTTCACTTCGAGAGCAGTCGTTCCGGCCCAGAAATCGTGGCGGTACCTGCCCGGACCGCACCACAGGCGATGCGCGCTCGGGTCCTTCTCAAGAAGCCGTTTCAGGACCACCAGCTCGCCGAAGAGGCCCGCAACCTGCTCGGGACCGAGCAGCACTCCTTGCGCGCGGAAAAGCGCCTTCCATCGATCGAGGACGGTGTAGAGCGCCTTGACCGGGTTCTCGGGCATCTCCCTCGTTGCACTCAGCACGTCCACGCAGAGTTCCGCGAAAAGGTCTCTGAAGTCGTGGCGCAGACATCCGAGGTCGGCGTAGTTCTGGTAGTTCTCCTCATCTTCCAGTGCACGCTTGCGCAGCTGCAGCACAGGGCCGTCGAGGCCGAGGCGAATCTTCCGGTGGGTGTGTATCGGCACCAGAAGATGACGATGTCCATGGTGATCTACTGCCGCCGCCAATGGACCCTGATCGGTGTCGACCGGCAACGCAGTGACTCGCAGTCGGCGCTCCCCGCTGGTCTGCTCGGCCTCCAGCGACGTCCAGCTGTCCCCGACGATCCTGCGAAGCGTCTCGTCGTTCATGCGTCCTCGTCGTCGAGGAGGCTGAAGTCCTCCTCCTCGATTCGGACGTTGGCCAGGTTGGCAGAGATGTAGCCCTCCACCTCGCTGTCACGATCCCTCGGTGAGGGGAAGACCAGACCGACGCCTATTACATGCTCCTCAGCGTTCAAGGGCGCACGCAGCTTCTTCGAAGGGTTCGGCTCGGAAAACTTGTCGATCGGGTAAAGGACCAGCAAACCGGTGTCGGGCAACTGTTTCTGACGCTCGACCATTATCTCCTTCTCTGTCAGCTTCGCGGTGTCCCCTGCCAGGTCAACCGCGGCATCGCGGCGGCTCATCAGTGTCTTGATGTCAGCGAAGTCCGGGCCAGGGTTGGACAGATCCAGGCGGGCACGGTTGACCCGTCCGACGGTCACAATGGGCGTGAAGCTGAAGTCGTCTCCTCTTCCCCTGGGAGTGCCGACGATCGCGACGTTCCATCGTCGCAGCGAGCCTGCTGCGACTCGCTTCCGGATGTAGCCGGTGATCAGCTCCGCATTGTTCTCCTGGGACTTCTCGTGGAACCGGTAGGTCGACAGGAAATCGGTCACGATGTCGTGCGGCACATCGCGGAACACGTACCGGCCCGCTGCTGCTCCGTCATCCACCTGATTCGCGTTCGTGACGGAGGCGGCAATCAGCGCATTCGCGGCATCGATGTTCCTGCGCAGCCAATCGGCGTTGGTGTGGAAGAAGTGGGTCTGGACACGCTTGCCGCCGTAGGAGGAGGCCGCCGTGACGGCGTCGCGCATCTTGGCGGCTGCGGTCACACGCAGAGCGGGGTGCGTACGCAGGCGCACCGCGAATGTGAGCGGGCTCTCGGCCTCGGTCAGGTAGACGTCGATGTCACGGCGCATCTCGGTTTCGACGGTGGCCAGGTGCCGGAACCACTCGGCCAGCTCGTCAGTCATCCAGATGCGCGGCAGGTCGGCGTAGCCGTTGCGGAATCCGAACCAACGCCCCATCTGCAGCAAGGTGTCGTACGCCGAGACTGCTCGGACGAAGTAGCTCACGGACAGGCCCTCCAGCGTCAGACCTCGCGAGAGTGTGTTGCCGCCCACGGCGATCGCCACGACCGGACCGTTCTCGTAATCGAGGCGATCCTCGCTGCTGGAGTTGTCCATGATGATTCGGCAACTGTTGAGCACTCCGTCGAGCTCGGCAAGGAGCTTGTCGAACGGCACCTTGTCCTCGCCGAAATCCTCAGCCAGGACACGGGCAGCCTCCTCATCCCAGAGGTCTCGCAGACGGGACAGGAACCTCGCGTCCGTCAGGGACCGTGCGGCACGGTCACGCAGATACTCCAACGGCCTTCTGAAGCTGTTGTGCACTGTCGTGTTGACGCTCGTGTGAATCAGCATCGTGTTGTGCGGATTGCCGACACCGCGTACTCGTCGGGCGGCGGTCGCCATCCAGAAGTACTCGACAGACCGACGCAGGGTGTCGGTGATGACCGGCTCGAAACCGTCGACATCGGCACGCGTCCCCGGGCGCACCGCCGACACGTCCTCGTCGGGAACGGACCTGATCATGTCGTACCCGTCGTCGACGCCCTCCGGGTCGTCTCCGTCGAGAGCGTAGCGTCCGAACAGGACCTCCGTGCCGAAGTGACCCTCTGGCTTCGGCAGGTTGACGACGAAGTCCTTGGGATACAGATTCTCGGCGCTCGGGTCGATTAGCAGGTTCGCGAACGGTGAGGCGGTGTAGCCGACGTATGCGGATCGCGGCAGGCTGCTCATGATGTTGAGGATCAGCGGGTTGATCGACTTGGTGGCCACTGTCGCTTGGTCGGCCTCGTCGTCAATGATCAGTGCCGGGCAGTCGGCCAGGTAGTCCGACGCTTGGTCGAGCCACTTGGCCAATTTACGGAGGACTGCTGCGTTCTTCTTCACTACGCACAGCACATGAGTCTTGTTGTTCTTGCCGAAGTACGAGGCCGGGTTCTCGTGCGGGGTGAAATCGCGGTCGAATCCGGTCAGTTGGGACCACAGGGAAGGGTTCGGCTCCACGAGCTGCTGGACGAGGCGGGCCTGCGTCTGACGCCGGAGGCCGTTGTGGACGCCGGCCAGAACGATGAACAACTTGTAGCCTCGGTCGGCAGCCTTGGCCATGACCGACGTGAAGTTGGTCGTTTTGCCCGACTGCACGTAGCCGACGACGAGCCCCCGCGTGGCGAACGACTTTTCCTTCGGGTGGTTCAGCAGCGACACGACGCGACTGGAGGAGTCGTCGAGACTCTTGATCGCAGGTTCCTCGGACCAGCCGTCCTTGCGGAGCAGCTCGACGATCGCCGGCCAGCACTTGTCCTTCGACTGGGGGCCTGTGTACCAGGTGATGCGATTGTCTCGGACAACCGCACGCGGCTCCTCGAGCTCCTTGATGTGCAGAGCCTGCTGCTCGTGCCGTTCTCGAATCCGGTCGATGATGTCGCGGCTGATGCCGAACTGCTCGAGTCGCTTTACCGCCTCCACGGGGGGGAACGACTCCGACAGAGCCTTGAACGTGTCGTACATTGCGTCGAATTCGTTGGTCATGAGAGTCGACCGTTCCCCGTTCTCGTCCACTGAGGTCAACCACCCGAACCCTCCGCATTCACGGATCGCGGGCACGCCGGGAGACGCCGATCGAGCGGCCCCGTACGGTCTCTACACCCTATTGGGTGACATGAGCACAGATGCGCGAAACCGGAACCCTGATTGAGTCGCCCCTCCTGGCAGACACGAATGGTTACCAGTGGCCGGTGAAGCGCTGAAACCCGTGCATCGCGTACTTGCGGCTGCCACGCTCACAGTCACGACTTCGGCGCAACGCATCCCGCCTTGCTTGCGGACGGTGGTCCCACCGTCGCGACGATCCTCCCGGCGACGTCCTCGGCTGACTCGTGCTCCCAGAATCGTAGGACCGTCCACCCACCGGACTCGAGGTGAGCGGTCGTCTCCCTGTCCCGCGCCATGTTGCGATCGAGCTTCTGTCGCCACCACTCGGCGTTCGACTTCGGTTGCGTGGCGTGAACAGGGCACCCATGCCAGAAGCAGCCGTCCAGGAACACCGCCACCTTGCACCTGGTGAAGGCGATGTCGATTGTTCGCCGGGACATGTTCGGCACCCGCTCATTGACCCGGTAGCGGTAGCCGGAAGCGTGCAGCAGCTTCCGCACCGCCACCTCGGGTGCGGTGTCGCGGCTCGCCTGCTGGCTCATACGGGCGGAGACGCCGGGGGAGGAAGGCTTCGCTGTGTTCATCACTGCCAAGTCTCCTACGGCCTGCCGGTCTCTCGATGGATGATTACGACATCGCTCCTCCCGGAATCGTTGGTTCGGAGATGCACCAGGGGTCGGCCTGGGGCGACATCGGCTGTCTGACGTCCCAGACGTTGTTTACGGCCCGGCGTACGGTCCGCTCCTGGACGTTCGGCTACCGCGCGGACGGGCTGCTCACTTCGGCGGCCCGAGGTCCGGCCCGCGGACCTCGGCGCCCGACAGGCTCTCAGGCCTCGCCCGCCGTGCTCCGTACGTAAGCGATCCCCGGCCGCCCGTCCAGCAGGAGTTCTTCTCCGGTGGGGACGAAGCCCGCGCGGGTCAGGACCGCCTGTGAGGCCGGGTTGTCGAGTGTGGTTTCGGCCCGCAGTGTGGTCAGGCCGTACTCCTCGGCAGCCAGGGCACACAAGCGGCGGACGGTGGCCGTGGCCAGGCCCCGGCCGGTGGCCTTCTCGGCGACGCGGTAGCCCAGCTCGGCGGAGCCGTCCGCCGCATCGACGAGGTTGAACCGGCCCAGCACCTCGCCGTCGGTGTCCACCAGGACGTGGAAGTGGCAGATTCCCGCGGCCTGTTCGGCGAGCAGGGCGGCGAGGCGGGCGTCGAAGTGGGCGAAGTAGTCGTCGCCGCGGTCCGGCACCGACGCGGCGAAGAAGGCGCGGTTCTCCTGCTCGAAGGCGAGCAGGGCCGGGACGTGGTCGGCGCGGAGGCGCTGTAGTTCGGGCATGGCAGAACCTTACGGATTCCGGTTGGCTGGAGGGAGCCGGCAGGGTGCACCCGCTCCAGGTTCACCCCCACCGGCCTTCGGGACCGCTGAGGCCCTGGGCGCAAGTGAGGACCCGGAAGGCCGTCTCGTCGGCCGGCCGCGTGGCAGCCGGCGGCCTTGGGACTGCTCCGGCTTCCCGTCAGGTGACCTGGCACGTCAGCGCTGGGACTCCTGGATGTCCGGCATCCGCAGTCCGGCGACGACCTTGTTGTAGAAGGCGGTGGGCGCGTCCCCCGAGACGTCCTTCTCGGGGCCTCGCGCCCAGATGTAGAGGGAGTACTCGACCTTGGCGTCCTTGGTGATGACCTTGAGCTGGAGACCGCGGCTGCGGATTCCCGCGGCCTTGTCGCCCCGCTCGTAGTACTGGGCGTCGAGCGTGGAGGCCGGCCGGCCGCCGAAGGTCGCGTGGTAGTCGAGCGCGAAGCGGCGGAGTTCACGGCCATCGGCACGGTAGAAGCCGGCGAGGTCGTTGTCCGAGCCTTCGCCGGGCGTCGCGTCGGCGGTGTCCGGATTCCGGTAGACCTGGATCCGGAACTGGAGCCCCTGCGATGGCTGCTCTTCTCCGACAACGCTGTCGAAGTGCGAAGACTGGTACTGGACCGCGGGGTTGACGGCGTCACTTGGCGTACCGCGCAGGTACCCGGTCGGCACGGGCAAGCTGATCTGTACCGCGTTCTCGTGGACCGTCTGCCACTGTGAGGGGACTTTGGCCGGGCCGCGGGCAGAGGCGTCGGACGAGGCGTCGGAAGGGGCGCCGGATGGGGTGTCGGACGGAATGGTGGTTGCCAGGACCAGTCCTGCGAGCACTGCCGCCGTTGTCGCGATGGTGATCACCCGCCCTCGCGCAGTGCGGAACCACGGGCGCGGACCGGCCACGTCCTGGGGGATTTCCGTGGCCGGGTCGGCAGCGCTCCGCCCTGGCGGCCGGCCGATTCTCTGCGTCGGGACCGACGTCTGCGGATGCGTCGCCCGGCGCAGCGCCTCCCGGACATGCACGGTGTCCGGGCGCGCCGTCGGGTCCTTGTGCAGCAGCGCGGTGATCAGGGGTGACAGGGCCCCGGCTCGCGCTGGGGGCGGCGGACTCTCGTCCCGCACGGCAAGCATCGTCGTGATCGAGTTCGCACGCCGGAACGGCGACCAGCCCTCCACCGTCACATAGAGCAGCACCCCCAGGGACCACATGTCCGAGGCGGCGTCCGGGCGCAGGCCGACCACCCGCTCCGGCGCGATGTACTCGGAGGACCCGATGATCGCGCCGGTCTCCGTCAGCGGCGTCTCGCCCTCGATCTGGGCGATGCCGAAATCGGTGAGCACCACCCGGCCGTCCTCGGCAAGCAGCACATTGGCGGGCTTGACATCCCGGTGCAGCACTCCCGCCGCGTGTACCGCGGTCAGTGCGTCGACCACAGCCAGGCCGATCCTTGCCGCCTCCGACGGGGTGAGCGCGCCCTCCTCCAGGAGGTCGGCCAGGGAACGGCCGCGCACCAACTCCATGACGAGCCAGGGCCGTTCCCCGTCCATGACGACGTCGTGCAGTGTCACGACGTTGGGGTGGGTGACGCTGGCGACGGACCGCGCCTCCCTGAGCATCCGCCCGAAGAACCGTTGCCGCTGGGCCTCGGAGAGTTCGTCGGGATTCCGCGGCTCCTTGATCGCGACATCCCGGCGTACCGTCTCGTCGCAGGCGCGCCAGACAGTGCCCATCCCACCGTGGCCCAGCCGCTCGACCAGCCGGTAACGGCCGCCGATCGTCCGGCCCACGTCGACCCGGCCGGCGCCCACGACACCTGGGCCGGCATCTTCGTATCCGTTGCCTGCGTCCACCGCCATCGCCCCCTTGGTCACCTGCCCGAGTAACCGAGCAATGTAGTGGCTGCTGCCAAGGCACAGACGCGGTCACCGTGCCTGCCGTATCAGGGCGAGCCGACCGGTGCCACTGCTTGCCGACACCCAAGTGCTCAACGTCTACGGGGGAGTTGGGCACGATGTCAGGCCTGCGGCTTCCTCGCTTCGGTCGCTGCCCGAACCCTCCCGACAGGTCGCGTCCGGTGGCGTGGTGTATTGACGGCCGTTCGTCGATCCTTCACTCCGCCCCGTGGCACTCCCGGTACGTCCGCCCCGAGCCGCACCAGCAGGCCGCGCTCCGGGCCGGGGGCCAAGGAACCGCTCGGCCGCGGGCGGCGAGGGTGGTGGCGTACTGGGGGAGGAGGTCCGGGTCGGCCGGCGACGCGGCTTCGGAAGCGGCGAAGGCCTCGTACGACGGGACCGTGCCCGTCACGATGCCGAGGTTCGGGGTGCCGGCCTGGTGGAGGTCCCGGAGTGCGGCCTCCAGGCGGGCCAGGTGCTCGGCGTGGGAGGGGTACTCGCTGTTCAGGGTCGGGTACGCGGCGAGGAGTTCGTCGAGTTCGGCGGCCGGCCAGTGCAGCACCGCCACCGGGAACGGGCGGGACAGCGCGGTGCGGTACGTGCCCAGTTCGGCGCGGAGGCGGGTGATCTCGGCCCGGAGCTCGCCCGGGTCCGAGGAGCCCAGCGCCCACAGGCGCTTCGGGTCGTGCAGCTCGTCGAGAGGAACTGCGGCCGTGTGGACGGTGTCGGCCAGCTCGTCCCAGGCATCGTGCTCGGCGCCCATCAGCCGTCGTACACGGTGGCGGCCGATCAGCAGCGAGTGCGTGGCGTACGGGACCTCCTCGCCCGGCGTCAGCAGGAGCGTCAGCGCGGTCGTGAAGCAGTCGTGGGCCGCTTCCAGCTCGTCGTGCGATTCGAGGGTCTCGGCCGCGATCTCCCAGGGCGCCGGGTCGAGCGGGCCGGCCGCGCGGATGCCGTCGATGATCACGCGGGCCTCGGCCTCGTGGCCGTACTCCCACAGATTGGCCGCTTTCAGGGCCTTCACCAGCTGCGGGTGGTCGAGGCCGGGGGAGCCGAGCAGTTCGTCGTAGAGGGTGGTGGCACGGGCGCGGTCGCCGGCGAGCTCCAGATGGGCCGCGGCCTGGAGGAGCAGCGGCTCGCGGTCCGCGGGGTACTGCGCCGCGGTGCGCAGCAGGCGCTCGGCTTCGGTTGTGTGGTCGGCAGGCGTGTCGGGGCTGTCGGGGCGCATGAATCACACCGTACTGCTGTGCGGTACTTGAACGGAGGGTTGTCCGGCCCTGGTGAGTTACGGTGCTTGGCCCTATCGTGCGGGCCGTGCGGGAGCGGATACCGGTTGTGGTGCAGCACAACCCGCGAGGGCGGCGGGCCGTCGCGCGCGGGTTGTGGACGGGCGCCGAGGTGGTGGTGACTCTCGGCGTCGTCCTGTTGTTGTTCGTTGTTCATCAGCTGTGGTGGACCAATCGGCAGGCCCGCGCGGACGCCGAACACAAGGTGCGGGCCCTGCAGAGGGAGTGGGGGGAGCCACCGGGGCAGGAGCCACCGGGGCAGTCACAGGGACAGCCGCGAGGGGCGGCGGACGGGGGAAGGGGCGGTGGTACGGGGAGCGGTGGCGGGGCCGACGGCGGTGGGGCCGCCGGTGGCGGTGCGTCCGGGGGGCGCACCGCACCCGCCGCGCCCCGCTGGGATCAGGCGTACGCCATCATCCGTATCCCTCGGCTCGGGCTCGCCGCCCCCGTCGCCCAGGGCATCAGCAAGCGCGGCGTTCTCGACAAGGGGTACGTCGGGCACTACCCGCGCACCGCGCAGCCCGGCCAGGTGGGGAACTTCGCGCTCGCCGGGCACCGCAACACACATGGCGAGCCCTTCCGGTACATCAACCGGCTGCGGCGCGGGGACCGGATCAGTGTCGAGACCCGGGACGCCGTCTACACGTACACCGTCGACCGGACGCTCGGGCAGACCAGCCCCGGCGACAGCGGTGTCATCGCGGCCGTCCCGCGCAGCAATATGAAGCCGTATACGGGGTATGGCGCGGCCGGTTCCTATGTGACGCTCACTACGTGCACGCCGGAATTCACCTCCCGTTACCGGCTTGTCGTATGGGGGAAGCTCACGGACGTCCGGGCGCGGCAGTAGCGCGGCCGATGGCCCGGGAACGGGCGTTCCCGGGCCATCGGCGGTCTTGTTTCAGGAATGGTTCGGTCGGTGTGCGGTCTCAGCCTGTGCTGCGGCTACGGCGGGCAGCGGTACGGGCGAGCAGACCGCCTCCCAGGAGAGCGGCGGCGACGAGGAGGCAGAGGCCGATCGTCGTGCCGGTGCGGGCCAGGGAGCCGTTGTTCCCGGGCGGGTCGCTGTCGGGCTGGTGGTTCCCTCCGCCGCCGGTGCTGCCGGCGTCGCCGGTCGGGCCGGGGCGGGGCGAGGACTTGGCCGTGGCCGAGGAGGGTGCGGTCGTGATCGGTTTCGTTCCGGGAGGTGAGTCGGCCGGTACGAACGACGCGGTCACGGTGTTGGTGGTGTCCTTGGTGATGTTGCTGGTCGAGCAGAAGAAGTGCGTGCTCTTGCCGACCGCGAGGTCGAAGGTGCCGGCGGCTTTCACACAGGAGGCTTCCCGCTGGTCATCGAGGGTGGCGCCGGTGATGGCGACCGGTCCGGTGTTGGTGACGGTGATCCGCCAGTACGCGGTGCCGCCCCAGGGGACGGTGGTACTCGATGTCCAGGGGCCGGCTCCGTCCTTGCCGCAGGCGGCCTTGTCGGTGGAGGTGCAGATCTCCTTGACGACCTTTGCCTTCGGCAGGCACTTCTCGCCGGGTGCGACGTGGAAGCTCACCCTGTTCGAGGCCACCGGGGCGAGGCTCCCGGTGACGAGGGTGGCCTGGTTGTGCACCGAGGTGACCGCGCAGTCGCTGACCGGCTCGGTCCGGAAGCACATCTGCGGTGCGTCTCCGTCCCAGCTCACGATCACCTGCGGTTGGTTCGTCGGCGTGAACGACGACGTGCTCTCCAGCGCCACGCGGGTGGACACCGTGATCGGCCCCACCGTCGTCGGGATCGAGGAGATGTCCGCGGTCCGGGACGCCGGGTCGAAGGGGAAGGTTCCCAGCGTCTTGCCGGAGGAGTCCTTCACCACCACGGACGAGTCCGCGAACCTCACCGTCTTCGGATCGATGCCGCCCAGCGACACCGTGCTGTAGGACTTCACATGCCCGTTCTGCTCGTCGCAGTAATACTGGGACGGGTCGACCTTCGTCTTCGCCGCCACCCGCAGGCAGGGCGTGCTCCCGGTGACCGGGTCGATCGAGAACAGGTAACCCGCGTGACCGAGGGCGTAGCTGCACTGCTCGTCGTAGGCGAAGCCGTAGAGCATGGTGTTGCCGTTGCCGATGCTCGGGAAGTTGGCGGCTCCGGTGCCGATGTTGCCGAAGCCGGCACACGGCGATTGGGTGGTCCAGTCGTAGCAGTAGGCGGCGCCGCCCTTCGCCCAGGACGGGAACAGCGACCGCGTATGTCCGCCCGGAGCCTCGAAGGTCATCGGGGCCGCGTTGATTCCGCTGCTGTTCATGGTGAGAAGTGCCTGCAGTCCCGGCGGGGACGCGATCGCGTTTCCCTCGGTGTTCCAGCACGGCACGTCGGGGGATGTGGCTGTCACGCAGACACCGGTCTTCTTGCCGTCCGTGTCGTGACGGGGGTAGATACCGAGCGACGACGGGCCGCTCTTGGGTGACGTCCAGCCCGCACAGGCAGCACCGCGGGCGGGGTCAAAGCACCCCACGGCGCCGTTTGCGGTCACGAAGACGCGGTCGTCGACGACGGTCATTCCACCCCGCGTCGCGGCCGACAGACCGATGTCGAACGTCCCGCAGGCGGCGCCCGCGTCCGGATCGAAGCACAGCACCGCACCCGTGCCGGAGACGGCGTAGATCTTGCCGTTCGGGGCCTGGACGACACCGCTGACCGCGTTGGCGGTCGCCAGGGCGGTGAACCCACAGCTCTGCTGCGCCTGGAGGTCCAGACAGCCCACCCCGACCGGGGAAGGGCCCCGGCCGAGGGACGCCGGGTAGTAGAGCTTGGACCCGATCTGCACATAGGTGGGCGAGAAGTTGGTGGCGAGGTCGCCCTTGAGAGCCCCGGCGACGGAGGAGTTCATCGCCTGCGGCCAGGTCCGTGCCTCCCCGGTCGGCGAGGTGCACCCCTTGGAGGTCCGTACCTCCGTGCACACCACCGTGGCACCGTCGGCCGAGTGCGCCTCGTGGTACACGTTCCAGATCTGCGGTGTCTCGACGCCGTTGACCGTGGCGGTGTGGAGGATCGGGATCCACCCGTCACCGCCGGTCTGCTGGGTCACCGGGCTGAACGGCGGCGGCAGAACGGCGGCCTGCGCGGTGGCCGGCGAGGGCGCCTGGGGGTTCACCGCGCGTACCGCGTTGGTCGCCTTCCCGGCATCCTCGGTCCCGAAGGAGCTCCCGCCGTCGGTCGACCACTGCGCGGTGAACCCCGGCGGCACCTTCAGCGATCCCGGAACGAACGTCTGGGCCTGAGGCGTGCTGCCCGGACCGCCCTGGATCACGTCCGTGATCGAGGTGTCCGCCGGGCTCCCGCCCGGATTGGTGTACGAGACCGTCCACTGGATCGCATCGCCGCGGTTGGCGGTGGTCGTGCTCCCGGTGACCACGTCCTTGCCCGTCTTCACCAGCCGCTCGCCGGCCGGCTTCGTTCCGGCCGGCACTCCCGCGGAGTCGGCCGGGCCGGAGACGGTGGCCTTGCTCGGGACGTCGGGTGCCGGCACGGCGAACGATGTGGTGGCGCCCGTCACAGTCAAGGCCGCCAAGGCCGAACCGATGGCCAGTAACCCGTGCGTCCTGCGCGGCCGCCCGGCGGAGCCGGGTCTGAGTCCGTGACGGGATATGCGTGATCCCGGACAGCGTTTCATTGGTCGTTCCTTTCGATCTGTGGGGGCCTGCCGGCTCAGCCGCGCGCCCCCGGACTGCCAGAAGGACCGACCCGAGACACCCGGCCACCAGGAGCAGGGGGACGCCCGCCGGCGGCCACGCGCCGGGCCAAGTCGTCATGAACAGTCGGTACTTCGTGCGATGGGCACGCTACTGGAGCATCCGCCCGCAGTTGGGCCGTTCCGTCTAAAAACCGCTCCCCCTGGGGGGCGATGCAACGAAATGGTGCGTGATCGGGGCCCGCACCGATCAGGCGGCAGGCCCCCTGCCGCGCACTGAGCGCGGACGAGCATGTCGGGCCCATCGTGTATAACGGCTGAGGAGCCGAACGCACACGTGCTCGAAAGGCGCGGGCGGCGTGACACCGGCCGGCAGGCCGCGAAGGAGAGGAAGGGAGGGGCCGATGAAGAGTGACGTGAACCGCCTGCGCGGTGGCCTCGCCCGGCTGCTCCGCCCCGCAGCGCTGCTGCTCTTCTTTGTCACCGAAGTCCTCCTCGCGGAAGGCGGCAGCCTCTCCGCCACCGTCGCGCTCGCCGCCACCGCGGCCGTCGGCTCCGCGCTCGTCGCCGCCTCGGTCATCAGCGCCCGCTGCGCCGTCTCCGTGCCCCGCACCCGGGTCCGTACGGCCATACGCGACCGGGAGAAACGCACCGCGTTCCTGCCGCAGCGAGACCCGGACGCCAAGGGGCGCAGACGCCCCCGAGCGCCCGGCCGCGCCCTTCCGACGGCCGCGTAGGGCTCACAGCAGCAGGTAGCAAGGACCGCTGCGCCCCCTCGCGGTTCGTCATGCCGAGTTCGTTCTTCTTCCCGGCACGACGAGACCCCCGGAGGGCTCACCCATGTCCGTCTTCATGTCCGCATTCGCCGCTCTGGTCGGCGCGATGGCCGATGTGATGCAACCGCTTTTCCAGGGCGCGTCCGCCGCCGCCGCGATCGTGCTGTTCACGGCGCTCGTGCGGCTTGCCGTGCACCCCCTGTCGCGGGCCGCGGCGCGAGGACAGAAAGCCCGCATCAGGCTCCAGCCGCAGATCGCCGAACTGCGCAAGAAACACCGCAAGAACCCCGAGCGCATGCAGAAGGCGCTCATGGAACTGCACAAGGCGGAGAACGTCTCGCCGCTCTCCGGCTGCCTGCCCAGCCTCCTGCAGATGCCCGCCTTCTTCCTCCTCTACCACCTCTTCTCCAGCCCGACGATCGACGGCCACCCCAACGAACTGCTCGACCACCAGCTCTTCGGCGCCCCGCTCGGCGAGCACTGGCACGACGCGCTCGCGCACGGCGGACCGTTCGGGCCCCAGGGCATGGTCTACCTCGGCCTGTACGCGATCGTCACCGTCGTGGCCACCTTCAACTACCGGCGGACGAAGCAGCAGATGGCCGCCAACCCCGTTACCCCGGCCACCGGCCCCGACGGACAGCCGGTCCCGGGCATGGGCATGATGGCGAAGCTGATGCCCCTGATGTCCTACGCCACCCTCTTCACCGTGTCCGTCGTACCGCTCGCCGCCGCGCTGTACGTCGTCACGAGCACCACCTGGACCGCGATCGAGCGGGCATTCCTCTACCGCGACACGCCGGCCACGAGCACCGCCGTGGCCACCACCGCGACGTAATGACCTGGGGGGGGCAGCGAGCACACCGGCCCGGC
This sequence comes from Streptomyces sp. NPDC018000, assembly GCF_044328025.1. NCBI lineage: Bacteria > Bacillati > Actinomycetota > Actinomycetes > Kitasatosporales > Streptomycetaceae > Streptomyces > Streptomyces sp. NPDC018000. Next base: position 220,257 of record NZ_JBIRGM010000003.1, read on the forward strand.
GGGTGAACGCCGGACCAGTGTGTGAAGAGGTCTTGCCCTTCGCGTCACGCGCCGATCGCCGTCGCGAACTGTTCCAGCGCCTCGACCACCAGGGCGTGGTCCTCCGCCTGGGGCAGGCCCGAGACCGTCACCGAACCGATGACGCCCGCGCCCTCGACCGCGATCGGGAACGAGCCGCCGTGCGCGGCGTACACGTCAGGGTCCAGGCGAGACGCGTCGTCGAACGTCGTCCCCCTCGCCCGGAACCGGGACCCGACCAGGTACGAGCTCTCGCCGTAACGCTCCACGACCCTGCGCTTGCGGTCGATCCAGGCGTCGTTGTCCGCGCTGGAGCCCGGCAGCGCGGCGTGGAACAGCTGCTGTGCGCCGCGGCGGATGTCGATCGCGACCGGGGCGTGCCTTTCCCGGGCCATCGAGACGAGCAGGCCACCGAGCGCGTACGCGTCGTCGTAGCTGAAATGCGGCAGCGTCAGTCGGCGCTCCTGAGCGATGAGCTCGGAGATGGTCGGAGCGGTGGGGTTCATGCGGTCTGCTCCTCGGTGTCGGTGTCGGTGTCGGTGTCGGTGTCGGTGTCGGTACCGGAATCGGCGGGGGCGGGCGGGGGAGCGGCGGGCAGGGACACGGTGATGCCCTCGCGGGCCGAGCGGCGGGCGGCCTCCAGTACGTCCAGGGCGGCGGCGGCCTGGAGGGCGGTCACTGGATTGTCACCCTTTCCGCGCAGTGCGTCGGTGACCGCCGCGTAGTACGCGGGATAGTCGCCCGGCAGCGTGCGGACCGGGGCGCCGCCGCCCGTCAACGGGGACTCGCCCGAGCCGATCCGGCCCCACAGCGCCTCGGGCTCCTCGCCCCACGGCCGGTCCGACGTCGGACGCGCGCCCGCGCGCAGATCGGCCTCCTGCGGGTCGAGGCCGTACTTCACATAGCCGGCGGTCGAGCCGAGCACCCGGAAACGCGGGCCGAGCTGGGCCGTGGTGGCACTGACGTACAGATGCGAGCGGACCCCGTTCGCATGGGTGATCGCGAGAAACGTGTCGTCGTCGGCGGCGGCGCCGGGGCGGCGCACATCGGACTCCGCGTACACCTGTACCGCCGGTCCGAACAGCACGAGCGCCTGGTCGACGACATGGCTGCCCAGGTCGTACAGCAGCCCGCCGATCTCCTGCGGGTCACCCGACTCGCGCCAGCCGCCCTTCGGCTGCGGGCGCCACCGCTCGAAACGGGACTCGAAGCGCTGTACGTCCCCCAGCTCACCGTCCGCGATCAAGCGGGCCAGAGTGAGGAAGTCGTTGTCCCAGCGGCGGTTCTGGAAGACCGAGAGCAGCAGCCCGCGCTTGTCGGCGAGGGCCGCGAGCTCCCGTGCCTCGGCGGCCGTACCGGCGATCGGCTTGTCCACGACGACCGCCAGACCGGTCTCGAGCGCGGTGGTCGCGATCGGGACGTGGGTCCTGTTCGGCGAGGCGATCACGATCAGGTCGAGTCCGTCCGCGCGCTCCCACAGCTCCTCCGGCGAAGCGGCGAACCTTACGCCGGGGAACTCGGCGCGCGCCTGCGCCCGCCGTTCCTCGCTCGCGGTGACGACCGTGTCGAGGACGAGGCCCTCGGTCGCGGCGATCAGCGGGGCGTGGAAGACGGAACCCGCCAGGCCGTAGCCGACGAGTGCGACGCGCAGGGGGGTCTCGGACAGCCCGGGCGTCTCGTGAGTCGCGTTGCCAGTCATGGCTGCCACTTAAGCAACGCTGTTGCCAAAGTCCAAGCCGCGGCTGCATCGAGGTCGGTCTGAGCTGATCGAGCGGTTCCCGGCCGCCGGGCGGGCGGCCCTCCGGCATGCCGGTGCCGGTCGCCTCGCGTGCGAGTGGCAGCGTCGCGGCCCAGAACCGGTGAACTTCGGCGAACGGGGCGAGCCGACCGTTTCGCGAGCAGCGAAGGTGTCCTCCCACATGCTCCCCACCCCGCCCCCGTCCGGCAGGCCTTCCGCTTCCACCCCTGCGTCCATGCCCGCGGCCGGTCCGGTACCCGTCTTTCCGTCCTCCACCGCTTCCACCCCTGGATCCGACGCCCCCGCGAGTCCTCCCTCGCCGCCGCACCCGCTCCACGGCCGGACGCGGCACGGATTCGCGCTCGGGCTGGCGGCGGCGAGCGTGGTTCCCGTCGTCCTCGGTGGCGCATCCGCCGCACCCGCCTCCGCCGGGTCTTCGGCCACCCCGGTGTCGAAGTCGGACTCCGCCACCGCCGACCAGCAGCCCACCTGCGGTGACCCGGACGCGAGTGACTTCCCGATCAGCGCCCGCATCCGCGGAGGCCCGGACACCTACGCGTCCGGCGGTGGCTACGGAACCTGGTTCCTGGATCTCACCAACACCACCACCGAGTCGTGCCGGGCCATCCATCCGGTGCTGGTCCTCACCGACGAGGAACGGAAGCTGACCTCCGACCAGATCCAGCTGAAGTTCTCCGAGCAGAACCGCCCCGATGTGGAGCACCGCGTCACCTGGGAGACCACCGACCAGAACGAACACATCGGCGTCTTCGGTGGCGACGGCGCCGACTCCTTCGACGGCTTCACCGTCCCCGCGGGCCGCACCGTCACCGTCCGGATCCGGATGGCGTTCACCTCGGACACCAGCCCGGGCCGGATCACCGCCAACGCCGCGATCGTCCAGCGGCAGCACGTTGCGAGCGGCGGGGCCGGGAAGGACGACGGGGCCTGGGTCGGCGAGTCCGGCAACTACCCATTCGCCGTCGTCGAGGACAGCGGCGGGAGCGGCGAGACCGGCGAGACCGGCGAGGTCGACGGGACCGGGGAAACCGGAGCCTGATCGGCGGAGGGGCCATGGTGGTCCGGTCCCGCCACCTGCGCCGCCGCCCCCGTCCCCGCCCCTGAGCCGGATTCCGGTCGTATCGGCTGTTTGAGCCGTATCGGCTGTTTGAACGGACGGCCTAAAATCGGGGGCGTCGGCGCTGCACAACGCGGTGCCGCCGGCGTCCCCGCACACGGCGTACGGCAGGAGTCCCACATGGCAGAGCGCAAGCCGATCTCATCCTGGCTCACCGATATGGACGGAGTCCTGATCCACGAGGGGACGCCGATCCCCGGAGCGGATGTCTTCATCAAGCGGCTGCGGGACTCGGGGCTGCCGTTCCTGGTTCTCACGAACAACTCGATCTACACCGCCCGCGACCTCCACGCCCGGCTCAAGCGCATGGGGCTCGACGTGCCCGTGGAGAACATCTGGACCTCCGCCCTGGCCACCGCCCAGTTCCTGGACGACCAGCGGCCCGGTGGTACGGCGTACGTCATCGGCGAGGCCGGGCTCACCACCGCCCTGCACGACATCGGCTACGTCCTCAGCGACCACGAGCCGGACTACGTGGTCCTCGGCGAGACCCGTACGTACAGCTTCGAGGCGCTCACCAAGGCGATCCGGCTGATAAACGGCGGCGCCCGCTTCATCTGCACCAACCCGGACGAGACCGGCCCGTCCGCCGAGGGCCCGCTGCCCGCCACCGGGTCCGTCGCCGCCCTCATCACCAAGGCCACCGGCAAGGCCCCGTACTTCGCGGGCAAGCCCAACCCACTGATGATGCGCACCGGGCTCAACGCGATCGGCGCCCACTCCGAGTCCAGCGCCATGATCGGCGACCGGATGGACACCGATGTGCTGGCCGGCCTGGAGGCGGGGATGCAGACGTTCCTGGTCCTCACCGGTCTCACCACAGTGGCCGATGTCGACAAGTACCCCTTCCGGCCGTCCAGGGTCGTCGATTCCATCGCCGATCTGGTCGACCTCGTCGAGGTGGACTGAGCCCGACGGGGCACCGGCCCGAGGGGGTGGGAGGAAGGTTCCGAGCGGCCCTTGCCGGCCCGCCCCCGCGCGCTCCTGCGGATGCGAAATGCCGAAGCAGGCGTGAACCTTCCCTAAGGAGGTTCACGATGCGTTCGACACCCCTCACGTTCTGTGCCGTCGCGGTCGTCGCGGCGACCCTGGTGCCGGTTCCCGCCGCACTGGCCGACTCCGGATCCGGGTCCGATCGGACGGGCTCGGGCTCGCGCACCACACTCTCGGTGACCCCGACCTCCGCCGCCCCGGGCAGCGAGGTGGCCCTGCGACTGGACGCCTGCAAGGGCAAGGAGGCCAAGGGCACTTCCGATGTCTTCGCCTCCGAGGCGCGCTTCTCGCCCGCCGCGGACGGGGGCCTCTACGCCAAGGCCCGGATCAGCTCGGACGCCGCCGCGGGTGACCACGACATCCGGATCGTCTGCACGGACGACAAAGGCACCACGGCGTCCGGCACGGTCACCGTCACCGACCGCGACCAGTCCACGCCCGTCGCTCCGGTCCGCGCCGGAGGCGGCGGCACCGCCGTCCGCACCGCCAAGGCAGCCCGTCAGGACGGCCCCGGCGCCGTGCATGCGGTGATCGGCCTGGCCCTGGCCGCCGTCGCGGCCGTCGCCGTTGTGTTCTGCCGCGCGCGCCGTTGCCGCCCGGCCGAAGACTGACATGTCTGCCCCGGACCACCCCGAGGGTCACGGCCGACTGCTCACCGGAGTGGCCTGGGCCGCCCTGCTGATGGGCCTGTGGCTCTGGGGCCGCGACATCACCGACGGCTCCGGCGTCGGCTCCGCCCCGACCACCGGCGACATCGCCGCGGTCGGGCGCCCGCTCGGCGTCCCGCTGCCCCCGCCGCACGACCCGATCGAGGGCGCCGTGCCGGAGCGGGTCGAGATCCCGTCGATCGGCGTCAAGGCACCCGTGGTCGCCCGCGGCCTGGACAAGGACGGGGCGATCGCACCACCGCCGTTCGACACGCCCCAGACCGTCGGCTGGTACGGCAGCGGCACCGAGCCCGGCGCGAAGGGCCCCGCCCTCTTCGTCGGTCACGTCGACACCGAGACCAAACCGGCCGTCTTCTACGGGCTCAGTGCGGCCCGCCCCGGCGCCAAGGTCGAGGTGGCCCGTGTGGACGGCACGGTCGCCGAATTCACCATCGACGACGTCCAGGTCTTCACCCGGGAACGCTTCGACGCCGACAAGGCGTACGGCCCTCACAAGAAGGGCCGCGCGGAACTCCGCCTGATCACCTGCGGCGGCACCTTCGACCGGGTGTCGCACTCGTACGAAGCGAATGTGGTCGTCTCGGCCTACTTGACCGGCGAGAAGTCCGGCGGGAGCGGCAGCGACCGATGACCCGGGAACTGCCATGCCCCAGAGTTCTTCTGACGCAGCGTCGACGTCGACGACCGAAACGGGTGACGAACTGGTCGACGCAAGGGTGAACGGCGTCCCCGTCGCCGAGAGACCGGCGGCGGGGACGCCGAAATGTGTGGAGCTAGACCAGGCCGGTCAAGAGGTCCGCGAAGAGTTGCGGCCGGCTGAAGTAGCCTACGTGTGACGTGGCGAGGGTGTGCACCTCGAACGGGTTGTCCGGGGTCAGCTCGTCTGCTTTCCGGATCATGTAGTCCTGGACGGCCGGGGTGATGCTGCGGTCCTCGGACAGGCGGACGTAGGTGTGCGGGACGCGACCCCACCCATCGGCCTGGACCACGGCCCCCGGCTCCAGCACCGAATAGTTCTCGTCCGGGTCCATCGAGTCCAGCAGCACTCGGAACTGGTTGTCGGTTGCGTCGGCCATAACGGCGGATTTCAGTTGGGCGAACAGGGCCGGGTCGGCGTGGGCGCTGCGCCAGTTCAGCCGGGTCACAGCGGGGTCAGGCACGTCCGGCACGGTGATCCGTGCCGCCGCCGCGTCCAGCAGGTTGTCGTCCACCACGTCCCACGACTCGGTCGACTCGGTGAGCATGGCCGGGGCGCTGAGGCACAGCGCGGAGAGGTAGACGACGCGGTCGAGCAGGTCCGGCACGGCGTTGGCGACGGCGCTGACCGTCAGGCCACCGAAGCTGTTGCCGACCAGGACGACCGGCCCGTGTTCGGCGAGCCGGCGCACGGCGTCCACCACGTGCTCCACGTTGTCCCGCAACGTGACACCACGCATCGGGGAGGAAGCGGCGGCCAGCGCCACAATGTCCTGGGGCTGCCGGTAGTAGGCGGCGGGGCTGTCGGCGCGGTCACCGTGGCCGGGTAGGTCGACGGCGTACGAACGGTGTCCGAGCAGGGCCAGTTCGTTCTGCAACGGGCCCCAGGCCCGTGAGTTGCTGGAACCGCCGTGCACGAAAACGAAAGTGGGGCGCGAGTTTGCGCGCATGTTGAAGATCCTCGTCATCCGGAGGTGAACGGTGGACGTGGACCCCGATGCCGGCGCGGCCGACACCACGGGTCAGAACGTCGACCGTGTGCGCGTGGCCTGCCAGTTGTGGATGACGGAACTCATGCCGACGATCATAACAGCGCGTCAGTTGATGCCATCGGTTCACGCGAGCTGACGGGTTCTCGGTGGGAAACCGCGGGTTCGTCGTCGTGCTCCACGGTGTTGGATCCGCGAGTTCAACTCCAACTCGCGACCGCGCCGCATCCTCGTTCTCTACTGCCAGTTCGTCGATCTCGGGCAGGAGGGCCCCCGCGAGCTTGCCGCCGCCGCAGAGCCAGACGTCCAAGCCGGTGTCCTCCTCCCGCTTGAGCTCGCGGACGAGGGCGAGCGGGACGGCCGGGACGACGGTGTCGAAGTGCCGGTTGGGCGCGTCGGTGAGGCCCACGGCGGCGCGGTAGGCGGTCGGGACGGTCTCGGGGTACAGCGTGTTGGTCCAGGCGGAGTAGGCGACGGTCTGCTGTTCGTCGCGCCTCCCGCGCGAGTGCGGTCAGCTGCGGCGACATGCCGGACTAGTGCCGCGACCGGCAGGGTTTGCAGCACATTCGATCCGGTTCGGTTCGCGCCGCGTCCCTCGGCCCCGATCGCAAGGGTGAGAAGGGTGGGTTGCCAGTCATACGTGCGGTTTGCGGAACGCTTGCGGAGGGGGTGCGTGGAGGCGTATGCGAGGACTCTTCGAGCCGCTGAGTGACGGGATGGTGACTGTGTGGCAGCTGTGTGCTGCCTATGGGTCCCGCGAAGGTGGCGATGCGGGGTCCGGTTCGCGAACGAGCAAGGCCCCCTCACATGCAGTGAGGGGGCCTTGACTCTGCGTGCGCCGCCAGGGACTCGAACCCCGGACCCGCTGATTAAGAGTCAGCTGCTCTAACCAACTGAGCTAGCGGCGCCTGCTGACCTGGAGAACTCTACCTGAAGGCGAGGTGTGCTCCTGACCATTTCCCATCCGTCACGGCCTGTCGGATGGTCGTTTTTTCTCTCCTGTCCGTCAAAATGCGACATGTCAGGAGAGTTGAGACACTGGCGCCCGTGCAGATGCGCCCAAAGATCTTGACGAATGCGGAGGGGAATCGCATGACTGTGCCGGCTTTCGAGGAGTACGTACCCGCCATCGACTGCACCTGTGCGGGGTGTGCCGCGCAACGGCGTGCCGCTGCCAGTGCCTTGCCCGTGCGGGACGGAGGTCATCCGGCCGCACATGGAGCGCGCCGCGCGCTCGTGCTGGTCACCACGGCCGGAGCGGTGATGAGCGCCGGCGTGGCCGAGGCGGCGAGTGCGCCGGGGGACCGGGCGACGGAGGCGGCCGGGGCCGCCCGTACGGACAAGGCGACGGTGTCGGTGGACCCGGTGGACCCGGCTGACGAGGGTGCCTCGCTCACCCCGGCCGATCCGGGTCCGGACAGTCCGCAGGGCGCACCGGGGCCGCGGCACGGCGCAGGTGCCTCGGGCCCGCCCTCGTCCACCGGGACCACGCTGCGCAAGACCAGCAGGGCCGCGATCATCAACCGTGCGAAGAAGTGGGTGTCCGCGCAGGTTCCGTACAGCATGAACAAGTATTGGTCCGACGGCTACCGGCAGGACTGCTCCGGCTATGTGTCGATGGCCTGGAACCTGCCCGGCAACGAGTGGACCGGCAGCCTCGCCAAGTACGGGACGCGGATCGCACGGGAGAAGCTGCAGCCCGGCGACATCCTGCTCTTCCACAATCCGTCCAACCCCTCGAAGGGCTCGCACGTCACGATCTTCGGCGGCTGGACCGACTCCACGCACACCCGTTACACGGCGTACGAGCAGACGAAGCCGCACACCCGCAAGCAGACGACGCCCATGGCGTACTGGACCAACTCCGGCAGCTACGTCGCGTACCGCTACAAGGGCCTCAGCAGCGGAAGCGGCAGTGGCGGCGGTTCGTCGACGAAAGCGTTCCCGGGCGCCGGGAATTTCGGCCCCGGCAGCAGAAACAACTACGTCACCCAGCTCGGGACGATGCTCGTGGACCGGGGCGGCAAGCGCTTCTACAAGGTCGGCCCCGGGCCGGGCTGGGGTGAAGCCGACCGGCGTGCGACCCAGGCCTTCCAGAAGGCCCAGGGCTGGAAGGGCAAGGAAGCGGACGGCATCCCCGGCCCCGACACCTGGCACCTCCTGGCCAACGGGACCGGTCGCGACATCCCCGGCACCCGGAGCGGGAGCCGGAGTGGGGGCGGCCAGGGTGATTCGAGCTCGGCTCCGACGTTTCCCGGGCGGGGCCACTTCCGGCCCGGCCAGTCGAACAGCCATGTCGACAAGCTCAGCAAGCAACTGGTGAAGAAGGGATTCGGCAAGTACTACCTGTCAGGACCCGGGCCCCGGTGGACCGAGGCGGACCGGCGCAATGTCGAGGCCTTCCAGCGGGCCCAGGGCTGGCGGGGCGGAGCGGCCGACGGCTACCCCGGTCCGGAGACCTGGCGACGACTCTTCGCGTGACAAAACGGACATGACGGAGGCGGGAATGGGATCCACGGTGTCGGACAGCTCCGGAACCCCGGAGAACGGGAGGGAACGGGAAGGGGAGCGGGAGAAGGCGCAGGCTTCGGCGCGGGCGCGGGGCTCGGACCGGGCGAAGGCGCGCGACGGGGCCGAGCGGTCCGGCGACGCCCCGTGGAGGACCGGGCGGCATCACGCGGTCATCGCCCATGAGCGGACCGCCACCATCCCCGTACACCTGCTCTTCCGCGAGGACGCCGAGCCCGCCGACTCGGCCGCGCCCCCCGCCGGTGCGATGCGGCGGGGAGCCGGTGGTGACCAGCCGGCGGCGGGGATGCGTCGGCCGCCGGCGCCGAGGGCGCCGCAGGTGCGGCCTCCGACACGGCCGGCGCCGACCGCTGATCCACAGCTTGCCGAGCGGCCGGGGCCCGCGCTGCCCGGCTGGCTGGCGCTGCTCGCCGCGCTGGCCGGAATCGTTGCCGGTGGCGTTGTCCTCCGGGAGGTCGGCGCGCTGCCCGCCGCCGCGCTCGCCTGGTTCGGAATCGGCTCGCGACCGTACGACGGGATAGGTCCCGGCGCCTGGGCGGCGCTCGCCGCGCTGGTGGTGGCGGTGCTCTTCGCGCTCGGCGGTCTGAGCCGCGGACGGGTCGGGTACGCCTGGGTGCTGACGCTCTTCGGCGAGTACCGGGGCACTGTGCGGCGGACCGGGCTGATGTGGATCAGCCCGCTGCTGCTGCGCCGCCGGGTCGACGTACGCCTGCGGCACTGGCGCAGCGAACCGCTCCCCGCCGTGGACGCCAACGGTACGGCGCTGCGCGTGGTCGTCCTGGTCGTCTGGCGGATCAAGGACACCGTACGGGCGGCGCTCGGGGTCGCGGACCACGAGGCGTATCTGCGCGAGCAGGTCGAGGCGGCGATGGCCCGGGTCCTCTCGCAGCTGCCCGCCGACGCCTTCCACGAGGACGCGCACACCCTGCGCAACGCGGAGGCGGTGGGTGATGCGCTGACCCGGATACTGAAGGCGGACTGCGAGCCGGCCGGCATCGAGGTGTACTCCGCGCAGCCGACCGGAATCGAGTACGCGCCGGAGGTCGCCGCGGCCATGCAGCGCCGCCGGATCGCCGCCATCGACGCCAAGCACCGTGACAGTGTGCTGACTTCGGTGGTCGACGCCGTGGACGACACTGTCAACCGGCTGACCGCGAGGGGGCTTGTGGAGTTGGACGACTACGAACGCAAGGCGCTGGTCAAGGACTTGACGGTGGCCTTTTACACCGGACGCGGTGGCGGGGAGGGGGCCTGAGGGATTCAATTCTGACGTACAGTCAGTTAACGTGCGGCGCCATGGGGAGCGCAGGCACCGTCGCGGAGCTCGTACAGCGCCAATGGGGCGACCACCGGCCCGGACTGAGATCCGAGGACACCGTCCTCAGCCATCACCAGGTCGCCTCGGGCGCTGCCGTACGGGCCGCGCTCCTGGCGGATCTGCTGCCGACGGGCAGCGAACCGCACCTCGGGGTGCTGCTGGACAACACACCCGAATTTCCTCTCTGGCTGAGCGCGGCGGCCCTGGCCGGGGCCGCCGTCGCCGGGATCAACCCCACCCGGCGCGGCGCCGAACTGGCCCGCGACATCCTGCACACCGACTGCCGTGTCCTGATCACCGAACGCACGCATCTGCCGCTGCTCGACGGCCTGGATCTGCCGGGCGTACGGGTGCTGGTCACCGACATCGACGAGTACGCCGAACTGCTCGCCCCGTACACCGGAGCGAAACCGGGCGACACGGTCCTGGCCGATCCCGGGCCCGGAACCCGGATGCTGCTCTACTTCACCTCGGGCTCGACCGGCGCTCCCAAGGCCGCGATCTGCTCCCAGGGGCGGCTGGCGGCGGCCGGGCAGTCCCTCGTCGAGCACTTCGGCGTCCGGCGCGAGGACATCCACTACATCTGTATGCCGATGTTCCACGGCAACGCGGTGATCGCCGACTGGGCGCCCGCGCTGGCGGGCGGGGCCGCGGTCGCGCTGCGCCGCCGCTTCTCGGCCTCCGGTTTCCTCGACGACGTACGGACGCACGGGGCGACGTACTTCACCTATGTCGGCCGCGCCGTGCAGTATCTGCTGGCCACCCCCGAGCGCCCCGACGACCGCGAGCACCCGCTGCGGCTCGGCTTCGGCACGGAGGCCGGTGCGGTGGACGCGGCCCGATTCCGGGAGCGGTTCGGGGTGCGGCTGGTCGAGGGCTACGGCTCCTCCGAGGGCGGCGCGGCGATCCAGCGGACCCCGGACACCCCGGAGCGTGCGGTCGGGAGGGCGGCGGCACGGGACGATCTCGCGGTCGTCGACCCGGAGACGGGTCAGGAGCGGGCCGCCGCGGTCTTCGACGCGTCCGGAAGACTGATCAACGGGGTGGACGCGATAGGGGAGCTGGTCAACCGGGGCCGTACGCCCTTCGAGGGGTACTGGCGCAATGAGGCGGCGGACGCGGACCGGCTGCGTGGGGGCTGGTACTGGACCGGGGACCTCTTCTTCCGGGACGCCGACGGCTTCCTGTACTTCGCGGGCCGCACGGACGACCGGCTGCGGGTGGACAGCGAGAACCTGGCCGCCGCGGTGATCGAGAACATCCTGTCCCGCTGGGAGGACGCGGCGGCCGTGGCGGTGTACGCGGTGCCGGATCCGGTCGCCGGAGACCAGGTGATGGCGGCGCTCGCGATGCGGGAGGGCGTCGCCTTCGACCCGTCCGCCTTCGCCGCGTTCCTCGGGGCGCAGACGGACCTGGGCACGAAGATGGCACCCCGCTTCGTACGGATCGTTCCGGCGATGCCGGTGACGGCGACGAACAAGGTGCACCGGGCGGGGCTGCGCCGCGAGGGGTTCTGGGACGCGGGGTCTGTGTGGTGGCGCGGCCGGGGTGGCGCGTATGACTTCTTCGGGGGCGAGCAACTGGCGGCCCTGCTGAGCGAGTACGAGGCACACGGGCGTGACGGCCTTCTGCTCTCGATCAAACGCCCGCCCGGTGCGGATGTGTAAGGCCGGTCGGTCCAAAACGTTCGTACATTTTGATAGGCAACACAACGCACTGGGCGGTTCACGTGTGTACGTGAACCGCCCAGTGCGTTGTCTGTGCGCCGCCAGGGACTCGAACCCCGGACCCGCTGATTAAGAGTCAGCTGCTCTAACCAACTGAGCTAGCGGCGCCTGCTGACATGAAAATAATACCTGCTTCCGAGGGGTGCTGATGACGACCGGACAAAACGGGACTCACCAATCCAAAACGAACTCTTTCAGCAAGATCAAGTCCGTCCCGGGGCACCCAGACCCCCTCGCGCGAACCTCCATGGACAGAACGCCTAGAGCGCCAGCGACAGAAGCACGGGTGCCGCCCGCCGATTCAGCGTGGCCGCCGCCGCGCGCAGGCGATGCGCATCCTCGACAGGCAGGGACAGTGCCAGGCAGCCCGCCGACGACCCGGCCGTGAGCGGTACCGCCGCGCACACCGTGCCGACCGCGTACTCCTGGAGGTCGAGCACCGGGACCGTCGCCGGCTGGCTGTCCAGCTTCGAGAAGAGCACCTTCTCGTTGGTGATCGTCCGCGACGTGAGCCGGGCCGTCTTGTGGCGCGAGAGGTGGTCGCGGCGGCCGTTCTGGTCGAGCTGGGCCAGCAGGCACTTGCCGACCGCCGAGGCGTGCGCGGAGGAACGGAAGTCCACCCACTCGTTGACCGCAGGGGTACGGGGACCGTCGGCGTACTGCGTGACGCGGATCTCGCCGTCGACGTACCGGCTGATGTAGACCGCCGCGCCGACCGAATCGCGCAGCTGCGCCAGCATCTGCTGGAGCCTGGTCTCCAGGGCCTGTCTGCGGGCCGCGCCGGAGCCGAGGAGCAGCAGCGAGGATCCGATGACATACGCGCCGTCGGTGACCTGCTCGACGTATCCCTCGCGGCGCAGCGTCAGCAGCAGGGGGGTGAGATGCCCGACGGGCAGTCCCGTCTCCCGGGAAATCTGGGTGTCCGTCACACCGTTGCTGTACTTGGAGACCGTTTCGAGAACACGAAGGGCGTACTGCACCGAATGGAACGGTGCGGTCGGTTCGGGCTTCAATGCCACGGTTTCCCCCACCAGGTTGCGGCCGCAAGCTCTGCCACCACGATAGCCTCCAAGAGTCCTTTCCGGGGCGGCTGTTGGCGACTCGATGGGGCGCCCCGGCGCGCAAGCCGAAGCGCACGCGTTTGGCATATGCCATTGTCACAGCCCTTAGGCGAGTGACGAGGTCACAGCACCGCGGTGAGGAACTCTCGCGTCAACCGCGCTGCTTGTCCACCACGTTCGGCAACGGCTCCCCGGCCGCCCAGAGTTCGTACATCTCCACGAACTGCTCGCCCAGCCGGTCCCGCCAGCCCGCCGTGTCGCCGCTCATGTGCGGCGACACGATCAGATCCGGTACGTCCCACAGCGGGCTCTGCGGCCCCAGCGGCTCCTGCTCGAACACATCGAGCGCCGCGCCCGCGATCCAGCGCTTGCGGAGCGCGGCGACCAGATCGTCCTCGACGACCATCGGGCCGCGCCCCACATTGATGAAGCGGGCCGACGGCTGCATCAGCCCGAAGAACCGCGCGTCGAACATGCCCCGGGTCGACTCCGTCAGCGGCGCCGCGCAGATCACCCAGTCGGCCATGGAGGCCAGTCGGTCCAGCTCTGCCACGCCGTGGATGGTGCGCCGCGCGCGACGTCCCACCAGCGCCACCTGGACCCCGAGGGCGATCAGCAGCCGGGCGATCTCCCGCCCGATCGGGCCCGCGCCGACGACCACCGCACGGCTGCCGGCGACCTGCGTGCTCTCCCTGTGCCGCCACAGCCGCCGGTGCTGGAGCTCCAGCGTGCCGGGAAGGTCCTTGGCGAACGCCAGCACCAGGCCCGTCACATACTCGGCGATCGGCCGCTCGAAGATGCCCCGCGCATTGGTCACCACCGTTTCGGAGGCCGTCAGCTCCGGGCAGAGCAGCCGGTCCACGCCCGCGCTCGCCGTATGCACCCATGCCGGGCGCGGTCCGTCACCGGGCCAGGCGGCCCGTACCGCGTCGGAGGTGAAGTCCCACACCAGCAGTACGTCGGCTTCCGGCAGCTGCGCGGCGAGTCCGGCCTCGTCCGTGTACCGGACGGCGGCCCGGCCGGTCAGCCGGCCGAGACGCGGCGACGGGTCGGTGTCCAGGACGAGCAGGGTGGGCTCTGACATGAGAGACGGTCGCTCCGCTGCGTCTGAGATGTGCGGATTGACCACGCTCGCATCCGCGCCCGACTTCGTCAACAGGTCGCAGTGGGGGCGGCGAGGGATGGGGGAATACTGGGGAGAGATGGGCGGAAAAAGTAACGAGACATCTCTTAATTGGGCATCTCGGACCCGACCGGCCTCCGAATACCCGTTCAGGCACCCGCAGGAACAGGAAGGGCGGACATGACGACCCTCGGTTTTCTCTACCCGGGCCACCACTATGCGGAGGACGACTTCCCTCGGATGGAGATCCTGCTCGACGCCGTCAGACTGGTCGTGAACCACACCGGCGTCGACGAGGACGTCTACGGGATCGACGCGCTGGTACGGACAGGCGCGCCCGAATGCCTGGCCGCCGGAGTGGCGGAGCTGCAGCGGGCCGGTGTCGAGTCCGTCGTGTGGGCGAGCAGCGGCGGAAGCTTCCTGTACGGCTGGGAGGGCGCCCATGAGCAGACCGCCGCCCTGGCCCGGGCGGCAGGCGTGCCCGCCTCCAGCACCTCCTTCGGTTTCATCCATGCGGTACGGGAGCTGGGCGCCACCCATGTCGCCGTCGCCGCGACCTATCCCGAGCACATCGCCGCACTGTTCGCCGCCTTTCTCCGGTCCGCGGGCATCGAGGTGGCCGCCACCCACGCTGCCTCTCTCGCCTCCGCCGCCGAGGCCGCCGCCTGGGACCTGGACAAGGTGAAGGAACTCGTCACAGCCGCGGACCGGCCGGAGGCCGAAGTGATGCTGCTGCCCGACACGGCCCTGCACACCGTCTCGCACGTGACGGAGCTGGAGAAACTCCTCGGCAAGCCGGTCCTCACAGGGAACCAGGTGACGGTCCGGGAAGGGCTGCGGCTGGCGGACCGCCGGACCTGGTCCCCGAGGCTCGGCAAGATCTTTGCCGAGCGCGAGGCGCCTCCGGCCCCGGTGGCCAGGTGGGGCGAGGGCCGGGAGCGCGCACACAGCGGAAAGAAGGGGTGGCCCGGAAAGCAGACCCACTCCGGCTGGTGAGCCGAGCGGAAAGCCGGTGGCCCACGGGTCGGCCGGACCGACCGGGGGGAATAAACGGAGACCACCTCCTGTTGCGGTGCTGCGGACGTATGAGCCGGACGAAAGCACATCACCGAAAGAGGCCAGGACGTGGACGAGATCCGAGGCGGCGGCGAGATCCGTGGCAAGGCGGAGGGGGCGGCCACCGTTCCGCTCTCCGTGCTGGACCTGGTGACCGTGGGCCAGGGCCGCACCGCAACCCAGGCCCTGCGCACCAGCGTGAACATTGCACAGCTTGCCGAGCGCCGCGGATTCCACCGCTACTGGGTCGCCGAACACCACTCGATGCCCGGCGTCGCCTCCTCCTCACCGGCCGTGATCCTGGCCCACCTCGCCGCCCACACCGAACGCATCAGGCTCGGCTCCGGCGGCGTGATGCTGCCCAACCACGCACCGCTCGTCATCGCCGAGCAGTTCGGCACCCTGGAGGCCATGGCCCCCGGCCGCATCGACCTCGGTCTCGGGCGTGCCCCCGGCACCGACGGCGTGACCGCGGCCGCCCTGCGCCGCACGGACCGGCTCGGCGAGGGTGCCGAAGACTTCCCGCAGCAGCTCGCCGAGCTGACCCGGTTCCTGGACGACGACTTCCCTGACGGCCACCCCTACGCCCGTATCCACGCGGTCCCCGGCCCGGTCCAGGCCACGGCCGAGGGCGGGGTCCAGTCCCCGGCCCGCCCGCCGATCTGGCTCCTCGGCTCCTCCGGCTTCAGTGCCCGGCTGGCCGGCGTACTCGGCCTCCCGTTCGCCTTCGCCCACCACTTCTCGGCCCAGAACACGGTGCCGGCCCTCGACCTGTACCGCGAGTCGTTCCGGCCGTCCGCGGTGCTCGACGCCCCGTACGCGCTGATCGGCGTCTCGGCCCTGGCCGCCGACGACGAGCGCGAGGCCCGCCGCCAGGTGCTCTCCGGCGCCCTGTCCATGGTCCGCCTGCGCACCGGCCGCCCCGGCCTGGTCCCGACACCCGAGGAGGCGGAGGCATACGCCTTCAGCCCCATGGAGCGGGAGTTCGTGGACAGCTGGCTGGTCAACATCGTCCACGGCACGGCGGACGAGGTCCGTACGGGCCTCGACGACCTGGCCAAGCGCACCGGCGCCGACGAACTGATGATCACCGCCAACGCGCACAGCGGCGAGGCCCGGCTGCGCAGCTACGAACTGATCGCGGACGCGTACGCGCTGCCGAGGCTCTGAGAGCCCGCCGGGGCTATCGCCCCCAGGTCGTAAGGCCGCCCCCATGTGCCGACCGGCCTCAGACCTTCAGGCTTCCGCCGCCGATCAGCTCGGCGATCCGCTCCGGGGCCACCGCGCGTGAGTACAACCAGCCCTGCCCGGTGTCGCAGCCGATTCTGCGCAGCCGTTCCGCCTGGCCTGCCGTCTCCACGCACTCCGCGGTGACCGTCAGGCCCAGGCGGTGCGCCAGTTCCACCATCGCCTCGACGATCGTCTCGTCGGCGGGGCTCGGGCGGTCGCCGTCGTCGCGGCGGAAGCCGCGTACGAACGAGCCGTCCAGCTTCAGTACGGAGACCGGCAGCCGGCTCAGATAGGCCAGGTTCGAGTAGCCGGTCCCGAAGTCGTCGATGGCGATCCGTACACCCATTTCACTGAGCGACTGCAGGGCCTGGAGCGGGCGGCCCGCCGAGCCCATCACGGCGGACTCGGTCAGCTCCAGCTGCAGCAGTCCGGGATCGAGACCGGTCTCGGCGAGGATCTCCGCGACATCGGTGACCAGGTCGGAGTCCCAGACCTGCCGTACGGCGACATTGACGCTGATGAAAAGCGGCGGTTCGTCCGGGTGGTCGAGCTGCCAGCGCCGGGCCTGGCGGCAGGCGGACCGCAGCACCCACCGGCCGAGCTGGACGATCGAGCCGTCCTCCTCGGCGATCGCAACGAACCGATTCGGCGAGAGCATGCCGAACTGCGGGTGGTTCCAGCGGACCAGTGCCTCCACCCCGCGTACGACTCCGTCGGCCATGCCCACCAGCGGTTGGTACTCGATGGTGAACTCACCGCGTTCGACGGCCGGCCGCAGGTTGGAGGAGAGCGTCTGCCGGGTCATCCGGTGGGCGTTGCGCTCCGGGTCGAAGACCGTCCAGCGGGCCTTGCCGTCCGCCTTCGCCCAGTACAGCGTGGTGTCGGCGGCCTGCATCAGAGCGGTTGCCGAGGTGCCGGCCACGGCCCGTTCCACCACCCCGATCGAGGCCGACACGGAGAGCCGCTGCCCGCCCAGGTCGAAGGGCTTCTGCAGTGCGGCGAGGACCCTGCGGGCCAGGTCGGTGAGCTGCTGTGTACCGGCGGAGCCCTCGACCAGGATCGCGAACTCGTCGCCGCCCAGGCGCGCCACGAGATGTGAACCGGGGCGGTGCGGGCCGTCCTGGGCCGCACAGTCGGTGAGCCGTGAGGCGACGGCGGCGAGCAGCCGGTCGCCGATCCGGTGGCCCATCGTGTCGTTGACGGCCTTGAAGCCGTCGAGATCGAGATAGCAGAGCCCGATACGGCCGCGTCCGGCGAGACTGTCGTCCTGGTATGGCCGGGGCTCCAGGGCGGCCGAGAGCCGTTCGAAGAACAGCGTCCGGTTGGGCAGCCGGGTCACCGGGTCGTGCATCTGGAGGTGGCGCAGCCGCTTCTGCAGCTCCCGCCGGTCGCTGATGTCCGCGACGGAGAGCAGCACCCGGCCGGGCCCGGGGCCTTCAGCCCGGCCGGCCTCCGGTTCGGGCATCGGCACGACGGTGATCTCGGCCCACATCGAGCGCCCGTCGGGGTGCTTGAGCGTGCGGGTGCAACGGAACCGTGAGCGCCGGCGGCGTAGCACCTCGCGGTACGCGTGCCAGGTACGGCCGTCCGCCGCGAGGTCGAGCAGATCGGCTGCCGACTGTGTGGACAGCGCCGCGGCGGAGAAGCCGAGGAGGCCGCCGAGGGCGTCGTTGGCGGTGACGACCAGGCCCTCGTGGTCGACGACGGCCATCGGGAGCGTGGCGGCGCGGAAGGCGGCCCGGTAGCCGTGCGGCTCGGACCCTTCGATTCCGGCAGGGGGCCACGGAGGGTGACGCTCCGTGCCCGACGGTCCTGCGGAATGGGGGGGTGTGCCTGCCGCGGGCCTCAGCCCTTCGGAGGTTCCGCTCACCGTTCGCTCCCGCCGTGCAGTTCTGTCCTGAACAGGTGTGGCCGGACTGGCCCGCCGCGCGGGACGCCGTTGTTCGGAGGCGGAAACCACGCGGGAAAGCCTGGTGAAGCATAGAGGTTGGTGCGTCGGCCGTTCCAGCGCCCAACCCCTTCACGCCCCGCGTACGCCCCGCATGGGTCAGTCGCGCGCCGATCCGGTTTGCCCGCGGCTGAACTTTTCTGAGCGGTTTCGTTCTCTCGCGATTTCCTGATGATTGAACGTGACTGTCCGTGAGGGTGAATGTCTCGGCCGAATGCTGACTCGACTGGGGCAGCTCAGCAGGACGAAAGCCTCGAATCGTCACAGTGTGAGTGAGTGACTGCATCTCGCACCCGGAGGTAGATGTGCCGCGCCAGCACAGAACCGGGGGAGTGGAGAGGCCGAGCCTGCGCGGTGTGGTCGCGGCCATGACCTCTCTTCTGGCGCTCGCTTCCACCTCCCTCGTCGCAGGGCCCGCCCTCGCAGTCACCGGCGAAGCGGGTGCGTGCGCGCTGCCCCGGACCGAGGTGCACCACTCGCTCGGCGTGAGGGACTGGAACAACGCCTATCCCCGCCCCGACCACCCCCTCGACGCGGTCATGGTCTTTCTCTCCTTCCCGGATCACCGCCCCACCACCACCCTCAGGGAACTCGCCACCGACCACTTCCCGGCGACCGCCCAGTTCTTCCGGCGCGCCTCGTACGGGAGGTTCACCCTGCGCCCGCACCCGCTGCGGCAGTGGATCCAGATGCCCAAGGCGTCCCACTGGTACGGCATACAGCGCGACTGGAACAACGTGCGGCGCAGCGCCTATCTGCGCGATGCCATCGCCGTGGCCGACCCGAAGGTCGATTTCTCCCGGTTCGACATCGTCTACCTGATCGCCGACCCGGACGCACCGGGGGTCGACTCCGATGCCACCAAGGTCATCAACTTCGACCGGCCGCTGCACGCCGACGGTACGGACATCCGGCGCGTCGTCACCGTCTTCGAACAGCACCCGCCGGACCACAATGTGCTGGCCCACGAGACCGGGCACGTCTTCGACCTGCCGGACCTCTACCACCGGCCGTCCGACGGCAAGGGGGACTGGGACACCTACGTCGGCGACTGGGATGTGATGGGCAGCCAGTTCGGTCTCGCGCCGGACTTCTTCGGCTGGCACAAGTGGAAGCTGGGCTGGCTGGACCGCAGGCAGGTGGTGTGCGTCCAGCGCAGCCGGGACATCACCCTGGAGTCGATGGCCACCGTACCCAAGCCCGGGGCCTCCATCGGTACCCGGCTCGCGGTGATCAGGACCGGTGAGGGCAGCGCCGTGGCCGTCGAGGCCCGCAGCGCGACCGGCAACGACCGGACGACCTGCACCGAAGGCGTCCTGCTCTACCGGGTGCGGAACGGGACCCCGTCCGGCAGCGGCCCGGTCGAGGTCATCGACACCCACCCCGGCACCGACGCCTGCCGGGACCGGTCCGTCTACGCACCGCTCGCGGACGCCCCGCTGCAGGTCGGCGAGACGTACAGCATCCCCGGCGCGCACGCCAGGATCGAGGTCGCCGACCGGACACCGTCGGGGGCCTGGACGGTCCGGATCGCCACGGGAACGCAAGGCTCCCGCGCACACGGAAAGACCCCCTGACGCAGGCATCCCGTGAACACGAAGAAGTCCCCCTCGCTTTCGCGAGGGGGACTTCTTCCGTCTGTGCGCCGCCAGGGACTCGAACCCCGGACCCGCTGATTAAGAGTCAGCTGCTCTAACCAACTGAGCTAGCGGCGCCTGCTGACGTCGTAGACATTAGCACCCTGACCGGCGGGAGGAAAAATCGAACTCCGGGCCGCTGACGAGGGCGTCGACCTGGTCACCCGCACACAGGCCCAGAGCAGTACGTCCGGGCCCGGCAGCCAGGGGCTGCGTGTATCGGGGGCTACCACCCAGCGGGGTCCGGGAGTGGAGGAGGCGCAGGTCAGGGGCGGTACGGTCACCGCGTCCCCGGTGCCGTGGCAGAGCAGCGACGGGACCTTGCCGCCGCCCGGCCCCCGCGCGTCCGTGCCGGTCCGCGGTTCGAGGCCGCCGCCCCACTCCTCCCAGTCGAGCAGCGACGGCAGCCGCTGGGCGGTGCCGGGGGAGGCGAAGAGCAGCATCCGTCCGCGGTGGGTGACGACGGGGCCGGAGCCGGGGCCGTCCGTCCACAGGTGTTCCAGCATCCGGCGCCCGAAGACGGTGGGCACATTCACCACGTCGAAGGCCGAACCGCACGGCAGCACCACGGGCGAGGAGGGGTGGGCCTCCCACTGGGCCAGTGTGCTGTGCGGATACGCCGCGGCGCCGGCGAGCCAGGCGGCACCGGCCGCCGTGACCTGAGCCGTCCGGTTCGCGGCCCGGTCCCGCAGGAGGGCGAAGATGTCGGCGCCGTGGTGGGGGCCGTCGCCGTGATCCAGGGTCATTTCGTCTGGCAGCCATGCGCTCATGCGCCCATGTCTACCGGGAGTGATCAAATGGATTCCGAGAGTTGCCGGAAACCGGGACAGGCTGGGGTAGGGAGGAGTATTTTGCGCTCGGGCATATGCCACTGGTTGGCCCCGGTGTCAGGACCCGGCACGGACGGCCGGTCCGGATGGTCCGGATGGTCCGGGGCGATTGCCGGTCGGGGCCGGGCACACGGGGTGCGGTGGCCGGGACGGAGCCGGTACCGCGGTCAGGGAGCGGATCCGCCCAGCAGGCTCCGGCCGAACTCGACCATCCTCTTGGCATAGTCCTCGGTCCACTCCGCACGCCGCGCAATGTCCGCTGTCGTCAGCCGGTCGAACCGGCGCGGATCGGCGAGCTGGGCCGCGGCGAGCGCCTGGAACTCGACCGCACGGTCGGTCGCGGCACGGAATGCCAGGGTCAGCTCTGTGGCGCGGGCCAGCAGCTCCCCCGGATCCTCCATCGACTCCAGGTCGAAGAAGTGCTCAGGATCGGCGACTGCCGCCGACGGCTCGAAGAGCAGGGGCGCGGGGCGCAGCCGCTGCTGCTCGTTCCGCTCGGGTTGTGCCATGTGGTGCTTCCTCCTTCGGTGGGCCCGACGGCCACCCTCCATTGTCCAACGCCGCGCAAGTGGGCCCCGCGGATACCGCGGAACGGGAGCACGGCCTGCGGTGGCCGGGTGCCGTCACGCCCCCCACCGCACCCGGTGCTCTGCCAGATGCGCCAGCACCGCGTGGTTCGCCTCCCAGCCGTCCGGGAACTTCATCGTGACCCCCAATTGCACCGGTTCCGTCGACGGGTGCTCGTCCAGCAGCTCCGCGACGCCCGCCCGGCACACCACGATGCACGCATGCCGGTGGCGCGAGGCCAGTACGCACAGCCGGCCCGTCTCCAGATGGAACGCCGTGGCGTCCGGGCGGCCGGACAGCGGGTGCAGGACCACCGTCACATCGAACTCGCGGCCCTGGAGCCGGTTCGCCGTGTCCACCGCCACGCCCGTCACACCCAGCTCCGCGAGCGCCGCCCGTACCGCCGCGGCCTGGTCGCGATGGGCGGTGCCGACCGCGACCCGGTCCGCCGTCACCGGAGCCGGATCCGGGGAGCGCTCGCTCGTCGCCGCACCACCTCGGTCGAGGAGCCGGCGCACGACCAGGGCCACCGCCCGTACCGCCTCCGGATCGGTGCGCGGGGTGTGCCGGGCCGGGAGTTCGAGCAGGCCCCAGCCGGACTCCGCGGCCTCGTCCAGCACCCGGTCCGGGGCCGATCCGTCGGACGCGACGCCGAACGACAGCCGCCGGTCGCCGTGGCCCGTACCGCTGCGGAAGGGGGTGTACGGGTAGAACGCGTCCGAGACCAGCGGCGCGGCGGAGGCGGGCAGCCGCCACGACACCGGCAGCCGGTGCTGCGGCAGCCGGGGATTGTGCGCGAGCAGCGTGGAGACCGCGCTCGCGGACGGGTCGTACGACAGCCCCGCCCACTGGTCCGCGCCGACGATCGAGAACGGGTCCAACTGGCCCGGATCGCCGACGAACAGCGCCCGCTCGAAGAGCCCCGCGACGGCCAGCAGCGCATCCGAACGCATCTGGTACGCCTCGTCGACGATCGCGTGGCCCCAGGGCTCGACGTTCTTCACATGCGCCCACTTGGCGGCCGTCGAGATGACGACGTCGAGTCCGGCGAGATCCGGCGCCTTGGCCGACTTCCGCACGTTGGCCAGGCCGTCCAGCACCTTGTCGTACGGGTCGGAGTCATTGCTGTGCAACCGGCCGACGGGCAGCCCCGGGTCCTTCTCGGCCAGCCGCACCACCAGGTCGTCGACCTGGGCGTTGGTCTGCGCGACCACCATCAACGGGTGCCCGGCCGCGGCGAGTTCGAGTGCGGCACGCACCACGAGCGTCGACTTGCCCGCGCCCGGCGGAGAGTCCACCACGATGCCGCGCGACGTACCACGCAGGGTGTCGGCGAGGATCGCGTCGGTCGCCCGCGCGGCCTGGGCGCCCGGGTCGAATACGGCCGTCACAGAAAGTCCTCCGCGGTCACGGGATCGGGATGCTCGGTGCGCTCACCGGCCGCGCCCGGCGGGCCGCCATGCGTCCAGGGCGTCTCCTCGGGGTCCGGCAGCTTCGGACCGCCGCGCTGATCGTGCTCGAACAGCGTCCAGGCGATCCGGTCGCCCGGCTCGGGCACCGAACCCGGGACCGGCTCCTTGCTCCGGCCCATCCGGTCGGTGATCCGCAGCACCAGCAGGGGTGCGGTCCCGTCCTCCGGCTCCGCGGCGTACCCCACGAACTCGGCGGTCTGCGGCTTTCCGTCCAGCGAGCGGTACACCTTGGTGCGCTCGCCGAGATGCGGGCGCTCGTCCGTGCGGACCGTGACCAGCGGGCGCGGGGACGGGCGCTTCGACTCGCTGTACGCCATCGCCACCTCCATCACATCGCCGACGAACGCCTCCCCGGCCAGCCGCCGCCCGGCCAGCACCAGCGGATCGTCCAGGGCCTCCTGCGCCTCCAGTTGGGCCTGCGCCGTCTCGCGCGAGGCCAGCTTCTGCGCCGCCGTCACCGCGTCGTCCCGGCGCGGCTGCGGCGGCTCACCGGACCGAACCCGGTCCCGGTGACCGGTGAACGACCAGCGGTCCCTCGTCCAGCGGTCCTCGGCCCGTGACCCCTCGGGCCGTTCCTTCAGCAGATCGAGCCCCCGCCACACCGCATCCCAGGTCGGCCGCATCACCCCGGCCAGCAGAGCCTTGATCTCCCGCTCGGCGGCGGTCAGTTCGGCGAGTCGGGCATCGGCCGCGAGACCGTCCTCGGCCGCCGCGAGCGAGGTGCGCGCCCGGTCGTACTTCTCGATGGCGGGCGCCAGCAGCCGGTTGTCGAACGCGGGGTCCGTGGCCGGACCGGCCGGCGGGCACAGCAGCTGGCCCTCGCCGTCCCGCCCCAGCTCCGCACGGAGCGCCGCCCGCGCCCCGGACTCACCCGCCGGGGCGTCGACCCACGCCAGCAGCGCGCCCAGATGCTGATCCTCCAGGCTGCTCTGCCCGGTCGCCCAGTGCCGGTTCAGCAGATCCGTCACGGCCAGCAGCAGCGAGGAGCCCGGCACCCTGGCCCGCTCCCCGTAGTGCGTCAGCCAGCGGCCCAGCAGCGGGACGCGGGCGGGGGCGGGGTACGGGGTGTCGGGATCGTCCTGTGCCGTGCGCCTGAACCGCATGGAGCGGCCGAGCAGCCGTACGAAATCGATGCCCGCCCGGCTCGGCACGATCAGCTGCGGCGCGTCCGCGCACAGCTCGACCTCGACCTTGACCTTCTTCCCGGTCTCCGGATCGGTCTCATTGCGCTCCGCGGGCTCGACGACATCCTCGTACGCCTCGATGTGCGGCAGCACCGCCTCGGCCAGCTCGGACAGGAACGCGAACCGCAGATCCCGGTCGCGCGGCTGCGAAACCGCCAGCAGCCGGGGCGCCTCCCGGTCGGTCCCGACGAGCGCGCCCAGCGGGGCGCCCGCCTCACCGGCGGTGGTCAGTGGCACCAGGACGAGCGGGCGGCCGGTGAGATGGCGGTGCAGGACCGTCGTCATCGGCTGTGCCCGGCCGCTCTCCACAGCCTCCAGCCGGGCCAGGGTGCTGATCAGCGACATGCCGCACTGCCCTCCAGCGCCTCGGCACGCAGCGCCGCCGCACGCCGCAGGGCCGCGACCGTCGGATCCGCCGGGTCGCCCTCCTTGCCGGCGGCGGCGGCCAGCACCGCCCCCACCGTCGTCAGCCCGCCGAGCTCGCCCCGCACGCTCCGCCCCAGCGCCTCCACCGCACCGGCCGCGCGGGCCTTCGCCCGGCAGTGGAAGGCCAGTTCACAAGCGGCCAGGCACTCCGGGGCATACGCCGCGCCGACCGATTCGACCGCGGCGACGAGCTGCTGCGGGGAGCACTCGGGATCGAAGGTGGTGCCCGCGGGCAGGGCCGCCGCGATGTCCTCGATCCGGGTCAGCCTGGTCAGCTGGCGTCGGGTGACCGCACGCTGCTTGCGTACGTCGACGACCGAGGCGGTCGGCAGATTGGAGAAGTCCTTCGGACAGACCAGCAGCACCCGGTGGCCGACCTGTGCGCCCTCGGTGAGCTCCGCGATCCGCTCCAGCGCCAGTACGTAGACGGCGGACTGCCGGGCCGCCGCACCGACCTTCGCCGCGTCGGCAGAACCGTCGATCACGGGGAAGGACTTGATCTCGACGACCGTCCAGGTGCCGTCGGGGTGCACCGCCACCGCGTCCGGCTCCAGATAGGCCGGGGAGCCCGCCACCTCCAGGGCCAGCATCGGGTGGTCCAGCAGCGCCCAGCCGCCCGACTCGGTCGCCTCCCGCAGCGCCAGCGCCGTACGCGCCGCGCGGCCCTCGGGACCGGCCGCGGTCAGATCGGGCACCAGGACCTCGCGCGGCGCCTCGGCGCCGGCGCCGAGGCGCTCGCACAGCAGCCGCATCAGCTCCGTACCGCCGTCGGCCTTGACCTTGGCCTCGAAGGCGTTGCCCCGGACGAAAGCGAACTGTGACTGGCCGAAGGGGGCCGGTGAACCGAGCGCCGTGGCCAGCGCGGCCTTGTCCACCCCGGCGCCGTCCAGCAGGGCGCGGCGCCGGCAGCCGGGGTTGGCGGCGAGAGCGGCCAGCGCTCGGGCATCCAGCGGACGCGGTGCGACAGCCGGGCCCCGCAGCTCAGCGAGCCGCTGCCGGAGTGTCGTCCCCCGCTGCTCCCGCCACTGCGGTGGCAGCGGCGTCGGCCCGGGGTACGCGACCGGCCGAGGCGTCTGCGTCGGCCGATGCCGCGGCATCGGTGGAGTCTGCGGAGGCGGTCCGCTGGCCAGGGATTCGCTCACCCGCCGAAGTCTTGCATCCGGCACTGACAACCGGGGACTCCGCGGTCCCGGCGAACCGCGGGAAGCGGGCCGCGAGCGGGCCCCTGACCCGGTCGACGATACGCATCACCGGTCCGGCCAGCAGGGCTCCGACGCCCATCACGGCAGCGCCCGCGACCGCGTCGAGGAAGTAGTGGTTGGCCGTGCCCATCACCACGAACGTGGTGACCAGGGGGTACGCGACACCCGCGGCCCGTACGAGCGGGTGCCGGCCGTGACGCCACAGCAGGATTCCGCACCAGAGCGCCCAGCCGACGTGCAGGCTCGGCATCGCCGCGTACTGGTTCGTCATTCCGCCCATGCCGCGCGGGGCACTCGCCTCGGCGCCCCACCAGCCGTACGAGCTGTACTGCGCCATCGTGTCGACGAAGCCGTACGTGGCGTGGAGCAGCCGGGGCGGGCAGGTCGGTATCAGCGCGAAGCCGATCAGGCCGAGCAGTGTGGAGGTCATCAGCCAGGTGCGGGCTTTGCGGTACAGGACCTGGCGGCGGCGGAAGAGCCAGACCAGCACGGCCGGGGTGACCAGATAGTGTAGGGACGCATATATGAAGTCGGCGGGTATGCCTATCGAGGGGTGGGCGGTCAGCAGCCGGTTGAGCGGGTGCTCGAAGTTGATGTGGAGCGTCTTCTCCAGGTGCAGGATGCTCAGACCGTGGTCGACGGCCGTGGACACGTCGCCGCGCGCCACCAGCCGGCCGGCCGAGTAGGCTGCGTACACCAGCGCCAGCAGCGGCACCTCGGTCCACCAACGAGGCCGCCGGCGCGGCACGTACGCGGTGCTGGCATGGTCCATTCGGAAGCTCTCCATCATGTGTTCATGCGACCGGCGGCGAGCGTTAAACCGTACGGTGCAGGTTGGCCACGGTTCCCCGGGGGTCCTTGCCGGATGCCCCGTGTGTGTACGGATTTCTCCGAGAGGGACGCCAGTTCGGCCCGGCCGGTTGCCTTTCGAAGGCGTGCGCGATGATGGGAAAGCCGGTGATCGTTCCGTCTCGATGCCCGGCCTCGATGAGGTTCACGATCGCCGGACGATCTCGATCCTGCCGACGCACGGCGGAAACCGGCCCGTCCTGCGACCAGTGCCGCGACCGGCAAGGTTCGCCCCGTCGCGACGCCCGGCACGCGCGCTCGCGGCGTTGGCCAAAAGCCCAGGTAGCTCCGCTACAAGGGCTTTTGACCGCCTTGCGATCACACGCACCGGCCGCCGCTCCTTGACGGGCGAACCTTGCCGGTCGCGGCACTAGGACGGAACCGGTCACATGATGCGGGGTGCGTGGAATTCCGCCGCTCGGCGGACTCCTACACCTCCGACTTCGAGACCCCCGCGTGCCGTTCCAGGAACCCCCGTACCTCCGCCGCACCCCGCTGCGGCGCCAGTACCCCCGCCGCCGCCGTCAGCATCGACCGGATACGGGACGACTGGACGCGGCCCAGCAGGTCCAGCACCTGGTGACCGGCCGTCGCCGCCTCCGCGGCCCGGCCCGCCCGGGCCAAATCCTGGGTCAGCTCGGCCCGGTACAGCGCCAGATTCCGGGTGAAGTGCGGGTCCTGGAGCCGCGTCGCCCGCAGCGCATGGTGGGCCGCCCGCGACCAGTCGCCCAGCGCCGACCAGCACTGCGCCTCCAGCATCTCCAGCTCCGCCTCCCGGAAGAAGGACATCCACTCCGGATCGGCGTCGGACGGACCGCGCTCGAACGCGGTGCGCGCCCGGCCGATCGCCCGTTCGCAGCCCGTACGGTCCCCGAGCCCCGCCCGGCCCCCCGCCTCCCGCAGCGCGAGCAGCGCCAGCAGTTGCGGCGAGCCCAGCGGCTGCGCCGCCCGCTGCCCGGCCTCGGCGGCGTGTACGGACTCGCGGGGCCGCCCCGTGTCCCTGGCCAGGAACGACGCATTGCAGAACGCATGCGCCTCCAACGCCGCGTCACCCGCCACCCGCGCCGTGGCCAGCGCCTCCGCATAGTGCGAGCGGGCGTCCTCGAACCGGCCCGAGTCGTGGGCCAGCCAGCCCACCGAGATGGCCAGTTCGCCCGCCACGGCGTGCAGCCGGTCGGCCGTGGAGCGCTTGGTGGCGGTTCTGGAGTCGAGCAGCGCGTACGCCGCCCGCAGCGGCTGGGACGCCTTGCGGTACAGGCCGTCACCGCCGTGCCGGTCGTCGAGCAGCCGGATCTGCCGTACCGCCTTTTCGACGGCGCTCACCTCGGCCTCTCCGACCCGGTGCCGGTCGGGCAGGGCGGCGGCAGCGGATGTGCCGTCGAGGCCGAGGCCCAGGGTTGCGGCCGCCATCGCGGTGGTGCCGCTCGTCATGAATACGCGACGCAGCACGTCGCTCTCCTCGTCGGTGTCGCTGTGGAACGTGGGGGGCGGTGGAGTTTCGGCAGTGGCCCATGCCCCCCGGCCGCGTACCGATTCGCGCGGTGAGAAGCCCAGGTCCGCCAGGGTGGTGCCGGGGAACATGTGCAGGAAGACCCGCTCGTACGCGTAGTTGGGGCAGCGGATCTCGCCGGACTCCACGCGTCCGATGTACCGGGCGTCGCACGCGACCTGCTCGCCGATCTCACGGGCGGACCTGCGTACCGCGGCAGCGAACTCCCCGGCGGAGCGCGATCCGCGCAGCCGCCGGAAGACGAGGTTGGGAACTGCCCCTGTCGACACCATGGCTGAGCCCTCTCTGGAGCAGCCGGGCTCCTGCTTTCGGTGTCCCGGCGGAGCAAGAACGTACCGGTTGTGACGGGCCGCACACACAGTGTTTGCGCATAAAGCGGATATCTCGCCCGCGATCCGCCATGAACTGCCACCCTTTGCGGCGGCGTGGCACCGTAGCCATTGACGCCGTCGGTGCGTTGGTTCTTGTGGAGACGGAATCCGGCTCCGCCCGGCGATGAGAGGAGAGGTCCCTTGTTGCACACCGGCATCGAGACCGGCTCGCGCATGACTGCGACGACCCCGGCCGCAACGGGTGCCACGGCGCCCGCCGCGCCGGCGGAGGACTACGGCGCCGTACCCTGCGACCTGGTGACCGTCCCGGCGCGCCAGGGGCTGGAGGCCGTGGACATCCTGCGCCGGGGCTCCGACCAGGAGGCCGTCGGCCCGGTCCTGCACGACGGCGCCTGCGACACCCTCGGCTTCCTGGTGCCCCCGGGGACCGCCGAGGCATGGGACGTACCGGGCAGCGCCTGTACGCAGACCGACGGCCGCGGGCTGCGCATCCCCGCCGAGCCGCCCGTCACCGGCAGTGGCTGGCTGCTGCCGCCCGAGGAGGACGCCCCGGTCACCGACCCGGCCGTGCTGCGGGCCGCCCTCGACCAGGCGGCCCGGCTGATCGAAGCGGCCGACAACTGCCGCTGACCGCCGGGGCCTGTCCGCGCGCCCACGGCTGACCGAGGGCTCCCCTCCGACGCGCCCATAATGGGCCGGTGGCCGGGATTCCCCGGCACGGCCGGCTGCGTGCCGGCCCGGAGCGATGAGCAGTGAGCAGGCACGAGCAGCAGTGGCACGTCGAGGAGCGTCGAGCGCAGGTACGGGCGCCCGTAAGCGGTCCGACCGCAAGGCCGACGGCAGGACCGAACGCGAGACCGGGCGTGGCGGCGCCGGGCGCAGGACCGAGCCCCTCACCGAACCGGTGGACGGCGGTCTCGCCGAGCTGGTGCCCGACCGGGAGCGCCGACGCGCCTGGACGCTGACGCTCGACGGCGCCCCCCAGTCCCATGTGGACCTCGACGACCCCACGTATCTGTCCTTCGAGTATCAGCGCAGGATCGGCCACATCGCCGACCTCGTCGCACCCCCCGGGCAGCCCCTGCACGTCGTGCACCTGGGCGGCGGAGCCTTCACGCTCGCCCGCTACATCGCCGCGACCCGGCCCCGCTCCACCCAGCAGATCGTCGAGATGGACGCCGCACTCGTGCAACTGGTCCGCCGGGAGCTGCCGCTGGACCCGCAGGCCAGGATCCGGGTCCGCGCCACCGACGCCCGCGCCGGGCTCGGGAAGATCCAGGACGGCTGGGCGGATCTCGTCATCGCCGATGTCTTCAGCGGGGCGCGTACCCCCGCACACCTCACCAGCACCGAGTTCCTCGCCGAGGTGCGCCGGGTCCTGAAACCCGGCGGGAGTTACGTGGCCAACCTCGCGGACGGGCCGCCGCTGACCCATCTGCGCGGCCAGATCGCCACCGCGGCCACGGTCTTTCCGGAAGTGGCGCTCGCCGCCGACCCGACCGTGTGGCGCGGCCGCCGCTTCGGCAACGCGGTGCTGCTCGCCTCGGACCTGCCGCTGAGGGTCGCGGAGCTGACCCGCCGGGTCGCGACCGACCCGCACCCCGGACGTGTCGAACACGGGCGCGCCCTCGCCGACTTCACCGGCGGCGCGGCGGCGGTGAGCGACGCGGACGCCAGGCCTTCACCGGCACCACCGCCCTCGGCGTTCGGCTAAGGGCTGTCCCGTAATCCGTCGTGCGCCCACCAGGGATTACGGGACAGCCCGTAGGGCGTGTTTCGAAAGCAGCGCCGTCCGCCCCCGGCCGGACGGGACAGCCCTTAGGGCCGCGACGGGGCAAACCCTGCCGGTCGCGGCACCAGGAAAGCGCTGGAGGCGTCGGCCGGGATGGCGGACACCGCGAGCGTCCGCAAGTCGTGCTCCTCACGGAACCGATCGTCCGCGACTGCTCGTGACGGCCGTCACATAGCCGCCTGGTGAGGGTGGCTCAGGCGCAAGAAGGGCCCCGGTCGATGACCGGGGCCCTTCCCTTCAGGGTGAGTAACGGGACTCGAACCCGCGACATCCTGGACCACAACCAGGTGCTCTACCATCTGAGCTATACCCACCATGTCCGGTCTTTTTCTGACCGGCCGAGAAAAAGTGTACAGGGTCCGAGAGGGTGCTCGCGCCCCGGTTGCCCAGCCGCTGATCCCGGCCCCCGAAAGGTCCATGACCAGCGGCTTCGCAACGTCCTACGGCGTGGGCGGCGCGACACTGGCCGCGATCGCCTTGGCGCGCTCCGAGTCCGGCCCGGGCTGCGGTACGAAGATCGCCTCGCGGTAGTAACGCAGCTCCGTGATGGAGTCACGGATGTCTGCGAGCGCCCGGTGGTTGCCGTTCTTGGCCGGACTGTTGAAGTACGCCCTCGGGTACCAGCGGCGCGCCAGCTCCTTGACCGAGGACACATCGACGATCCGGTAGTGGAGGTAGCTCTCCAGGGCCGACATGTCCCGCGCCAGGAAGCCGCGGTCGGTGGAGACCGAGTTCCCGCAGAGCGGGGCCTTGCCGGGCTCTTTCACGTGCTCGCGGACATAGGCCAGCACCTGGGCCTCGGCGTCGGCCAGCGTGGTGCCCTGGGCCAGCTCGTCGAGGAGACCCGAGGCGGTGTGCATCTGGCGCACCACCTCGGGCATCGTCTCCAGGGCCGTGTCCGGCGGGCGGATCACGATGTCCACCCCTTCGCCGAGCACATTCAACTCCGAGTCGGTGACCAGTGCGGCCACCTCGATGAGTGCGTCTTCCGTCAACGAGAGCCCGGTCATCTCGCAGTCGATCCACACCATGCGGTCGTTCATGCTCCCAGCCTACGGGGCACTCCGTTGACCCGGCAGGGTCGGGCGCTCGGTGGGGTACGCGTCGGGGCCCGGTCTTCCGTGCTCCTGCTGCCCCGCCCCGACCGTCGCCGACGTGACGACATGCGGATCCGTCGGGGTGGCCGCAGCCGTGACCCGCCGGCCCGCCGAGGTGCCCTGTGAGGGCACGATCGGTTCGGTCGGCGCGGTGGCGGCCTCCGCACCGGCGCCCTGCGGGCGGCGGGCCCGGTAGGCGGCCCGGTACGCGGCGGGGGAGGAGCCCAGCTGGCGCCGGAAGTGCCCGCGCAGTGCGACCGGCGAGCGGAAGCCGCAGCGGCCCGCGACCTCGTCGACCGAGTACTCGGACGTCTCCAGCAGTCGCTGCGCCTGCAGCACCCGCTGGGTGATCAGCCACTGGAGCGGTGCGCTGCCGGTGAGCGAGCGGAACCTCCGGTCGAAGGTCCGCCTGCTCATGTAGGCGCGCGCGGCCAGCGTCTCCACGTCGAACTGCTCGTGGAGATGCTCCAGCGCCCAGGCCACGACCTCGGCGAGCGGGTCGGAGCCGATCTCCTCAGGTAAAGACCTGTCGAGGTAGCGCTCCTGACCTCCACTGCGCCGCGGCGGCACGACGAGCCGGCGGGCCAGTGCCCCGGCGGCCTCCGTGCCGTGGTCGGTGCGGACTATGTGCAGGCAGAGGTCGATGCCGGCCGCTGTCCCTGCGGAGGTGAGCACATCGCCGTCGTCGACGAAGAGCTCACGCGGATCGACATGCACCGACGGATAGCGCTTGGCCAGCGTCGGTGCGTACATCCAGTGCGTGGTCGCCGGGCGGCCGTCCAGCAGGCCGGCGGCGGCGAGCACGAACGCGCCGGTGCACAGCCCGACGATGCGGGCCCCTTCCTCGTGGGCGCGGCGCAGCGCGTCCAGCGCCTCTGCGGGCGGCGGCGAGGTGATCGAACGCCAGGCGGGCACCACGACGGTGCCTGCCCTGCTGATTGCCTCCAGCCCGTAGGGTGCGGTCAGTTCGAGTCCCCCGGTGGTCCGCAGCGGCGCCTCTTCCCCGCCGCAGACGAGGAGTCGGTAGCGCGGAACTCCCGCGTCCTGGCGGTCGATTCCGAACACGGAGAGCGGGATCGAGCTTTCGAAGATGGGGCCGCCGCTGAACAGCAGTACGGCGACGACTTCTCGTCGTCGTCGTCCACTGAGCTTCCGTACAGCCTCCGTTGCGGCGGCGGAGTCCTGGCTCATGACGCTAAGCCCCCCTCGGTGTTCGCGTCTTCCTGGTCCTTACGGGCCTGTCGCTCCTGCACTTTTCCCCTCGGTCCTGCATGAGTCCCCGTCTTCGATACCCAAGATCGAATCTACTGCGTCCCGTGGTGCCGGCGTGACAAGTTCACCAAGCGGCGTTATGTCGACAAGGCAACTTGGCGGGAAGCGTTCGATCACGAAGGGTTTCATTCAGCGGCCGCGCAGGGAAGTGCGCCTCGCGCTCATGGCCCGTCCCCGTCGGGTGGAAGCGTACCGTTCGGTCTCTTCCTGCCTGGTGGCAAGGGGGTTGATCGGCCAATTCGGCAAGGAAGCGACAGGGGTGTGAAGTTGGCTGAAAATAGATGGTTGTGCATACGTGATTCGGTCAGTCGACCGGCGCACAACCCCGATGGGTGGCCGCTCCCTTGCGCCCCCTTGGCAGATCGGATGTTCGATCGTACGAAATGATGCAGCCGCGTCGGCGGGCAGCGTGATCCTGGCCGGCGGGCCGATATCGGTCCACGGCCGGCGGAGAGCTCCGGACGGGGCGGACGGGCCGGGGCGGGCGCGGAGTGGCTCCTGGGAGTGGACCGCCGGCCCGGCGCTCGGCGTCAAGGCGGCATCCGCGCCGGGGTGCTGCGGTCCCGGTGCGCCGCCCGGTGGGTGACGGATACGGCCCCGCCCGGTCACCGAGGGGAGTCGTTCCGGCCCGCCGGCGTCGATGTACAGGGCAGCGGACATTGCCATACGGGGTTCGCCTCGGGCATGCTCCGTGAAACGTCGCACGCGCTTTGTGCGGGTCTGGGCAGTGGAGGAGTGGCGCCGTACCCTTGGGGGTAAGGGGTTGGGAAGATGATTCCCGGACACTGCGACATCGCCCGCTGACGCACCTTCCCCAAGTCGCTCTCCTCACGAGGACTCTCTTCGCCGAGACACCGATGGCCGGTCACGAAATCCCCGAACCCGCCGACCGCAAGCAGGTAGCCGACCCCATGTCGGGCCCGCAGGCGGCCGAAGAAACACGTCATTCCTGCGATCCCGCCTTCCGGCATGGGGTCGTGGTCGGCTTCGACGGCTCGACGTCCAGTGAGCGCGCTCTCGCGTATGCCATCGGGATGGCCCGAAGATCAGGCTCCGGCCTGATCATCGTCCATGTCGCCAATCGGCTGCCGACGACCGTCTGGGCAGGCTGCGAGCCGCCCGTCTTCGTCGATGTGCCCGACCACCGCACCGAGGTACTCGGCCTGGAGCTCGCCTGCGCGGACTACCTCTCCGAGGTTCCCTGGGTGCTCGTCGAGCGCGGCGGGGACATCTGCCATGAGCTGGAGGAGGTCGGCCGGGAGTACTCGGCCGACGCCATCGTCGTCGGCTCCACGCACGGCATCGTCGGCCGCATCTTCGGCTCGGTGGCGGGACGTCTCGCGCGGCGCGCACAGCGCCCGGTCGTCGTCATTCCCTGAGCGTTCCCCGTCCCGGACGTCCCGGACGCCCCTGCCGTCACCTCTCTCACCGGTTCCGGCCCCGCAGCCGTCATGGCGTCAACTCGCCTGCGGAAACCGGCAGTCCGCCGATGCGCACCCGCACGGGAGCGGCCCCGTACCCGCGGTGACGGTGGGTACGGGGCCGCTCTGCTCCGGGCGCAGCCCGTGCGGGGATGCCTACTCGACGGTGACGGACTTCGCCAGGTTGCGCGGCTTGTCTATGTCACGGCCCATGGCCAGCGCCGTGTGGTACGCGAAGAGCTGGAGCGGGATGCCCATCAGGATCGGGTCCAGCTCGTTCTCGTTCTTCGGTACGACGATGGTGTGGTCGGCCTTCTCCTGCACCTGGTGGGCGACGGCGAGGATGCGGCCGCTGCGGGCCTTGATCTCCTCCATCGCGGCACGGTTCTTCTCCAGCAGGTCGTCGTCCGGCACGATCGCGACCGTCGGCATCGCGGGCTCGATCAGGGCCAGCGGGCCGTGCTTCAGCTCGGAGGCGGGGTAGGCCTCGGCGTGGATGTACGAGACCTCCTTGAGCTTCAGCGAGGCCTCACGGGCGACGGGGTAGCCGCGCACCCGGCCGATGAACATCATCGACTTGGCGTCCGCGTACTCCGCGGCCAGCTTCTTGATCTCGTCCTCGTTCTCGAGAATCTCGGCGATCTGCGCGGGCAGCCTGCGCAGCCCCTCGATGATCCGCTTGCCGTCGGCGACGGACAGGTCGCGGATGCGGCCCAGGTGCAGGGCGAGCAGCGCGAACGCGACCACGGTGTTGGTGAAGCACTTGGTGGAGACGACGCAGACCTCGGGGCCGGCGTGGACGTACGTACCGCCGTCAGCCTCCCGGGCGATTGCCGAACCCACCACGTTGACGACACCGAGCACCCGGGCGCCCTTGCGCTTGAGCTCCTGGACGGCGGCCAGCACGTCGTACGTCTCACCGGACTGGGAGACCGCGACGTACAGGGTGTCGGGATCGACGACCGGGTTGCGGTAGCGGAACTCGGAGGCGGGCTCGGCGTCCGCGGGGATACGGGCGAGCTCCTCGATCAGCTGCGCGCCGATCTGGCCCGCGTGGTACGAGGTGCCGCAGCCCAGGATCTTGATCCGGCGGACCCCGCGCGCCTCGCGGGCGTCCAGGTTGAGACCGCCGAGGTGCACGGTGGAGAAACGGTCGTCGATCCGGCCGCGGAGCACCCGGTCGACGGCGTCCGCCTGCTCGGAGATCTCCTTGTGCATGTACGTGTCGTGGCCGCCCATGTCGTACGACTCGGCCTCCCACTCCACGGTGGTCGGCGTGGCCGTCGTGGACGAGCCCTCCGTCGTGTACGTGCGGAAGTCGTCGGCCTTGAGGGTGGCCATCTCGCCGTCGTCGAGGGTGACGACCTGGCGGGTGTGGGCGACCAGCGCGGCGACGTCGGAGGCGACGAACATCTCCTTCTCGCCGATGCCGAGCACGACCGGGGAGCCGTTGCGGGCGACCACGATGCGGTCGTTGAAGTCGGCGTGCATGACGGCGATGCCGTACGTGCCCTCGACCGTGCGCAGCGCCTCGCGGACCTTCTCCTCCAGGGTCTGGGCCTGGGCGCGGGCGATCAGGTGGACCAGCACCTCGGTGTCGGTCTCGGAGAGGAAGACGACACCGTCGGCGACGAGCTTCGCACGGAGCTCGGAGGCGTTGTCGATGATGCCGTTGTGGACGACGGCGACCTTGTTGTCGGCGTCCAGGTGTGGGTGCGCGTTCTCGTCGCTCGGGGCGCCGTGGGTGGCCCAGCGGGTGTGGGCTATACCGGTGGTGCCGGTGAAACGCTTGGGAACGCGGGCCTCGAGTTCGCGGACCCGGCCCTTCGCCTTGACCATCTTCAGCACGGCGGGCTTCCCGGCCGACGCCTTGCCGGTGATGACGATGCCCGCGGAGTCGTAACCCCGGTACTCCAGTCGCTGCAGCCCTTCCAGCAGCAGCGGAGCCACATCACGCTTACCGATATATCCGACGATTCCGCACATAAAGTATCTGCCCCTCCATCGACGTACCTGTAGTGCCCGTTGCTCAGCCGTAGACGATGCGGCGCAGCTGGCGGAGCGAGAGCTCCGGCGGCGCGACCGCCCGGTGCGGCAGTTCGGCCGCGATCCGCTCGAAGATCTCCGTGTTCACCAGGCCGCCGGACTGCAGTTCGCGGTGGCGGCGGCGGACGAAGTCCTCGGTCGTCTCGTCGAAGTACGCCAGCACGTCAAGAACCACCCGGGCGGCCTCACCGCGCTGGAGCGCGGTGCTGCGCACCAGGTGATCAATGAGGTCGTCATGTGACGAGCGGCGTTCGAGCACTCGTTGATATTGCGGTGGACAGGGCGCTTACGCAACAATTCTGCCCGATATCGGGCAGGGGATGATGTGATTAGGCTCTCGGTCGGACCCAAAGGGGAGCCGAGGCGGTCCTCAGGCCGACCGGCACATGGGAGGCGGCGTCCCCCGTGTGCCGGTCGGCCTCAGAGACGCTTCAGGACGGCCTGTTTGGCGGTGGTGAACTCGTCGTCGGTGAGAATCCCCGCCCGGTGCAGCTCGCCCAGCTCTCGCAGCCGACGCAGCAGCACGTCGTGATCGTCGGCGGTCGGTGGTGCGATCTCTGCCCGGGAGCCCTCGACGGCGGCCGCGGCGCCCGTACCCGCCTCCGTCGGGTCCGGCAGCCGGACCAGTACCGCCGCCGCGACCAGTACCGCCGTGTACTCCTTCTTGGACAGCCCCCACAGATCCAGCGAATACGGGTCGAACTCGGCCGCCGGAGCCGGGGTCGGGCCCTTGCCCCGTACGAAGCGCAGATGCCCGTTCTCGAAACCCATGGCGGGCAGCCAGTGCACCCCGGTCACCTCCGACACCGGGAAGACGACCGGGCCGCCCGAGACCTTGGCCTCGTTGGCCTTCCAGTTCCAGGCGAGGCGGATGGTCTTCCCGTCGAACGAGGCCGTGCCGTCCCCGCCGCCTCCGGCGACCGGCACCGCGGGCCCCGGCAGCAGGAACCCGTCCACCGGCCCGGAAGGCACCTGCTCGATCAGCAGGGCGCTGCGCACCTCGCCGACGAAGTACTCCGCTGCTCCGCTCCGGTCCTTTTCCACCGTCAGCTGGTACGGATCCGCGGCGTCCTTGAGCCTGCCGTCCGCGGCCCGCAGGACCGGGCAGGCTCCTTCGCGCAGCCGCAGTCGCAGCCGGCCGCCCTTGCGGTCCGGTTCGAAGGCGATGCCCGACAGGGCCCGGAGCGGGACGACGCACTCACCCAGCTCCTGCCGCAGCGGATGAATGCCCTTCCCCCGGCCGGGCACGATCCGCACCGTCTCGCCGTCGAAGGTCCAGGTTCCGTCGCGCTGGATTATTTCTGCCATGGGCGGATTCTCTCAGCCGCATAACGGGGAAGCGGTCTACACCTTGACCGTGCGTGGGGCAGGCGATACGCATGGTGATGGTTCGTTGCTCAGGAGCTCCACAGGTGTGAGACCGACCGATGCCGCCCTCCATGGGCCGGTCGGTCCGAACCCGTCGAAAGGGACCCGGCTTGTGAGACTGCACAGGACACAGCGCACCGCCCTTCCCCGCCTACTCGGCTCGCTGCTGCTCGTCACAGCGGCCGGTATCTCCGGCGTCGGCGCCGCCCCGGAAGGGCAGGCGGCGAGCAGCGCCCCGGCCACCCCCGCCCCGCCCCGTCCGCTCGGGCAGATACTGCCTGCCCCCGCCGAGGCGAAGCCCGGCGGTTCTCCGTACACCATCACCGCGGACACCAGGATCCGTGTCGAGGACGACTCCCGCGAGGCCCGGAAGATCGGCGACTACCTGGCGGGCGTGCTGCGCCCGTCCACCGGGTACGCCCTGCCGGTCACCGGTCGCGGCGGCGACGGCATCCGGCTCCGGCTCGACTCCCACGACGGGGGATCGGGCGCCGAGGGCTACACCCTGAAGTCGAGCCCCGGCTCCGTCACCATCACCGCACGCCGGCCGGCAGGGCTCTTCCACGGCGTCCAGACGCTCCGTCAGCTGCTCCCGGCCGACGTGGAGAAGCACAGCCGTCAGAAGGGCCCGTGGAAGGTCGCGGGCGGCACGGTCAAGGACGCGCCCCGCTATGCGTACCGGAGCGCGATGCTGGACGTCTCCCGGCACTTCTTCTCCGTCGCCGAGGTCAAGCGCTACATCGACCAGCTCGCCCTGTACAAGATGAACAAGCTCCATCTGCATCTCTCCGACGACCAGGGCTGGCGGATCGCCATCGACTCCTGGCCGCGGCTCGCCACCTACGGAGGGCAGACGGAGGTCGGCGGGGGAGCCGGCGGCTACTACACGAAGAGCGACTACAAGGAGATCGTCCGGTATGCCTCCTCCCGCTATCTGGAGGTCGTGCCGGAGATCGATCTGCCCGGCCACACCAACGCGGCACTCGCCTCGTACGCGGAGCTGAACTGCGACGGTGTCGCGCCGCCGCTCTACACCGGCACCGGCGTCGGCTTCAGCTCGCTCTGTGTCCCGAAGGCCGTCACATACGACTTCGTGGACGACGTGGTCCGTGAGCTGGCCGCGCTCACCCCCGGCAAGTACCTCCACATCGGCGGCGACGAGGCGCACTCCACCAGCCACAAGGACTATGTGGCTTTCATGGACAGGGCACAGGCCATCGTCGGCACGTACGGCAAGACCGTGATCGGCTGGCACCAGCTGACCGGGGGCACGCCGGTGAAGGGCGCGGTCGCCCAGTACTGGGGTTACGACCGGACGGGCGCGGCCGAGCGCAAGCAGGTGGCGGCCGCCGCCGTGAACGGCACGAAGCTGGTGCTGTCCCCGGCCGACCGCAGTTACCTCGACATGAAGTACGACAAGGACACCAAGCTGGGCCTGGCCTGGGCCGGTTACGTCTCCGTCCAGCGCTCCTACGACTGGAACCCGGCGACGTATCTGGACGGCGCCCCGGAGGGTTCGGTCCTCGGCGTCGAGGCGCCGCTCTGGTCGGAGACGCTGACCAACAGCGACGAGATCGAACAGATGGCGTTCCCCAGGCTGCCCGGGGTGGCTGAGCTGGGATGGTCGCCCGCGTCCACACACGACTGGAACACGTACAAGGTGCGGTTGGGTGCGCAGGGGCCGAGGCTCTCGGCGCTCGGCGTCAACTACTACCGGGCGCCGCAGATTCCCTGGGCCGACCAGTGAGGTGACCGATGCCGTCCGGCGACCGTGGTGTTCCCGGTCGCCGGACGGACCCGGCAGATGCCCTCAGTCGCCGGACGGGCCCGGTTTCATGCACTGTCCGGCGATCGGGTTCTTCAACGTGCCGATCAGCTGCAGCGCCCCCGAAGGATCGGTCAGATCGACCATCTGCCTGTTGTTCCGCAGCTGAAGCCGGTTCAGGCAGGACAGCGCGAACTCCTGGGCGAACATGTCGTACTGCTCGAACTTGTCGGCGAGATACGGCACCGACTCCTGGTACCCCATGACGCATTGGGCGACAGTCCGCCAGAACGTCTCCTCGTCGAGTACGCCCTCGCTCGCCAGCCCCGCGCCCAGGAAGCGCAGGAAGCAGTCGAAGACGTCGGTGAGGACCGAGAGCAGTTTCATGTCCTCGGGAACCTCGGCGCGGATCCGCCCGACCTGCGGCGGCAGCACCGCGTCCGGGTCCATGACCGCGATCTCCTCGGCGATGTCCTTGAAGACCGTGCGC
Organism: Streptomyces sp. NPDC018000; assembly: GCF_044328025.1. Taxonomy (NCBI): domain Bacteria; kingdom Bacillati; phylum Actinomycetota; class Actinomycetes; order Kitasatosporales; family Streptomycetaceae; genus Streptomyces; species Streptomyces sp. NPDC018000. The sequence continues at coordinate 259,749 of NZ_JBIRGM010000003.1, forward strand.
CGTACGACCCCGTCCTGAAGGACCAGGATGACGTTCTCGCCGTGCGGCATGAACACCAGGTCGTACGCGTAGAAGCTGTGCAGCACCGGCACCAGGTACGCGTCCAGGTAGTGGCGCAGCCACACCGCGGGGTCCAGCCCCGACTCGGCGATCAGCGCACCGGCGACGGAGTCGCCCTCGTGGTCGGTGTGGAGCAGCGAGGCCATGGTCGCGACCCGCTCGCCGGGGGCCAGGCCGGGGACGGGGCTCTCCCGCCACAGCGCGGCGAGCATTTTCAGGTACGGGGAGCCCTTGGCGGTGGCCGCCTCGTACGTCCGGTGGTGATAGCCGATGGCCGCCCGCTCCCGGATGATCGAAAAGCGGGCCTCGCGCAGCAGCTCGTCGCGCTCGATCAGCTCGGCCAGCCAGTCGTTGATCGCCGGGGTGGCCTCCATGTACGCGGCGGAGAGCCCGCGCATGAAGCCCATGTTGAGGACGGACAGCGCCGTTTTGACGTAATGCCGGTCCGGGTTGCCGGCGTTGAAGAAGGTACGGATGGACTGCTGAGCCAGGTATGCGTCGTCGCCTTCGCCCAGGCAGACCAGATGCTGCTGCGCCAGCTCCCCGGCGAAGGTGACGGCCAGCTTGTTCCACCACTGCCAGGGGTGGACGGGGATCAGCAGATAGCCGTCGAGATCGAGGCCGAGGCCGGACATCGTGGCCCCGAACCGGATCAGGGTCTCCTTGCCGAGCTCGCCCCCGATCAGCGTCTCGTAGTCGAGCCCGGTGCCTGCCGTGAAGGTGGCGCGGTCGCGACGGGCGGCGAGCCAGACCAGACGTATGCCGGCCGCCGCCTCGGGGGCGTACGCCCGGTACTCGTCCACAGCGAAGCCGAGCCGCCCGTTGCTGGCGACGAAGCAGGGGTGGCCCTCGGTCATGCCGGTCTCGATCGCCTGGAACCCGGCCCGGACCAGCTCGGCGGAGGTGACGGGCGGCTTGGTCAGCTTGTACGCGGTGCCGGCCAGGGTGGAGGAGATCTCCTCCAGGTAGACCGGGAGGACCTCTGCCGAGAGGCCGAGCGTGGAGCGCAGCTCGACGATGAACTCGGCCGCATCCAGAGGCAGTTCGCAGCCGCGCCGGTGGCGGGTGATCGAGCCGGCCTCGACCTGCCAGTGGTCGAGGGCGTAGATCCGTGCGGTGAAGCGGTACTCGGTCGCCGCGTCGTCGCTGCGCACCGAGTAGCGGTCGTCGCCGAGCGGTGCGGGGGTCAGCAGCCGTTCGTGGCTGAACTCGGCGAGCGCCTTGCGGATCAGCAGCCGGTTGGCGGTGGCCCAGCGCCCGGGGGTGAGATGGGCGACGCTGTCGATGGTGGCGGACATCAGAGTCCACCCCCGGTCGCCGTGGCGAACTGTTCCCTGGTGCAGGTGCTGAGCAGGGCGTTCTTCTCCGGCTTGGCTATCTCGCCCAGCACCTCGAAGCCGACCGCCTTGTTGAGTGCGTGCACCGCGCTGTTGCGTACATCCGGTTCGACGACGACCCGGCGTACGGACGGGTCGGTGAACATCGTCTCCATCACGGCGGTGATCACGCCGAGCGTGAAGCCGTGCAGCGGGGTGTCGGCCGGGGCGACCAGGAAGTGCATCCCGATGTCGCCGGGCTCGGCGTCGTACAGCCCCTTGAGCTCCACCTCGGCGGGGTCGTACCGCTCCATCAGGAAGGCGGGCTCGCCGTTGTGCAGCCCGATGAAGGCGTCGTGGTGCGGGTGGGCGGCGATCGCCGTGTACTCCCGCTCGACGTCCTGGAGCTTCGCTTCGCCCATCAGCCAGAAGGCGGCCTTGGGGTGGGTGACCCAGCCGTGCACCAGTGCGGCGTCGGCGAGAGGATCGAGGGCGCGAACGGTGAACGTACCGAGGGCAGTGCTCATACGGCGAACTCCTGGAAGGCGATGGACTTCTCGACCGGGTAGTACTCACGGCCGAGCAGCTCGCCGATGATGTACGCGTTGCGGTAGGCACCCATGCCGAGGTCGGGCGAGGTGATCGAGTGGGTGTGCGTGCCCGCGTTCTGCAGGAAGACGCCGTGCCCGGTGATGTCGATGGAGTAGTTGCGGGCCACGTCGAAGCGGCCCCGGCTGTCGTGGCGAAGCCGGTCGGCGATCGGCTCCAGGAAGGCCGGCGGGGCGTAGCGGTAGCCGGTGGCGAGGACCAGGCCCTCGGTGGTGAGGGTGTAGTCCTTGCCCTGCTCGTTCTGGTGCAGCCCCAGCGTGTACGTACCGCTGACTTCCTCATAACTCGCACTGTTCAGCGAGGAGTTGGCGATGAGCCGGGTCGGGGCGGGGCCGGGCAGGTTCTTCCGGTAGAGCAGGTCGAAGATCGCGTCGATCAGCTCGCCGTCGATGCCCTTGAAGAGACCCTTCTGTCCGGACTCCAGCCGGTAACGGGTCTCCTCGGGCAGGGCGTGGAAGTAGTCGACGTACTCCGGGGAGGTCATCTCCAGCGTCAGCTTGGTGTACTCCAGCGGGAAGAACCGCGGTGAGCGCGTCACCCAGTTCAGCCGGTAGCCGTGCACATCGATTTCGGAGAGCAGGTCGTAGTAGATCTCGGCCGCGCTCTGCCCACTGCCGACGAGGGTGATGGACTTCTTTGCCTGGAGGGCAGCCTTCCCTTCCAGATAGCGGGAGTTGTGCAGAAAGTCGCCGCCCAGACCCCGGCAGGCATCCGGGATGTACGGGGGAGTGCCGGTTCCGAGCACGAGCCGCGGCGCCCGGAAGACGCCGCCGGCTGCGCTGCGGACGGTATAGAGCGCGGTGCCCTCGTCGTACGTGACCGAATCGACGGTCGTGTCGAAGCGGACGCTGCCCAGCTTGGCGGCGGCCCAGCGGCAGTAGTCGTTGTACTCGGTCCGCAGCGGGTAGAAGTTCTCCCGGATGTAGAAGGAGTACAGCCGTCCGCGTTCCTTCAGATAGTTCAGGAAGGAGTACGGCGAGGTCGGGTCGGCCATGGTGACCAGGTCCGACATGAACGGCGTCTGGAGATGGGCCCCTTCGAGGAACATCCCGGAGTGCCATGCGAAGTCCGGCTTGGACTCCAGGAACACCCCGTTCAGCTCGTCGATCGGCTCGGTCAGACAGGCGAGCCCGAGATTGAACGGGCCGAGCCCGATCCCGACGAAGTCGTGGGCGCTGCGGGAATCGGGCGGCTCAGGAAGCGCGGTCAAGGGAGTCTCCCAGGTACTGCTCGGCATGGCCGGAGATCAGGTCGAGTACCGCGGCGATGTCCTGCGCGGTCGTTTCGGGGTTGAGCAGGGTGAACTTCAGGTACTGGCGGCCGTCGGCCTTCGTACCGGCGACGACGGCCTCACCGGAGGTGAAGAGGGCCTTGCGGGCGTGGAGATTGGCCCGGTCGATCTCGGCGGGCGCGGTGATGCCGGACGGGATGAAGCGGAACACCAGCGTGGACAGCTGGGGCTCGACGACGACATCGAATCGCGGGTCGGCGGCGAGCAGCCGCCAGCCCTCGACGGCCAGGTCGCAGACCTTGTCGAAGAGCTCACCGATGCCGTCGGCGCCCATGACGCGCAGCGTCATCCACAGTTTCAACGCGTCGAACCGGCGGGTGGTCTGCAGCGACTTGTCCACCTGGTTGGGGATGCGTTCGGCGGCCATCCGCTGCGGGTTGAGGTACTCGGCGTGGTACGTGGCATGGCGCAGCGTGGTCCGGTCGCGGACCAGCAGGGCGGACGAACTCACCGGCTGGAAGAAGGACTTGTGGTAGTCCACGGTCACCGAGTCGGCGTGCTCGATGCCGTCGAGGAGGTGGCGGCGCTCGCGGGAGGCCAGCAGCCCGCAGCCGTACGCGGCGTCGACATGCAGCCAGGTGGAGAACTGCCGGCAGAGCGCGGCGATTTCGGGCAGCGGGTCGATGGAACCGAAGTCGGTGGTGCCCGCGGTGGCGACGACGGCCATCGGTACGGAGCCCCCGGCGACGCACTGCTCCAGGGCGCGGGCCAGTGCCACGGTCTGCATGCGCTTGTTGTGGTCGACGGGGACCGGGATCACCGAGTCCGGTCCGAGGCCGAGGAGTTTCGCCGACTTCTGCACGCTGAAGTGACTGCATTCGGAGGTGAGGAAACGCAGTCGGGTGAAGTGGTGCGGCGGGGTCTTGGCCTCTTCGCGGGCGAGCAGCAGGGCCTGGAGGTTGGACTGTGTTCCGCCGCTGGTGAAGACGCCGTCCGCGGCCGGTCCGAGCCCGATCCTGGCCGCGGTCCAGTCGATCAGCCGCCGCTCGATCAGGGTGCCGCCGGCACTCTGGTCCCAGGTGTCCAGAGAGGAGTTGACAGCCGAGAGCACGGCCTCGCCGAGGACGGCGGGGATGACGACCGGGCAGTTGAGGTGGCCCAGGTAGCGGGGATGGTGGAAGTAGACGGCGTCACGGAGGTAGACGCGGTCGAGTTCGTCGAGGGCGGCGGACGCATCGCCCAGCGGCCGGTCCAGATCGATCGCGTCGACGACGGGAGTGAGCTCGTCGGCGGAAACTCCGGTGAACGGCCGTTCTGTGGCGGCGAGTTTGGCTGCGACCCGTTCGACTCCTGCGGTCACGGAGCGCCGGTAGTGCTCCGCGGTCGTGTCGTTGAGCAGGTGCGAACGCATGAAGGGTCCTCCCGGATGCGGGGAAACTTCATCGGCCCTCAGGGCAGAAGGAAGGGCGAGGACCCGATGTTGAAGTGAGGTTAGCCTAACCTAACTTCAAGCTTTTCCGGGAGTGCGGCGGCCCGATCCGCGCGTACGGGGGGCAGAAGGGCCCCCGGCGGGGGCCCTTCTCCGTCAGGCGGCAGTGGGGTGCTGCCGTCTACTTCGTGAAGTACAGGTACTTCCACGCGCCATGCGTCGTCGAGTTCACGCTGTCGCCCGAGGAACCCTTGATGTACGAGGAGCGCATCCGGGCGCGGATACCGGACTGGCCGGGGGCTTCGAGGCGGACCACGGACTTTCCGTCGGTGCGCAGCGCGAAGTACTCGGGGTCCGTGTCGTACCACTTGCCCTCGTAGTAGACCTGGAGCCCGAAGCGCTGCTGACGGCCCTTGTAGTACGTCATCGACGTGGTGAGGAACGGGTCGGTGCTCTTGTGGAACCAGTAGTACGTGGTGGAGCCGATCTTGCCCGTCTTGTAGTGCTTGGAGACGGAGGTGGAGACCTTCACCTTGGCGTACGCGGTCGACTTCACGGTCTTGGAACCCGAGCGGGCATCGCCCGCGTAGACCGCGGTGACCGCGGTGTTTCGGGTCATGCTCACGGTGACCGACAGGTTGCCCCTGGAGTTGACCGTGCCCTTCTTCAGCAGCTTCTTGGGCTTGTCGGCACCGAAGGGGTCGGCCCAGATCTCGACGGTGCGGTTCTTGTAGGTCTTGCCGAGGTGGGCGGTGAACGAGACTTTGGAGCCGTAGGAGTAGACGCCGCCGTTGCGGTTGAGAGTCAGGGAGGTGGCGGTGCGCGAGACGGCGACCGTGTCCTTGCCCGATGCGGGCGCGTGCGTGGCGTCACCCGCGTACTGCGCCGTGTAGGTGACGTTGCCGCCGGCGGGCGGGGTGTCGCTGAAGGAGAAAGCGCCGGTCGAACCGACCGTCTTCGTGCCGAGCGACTTGCCCTTGGGCGAGTCGATGTCGGTCCGGATGACGGTGACCTTCGTGCCCGCGGGGAAGGACTTGGCGGAGGTCAGTTTGCCGGTGACGCTGAGCTTCTTGGCTCGGGTCGCCTTGGCGGGCGCGGAGACGGAGACCTTGACGGGGTAGCGGGTGGCGTCGTCCAGGACGCGCAGGAACGGCCCGCCGTAGCCGTCGGCGAGTGCGAACAGCTTGGTCCCGTCAGGAGCCCAGGCCAGTCCCCGCGAGGTGATGATGTCACCGCCCGCCGTGCCCTGACCGTATGTGTACGTGCGGAACGGCGCCGTCGCACCGGGCTTGAAGATGTAGATGTCCTTGTCGTACGGGGCGTACGCCGACACGGCGACCGTGCCGTCCGGCGCGATCGCGGCGGAGCTGGGGTCATACGCCTCGACCCGATAGGCACCGGTACGGGTGAGGTCATCGGTGTTGATCGCGGTGGCCGCGTAGGGGGACTCGCCCGAGGCGGCGACGATCTTCTTGCCGTCGGTGCTGAGGGCGAAGTCGTTCATGTAGCTCGTGGCCTCGGGCGGCATGCCCTGCTTGCGCAGGACGGGCGTGCTCGTGGACGCGTCGTACACGGCCAGACTGGACCAGGTGCCGTGGGTACCGAGCACCAGAGTGTTTCCGGCGGACTCCAGTTCGGGGGCGTCGTAATAGCCGACGCCGGGGAGCTGGTCGAGGACGACCTCCGGGCTGTCCTGCGCGGGGTCGAACGAGCCCAGGTGGTGCGAGGGCTGCGCGCCGTACATGAACCAGACCCGCCCGCCCGCCACCGCCAGCGTCTGGGGCCGGGTGTTCTCACCGGTGCCGTACCGGGCGGCGGCCGTCGAGGTGGCCGTCTCGATGGCCACGACGGCGTCGCTGCCCGGAACGGCCGCATAGACGGAACGGGAGCCGGGCGCGATCGCCAGATCCTGTACGCCGGGAAGGTCCCGGACGGTCGCCACGACCTTGCCCGCGTAGTCGGTGACGACGACCTTGTTGCCTTTCGGGTCGCTGATGTAGACCCGCTTGTGGACACCGTCCACGGCCATGTCGCCGTACGACGAGATCGGCAGGGCCTTGCTCGAGTCGGCCACGGCAGGCCCCGTGGTGCCGACGGCCAGCGCCGTCGAGCTGAAGAGGACCGCGAGCGCGGTCGACACGGTGCGCGTACGCACGTTGATGTAACCCCCACAGTGAAACCCGGAGGATGAGCCGGGTGACGAGTCGGGCCGCGCGGCATCCGGACACCATTGTGTGAAGGCGGTGTGCGGGGCGCGGCCGTCACTGTGCAGGTTATGTCATGGCTGTGACAGGCGGGAGCGCATATACGTGGGGGCGGGTGTCTGGGAGTCGCTGACCGGCGCCCCGGCCGACCAGCACCTCGCCGAAGCCGCCGCCCATGGGGAGCGCGACCCGTACGCTGCCTTCACGTCGACCACGGCGCCGGCGGGCCCGGAACCCGGACCCGCCCGGCGCTCAGTCACCCCGTCAGGCCGGCAGCCCCAACTCCCGGGCGATCAGCATCCGCTGCACCTCGCTCGTGCCTTCGCCGATCTCCAGGATCTTGGAGTCGCGCCACATCCTGGCCACCGGGTATTCGTTCATGAAGCCGTAGCCGCCGTGGATCTGGGTCGCCTCGCGGGCGTTGTCGACCGCGACCGTCGACGAGTACAGCTTCGCGATCGCCGCCTCCTTCTTGAAGGGTTCGCCCGCCACCAGGCGCGACGCCGCGTCGCGCCAGCCGATGCGGGCCATGTGCGCGCGCATCTCCATGTCCGCGATCTTGAACTGGATGGCCTGGTTGGAGCCGATCGGCCTGCCGAATGCCTGGCGCTCCTTCGCGTACTTCACCGACTCGTCCACGCAGCCCTGCGCCAGGCCCGTGGCCAGGGCGGCGATGGCGATCCGGCCCTCGTCCAGGATGCGCAGGAACTGGGCGTAGCCGCGGCCCTCCTCGCCCAGCAGGTTCTCCAGCGGGACGCGGACGTCGGTGAAGGACAGTTCGCGGGTGTCCGAGGCGTTCCAGCCGACCTTGGAGTACGGGGCGGCGACGGTGAAACCAGGGGTGCCGGACGGCACCATGATCGAGGAGATCAGCGGGGCGCCGTTCTCCTTGTGGCCGGTCACCGCCGTGACCGTGACCAGGTCCGTGATGTCCGTACCGGAGTTGGTGATGAAGCACTTGGAACCGTTGATCACCCACTCGCCCGTGACCTCGTCGCGCACCGCCGTCGTGCGGGTGCCGCCCGCGTCCGAGCCGGCTTCCGGCTCGGTCAGGCCGAACGCGCCGAGCGCCTCGCCCGAGCAGAGCTTCGGCAGCCACTGCCGCTTCTGCTCCTCCGTACCGAAGCGGTAGACCGGCATCGCGCCGAGCGAGACCCCGGCCTCCAGGGTGATCGCCACGGACGAATCGACCCGGGCCAGCTCCTCCAGGGCGATCCCGAGGGCGAGGTAGTCGCCGCCCATGCCGCCGTACTCCTCCGGGAACGGCAGCCCGAACAGGCCCATCCGTCCCATCTCCCGCACGATCTCGTACGGGAACTCATGGCGCTCGTAGAAGTCGCCGATCTTCGGCGCGATCACATCGTGCGCGAACTCCTCGACGGTGCGGCGCAGTTCCTCGTGCTCGGCGGTCAGCCGGTGGTCCAGGGACATGGCAGGTGTCACTCCTTGTGGGACTGTGTTTATCGCACCGAGAGCGCGCGGACGGTACGGGACGGGCTGGGACGGCCCAGCTGTTCGGCGAGCCACACGCTGGTGGCGGTGAGCGCGTCGAGGTCGACCCCGGTCTCGATGCCGAGACCGTCGAGCATCCACACGAGGTCTTCGGTGGCGAGATTTCCGGTCGCGCTCTTCGCGTACGGGCAGCCGCCGAGGCCGCCCGCGGAGGCGTCCAAGGTGGTCACACCGTGCTGGAGCGCCGCGAGGGTGTTGGAGAGGGCCTGCCCGTACGTGTCGTGGAAGTGCACACCGATGGTGTCGGTGTGCACGCCCTCCTCGTTCAGCTCGGAGAGCAGGTCCTGCACATGGCCGGGCGTGGCGACGCCGATGGTGTCGCCGAGGGAGAGTTCGTCGCAGCCCAGGTCCATCAGGGCCTTGGCGACCCGGACGACCTGGTGGACGGGGACGGGTCCTTCCCACGGGTCGCCGAAGCACATCGACAGATAGCCGCGGACGTGCACCTTGTCGGCCTTGGCCCGGGCGACGACCGGCTCGAACATGGCGAGCGACTCGTCGACGGTGCGGTTGAGATTGCGTTGGGCGAAGGTCTCGGTCGCCGAGCCGAACACGGCGATATGGCGGGCGCCGAGCGCCAGGGCCCGGTCCAGGCCGCGTTCGTTCGGTACGAGTACGGGCAGGGCGACGCCCTCGATGTCTCCGAGGCGGGGGAACAGGTCCTCCGCGTCGGCCAGTTGGGGCACCCACTTCGGGTGCACGAAGCTGGTCGCCTCGATGGTGGTCAGGCCCGCTCCGGCCAGACGGTGGATGAACTCCGCCTTCACCTCGGTCGGTACGACGGCCTGCTCGTTCTGCAGCCCGTCGCGGGCGCCGACCTCATGGATGCGTACCCGTGGGGGCAGATCCCGGGCGGGCACGGTCATGGGCAGGGTGCGGGGTGTCATGCGTCCTCCCCGGGAGCTTCGGCGGGGGCCACCACGGCCAGGATCTGGTCCATGGCGACCGTGGCACCGGCGGCGACATCCAGCTCGGTCACGGTCCCCGCGTGGGGCGCGGAGATCACGTGTTCCATCTTCATCGCCTCGACGACGAGCAGGCTCTGGCCGGCCACGACCTCGTCCCCGACCGCCACCTTCACGACGGTGACGGTCCCCGGCATGGGCGCCGCGAGCGTGTCCGCCCCCGAACGGGCGCCGCCGGCCAGCGACGCCTCCACCGGGTCGTGATCCGTTACGTGCCAGGTGTCGCCGTCGCGGCCCAGCCAGGTCCCGTCCGGGGACGCGGCATGGGTGAACGTGTGGGTGACACCGGCCAGTTCGAGGACCAGGCGGTGCGGGGACAGCTCGATCAGCCTGGCCGTCTCCTTGCCGCCGGGCATCGGGGCCAGCGGGCCGCAGGCGCCCGTCGCGGGCTCCGGCGGCTGTGCGCCCTCCCCGACATGGCCGAACGTCAGCTCGGTGCCCGCCGGGCAGGAGCGCAGCGAGACCTGCACCGGGTCGTGACCCGGCAGCCGGAAGTCGTGCACCGTACGGGCCGGGGTGCCGCCCAGCCGCCAGCCGTTCGCCACGGAGAACGGGTCCACCCAGCCGGAGCCGTCCACGGGGGAGGCGCTCAGCGGGGAGGGCTGCCGCAGCAGCGCCGCCGCCGCGTACACCTCCTCCGGTACCCCCTCCGGCACCAGCCCGGCCACCTCGCGCTCCACCAGACCGGTGTCCAGATCGCCCGCCACCACCGCCGGGTGGGCGAGCAGCCGGCGCAGGAAGCCTGCGTTCGTCGGGACGCCGAGGATCACCGTGTCCGCGAGCGCCGTACGGAGCCGGCGCAGGGCGGCGGCGCGGTCGGGGCCGTACGCGATGACCTTCGACAGCATCGGGTCGTACAGGCTGCCGACCTCGCTGTCCGCGGCGAGGCCGGAGTCCGTCCGTACGCCGTTGCCCTGGGGCTCGTGCAGCGCGAGCACTCTGCCGCCGGACGGCAGGAAGCCGCGGAACGGGTCCTCCGCACAGATCCGGGCCTCGATCGCATGGCCGGTGAGCTTTATGTCCTGCTGCTCGTACGGGAGTTGCTCGCCCGCCGCGATCTTGAGCTGCCACTCCACCAGGTCCAGGCCGGTGATCAGCTCGGTGACCGGGTGCTCGACCTGGAGACGGGTGTTCATCTCCATGAAGTAGTACGAGGCGGGGTCGTTGCCCGGGACGATGAACTCCACCGTGCCCGCGCCCACATATCCGCAGCTGCGGGCCGCCTGGACGGCCGCCTCGCCCATCGCCGCCCGGGTCTCCTCGTCGAGCAGGACGGACGGCGCCTCCTCGATGATCTTCTGGTGGCGGCGCTGGAGCGAGCACTCGCGCTCGCCGAGGTGGACCACGTTGCCGTGGGCGTCCGCCAGCACCTGGATCTCGATGTGCCGGGGCCGGTCGATCCACCGCTCCACGAGCAGAGTGTCGTCGCCGAACGAGGCGCGTGCCTCGCGCCGGGCGGCCGCGATCTCGTCCGCGAGCAGCGCCTCGTCGCGCACCAGCCGCATGCCCTTGCCGCCGCCGCCCGCCGATGGCTTCAGCAGTACGGGCGTACCGATCTCTCGGGCTGCGGTGTCCAGCTGGGCGTCGGTGAGCCCGCTCCCGGACGAGCCCGGCACCACCGGGACTCCGGCCGCCGCGACCGTCTCCTTGGCCCGGATCTTGTCGCCCATCAGCGAGATGGCCGAGGCGGGCGGACCGATGAAGACCAGCCCCGCCTCCGCGCACGCCCGCGCGAAGCTCGCGTTCTCGGCGAGGAAGCCGTACCCGGGGTGGACGGCCTGCGCGCCGGTGCGGCGGGCCGCGTCCAGCAGCGCGGGCACGCTCAGATAGCTCATCGAGGCCGGCGCGGGCCCGATCCGTACCGCCGTGTCGGCCTCCCGCACATGCCGGGCGTCCGCGTCGGCGTCGCTGAAGACGGCGACGGACCGGACGCCGAGCTCGCGGAGGGTCCGGATGACCCGGACCGCGATCTCGCCGCGGTTGGCGACAAGAACGGTGTCGAACATCGTCATCTGTTCCTCACATCCGGAAGACGCCGAAGCCGGGCGCTGCGTGGTCCTTTTGGGGAAGTGGAGCGTTGGCGCACGCGGTCAGAGCGAGCCCCAGCACCTGCCGGGTCTCCAGCGGGTCGATCACGCCGTCGTCCCAGAGCCGGGCGGTGGCGTAGTACGCGTTGCCCTGCGTCTCGTACTGCTCGCGGATCGGCGCCTTGAAGGCTTCCTCGTCCTCGGTGCTCCAGTCGTCGCCCAGCTGGTCGCGCTTGACCGTCGCGAGGACGGACGCGGCCTGCTCGCCGCCCATGACGGAGATCTTCGCGTTGGGCCACATCCACAGGAAGCGCGGTGAATAGGCCCGCCCGCACATCGAGTAGTTACCGGCTCCGTACGACCCGCCGACCACGACGGTCAGCTTCGGCACACGCGTGCAGGCGACGGCTGTGACCATCTTGGCGCCGTGCTTGGCGATGCCGCCGGCCTCGTAGTCCCGCCCCACCATGAAGCCCGAGATGTTCTGCAGGAAGACCAGCGGGATGCCGCGCTGGTCGCACAGCTCGATGAAGTGGGCACCCTTCTGGGCGGACTCGGAGAACAGGATGCCGTTGTTGGCGACGATCCCGACCGGGTGGCCGTGGATTCGGGCGAAGCCGGTGATCAGCGTCGTCCCGTACTCCGCCTTGAACTCGGCGAACCGGGAGGCGTCCACCACCCGGGCGATCACCTCCCGTACGTCGTACGGCGTCCGGGAATCGACCGGGACGGCCCCGTACAGCCCCGCGGCATCGACCTTCGGCTCCTCGACCGGCTGCACCGACCACGGAAGCGCCCCGCGCTCGGGCAGCGTGGCGACGATGTTCCGCACGATCCGCAGCGCATGCGCGTCGTCCTCGGCGAGATGGTCGGTCACCCCCGACGTACGGGAGTGCACCTCGCCGCCGCCCAGCTCCTCGGCCGTCACGACCTCGCCGGTCGCGGCCTTCACAAGCGGCGGACCGCCCAGGAAGATCGTGCCCTGATTGCGGACGATCACGGCCTCGTCGCTCATCGCGGGGACGTACGCCCCACCTGCCGTGCACGAGCCCAGCACCGCCGCGATCTGCGGAATGCCGGCCCCCGACATCCGGGCCTGGTTGTAGAAGATCCGCCCGAAGTGCTCCCGGTCCGGGAAGACCTCGTCCTGCATCGGCAGGAAGGCGCCGCCGGAGTCGACCAGGTACAGGCAGGGGAGCCGGTTCTCCAGCGCCACTTCCTGGGCGCGCAGGTGCTTCTTCACGGTCATCGGGTAGTACGTGCCGCCCTTGACGGTCGCGTCATTGGCGACGATCACGCACTCCCGGCCGCTGACCCGGCCGATCCCGGCGATCACCCCGGCCGCCGGGGCGGCGCCGCCGTACAGCCCCTCGGCCGCCAGCGGGGCCAGCTCCAGAAAGGGGGAGCCCGGATCGAGCAAGGTGTCCACCCGGTCCCTGGGCAGCAGCTTGCCGCGCGCCACATGCCGGGCGCGGGCCTTGTCACCTCCGCCGAGCCTGGCCGTGGCGAGCCGCCTGCGCAGCTCGTCGGCGAGCGCGTGATGCGCCGCCTCGTTGGCCTGCCAGGCCTCGGAGGCGGGATCGGCCGCGCTCACCAGCACCGGTGCCTGCTGCATCGTGTCGAGCCCCCTTGCCCGTACCGCAGTGGTTACGACCTCGCCCACGATTGTCAGCGGCGTCGCCACCACTGCAAATCGTGGGCGAGGTCGTTAATGAGCGTTAACGTCTGCCTTCAGGTTAACGACCGCTAACAGCCTTGTCCAGGCCGATCGGCGGGTGCCCGCAGTGGTTCCGGCGGGTATCGGCCGCGTGCGTCCCGCAGGGGCGGGGGCGCGGCGGGCCCGGAGCGGTGGATTCGCCGGGTACGGCCTCGTCGCCGCGGACCCGGGACGCGAGCTGCCTCTCTCCGGCTGCCCGCCGTTTCTCCCGCTGTCCACCGTTCGAAGTCATCGGGGCCGCTTCGGGTTCCTGGGGCGCATGAGGGGACAGGCGGCGGATTCGCGTCCCCTCGGCGTGCCGATCGCCCCGCCCCTGTGCGCTCGTCTGTTCAGGTGGCCGGCTGTCAGGACGCTTGTGTCATATTCCATTTGTATGGGTCACTTGGGAATCCGAACCGGTGGGCCGCCCATCCCTCTCCGGGGGAGCGCGGAACCGTTCTGTTCGCCGGCCGTCCATGCGTGACGGACTCGGCATCGTTTGCTCCGGACGGCCGCGATGGGCGCCCCTGTAGAGGACTTGGACCCGACCAGTCGTCCCTGCCGGCCAGCGGCAGGGGCTGGTGCGACAGCCCCCGGCCTCTGCAAGGGAGCGGTGCGCGGGTCGTCCGCGCACACCGAGTACCTCGTCGTCGAGGCCACGAGCGTGGCCACGGACTCTCCGGCCCGCGTGCGGTCATTGCCGCCGTGAGCGAGTCGGCATCAGTCACGTGAGCACGACAGCGCCCGGTGGTCCAAGTCATGGCCATGGGCCTTGGTCTGGGTCTGACGTAGAGCCAACTTCCATACGTGACAGGTCAGTTCAAACGCGGAGGACGACCATGCCAATCACTCCGAACCAGGGATCCACCGGTGGCGGCACCACCGTCACCATCACCGGCACCAACCTCACGGGCACCACCGCTGTACTCTTCGGCGCCCACCCGGCCACCGCTGTCACCAACGTCTCGCCCACCCAGGTCACCGCTGTCTCGCCGTCCGGCTCCGGCACGGTCGATGTGACGGTGATCACCCCGGGCGGAACCAGCAATCCGGCACCGTTCTTCTATGTCGGCGCCCCGTTCAAGTCCGGTCTGAGCGTGAGCTCGGGCCCCACCGCAGGCGGCAACACCATCGTCATCAGCGGCACCGGCCTGTCCACCGCCACGGGGGTGTCGTTCGGCGCCAACACCGTTACGCCGACGGTGCTTTCGGACAGCCAGATCAGTGTCGTCGTGCCCGCGGGTGCGGCAGCCGGACCGGTGAGCGTCAGTGTGACCACCGCCGGAGGCACCAACAACGGTCTGTCGTACACGTACATCGACATCCCGACCATCACCGGGACCACTCCGGCTTCCGGGCCGACATCCGGCGGAACGGCGGTGACCATCACGGGCACCAACCTGACCTCGACGAGCCAGGTCACGTTCGGCGGCGTGCCGGCACCGTTCTCGGTCATCAACGCGACGACGGTGTCCGCCGTCACCCCGCCCGGCGCCGCCGGTGCGGTCGACGTCACGCTCTCCAACCCTGCCGGCACGGCCACGGACGTCGGCGCCTTCACCTATGCGGCAGGCCCCGGCATCTGATCCGCCACGAGCGCGGCACCGACTGCCGAAGCGGAACAGCGCCCGGCACCGGTACCGCCTACGGATGCATGACGTCCGCCCCGGTCCGGGACATTACGCGCCCGGCCGGGCGGACCCCCGGCACCACTCGCTCGGCGCCGCCCGGACAGGTCCGGGCGGCGCCCCGGTCCCCGCATCCCGTCCACAACGCCCCGATCACATCCCGTCGATCACATCACCCCTACAGGAGGACGGCTGTGGAGAGCTCCGACAGCTCAATGCCCCACGCTTCGCAATCGTCGACGGCCACGGCGGCCCCCGTCATCACCACGATCAGCCCTTCCTCGGGGGCCGCCGGAACGGTCGTCACGTTGACCGGCACCGGCTTCACCGGTGCCACCTCGGTCGGTTTCGGTACCGTGGCCGCCGCGTTCACCGCCGTCTCCGCGACACAGGTCACCGCGGTGGCCCCCGCCGCGCCCGTCGGCACCGTCGACGTCAGGATCACCACCCCCGGCGGCACCAGCGCCGGGATCCCCTACACGTATGCCGCCGTACCGGCTCTGGGTAGTGTGGCTCCGGCCCAGGGGCCACTCGCGGGTGGGAACAGCATCACCTTGTCCGGGACCGACTTCACCGGAACAACCGCCGTTCGCTTCGGTGCGAACGCGGCGAGTGCGTTCACCTTCGTCTCGCCGAACCAGCTGACCGCGGTTGTCCCCACCGGCATCCCGGGGCCGGTTGCCGTCACGGTCACCACGCCCGGCGGCACCAGCAGCCAAGCCGTCTTCTACTACTACCTCGCCGCACCGACTCTCAGTAATGTCGTTGCCGGGTCCGGCCAGGTCGGCGGTGGCAACTCCGTGACGCTGACCGGCGCGAATCTCCTTCAGGCCACGGCGGTTCGCTTCGGCGCGACGGCGGCGACCAACTACACCATTGTGTCGGCCACGGAGATCAGAGCGACGGCGCCGCCCGGTGCCGCCGGCACCGTCCCGGTCACCGTCACCACGCCCGGTGGCACGAGCAACGGTGTGACCTACGCGTATCTGAGTGCGCCGGTCGTCGTCGGCCTGGTACCCAACCAGGGGCCGACGGCAGGCGGCAACACCGTGACTCTCACCGGCACCGGACTGACGCATGCCACCGCAGTACTGTTCCACAGCGTGCCCGCCGCCTTCACCGTGGTCTCCGACACCCAGCTGACAGCCACGCCACCGCCCGGGGTGCCGGGCACGGTCAGCATCAGGGTCGTCACCCCTGGCGGCACCAGTATCGGCGTTCCTTACACCAGGGTTGACCCACCCGGCGTCTGAGCGGGACAGCCCTCAGGGCTGCGTGACCCTCAACTCTGTTACCCCTGGCGGCTTTTCCACGTCTTCCGAAGCGACCTTCAGCCGCACCTGCCGAGCCACCGCACCCGACCCGTACGGCCGCCAGTCCGTGCCGTTCACCGATGTCTCCAGGAGGTAGGAGGAGAAGCGTGCGTCCGTCCACTCCGGCTCGATCGAGGTCACCGGGGCCGCGCGCCCCAGGTCCACCGTCAGTGTGCCCGTCGCGCCGTTCGGGGACCAGGCCGTGGCCGGGCTGCCGTCCACCGCGGCGGCCGCGTACAGGCCGGGGGTCTCGGAAGTCGCCGTCGCCGGGCGGCAGCGGGCCGCGTCCGTCGTCCGGGCGAGGTCGGGGCGTCGGGTGGCGAGGGTGAGCGTGCTGGTCAGGAGGCGGGGACCGGTGGGGGTGTGGACGGTGAAGGGGGCGCCGGAGGTCAACCGGACCGTCGTCGTCAGGGGTCCGATCGCGATGTCGTACGTACGGCCCCGATAGCGCAGCCCCGTCAGCGTGACGCCCTTGCCCAGCTGCGGCGGCAGCAACGGATCGAGGCGCACTCCGTCCTCCCGCAGCCGAAGGCCCGTCAGACCGTGTGTGAGGACCTGGAGGAATCCGCCCTTCCCGGTGAGGAAGTCCTGGGCGGGGGAGCCCGACAGCCGGTCCTGCGCGCCCGCTTTCGCCCCCCGGGCCTCGCTGAACAGGGCGTACGGGCCGCGCATGAACGGGCGCACGGCACGCTGGAGATAGGTGTACGTTGCGCAGCCGGGTGCCCCGATCGCGGCTGCGCCGATCGCCTGGACCGAGTCCGTCATCGCAGGGCCGTCCGGATCGGTGCGCGCGGCGTAGTAGTCGAGCGTGGACGCCCGGGCACCCGGCTCCATCGGCCATTCGAGTGGGTAGATCAGCAGCACCGCGTCGGCCTGCTTGATCGTCGAGCCGTTGTAGCCCGCGTACTGAAGGAAGAGTTTCCGCTTCGGGTCGTACGGGATGCGCAGACCGTCTGCGATCCGCGTCCACACGGCCGGTGCGGGGTGCCCCAGCAACTGCGCCGCGCGGGTGGCGTTGCGCAGGGCGGTGGCCGCGACCGCGTTGGTGAAAACCCCGTCGGTGACGCCGTTGCTGTACTCGTCGGGGCCCGCGACGTCCTTCAACGAGTAGCTGTCGTCGTCGTTCGCGGTAACCCGCGAGGCCCAGAAGTCGGCGATCCCCTGAAGCAGCGGCCACCCGTGCCCGGCCAGCCAGTCGCGGTCCCCGGTCGCCAGGTAGTACTGCCAGACGGCGAGCGAGATATCGCCCTGGAGGTGAATCTGGGTGATGCAGTGCGGGGGGTCCCAGCTCTGGCACTCGGTCAAGAGCCTGCCCTTGCTCGCGCTCGTCCACGGGTAGAACAGGCCCCGGAATCCCAGCTTCTGAGCGTTGGCACGGGCGGCCTCGCGTGTGCGGTAGCGGTACTCGACGACCGATCGGGCCAGTTCGGGCCGGGTTGCGAGCAGCCCCGGGTACATCCAGGTCTCGGCGTCCCAGAACACCAAGCCGGCGTAGTTGTCGCTGGTCAGGCCGGCCGGTGCGATGCTGTCGCGGGACCCGGTCCGGGTGGAGGCGAGCAGTCCGTACTGCGCCGACCGCAGCCACTTCTGCAGCTCCGGACTGTCCGGTACGGAGATGTCGGCCGCCCAGGCCCGCCGCCAGGCGGCGGCGTTCGCAGCGAGCACACCGGACCAGCCGCGCCGGGCAGCGCGCCGGGACGCCTCACGGGCGGCAGTGCTCGGGGCGGACGCGGTGAGCGCGGTGTCCACTCCGACGTACTTCTCGAAGGTGTACGTGCGCCCGTCGCGTACCCGGAACGTGCTGCGTTCCCGGTCCGTGCTGCGTTCCCGGTCCGTGCTGTGCTCCCGGTCGGTGCCGCTCACCCGCTCCGACTCCGGTCCGTAGGTGCGCATCGTCTGGACGATCGCGCCCGCTGTTCCGGTGCCCCGCGTGCGGAACGTTCCGTCGCTGTTGAGCGTGATCCTGCGTGCGCCCCGCGGGTCGAGGCGGCCGGTGACGGTCGCCGTACCGTTCCAGTGCGGTGTCATGCGCAGTCGTACGGCGCCGGTGTGCACATCGGACCGGTCGGCGAGCACCTCGTACGTCAGGTCCGTCGCGCGCCCGTCGGCTGTGGTCCAGCGCAGCGACGTACGCACCAGGCCGCAGCGCAGGAACACCGTCTGACGGTAGTGCGAGATCCGGCCCGGAGGCGTGGCCGGGCCGTAGGTCTCGTCGCCGACGCGTACGTCGAGGTTCGTCCAGCTCGGCAGTGCGGCGACCACCTCGCGGCCGGCGGCGAGGTCCTTGTCGCGCCCGAACAGGCCGGAAACAAAGGCGCCGTCGTAGCGCGGAGTGAACAGCGGCCAGCCGGTCTTCTCGCTCGAAGCGGCGTATCCGGCGCCCGTGGGGGGCACTCGGTGGGCCAGATATCCGTTGCCGGCGTAGGGGGCGTATCCGCCGGCTTCGCCGAACCGGGTGGAGGTCGGCGCCCAGGAGGGGTCGGTGTCCCGGCCGCAGGCCGTGGACGCGGGCGGCAGGGGAGCGGCCGCGTACGAGAGAGGCGGCAGCGGCGCGAGCAGCGCGCCCGCGACGAGAGACGTCAGGGATGCCAGGGACGTGAGGAGACAGACGCGCGAGAGGCTCACCGTACGAAGGTATGGACGCGCGCGCCGAGCGGTGGTGCACGGCGCGCGGCGCGCGGGTGAACGGCCGGGGCCCCGTCAGCCGGCGAGGCCGGTTTTGAGGCCCGCGCCGCACAGGGGTACCACGACGCTCCGGTCCGTCCAGCCGCCGACCGCCGCCCAGCAGGCGACGCCCGTCGTCTCCACATAGAACCCGCGGGCGGCCAGATCCAGCTGCGCGGTGCGGATCTGATCCTCGGTCACCGTGAGGAAGGTGCCGCCCGATTCCCGTACCGCGGCCAGGATGGCATGGGCGCGCGGCGGGCGTGGGATGGCGATGCCCTCGGCAAGGGTGGGGGTGGCTGCGCCGGCCGGGGTGTCGAGCAGTCCGTCCGCATCCGCGCGGAAGGCGGCGGCCAGCGGTGATACGGCCTCGGCCTGTACGGCGATCAGCGCCGGGCGTTCGTCGATCAGCCCCTGGGCGTGGAGTTCGGCGGTGGCCAGGGCCGCGCCGAGGAGGAGGGTGCCGTTGCCGACCGGTACGGCGATGGCGTCCGGGAGCCGGCCGCCGAGGTCCTCCCACATCTCGTACACGTAGGTCTTCGTGCCGTGCAGGAAGTACGGGTTGAAGACATGCGAGGCGTAGAAGGTGCCTGGGGCGTCGGCGGCGGTACGGGCGGCCAGCGCGGTGGCCTCACGGCCGCCGGGGACGATCTCCAGGCGGGCGCCGTGGGCCCGGATCTGTTCGGTCTTCTTCGGGGACGTGCCTTCGGGGACGTACACCGTGCAGGGGAGTGAGGCGCGGGCGCAGTACGCGGCGACGGCCGTGCCGGCGTTGCCGCTGCTGTCCGCGATGACGCGTTCGGGCGAGAGGCGGCGGGCCAGTTCGGCGAGCATCACGGCGCCGCGGTCCTTGAAGGAGAGCGTCGGCATCAGGAAGTCGAGCTTGGCCGTGACCGTGCCGGTGAGCGGAACGAGCGGGGTGCGGCCCTCGCCGAGGGTGGTCGCCGGCGAGGCGAGGGGCAGCGCCTCTTCGTAACGCCACAGTGAATTTACGCGTCCGGTCAGGGAGTTGAGCGAGAGCGGCCCGGCGACCTCGAAATCGAGGTCCCAGGGGCCGCGGCAGACCGGGCAGCACCAGGTGAGGGTGGTGGTTTCTGCGCGGGTGCCGTCCTGTGGGCAGAGATACATGGCCATGCCTGTCAGCATGTCAGGCGTGTGGCGACCGAATGGTGAAGGGGTTGCACACCTCGACGCACCCTTGTGCGATTCCCATGGATCGGTCAACCTTTCGCTGTCGGCCGGGATTTGGGCGGCACGGAATCCCTTGATTGTCATGCCCATGTTCTTCCGGTTCGGTCCGGCTCTGCCTCCACCTCCAATTCCCATGGCCCCCACCAGTGCACGGCAATCGAGGAGGACCGTTCCTAACCAGTGCGCAGGAGTGGGTCCTGGACCCACTGCTGCGGTCTGGGCGCATCCCGAACGGTGTTGGATGCGCTGGGTTCCCGCTTTCGCTTCCCGTTCGGTGGCGGCCCTCCGGGGAGCCGGTCCGTTGCGGGTGGGCGGTTTCCGTCACGTCCTCGGTTGCCTGGCCTGGCCTGGGCGGTCCGATGCCCCGCACGATCGCTCCGGTCGTGTGGGGGCGGTGCCGTCCGACGCCGGATGGGGTGTCCGAGGGCGCGGCGTCCGATCGCGATGCCGGCGGCATCGTGACGGGACATTCTGCGGTGTGGGGTGGCCAGTGGTTTCTGCCAGTGCTGGGCACCCCATCGGGAGGTGTAGGCGGGGTCGACCGCGACGATGCTCAGGCCTTGTTCGGCGGCCATGGAGACCAGCCGGGCCTTGAGTCTGCCGGTCGGGATGCCGGAGATCATCTGCCGGAACCGCTTTTTGCGGCCGTGTTTCTCGCGGGTCTTGTCGGTGGTGAAGTCGAGGTCTTCGATGGCGATCGCGGCGGCACCGGTCTGCTTGGCCCAGTGCAGCAACTGGGTGAGGGCGTGGCGGATCTGTGCGTCGCGGTGGGTGGTGGTGCCGGAGAGGTCGTAGGGGAAGTGGTGGGGGTTGCCGATGGGGTTGCCGTGTGGGTCGAGGTGGTAGGCGGCGAAGTGGTCGGCGTTGGTGTCGACGCCGATCATGCCCCGGGCCCGGGCGGTCTCCAACGGGATGGTCTGGACGGTGGGGCGTTGCCAGGATGCGGTGAGGTACCAGCGGCGGCGGTCGGTGTCGAGGTGGATGCGGTAGGCGACGGCCCGGTTCGCGGTGATGCGGTCGGCCCACTCCACGCCCCGGTGCGCGAACGCGACGGTGGCGGTGAAGGTGTAGCGGCCGTGTTGGGTGTTGGCCAGGTGGGCGAGCGGGGCGGGCAGCTTGATGGACACCTCGCCGTCCGGGGTGACGCGGATCGTCTCGTTCCCGAACCGCTTCCCCGACTCACCATCCGCCGCGATGAACCAGCGCTCCGCCTCCCAACGCTCCCGCCACCGCTCTTCGGTGAGCTGGGCTTGGGTGAGGTGGTGGCGGGTATTGAGGAGACGTCTGCCACCCCGCACCACACGCACCCGCCCGGCCTGCCGGTCGGCGACGACAGCCGCATGCCGCGCCTCCAGCGCGGCCAGGCGCCGGGACTTGTGGAACCACCCACTCCGGGAGCGGTAGCCGCCCGGGGCCCGCTTCGTCCCCCGCTCGCCGATCGGTAGGGACAGGCGGTGGCGCAGCGTCCTGATCCCGGCTTCCAGTGTCTGGATGTGTGCGGCCTGGCTACGGCGTGCCAGTGCCCACTGGTCGTGCGTGGCCTTGGTGATCGAACCCGCGATCCGCGACGACGACAACGGCGTCAGGTCCCGCTTGCGCGACGCCCAGGTGTCCGCACCGTGCCCCAGACCATCCGCACAGCGGGTTTTGAGATCACGCGAAGCCAGACGGCCCTGATGCTCACCGACCGCGCGCAGAACACTCTCGTCGTGGGGCGTGAGGTGCTTGAGATGGTCCCGGATGGCCACCCCGCGAGGCCCGGGCACCACGAACGGTGCCGCCAACTCCCGCAAACCACCCACCACAACACCCCCTCCCACCGACGCCGGACACCTGCCACCCAGCCCAACGAGCAACAGCTGCCAAGGTCACCTATTCGGCCCCAGAACCCCCGTTCCCACCCCTATCAACCCCACCGACGGACTCACTTGACGGCTCCGTAGGTCGTCGAGTGTGTGTGGGGCGGCCGCATCCGAGGCCGCCCCACACGCCTTGCCGCCGGCGCATCTCCGGCGATCGGCGGCGGGAATGCACGAGATCATGACGAATCATCACTTCGGGTGAAACTCTGGCCTGCGCTTGCGATTCACAACCGACGGTTGTCAGGCTGTTGCAGACTGTCAACCTGTTGGGAGTGGCTTGTGGCTTTCGGTGAGCAGCCCGCCTATCTGCGCGTTGCGAGCGATCTGAGAGAGAAGATTGTCAGCGGTTCGCTGCCGCCGCATGCGCGCCTGCCCTCGCAGGCCCGTATCCGCGAGGAGTACGGAGTCTCGGACACCGTCGCGCTGGAGGCGCGCAAGGTGCTCATGGCCGAGGGGCTGGTCGAGGGACGCTCCGGCTCCGGTACGTATGTGCGTGAGCGCCCGGTCCCGCGCCGGATCGCCCGCTCCGGCTACCGGGCCGGGGGCGCGGCCAGCCCGTTCCGCCAGGAGCAGACGGCGGAGGGGGCGCGCGGGACCTGGGAGTCCCGCAGCGAGCAGGAGGCCGCGAGCGGTGAGATCGCCGGGCGCCTGGGTGTCGAACCGGGCGACCGGGTGATGCGTACGAGCTACACCTTCCGGGAGGCCGGGGAGCCGATGATGCTCTCCACCTCCTGGGAACCCCTCGCCGTGACGGGGCGTACGCCGGTGATGCTGCCGGAGGAGGGTCCGCTGGGCGGCTGTGGGGTGGTCGAGCGGATGGCCGCGATCGATGTTGTCGTGGACAACGTGGCCGAGCAGGTCGGTGCGCGCCCGGGGCTGGCGGAGGAGCTCCTGGCGCTCGGTGGCGTACCGGGCCACGTGGTGATGGTGATCGAGCGTACGTATTACGCATCGGGCCGCCCGGTGGAGACGGCCGATGTGGTGGTGCCCGCCGATCGTTTCCGGATCGGCTACCACCTTCCGGTCAGGTGACCGATGTGCGCAGGGCGCTGTCCGGTGTCACTGCCGACAAGCTGACGCCCTGTCCGGCCCCGTGGCCGAGGGGTAGCCACCGATTGTAGTGGCTTGTCATGTCCCGCTCCTTCTGTCCCGTTCGTGCCCGCACGCGGGACGACGAACGGGAAGGCGCGATGACGGACATGGCCGCATCGAGGGCGGTCGAGGTGCCACAGGGGCCTGGATGTCGCGGCGCCGTGGCCGGTGGATCGGGATGTAACTGCTGCGGGGCGCATCCAATGGGGTGCGCTTCCGTCATTCATGGCCGGAATGTATGGCCGGACCGGTATCTCTTTGTGAAATTACTTATCCGTTGAGTGAAGGTCAGGCGTAGGCTCCGGCATATGCATACCGCGGTTTCCTGGGGATCCTCAGAGATGTGCATGCCGTTCGAGGGAGGGGCGCGATGCCGGGCAGGGGTGCGATGAGCGACAGCGGTGCCGAGCTCCTGTGGCTGGTGATCCGGCAGGACGACAACGGCAATCGCTACCGCGTCGGCAGATATGCCACGCAGGGCGAGGCTCAGGAGATTGCCGACAAGCTCGACACCCATGGCCAGGAACAGCTCTATTGGGTGGAGCGCCTCGGGCAGGGCGCCCGGTAGGAGGCCGTCCGCCGGGAGCGGGGCGGGGGCGTTACGCTCCGGCTCATGAACGATCGTGTGGTGGTGGCCGGAGCCGTCTACGACCGTGGCCGCCTGCTGGCCGCGCGCCGGAGCGCCCCGCCCGAGCTGGCCGGCCGGTGGGAGCTGCCCGGCGGGAAGCTGGAACCGGGGGAGAGCGGCGAGCAGGCGCTCGTACGGGAACTCCGCGAGGAGCTCGGCGTGGAGGCGGAACCGCTGGAGCGCATCCCCGGTGAGTGGCCGCTCAAGCCCGGGTACGTGCTGCGGGTGTGGACGGCCCGCCTGGTGTCCGGGGTGCCCGCACCGCTCCAGGACCATGACGAACTGCGCTGGCTCGGGCCCGGCGAGAGCGACGCGGTCGACTGGCTGGACCAGGATCTGCCCGCGGTCGCGGAGGCGATGCGCCGCCTGCCGGACGGTGCGCCCCGCTGATACGGAATGCTGCGGTGAGTGCTGACGGTGTGGATTCCGGCGGCGCGCGCGGATTGCCCCGTGCGCCCCTCTTTCTGTCTGCATCTATTCGTGCGCGCGGCCATACATCCGTACGCCCCACGTGTCGATCCCGACGGTAATTCACCCCAAGTATCGGGTATGTCCTGATTAGTCCCTGTAAGCAGGACGTCCCCGTTGCAGGTCTTGGGAAGTGATCGGTGTGACCGACACCGAAGGCGACTGCGCCGAGTGGACCTTTCCGGCTGTGCCGGGCGCCGTGCGTTCCGCGCGGCATGCCGTTCATGAGGCGCTGCGCGGCTGGGGGCTCGACGCTGCTCTCGGGGATATGACAGTTCTGCTGGTCAGCGAGTTGGTGACCAACTCCATGCAGTACGCATCGGGCCCTATCGGCGTACGGCTGCTGCGCCCTCATCTCAACGGTCATGCCCCCGCCGCCCGCCCCGGACTGCTCGTGGAAGTCTCCGATCCGCTTCCGGATCCGCCCACCGAACGCAGGGCGGGACCCGACGACGAGGGCGGCAGAGGGCTGCAACTGGTGGCCTGTTCTGCTCGCCGCTGGGGGACCAGACGCGGAAAGACCGGCAAGACCGTGTGGTTCGAGCTGGCTCTGCCTGGTTAGGAGTGGGGTGGGACGCACAGCGATCACAGAGGTCGGGTAGAACCTGGCTGAAATGGACTGAGACCGTGCTGTGATCGTGAACGCCGTGCCGGTAGAGGCCGCAGTGCTGAATACTGCGGGCAGGACCGGTCCGGTGTGTGAGCTGGAGGGGACGGTCGCGTGAGCGAAATACCTGGGACGGCGGGCGACATTGTGTGGCAGAGCAGTCCGCCCGGCTCGATCTATGACTACATCAGGGTCGCCTCCTTCTCGATCGGCCCCGATGGCCTGATCGAGCAGTGGAGTCGGCGGGCCGCCGACCTCTTCGGCATTCCCGCAGATAAAGCGGTGGGCACGGATCCGGTTGAGGCGTTCATGCCTGCCGAACTGCGCACGGACGGCCACCGCCGGGTCCGCGAGATCCTCGACGGCAAGGAGTGGACAGGCCTCGTCCCCTTCCGGATACCGGACGAGGACCCCATGCACGGGCTCGCCGAGATCTATGTGATGCCGAGCGAGACGGAGACCGGGGAACGGGCCGCACTCTGCATCGTCGTGGACGTCCGCGCGCTGCGCCGCATCGAGACGGACCTTGCCGCGTCACAGGCCATATTCGGCCAGTCTCCCTTCGGTTTCGTGCTGTTCGGTATGGACCTCACGGTGCTACGGGCCAACCAGCGCTTCGCCACCGTCTTCGGCGGCCGGGCCGCCGACCACCGCGGCCGTACGGTCGACGACTACCTGTCCCGCTCCGAGGCCGACCGGCTCACCACCACGCTGGAGCGCGTCCTGGAGACCGGCGCATCCGTCACCGATCTCCAACTGGTCGGCACCGCGCCCGGCGACAGCGAAAGCCGCCACTGGTCCATGAACCTCTACCGTGTGCACAGCGGATCGGGCCGACCCATCGGCATCGCCGGACTGGCCACCGATGTGACCCGGCGGCACATCGCCGCCCGCGAGGCCGCCAGCGCCCGCCGCAATCTCGCCCTGCTCAACGAGGCCAGTGCCCGTATCGGCAACTCCCTCGATCTGGAGACCACCGCCCGCGAACTCCTCGATGTCGCCGTGCCCGGCTTCTGCGACCTCGCCGCCGTCGACCTCTACCAGGGGCTGCTCACCGGCGACGACGCGCCGCCCGGCAGCTGGGATTCGCTCCGTCAGGAATCCTTCGGCGGCTCCGTCGAACTGCGCCGCGTCGCCCTTGCCAGCGCCGTGTCGGACGCCCTGCCCGTCACCGCCGCACCCGACACGGGCACCGGCCCGCCCGCGCTCGGCGCCGTACACCGCTTCTCGTACAACTCGCCCTGCGCCATTGCCCTGCGCACCGGTCATGTCGAGGATGTGCCCGGCGACGACCGGGGCTTCGTCCAGTCCACGCTCGCCGTACCGATGGTCGCCCACGACAGGGTGGTCGGTCTCGTCCAGTTCTCCCGCACGAAGGGCAGCGAACCCTTCGGCGAGAGAGACCGTGCACTGGCCACCGAACTCGCCGCCCGCGCCGCGGTCTGCATCGACAACGCCCGCCTCTACCGGCGCGAGCACGAGCGCGCACTGATCCTTCAGCGCAGCCTCCTGCCCCCCGGCGACCCCGTGGCCGCCGGCCTGGACATCGCCTGCCGCTACCTCCCCGGCAACACCGCCACCGAGGTGGGCGGAGACTGGTTCGACGTGATCGAACTCCCCGGCCACCGGACCGCCCTCGTCGTCGGCGACGTGATGGGCCGTGGCCTGCGGGCCGCCGTGGCCATGGGCGAACTGCGCACCGCCGTACGGACCCTGGCTCTCCTGGACCTGGAACCGGCCGAGGTGCTCTCCGCACTCGACGAGGTCGCCCGGGGGCTCGGCACCCCCGGTGGCAGCACCCCCTCATCCGGCGGCTTCGGCGGCGCCCAGTGGCCCTCACGGGCCGCCCACAAGTCCCGCGAGGCAGACCTCTCCGAGGTCTACCTGGCGACCTGCGTCTACGCGGTCTACGACCCGGTCACCCGGCGGTGCACCTTCGCCAACGCCGGCCATCTCCCCCCTGCCGTGGTCGAGCCGGGCGAACCGGCCATGCTGCTCGACGTCCCGCCCGGGATGCCGCTCGGCGTCGGCGGCGAACCCTTCGAGGAGGTCGAGGTCGAGCTGAAGGAGGGAGCCCTGCTCGCCCTCTACACGGACGGACTCGTCGAGTCCCGCGACCACCCGCTCGACGAAGGGCTCGATGCCCTGCGCAGTGCGCTCGTCGAACCGGAACGGCCGCTCGAAGACGTCTGCGACCACGTACTGACCACCCTCGACACCCGGCACGGCGAGGACGACATCGCCCTGCTCATGGCCCGCATCCAGGGGCTGCCGGACGACGCGGTCGGCGACTGGCGGCTGCCCCGCGAACTCCGCTCCGTCGGCCGGGCCCGCGAACTGGCCCGTGGCCAGTTGCTCGCCTGGGACCTCGAGGAGCTGGTGGACACCACCGAACTACTGGTCAGCGAACTGGTCACCAACGCCCTGCGGTACGGGGAGGGCGAGATCCGGCTCCGGCTGCTGCGCGACCGTACGCTCGTGTGCGAGGTATGGGACGCGGGTCTCGTCCAGCCGCGGCGACGGCGGGCCCGCGACACCGACGAGGGCGGGCGCGGGCTGCAGCTGGTCGGGCTGCTGAGTGCGGCCTGGGGGTCCAGAAGGACACCGCGCGGCAAGACTGTCTGGTTCGAACTGGATCTGCCCGACGAGCAGCCGGCCGCCGAGCGCACGGTCGAGCAGCTGCTGAGCATGTTCTGAGCGGCGATGCCGGTCATACTGCGACGGCACACCGACGGCCACTACCTCTCGCTCCTCGACGACCTGCGCGAGCTCACACGGGCCCGCAAGGTCCCCCTGTCGATCGCCGCCCACCAGATCGACCCACTGCCGGCGGCGCGCAGCGTGGTGGGGGCGCTCAGTGGCCGCCTCTGCCGTTCTTCCACGAGGACGACATCGGACACCACGAGGCGGCGGAGACGGTCGCGGCCGCGGTCCGGGGCACCAGACTGGGGCTGGGGCGCACGGACCGCGGCCGGGAACGGTTCGGGGTCGCGCTCTACGTTGACTTCGCGGCGCGGGACGACGACTGGGCGGCGTACCGGAAGGGCTGGAACTGACGACCTCTCCCACTGCCGATCGTGGGTGAGGTCGTGACCTCCGCGCACGCCGCCACAGCGCAGATCAGATGGAGAACCGCTCCTTGGCGAGCAGCGGACGCACCTTCGACCGGAAGCGTGCGGCGGTCCATCAGAATCCCTTCGAAGAAGAGCCACCGGCTGTGGGTGGTGGGCGGATTTCGTTCGTCGGCCGCGAGGGCGCGGGGCGCCGTGATACGTGCGGCACCCGCGCGGGCGCCGCACGTGGGCGGGGCTGGATACGGGCGGCGCCGCACGCGGGCAGAGCTGTACGGGAACCGGCGTCCGTCAGGTACCGCCGGTTCCCGTACGGGCGGGAGCAGTCAGGTTGCTCCCGGTCGGGGGGGCCGACGTCAGTCGGCGATGCGCGGCAGTGCGCGCGTGCGGCCCATCTCGCCCAGCCAGACGGCGGACGGCTTGGGCAGGCGCTCGAAGGTCTCCGGGTTCCAGCCGATCAGGCCGAAGGTCGGCTTGTAGGAGCCCCACTCGTAGTTGTCGAGCGCGCTCCAGGCGAGGTAGCCCTGGATGTTCAGGCCGTCCTCCAGCGCGGACGCGACCTCGTTCAGCGCGCCGGTGTAGTAGTCGACCCGGCGGGTGTCGTCGTCGGTCGCGATGCCGTTCTCGGTCACGATCAGCGGCACGTCGTTGCCGAGGACCTCGGCGGTGTGACGCAGCGCGTAGCCGACCGCGGACGGGTAGTACTCCCACTGCGTGAGGGTGCGCTCGACGCCGTCGGCCGTCGGGATGGGGCCCTCGGGGCCGATCTTGGTCCGGGTGTAGGACTGCACACCGATCCAGTCGTCGCCGCGGGCGGCCTCGATGAAGATGTCCTCGCGAGGGTGACGGTAGGCCGCGGTGACCTCCTCGGCGCCGGGCAGGGCCTGGTAGACCTGGTTGGCGATGGTCCAGCCGACCTGGATGCCGGCGTCGATCGCCTTGACCTCCTTGACGGCCGCGTGGTGCGCGGCGATGACGGCCTGGGTGGTCTCGTCGTCGGGGGTCGGCAGACCGGCGGGCGGGAAGCTGTTGTCGCCCCGCTTGGCCTGGCCGGCCATCACGGCGATCATGTTCGGCTCATTGATGGTGCAGACGTGGCTGACGCCTTCGGCGATCACCGGTGCGCAGGCCGCGACGTAGCGGGCGAAGAACTCGACCGCGCCGTCGGCGGTCCAGCCGCCGCGCGCCTCGAACCACTGCGGCACGGTGAAGTGGTGCAGGGTGATCATGGGGCGCAGGCCGCGCTCGACGGCGCCCTCGACCATGCGGCGGTAGTGGGCGAGCTCGGCCCGGGAGAACTGGCCCTCGGCCGGCTCGATGCGGGCCCACTCGATGGAGAACCGGTAGTCGGTGAAGCCCAGTCCGGCCAGCGTGTCCATGTCCTCGTGCCAGCGGTGGTAGCTGTCGCAGGCGTCCAGGCTGGGCTCCTGGATGTGGGTGCCCGCGGCGTGCTCCTTGACCCACCAGTCGCTGTTGGTGTTGTTGCCCTCGATCTGGTGGGCGGCGGTGGAGGCGCCCCACAGGAAGCCTTCGGGGAACGGGACCTGGGTGTGATTCATCGCAAACTGTCTTTCTGGTGAAGAGGTGTGGCCGACGGGGGTGTGGGGCGCGGCCTCGTACGTTTCGGTGGGGCGGCCGGACGGGCCGGCCTGCCCAGGGGGTCGGCTACTTCATGCCTGCCGTGGCGATGCCCTGGGTGAAGTGCCGCTGGAGCGCGATGAAGACGACCAGGACGGGCAGCACGATCAGGAAGGACCCGGCCATCAGCACGCCGTTGGACCCGCCCGCCTGGTTGGGGTCGGTGGCGAAGGTGGCCAGGGCGACCGGAAGGGTGTACTTGTCGGGGTCGTTGGTCGCGATGAGCGGCCAGACGAAGTTGTTCCAGGAACCCAGGAACGTGAAGATCGAAAGCGTTGCCAGGGCGGGCTTCACCAGCGGCATCACGATCCGCCAGAAGATGTACCACTCACCGGCGCCGTCCATCCGGGCCGCTTCCAGCAGCTCGTCCGGGATCGACTGCATGAACTGCCGCATCAGGAAGACACCGAAGGCCCCGGCGGCGAACGGCAGCACCAGACCGGCGTACGAGTCGATCAGGTGCAGCTTGCTCATCAGCACGAAGAGCGGCAGCAGCATCAGGTTGCCGGGCACCATCAGGGCGCCGAGCACCAGGCCGAAGATCTTGTTGCGTCCGACGAAGTTCAGCTTGGCCAGGGCGTACCCGAGCATCGAGCAGAACACCAGGTTCGAGACGGTGACCAGCACCGCCACGATGACCGAATTCATGAAGTACAGCGGCAGATCGAGCTTGTCGAGCAGCTCCCGGAAGTTCTCCAGGGTCCACTCGGTCGGGATCCACACCGGCGGGCTCGCGGTCAGCTCCTGCGGCGTCTTGAACGCCGAGAGCGCCATCCACAGGAACGGCGCCGACATGATCAGCAGGCCGACCGAGAGCAGGACGTAGACGAGGGGACGCTTCGGATTGCGGGCCTTCTTCGCGCCGCCCGTCTCACCACCGGCCGGCTTCGCGTCCTCGGGCTTCTTCGACGGCGCCGTCGAGACGGCGCCCGGTGCACTGGTGGCGCTCATTTCGTGTTGTCCTTCAGCAGTCGGAGCTGCAGCACCGTGATGCCCATGATCACTACGAAGAGGACATACGCCATGGCACTCGCATAGCCCATGTGGAAGAAGTTGAAGCCCTCGCGGTACATGTTCAGCGAGACGGTGAGCGTGGAGTCCGAGGGGCCGCCCTGGGTCATCACGAACGGCTCCTCGAAGACATTGAGGTAGCCGATGGTCGTGATCACCGTGGCATAGAGCAGCGTGGGCCGCAGCAGCGGCACGGTGATGCTTCTGAACTCCTGCCAGGCACCGGCGCCGTCCAGCCGCGCGGCCTCCCGCACCTCGGTGGGAATGGCCTGTAGACCGGCGATGAAGAGCACCATGACCGTGCCGAGGTTGCGCCAGACCGCCATCGCGATCAACGAGGGCATGGCGAGCGTCTCGGATCCCAGGAAGTCGGGCGAGGTGAGGCCCACTTCGGAGAAGAGCCCCGCGACGAGCCCGTCGACCGGGTCGAGCACGAACCGCCAGACCACGGCGACCGCGACGATGCTCGTGACCACCGGGGCGTAGAAGCCGACGCGGAAGAAGGTCCGTGCCCGGTCAATGCCGTTGTTCAGCAGTACGGCGACGACCAGCCCGAGGAAGATCGTCAGGGGGACACCGATCACCACGAAGTACGCCGTGTTGAACAGCGCCGTGAGGAACCTGTCGTCGCTGAACAGATTGACGTAGTTCTCGAAGCCGACGAAGTTCGCGTCCCACGGGTTCGTGACATTGCGCAGCCCGAAGTCCGTGAAGCTCATCACCAGCGTCGCGACGATCGGGAACGCCATGAAGACGAGGAAGAGGATGAGGAAGGGAGTGGAGAACAGCCAGCCGGCCAGGTTCTGCACGCCCATCGAGGACTTCCTGCCACCCCGGCGACCTGTGGGCCCGGTGGCCGGGGACCCGGAAGTCCCCGGCCCGGCCTGCACCTTGGCCGGCTGAGCGGCCTTTGAGGTCATGGTGCGCATGACTCCTACTTCACGAGGCCTTCGATTTCGGACTGGGCCGTCTTGAGCGCGTCCTCGGCGGAGGCCTTGCCCTGGGTGACCTTGGCGATGGCCTGGTCGACCTTGTCGGTGATCTCCGTCCAGTTGGCCAGCGACGGGGAGGCCTTGGCCGTGTCCATCTGCTTCTTGAAGACCTGAAGGGTGGCGTCGTCGGCGAGGTCGCCGGAGGTCCAGGCGGAGGTGTTGGCCGGCAGGTCGTTGGTGCGCTTGTACCAGTCGGCCTGGCCCTTGGTGTCGGTCAGGTACTTGATGAACTCCGTGGCGGCCGCCTTGTGCTCACTGTCCTTGGAGATCACCAGGGAGGAGCCGCCGGCCATGGAGACGGAGGACTTGTCGGCGGGCACATTGGCCACCGCCCACTTGCCCTTGAGCTGCGGCTGGCCCTCGTTCAGCAGGGTGACGTGCCAGGGGCCGCCGAAGAACATCGGGACGCGGCCGTTGCCGAAGTCCTTCACCACGTCGTAGCCGGGCTGTACGGACTTGTTGGAGAGCCCCTTGTCGAAGTACGAGCCGTACTCCTCGAGTGCCTTGACGGCCTCGGGGCTGTCGATGACGACCTCGCCCTTGTCGTTGATGATCTCGCCGCCGGCCGAGTACAGGAAGGAGTAGAAGTTCTGCACCGTGTCCAGGCCGCTCGGCTGGATGGACAGGCCCCACTTGGTTCCGGCCTTCTTCTGGTAGGCCGACGCGAGGTCCTTCATCTCCTTCCAGTCGGTCGGGGCCTCGGTGATGCCGGCCTTCTCGGCCAGGTCGGTGCGGTAGTAGAGGACGCGGGTGTCGACGTACCACGGCACGCCGTACGCCTGACCGTCCACCTCGCCCTGCTGCCATCCGGCCGGGAAGAAGTCCTTCTCGTCGAACGTCTTGGTGTCGACCGGCTCCAGAACGCCGAGCTCGGCGAACTCGCCCATGTAGCTGCCGCCCATCTGCGCCACGTCAGGCAGGGTGCCGGCGGCGGCCGCGGAGACCAGCTTCTGGTGGGCGACGTCCCAGCCGACCGGGGTCACCTTCACGGTGATGTTCGGATTGGCCTTCTCGTACACCTCGGCCACATCCGCGAGCTTCTCGCCCTCGGCCCCCATGGCCCAGACGGTGATCGTCTGCTTCTCGTCCGCGGCGACGTCGTCGCCACCGGAACTGCCGCACGCGGTGAGACCGAAAGTGAGAGCGGATGCCACTGCGATACCGATCGCGGCGTTTCTGGCGGTGCGGGGCATGGAGGGCTCCTCCTCGAGCAATCCGAATGTATGCGCTGCCTGTAAGCGCATACATCACTCTGCGGCAGAGATTCAGGAATCCGCAAGAGGGTGCTAGGTCACACTCGTGCAACGTGCTGGACATCTGAATGTTCAACTTCGCACGGTAAGTATCCCGTTTGCGGAATGGGGAACGATGTGACCTATTCCGCGGCGTTGATCCATGTGGTCAGTGGTCAGTGGTCAGTGGTCAGTGGTCAGCGGTCAGCGGTCAGCACCGGCGTGGGCGGGGGCGATATTGTCGTGATCATGGCTCCGTTCGAACATGGCTTCCCCTTCGATCCCGCCTACGGGCGCACGCTCGACGACCTGCTGCTCATCCCCGCCCCCGCCGCCCCGGACGACTTCGCCGCCTTCTGGCAGGCCCGGTACGAGGAGGCCCGCAAGGTCGCCACGGAGCCGGAAATCGGCCCGCTGGAGGAGGAACGCGACGGGGTGCGGATCCATGGTGTGACCTTCACCTCGGTGGGCGGCGTGCGGCTCGGGGGCTGGGTCGCGCTGCCTGCCGAGGGGGCCGCGGAGTACGGATTCGTCATCGGGCACGGCTACGGCGGCCGGTCGGAGCCGGGCCCCGATGTGCCGCTGCCGCTGCCCGGAGCGGCGGCGATCCTGCCGTGCGTACGGGGGATGGGCAGCCGCGGGCTGCGGCCCGGCATACCCGACAAGGCCGCGGGCCATGTGCTGCACGGGATCGAGTCGCGCGACACGTATGTCATCGGGGACTGTGTGGCCGACCTGTGGTGCGCGGCCTCGGCCCTCCAGCAACTCGTGCCGAGCCTCGTTCCGCAGGCGGTGCCGGGGCGCGTGCCGGCGGCCGTGCCTCGGCTCGGCTATCTCGGGGAGAGTTTCGGGGGCGGGCTCGGGGCGCTCGCGCTGCCCTGGGACGACCGGTTCGGGGCCGCCCAGCTGACCGTGCCCACCTTCGGGAACCACCCGCTGCGGCTCACGCTGCCCTGCATCGGCAGCGGTGAGGCGGTACGCGGGTACTTCGCGGACCACCCCGGGGTCACCGACGTGCTGAGCTACTTCGACGCTGCCACGGCCGCCGCCCACCTCGAGCTGCCGACGCTGGTCGCCGCGGCGCTCTTCGACCCCTCGGTGCCGCCGCCCGGGCAGTTCGCCGTGCATAACGCGCTGGCCGGGCCGCGTGAGCTCCGGGTGCTCAGCGCGGGGCACTTCGGGTACGACGGACAGGCGGACGAGACCGCCGAGCTGTGCGCGAACCGGCGGCGGTTCTTCGCGGAGCACCTGGGGCGCTGACCCGCCCCGCGGGACGGGCCGGTGGCGGAAGTGCTGCTGAGCCCGCGCCGCGGGTCAGTGGCAGCCGCAGCTGGCCCGGCGGACCATGGATACCGGCAGCATCAGGGAGACCGGATCGCGGTCCCGGTCGGCGAGCCGCTGCACCAGCAGCTCGACGGCCTGCGCGCCGAGCTGTCGTATGGGCTGCCGCACGGTCGTCAGCGGCGGGCGTACGAGCCGGCTCAGCGGAATACCGTCGAACCCGGTCACGGCGATGTCCTCCGGGACCCGGACCCCGCGCCGTTCCAGCGCGCGCAGCGCGCCCACGGCCATCTGGTCATTCGCGAACAGCATCGCCTGCGGCCGTTCCCCGTCCCGGCCGAGCAGGGCATCCGTGACCCGCAGGCCCTCGGCCTGGGTCATCATCGTGGCCCGCACGGCCGGGGCGGACGGCACCGGGAGCCCCGCCTCGCGGCACGCCTCCTGGAAGCCCACGAACCGGGCCTCGGCGTCCGGGGACGCCGCCTCCCCGCCGATGAAGGCGAGGCGGCGCAGCCCGTGGTCCTCGATCAGGTGCCGGGTGAGCGCGCGCTGCCCGTCGGCGTTGGCGACGACGATGTGGTCGAGATGGTCGATGCCGCGCGGGCCCGCCAGCATGACCACCGGCAGCCGTCGCGAGATCACTTCGAGGTCGGCGGTGGGGACGGTGCCGGCCAGAACCGCGAATCCGTCCACCCGGCCCGCCACATTCGCGACGAGACTCTCCGGACCGCCCTTGAGCGAGGCGGCGATCAGCAGGGCGTACCCGTGCTGTCGGGCAGCGCGCTCCATGCCCCGGATGATCTGGTCGGAGTAGAGCATGAAGGCATGGTCGTCGTCCTCGTCGGTCGCCGCCGCCTCGGCCTCGGTGTCCGGGTCCGAGTAGTCGGGGAAGCAGAGGCCGAGCACACCGGTGGTGCGGCTGGCGAGTCCGCGGGCGCTGCCGCTCGGTACGTAGCCCAGTTCGCGGGCCGCCTCCAGGACCCGCTCGCGGGTCTGGGCGCGCACGGAATCCGGGGTGCGGTAGACCCGGGAAACCGTGGCAATGGAGACGCCCGACCGCTCGGCGACGTCGTACACCGTTGGGGCGCTCACTCGACCGACCGTCCGCTTCTTCTTCCGTGCCCAAGCACCTGCTGTTGCATGCACCGACCTTTTTTGAAAGCGCATTCACCCTAGGTCGCGGGCCGTGTGACGAGCAAGACCGCGCTGGAGGATGTCCGAAAGCAGACAGGCAACCTCGCGAGACGGCCTTGTGGTCGCGCACCCGACGGTGCGGGCCAGGTCGGCGAGGCTGTGCTGAACTGCCGTCAATCCTCCGTGCGTTGGCACGACTTGCTCTTGCGGCCTCACCCACGATTGGCAGCGGTCATCTTTCATGCGCCTGAGGATGTCGCGCGTCACGCCCCGGTTGTGAAGAGTCCAGGCCTGCCCGGTCTCGCGGGGCGTTCCGCCGCACGGGTGGGGTTCGAGGGCGCCGGCGCCGTGTCTGCACCGCCTCTCGCGCGGGGGCGCCTTCAGTGGACAGACGAAACCAGTCTGATCAACTGCAAATGCCACCAGAACAATCCTGTCCATCCGCGTGCGGGTGGACCGGGCCGGCCCCGGAGGTATCAGCCATGTCCCACGTCGGCGTCCCGCGGGGGACGGCCCGAAAGCGCCGTTTGCCAGGGCGTGTTTCGAAAGTCCCGTCCGGCCGGGGGCGGACGACGCCACTTTCGAAACACGCCCTGGCGCTGCTTGCGACGGGTGCCCTGACACTCCCCGTACTGGCCGGCTGCAGCTCCGACGACGGTGGTGGCTCTGCCGGGGCCGTCGCCCCCCAGGACATCGCGGTCGCGGCCCGGAACCAGGTCGCCGCGGGGGGCACGGTCAACTGGGCGATCGACGCCGTGCCCACCACCCTCAACGCCTTCCAGGCCGACGCGGACAGCTCCACCACCCGCATCACGGGCGCCCTGCTGCCGACGCTCTTCCCGCTGGACGCCAACGGCAGGCCGCAGCGCGACCCGGACTATCTGGAGTCCGCGAAGGTGGTCGAGCGCGAGCCCAGGCAGGTGGTGCTCTACCGGATCAACCCCCAGGCGGTGTGGAGCGACGGCCGGGACATCGGGGCGTCCGACTTCGTGGCCCAGTGGCGGGCGCTGAACGGCAAGCACTCCGCGTTCTGGACCGCCCGCAACGCCGGCTACGAGCGGATCGAGAGGATCGAGCGCGGCGCCGACGACCAGGAGGTCCGGGTCACCTTCGCCAAGCCGTACGCGGACTGGCGCTCGCTCTTCTCCCCGCTGTACCCGAAGGAGGTGACCGCCTCTCCGGACGCCTTCAACGAAGGCACGCGGACCACCCTCAAGGCCACTGCGGGACCGTTTCGGCTGGACAGCGTGGACACGGTGAAGGGCGAGGTCACCCTGGTCCGTAGCGCGCACTGGTGGGGCAGCCGGGCCAAGCTCGACTCGCTGGTCTTCCGGGCCGTCAAGCCGCAGGTCCGCATCGAGTCCCTGGCCCAGGGGAAGGCCGATGTCGCCGACATCGACGCCGCGGCGGCGGACCGGATCGTGCAGGCGGCCCGCGACAAGGGTGGCAACGGACAGCCGCTCGCCCATGGACCGGGCTCCGGGACGGGTCCGGCCGCCGCGCTGCGTTCCTGGGCCGAGGCACACGGCTCCGACGAAGAGGAGGCGGCGGCCGCGCAGGCGGCCAGGGAGAAGAACCGGGCAGCCGCCGAGGCGTACGCCGCCGAGCAGGGCAGGCTGCGCGCGTATGCGGTCCGCAAGTCGCTGGCGCCCGCCTACACCCAGCTCGCGCTGAACGGCGAGTCCGGGCCGCTCGCCGACGACCGGGTACGCAGGGCGGTCGGCCGGGCCCTGAACCGCCAGGAGCTCGTCGACACCGTACTCAAACCGCTCGGTCTGCCCGCCACGCCGCTCGGCAGCCACCTGGCCGTGGTCGGACAGCCGGCCTACAAGGACAGCAGTGGCGCACTCGGCGGCCAGGACACCGAGGCGGCGCAGGCGCTGCTGGCCGACGCGGGCTGGACACGGGAGGGCGCGGTCAAGAAGCCGGGCGGCGCCAAGGCGGGCAGCGAGGTCACGAAGGGCACGAAGGAGAAGGACGCCACTGCCGGGAAGGGCGACAAGGCGGCCCCGTCCCAGAAGCCCGGCAAGGCCGACAGCGGCAACGACAACAAGCCGGGCGACAGCGACGCAGCCGGCCACGCCCCCCAGGTCCTCGCCCCCGCCCCCGCCGCCGCGATCCACAGCGCCGCTCTGCTGCGCCAGGCCGGGTACCTGGCCGAGGCCGGCGCCTCCGAGGCCGCCGTCCAGGACCAGAGGCCGGGCGGCGCCGCCGGTGCGTACGCCCCCGCAGGCACCGCGGCCCCCGCCCAGGCCCCCGACACGCCCAGTGGCCCGCTCGGCAAGGACGGCAAGGCGCTGACCCTGCGCTTCGTCCTGCCGGCCGGGCCCGGGGCGCAACCGCTGCGTGCCGTCGGGGACAAGATCGCGGCGATGCTCGATTCGATCGGCATCCGTACGGCCATCACCAAGGTCTCCGACGACAGCTACTTCCAGGACCACATCGCTTCCGGCGACTTCGACCTGGCGCTCTACTCCTGGCCGGCGACCGCCTACCCGGCGACCGACGACCGCCCGATCTTCGCCAAGCCGGTGCCTGCCACCGACGGCTCCCTGCTGGTCGAGCAGAACTACACCCGCGTCGGTACGGACCACATCGACCAGCTCTTCGATCAGGCGGCCTCGGAGCTCGACGAGGGGACCGCCCAGGACCTGATGAAGCAGGCGGACGCCCGGATCTGGGCCGCCGCGGGATCGATTCCGCTCTATCAGCGTCCGCAGCTCGTGGCGACCGACAAAAAGCTGGCGAACGTCGGCGCCTTCGGCCTCGGCACGCCCCGCTACCAGGACATCGGTTTCAAGAAGCCGCAGCCTGCCGGAGCCCCGGCAAACAAGAAGAAGTAGCAGGTCAGCAAGGAGAAGTAGCAGGTCGGAACGGCGCCGGAAGCTCGGAACCGGCTCCAGTCCCTTGTCCGCCGGAGCCCCGGCGAGCAAGGTCGTGGGTACCTGCTGACCCGGGCGGCCGCTCCATCCCCCTCTGAGCCCCACACCGGAGCCCCAGCTCCGGGCCCCACCTCAGAGCCCGCTGCTTCGGAGCTCCGGCTCCGAAGTTGTTCGAGTCCCGAGTCCGCCCGCCGCATCGGCATCAGCCGCCTGACGCGAAGCCTTGGGCCTGTCCGGCCGCCGGTAACTCTTGCCCGGGAAGCCGCCACGGCGCCACCCCGTACCATAGGGGGTAGCCGTGGCGCGTCCGCCCGGCGGGCGTACGAGGACCCGAGAGCGACTGAGACGCCTGATCCCACGATCCGAGAGAAGCGCAAGCCACCCATGCCCACGCGCCACGACATCCGTAACGTAGCCATCGTCGCCCACGTCGACCACGGCAAGACCACGCTGGTCGACGCCATGCTCAGGCAGGCCGGTGCCTTCGCCGCGCACGCCGCCGAGAACCTCGACGAACGCATGATGGACTCGAACGACCTGGAGCGTGAGAAGGGCATCACGATCCTCGCCAAGAACACGGCGGTGAAGTATCACCCCAAGGACGGCGGGGACCCGATCACGATCAACATCATCGACACCCCCGGCCACGCCGACTTCGGTGGTGAGGTCGAGCGCGGTCTGTCGATGGTGGACGCGGTCGTGCTGCTCGTCGACGCCTCCGAGGGCCCGCTCCCGCAGACCCGCTTCGTGCTGCGCAAGGCGCTCGCCGCGAAGATGCCGGTCATCCTCTGCATCAACAAGACGGACCGTCCGGACTCCCGGATCGCCGAGGTCGTCGACGAGACGTACGACCTGTTCCTGGACCTGGACGCGGACGAGGACCAGATCGAGTTCCCGATCGTCTACGCCTGCGCCCGTGACGGCGTCGCCTCGCTGACCAAGCCGGAGGACGGCACCGTCCCGGCCGACAGCGAGAACCTGGAGCCGTTCTTCAGCACGATCCTGACGCACGTCCCGGCTCCGGAGTACGACGACGAGGCGCCGCTGCAGGCCCACGTCACCAACCTGGACGCCGACAACTTCCTCGGCCGTATCGCGCTCTGCCGCGTCGAGCAGGGTGAGCTGCGCAAGGGCCAGACCGTCACCTGGATCAAGCGCGACGGCACGATGTCCAACGTCCGCATCACCGAGCTGCTGATGACCGAGGCGCTCACCCGCAAGCCGGCCGAGGTGGCGGGCCCGGGCGACATCTGCGCCATCGCCGGTATCCCGGACATCATGATCGGCGAGACGCTGGCCGACCCGGAGAACCCGATCGCGCTGCCGCTGATCACGGTCGACGAGCCGGCCATCTCGATGACCATCGGTACGAACACCTCGCCGCTCGTCGGCAAGGGCGGCAAGGGCCACAAGGTCACCGCCCGTCAGGTGAAGGACCGCCTCGACCGCGAGCTGATCGGTAACGTCTCGCTCCGCGTCCTGGACACCGAGCGCCCCGACGCCTGGGAGGTCCAGGGCCGCGGTGAGCTCGCGCTGGCCATCCTCGTCGAGCAGATGCGCCGTGAGGGCTTCGAACTCACCGTCGGCAAGCCGGAGGTCGTCACCAAGCAGATCGACGGCAAGACGCACGAGCCGATCGAGCGCATGACGATCGACTCCCCCGAGGAGCACCTCGGTGCGATCACCCAGCTGATGGCCACCCGCAAGGGCCGCATGGAGACGATGACGAACCACGGTTCGGGCTGGGTCCGCATGGAGTGGATCGTTCCTTCCCGCGGTCTGATCGGCTTCCGTACGGAGTTCCTGACGCAGACCCGCGGTACGGGCATCGCGCACTCCATCTTCGAGGGCCACGAGCCGTGGTTCGGCGAGCTGCGCACCCGTCACAACGGCTCGCTGGTCGCGGACCGCGCGGGTTCGGTGACCCCGTTCGCGATGGTCAACCTGCAGGAGCGCGGTGTCATCTTCACCGAGGCCGGCACCGAGGTCTACGAGGGCATGATCATCGGCGAGAACTCCCGCGCCGACGACATGGACGTGAACATCACCAAGGAGAAGAAGCTCACCAACATGCGTGCGGCTTCCGCGGACACCACGGAGAACGTGGTGCCGGCCCGCAAGCTCTCCCTGGAGCAGTCCCTGGAGTTCTGCCGCGAGGACGAGTGCATCGAGGTGACCCCGGAGACCGTGCGTATCCGCAAGGTCGTCCTGGACCAGAAGGAGCGCGGCCGCGCCGCGTCGCGCGCCAAGCGCTGACCGCGTGCGGCCCCTGTCCCCGGTCCGGCCACCGACATCGGGTGACGGATTGTCAGGATGAGCCGCTCGAGTCATTGACATGAGGCCCGGGTTCCCGCAGACACTGTGGGGGCCCGGGCCTTTCGTCAACTCCTTTTCCCGCCCGAGCTGTCCGCATATCGAGCGTCGCTCTCCGGAACATGTGTTAACGGTCCGTTTCGGGGGTGTCTGTCTGGGATCACTTTGTCCGGATTTCGGTCAGCCATGCTGTGCTGATGTTGTAAAACCGAGACCCTTTAAGTGTGGTTTACGGCCCGTGCGTACTCAATAGTTGGCTCCACTGAGCTCGGGTCAATGGGTCACGCACTGTGGGGGGTGCCGACTCACGAGCACACTAGGGGCACTGAAACGATCGCCGTCAGGGGTGTCGGTGTATCAACTCCAGTGCCCTTCTTGTAGTCAAAAGTGGACTCATGAGGAGGAAACCCATGCGTGGTGCCAAGAGCGCCAAGTGGGTCGCGGGAGCGGCAATCATCGCCCTGACGGCGACCGCCTGTGGCGGTGGCGACAAGGACAGCGACAAGGGCATGAACTCGGGCAAGGCGGACCCGAACGGGATCCTGACCGCCCAGCTCGGCGAGCCGCAGAACCCGCTGCAGCCGGCCAACGCCAAGGAGAGCCAGGGCAGCCGTGTCCTGCGCACCATCTTCTCCGGCCTCGTCGACTACGAGCCCGGCACCGGCAAGCTCACGTACGTCAACGCCGAGTCCGTGACGCCGAACGCGGACTCGTCCGTGTGGACCGTCAAGCTCAAGCCGGGCTGGAAGTTCCACGACGGCACCACGGTCACCGCCAAGTCCTACGTGGACTCCTGGAACTGGTCGGCCAACGTCCAGAACAAGCAGACCAACTCCAGCTGGTTCCAGGACATCAAGGGCTACGCCGACGTCCACCCCGAGAAGGGTGCGCCGAAGTCGGACAAGATGTCCGGTCTGAAGGTTGTCGACGAGAACACCTTCACGATCACCCTGACCGGTCCGGTCTCGTACTTCGCGTACAAGCTCGGCTACGACGTCTGGGCGCCGCTGCCCGAGTCCTTCTTCAAGGACCCGAAGGCCGCCGGCCAGAAGCCGATCGGCAACGGCCCCTACAAGTTCGTCTCGTGGGACCACAAGAAGCTGATCAAGGTCCGGAAGTTCGACGACTACCAGGGCCCGAACAAGGCCAAGAACGGTGGCATCGACTTCAAGAACTACACCACCGCCGACGCCGCCTACTCGGACCTGCGGTCGAACAACCTCGACTGGATCGAGCAGATCCCGACGACCTCGCTGACGAGCTACAAGCAGGACCTCGGCGACCGCGCCATCGACGCCGAGTACTCCGCGGTGCAGTCGATCGTCCCCGCGTTCTACACCAAGCAGTTCAAGGACATCGACCCCAAGGTCATCCAGGGTCTGTCGATGGCCATCGACCGTGACACGATCACCAAGACCGTGCTGCACGGCACCCGTACCCCGGCCGACTCGTTCGTCGCCCGCGGTGTGCTCGGCTACAAGCCCGGTGCCCTCGGCGACGTCACGAAGTACGACCCGGCCAAGGCCAAGGCCCTCATCAAGGAGGGTGGCGGCGTCCCGGGCAACAAGATCTCGATCCAGTTCAACGCCGACCAGGACCACAAGCCCTGGGTCGACGCGGTCTGCAACAGCATCCGCAAGGCCACCGGTGTCGAGTGCATCGGCGACTCCAAGCCCGACTTCCAGGCCGACCTGAACGCCCGTGACAACAAGCAGGTCAAGTCCATGTACCGCGGTGGCTGGGTGCTCGACTACCCGGTCAACTCGAACTTCATGCGCGACCTGTACGGCACCACCGCCGCGGGCAACACCTCGGGCTACTCCAACAAGGAGTTCGACGCTCTCGCCTCGAAGGCCGACAAGGCCAAGACGCTCGACGAGACCGTCAAGCTCTACCAGGACGCCGAGCAGCTCCTGAAGAACGACATGCCGGCCATCCCGCTGTGGTTCTACAAGAACAACTCCGGCCAGTCGGAGAACGTGTTCGGCAAGATCGTCTACGGCCAGGACGGCGACCCCATCTTCACCGACGTCCAGGTGAAGGCCAAGAAGTAAGTATCGGGACCCGAAGGCCGGTTCCGCCGCTCCTCGTGTGGGGCGGCGGAACCGGCCCGTAGGCGTAGGCCCCGGGGCTCTCCCCCACACCCCGCGGCGGAGACAACTCTGAGAAGGCCATCGCCGACCCCTCACGGCATGGAGGCATGATGGGGCGTTACGTCGCAAGGCGACTGCTCCAGATGATCCCGGTATTCATCGGGACCACTCTGATTATTTTCCTCATGGTCCACATCCTTCCCGGTGACCCCATCCGGGCGATGTGGGGAGACAAGGCGGCGGACCCCGCGCAGGTCGCTGTACTGCGCCATGAGTTCGGGCTCGACCAGCCCCTGTGGAAGCAGTACATCGACTACATGGGCAATCTCTTCCAGGGCGACTTCGGGCAGACCTTCGGTGGTCGCGAAGTCATCGACGAGATGTCCGAGGCCTTCCCGGTGACACTGCGGCTGGCCGTCGTGGCCTTGCTCATCGAGATCGTCATCGGCGTCGGGCTCGGCGCCTGGGCGGGCCTGCGGGCCGGCAAGGCCGCCGACACCGGCGTGCTGATCTTCACCCTGATCGTCATCTCGATCCCGGTGTTCGTGCTCGGTTACCTCGCCCGCTTCGTCCTCGCGGACCAGCTCGGCTGGGTGGCACCGAACGTCCAGGACTCCACGGACTACTCGCAGTTGTTGCTGCCGGGCTTCGTGCTCGCCATGCTCTCCATGGCGTACGTGGCACGGCTGACCCGCACGACCTTCGCGGAGAACCTGCGCGCCGACTACATGCGTACCGCGATGGCCAAGGGCCTGCCGCGGCGCCGCATCGTCGGTGTCCACCTGCTGCGCAACTCGCTGATCCCGGTCGTCACCTTCCTCGGTACGGACGTCGGCGGCCTCATCGGCGGCGCGGTCGTGACCGAGGGCATCTTCAACGTCCAGGGTGTCGGGAACCTGCTCTTCAAGGCGCTGCAGCAGCGCGAGGGATCGACGATCGTCGGCGTTGTCACGGTCTTCGTCCTCGTCATCCTGGTGATCAACCTGCTCGTCGACCTGCTGTACGCGGTCCTGGACCCGAGGATCCGGTATGCCTGACGTGACCGAGACCAAGACCGAAGCGGTGGTGGACGCCACCGCCGCTCCCTCGGCCGCCGACGGCCACAAGGCCCAGGGCAAGCCGCGCAGCCTCTGGGGCGACGCCTGGTTCGACCTGCGTCACCGCCCGATGTTCTGGATCTCCTCGATCCTGCTGCTGCTCCTGCTGGTCATCGCCGCGTTCCCGGGGCTGTTCACCAGCGCCGACCCGCGCGACGGCGACCTGACCAACCACTTCCTGGCCAAGCCGGAGCTGACGCACTTCTTCCAGCCCGACTGGTTCGGCTACGACGGTCAGGGCCGCTCGATCTACGCGCGTGTCATCTACGGCACCCGCGCCTCGATCATGGTCGGCGTCGGCGTCACCGCGGTGGTCACCCTGGTCGGCGGCCTGCTCGGCATGCTCGCCGGATACTTCGGCGGCTGGCTCGACTCCGTGATCTCCCGGATCACCGACATCTTCTTCGGTATCCCCTTCCTGCTCGGTGCGATGGTCGTCCTCAACGCCTTCACCGAACGCAAGGTGTACGTGGTGATCCTGGCCCTCGCCTTCCTGGGCTGGACCTCGATCTGCCGTGTGATGCGGTCCTCCGTGATCACCGCGAAGCAGGCGGACTACGTGACGGCGGCCCGCGCGCTCGGCGCCGGCACCTCGCGCATCCTCTTCCGGCACGTCCTGCCGAACGCGATCGCCCCGACCATCGTCGTGGCCACCATCGCGCTCGGCGGGTACATCTCGGCCGAGGCGACGCTCTCGTACCTGGGACTCGGGCTTGCGGACCCGACGATCTCGTGGGGCATCGACATCTCCGAGGCCAGCAAGGCCATCCGGGACAACCCGCATGCCCTGCTGTTCCCCGCAGGAATGCTCAGCCTCACGGTCTTCGCGTTCATCATGCTCGGCGACGCGGTACGCGACGCCCTCGACCCGAAGCTGCGCTGAGGAGGGCGTACGACGTGACCAACATGGACAAGACAGCAGACATCCCGGAGCCCCGCGCCGGGGGGGCCGACGACGCCCTGCTCCTCGAAGTGCGCGACCTGCACGTGGAGTTCCACACCCGTGACGGAGTCGCCAAGGCCGTCAACGGTGTGAACTACAGCGTCGACTCGGGCGAGACCCTGGCCGTGCTCGGTGAGTCCGGTTCCGGCAAGTCCGTGACCGCCCAGGCGATCATGGGCATTCTCGACATGCCGCCGGGCAAGATCCCGCAGGGCCAGATCCTGTACCGCGGCCAGGACATGCTCACCATGAGCTACGAGGAGCGGCGGAAGCTCCGTGGCCAGAAGATCGCGATGATCTTCCAGGACGCGCTCTCCTCGCTCAACCCCGTGCTCTCGGTCGGCTACCAGCTCGGCGAGATGTTCCGTGTCCACCAGGGACTCTCCAAGAAGCAGGCCAAACTCAAGGCCATCGAGCTGATGGAGCGGGTGAAGATCCCTGCCGCCAAGCAGCGGGTCAGCGACTACCCGCACCAGTTCTCCGGCGGTATGCGCCAGCGCATCATGATCGCCATGGCGCTGGCCCTGGAGCCCGAGCTGATCATCGCGGACGAGCCGACCACGGCGCTCGAC
Source organism: Streptomyces sp. NPDC018000 (assembly GCF_044328025.1). Classification (NCBI taxonomy): domain Bacteria; kingdom Bacillati; phylum Actinomycetota; class Actinomycetes; order Kitasatosporales; family Streptomycetaceae; genus Streptomyces; species Streptomyces sp. NPDC018000. Next base: position 304,510 of record NZ_JBIRGM010000003.1, read on the forward strand.
GTGACGGTCCAGGCCCAGGTCATGGACCTGCTCAAGGAGCTGCAGACCGAGTTCAACATGGGTCTGATCCTGATCACCCACGACCTCGGCGTCGTCGCCGACGTCGCGGACAAGATCGCGGTCATGTACGCGGGCCGGATCGTCGAGACGGCGCCGGTGCACGAGCTCTACAAGCGGCCCGCGCACCCGTACACCCGTGGTCTGCTCGACTCGATCCCGCGCCTCGACCAGAAGGGCCAGGAGCTCTACGCGATCAAGGGCCTGCCGCCCAACCTGCTCAAGATTCCGTCCGGCTGCGCCTTCAACCCCCGCTGCCCCAAGGCGGAGGACATCTGCCGCACGGAGATTCCGGCCCTGGTGCCGGTCTCCGAGCGGGACGGCGGCGAGCTGCCCGGACGCGGCAGCGCCTGCCATTTCTGGAAGGAGACGATCCATGGCTGAGCTCGACAAGACGGACGGTTCCATGGACGCCACCCCGAACGTCACCGATGTCGTGGCGGTCGACGCCGTCGACGAGTCGTCGGCGGTCGCGGCCATCGAGGCACCTGTGGAACGCGGTGAGCCGATCCTCCAGGTGCGCAATCTGGTCAAGCACTTCCCGCTGAACCAGGGCATCCTGTTCAAGCGCCAGGTCGGCGCGGTCAAGGCCGTGGACGGGGTCTCCTTCGACCTCTACCAGGGCGAGACGCTCGGCATCGTCGGCGAGTCGGGCTGTGGCAAGTCCACGGTCGCGCGGCTGCTGATGGCGCTGGAGACGGCCACGTCCGGCGAGGTCTTCTACAAGGGCCAGGACATCACCAGGCTGTCCGGGCGTGCGCTGAAGGCGGTGCGCCGGAACATCCAGATGGTGTTCCAGGACCCGTACACCTCGCTGAACCCGCGTATGACGGTCGGCGACATCATCGGGGAGCCGTACGAGATCCACCCCGAGGTGGCCCCGAAGGGCGACCGGCGCGCCAAGGTCCAGGAACTGCTGGACGTCGTCGGCCTCAACCCGGAGTACATCAACCGGTACCCGCACCAGTTCTCCGGCGGCCAGCGCCAGCGCATCGGCATCGCCCGAGGCCTCGCGCTCAACCCGGAGATCATCATCTGCGACGAGCCGGTCTCCGCGCTCGACGTGTCGGTGCAGGCGCAGGTCATCAACCTGATGGAGAAGCTCCAGGACGAGTTCAACCTCTCCTACGTCTTCATCGCGCACGACCTGTCCATCGTCCGGCACATCTCCGACCGGGTCGGCGTGATGTACCTCGGCAAGATGGCCGAGATCGGTACGGACACGCAGATCTACGACCACCCGACGCACCCCTACACCCAGGCGCTGCTGTCGGCGGTCCCGGTCCCGGACCCGGAGGCCCGCGAGCGCGGCGAGCGGATCATCCTCACCGGTGACGTCCCGTCGCCGGCGAACCCGCCGTCGGGCTGCCGCTTCCGTACGCGGTGCTGGAAGGCCGAGGACAAGTGCGCCACGGAGATGCCGCTGCTGGCGGTCCCCGAGCGCTTCAAGTCCTCGGACAGCCCGGCCGCGCACGAGTCGGCGTGCCACTTCGCCGAGGAGCGGAACGTCGTGGGCGCGGCCTCGTAACGCGACACGTGTGACACAGAAGGCCCGGAACCTCAGGTTCCGGGCCTTCTGCCGTGGTCGGCGTACGAGGTCGCCCTCCCCGTCCTCGTCGACCCCGGCCGCCTCCAGGCGCTCGGACATACGGAAGCGCCCGGAACCGATCGGTTCCGGGCGCCTTTCCCGTATACCCGGGAACCGGGCTCGCAGGTGGCTCGGGTCAATGGGCTCGCGTGCTCGGTTCCCTCGGGCCGGGGAAGCCCCGCGGTTCGCGGACCGATCAGGTCCGCGTCGACGAGGGTGCCCCGGGACCGGGCCAGGGGTGTCAGGCCTCGGTCTTGGGGGCTTCGGTGGTCTTCTCGAGCTTCAGCCCCTGAGAGGCGCCACGGGCCTGCGGGACGGACGAAGCGGTCCGGGGGTCCTCGGGGTAGTGGCAGGCCGTCAGATGGCCCTCCCGGCTGTCCTCGGCCCGTACCAGCGACGGAGCCTCGCTCGCGCACTTGTCCGTCGCCTTCCAGCACCGCGTACGGAAGCGGCAGCCCGACGGCGGGTTGACCGGAGAGGGGACATCACCGGTGAGCAGAATGCGCTCCCGGGCCGGCGCCTCGTCGGCCGTGGCCTCGGGCACCGCCGAGAGCAGCGCCCTGGTGTACGGGTGCCGCGGGTTGCCGTACAGGTCGTCCCGGTCGGCGATCTCCACGATCCGGCCGAGATACATGACCGCGACGCGCTGCGAGAAGTGGCGCACCACGGCCAGGTCATGGGCGATGAAGAGGAACGCGATGCCCAGCTCTTTGCGGAGCTCCTGCAGCAGGTTCACCACCTGGGCCTGGATGGACACGTCCAGCGCCGAGACCGGCTCGTCGGCAACGATCAGCTTCGGCTCCAGGGCCAGCGCGCGGGCGACCCCGATGCGCTGGCGCTGACCGCCGGAGAACTCGTGCGGGAAGCGGTTGTAGTGCTCCGGGTTGAGTCCGACGATCTCCAGCAGTTCCCGTACGCGCGCCTCGTGGCCGCCTGCCGGGTTGATGCCGTTGATCTCCATCGGCCCGGCGATGATCTTGCCGACGGTCTGCCGCGGGTTCAGCGAGGCGTACGGGTCCTGGAAGATCATCTGGATCTCGGAGCGGACCGGGGCCAGTTGCTTGCGCGAGGCGTGGGTGATGTCCTGCCCGCGGTAGGTGATCCGGCCGGCCGTCGGCTCCAGGAGCCGGGTGATCAGTCGGCCGGTCGTCGACTTGCCGCAGCCGGACTCGCCGACCAGGCCCAGGCTCTCGCCCGCGCCGACGGTGAAGTCCAGCCCGTCGACGGCCTGGACCGCGCCGACCGTCCGCCGGATCGGGAAGCCGCCCTTGATCGGGAAGTGCTTGGTGAGTCCGGAGACGTCCAGGAGGGGATCTGTGCTGCTCATAGTGGGGAAGTCCCGTCTCTTGTACGTCAGTTGGACCGGGTGTCGGCGAAGTCGGCGAAGAATTCGGTGCGCTGCTCCGGCGTGAGGTGGCAGGCGGCCCCGCGGCTGTCCACCAGCTCCAGCGACGGCTGATCGGTCGCACAGCGCTTGCCGCCGACCTGCTCGGTGAACGAGCACCGCGGATGGAAGCGGCAGCCGGTCGGCGGGTTGAGAAGGCTCGGCGGCGAGCCGGGGATCGGCGACAGCGGTACGTCGACCGGGCCGTCGAGGCTCGGCATGGACCCCAGCAGACCCCAGGTGTACGGGTGCTGGGGCGCCCGCAGCACCTCCTTCTTGGTTCCCCGCTCCACGCACCGGCCGCCGTACATCACCAGCACGTCGTCCGCGATGTCGGCGATGACGCCGAGGTCGTGGGTGATGAAGATGATCGCGGTGCCGGTCTCCTGCTGGAGGTCCTTGAGCAGGTCCATGATCTGGGCCTGCACGGTGACGTCGAGCGCGGTGGTCGGCTCGTCCGCGATCAGCAGCTGCGGGTCGCAGACCAGCGCCATGGCGATCATCGCGCGCTGGCGCATACCGCCGGAGAACTGGTGCGGATAGTCGTCCACCCGCAGGTCGGGCTGGGGGATTCCCACCTTGGTGAGCATCTCCACGGCCCGCGCCCGGGCCTCCCGCTTGGAGGCCCCGGTGTGCTTGCGGTACGCCTCGCCGATCTGCCGGCCGATGGTGTGGTAGGGCGACAGCGAGGCCAGCGCGTCCTGGAAGATCATGGCCATCTTGTTGCCGCGCAGCCGCTCCAGTTCCCGCTCCGATGCGGTGAGCAGATCCTGGCCGTCGAGCAGGATCTCGCCGTCGATCTCGGTGTGGTCGGGGTGGTGCAGGCCGAGGATCGTCAGGTTGGTGACGGACTTGCCGGAGCCGGACTCGCCGACGATGCCGAGGGTCCTGCCCTTCTCCACGTCGAAGGAGAGGCCGTCGACGGCCTTGACGACGCCGTCCTCGGTCGAGAAGTGAACGTGTAGATCCCTGACGGAGAGGAGGGGCTGCTGATCGGTGCTCGTCACGGGGACGCTCCAGGAGGATGTTGCGGGAGAAGGGGATGGGCCGGAACGGGGAGCGGGGTCAGGCGAGCCGGATCCGCGGGTCGATGAGGCCGTAGACGGCGTCCACGACGATGTTGGCGAAGACGATCGCGCCCGCCGCGACGATGGTGACCCCGAGGAGCATGGGCAGGTCGCTGGTGTTGACCGAGCGCACGGACAACTGGCCCAGACCCTGCAGGCTGAAGGTCACCTCGGTGATGATGGCGCCGCCGATCAGCGTGCCCAGGTCGATGCCGAAGATCGTGACGATCGGGCCCATCGCCCCGCGCCAGGCGAAGCGGAAGAAGACCGAGCGACGGGACAGGCCCTTGGCGCGTGCCGTGCGGACGTAGTCCTCGCTGAGCTGTTCGACCAGTTGGGAGCGGGTCATACGGGTGTAGTTGGCGGTGAAGATGATCGACAGCACCAGCCAGGGCAGCAGCAGTCCCGATGCCCACTTCACCGGGTCCTCGGTGAACGGTGTGTACGAGGGCTGGTCGAGCAGGCCCATCTGCTGCACCAGCAGGAACATCGCGATGTAGCCGACGAAGTAGATCTGGAGCGAGGAGCCGAGCAGCGAGGCCGAGCTGGCGATCTTGTCAAGCGCCTTGCCCTGCTTGACCGCGGCGAGCATGCCCGTACCGACACCGAGGATCACGAAGAAGAAGGCCGCGCCCAGCGAGAGCGAGAGGGTCAGCGGAAGCCGGTCCATGATCGTGCCGAAGACGGGCTCGCGGTTGGTGAACGAGTAGCCGAGACAGGGCGCCGGGCAGTGACCGTAGTTGCCGTAGTCACGGCCCATGAAGATGCCGGTCAGCCAGTTCCAGTACTGGACGGGCATCGGGTCGGCGATCCCCAGGTTCTGCTTGATCTGCGTGAGGAGCTCGGGTGTGCAGATCTTCCCGCAGGCCATCCGGGCGGGGTCACGGGGGATCGCGTAGAAGAGGTAGAAGGTGATGGCGCTGATGACCAACAGAATGACGATAGCGCCGGTCACGCGGCGGAGAAGAAATCGAAGCATGGGGTCGTGACTTTCCGGGTGGGGCGCCGTCGCCGAGGGGTGGTGAGCGGGGAGTGACCGGGACCGGGGAAGGGCGGCCGGTCCGGCCGCCCTTCCCCTGCCAGGTCACGCCATGGCGTAGAGCTTGGTGATCGCGATGCCGCTGTTGCCGCCGTCGAACATCACACCGCCGACCTTGGAGCCGTACAGCCAGTTGCGGATCGGCCAGTAGTCCGGCACGACCGCGGCCAGCTCCATGATCTGCCGGTCGATCGCGCCCCAGGCCTTGTTGGCCTCCTCGGCGTCGGTGATCTTGGCCGCGGCGTCGATGGCCTTGTTCACGCCCGCGTCGTTCAGCTGCGGCCAGTTGGAGGCGCCGTTGGCGATCACCCGGCCGTCGAAGGTGGGCTGAAGAGCGGTGTAGCCGCCGGGCCAGTCGGCGGACCAGCCGCATGCGAACAGGTCGTAGTGGTTGTCGATCTGGGCGATCTGGCTGTAGAAGGAGGTCTTGTCGACCTGCTGCGTCACCACGTCGAAGCCCGCCTTGGTGAGCGCGCTCTTGATGGCGACGGCCTGCTTGACCGCGTTGTCGGACTGCTGGAAGGCGATGACGATCTTCTGGCCTTCCTTGCCGGCCTCCTTCAGCAGCGCCTTGGCCTTCTCCGGGTCGCCGGCCGGCTTCGCCTTCTTGCCGTAGAGGTCGAAGTCGGCGTGGCCCGGGGTGAGCGGGCTGATGATGGTGGTGGCGATCTCGGAGGACGAGGCGCCGCCACGGATCAGCTGGCTCTGCTGCGACGGCCAGGCGTAGTTGAGCGCCTGACGGACCTTGACGTCCGTGATGCGCGTGGTGTTGATCGCGTAGTAGTACGTCGCGGCGTCGAGGTGCGTCATGACGCGCTTCTTCAGCGTCGCGTCGCCGAGCACCTTCTGGATGCGCTCCGGGGCGATCTCATTGAAGATCGACAGGGTGTGCTGGTCGTTGCCCTGGTCGGCGATGTAGCGGTCCGTGGTCGCCAGGTTCTGGAAGCCGAACTGCAGCTGGAACTTGTCCGGGTAGGCGTTGCGGATCGGGTCGGTCTTGGGGTCCCAGTGCGGGTTGCGCGACAGCGACATGGACTTGCCGACCTGGCGGGCGTCGATCTTGTACGGGCCGCAGGAGAACGGCTTCTTGTCGTAGTCCTCCTTGTTGTCCTTCTTCTTCGGAACCAGGGAGAAGGCGCGCATACTCAGCGTGAAGTTGAAGTCGCCGCGGGCTTCCTTGAGATGGAAGGTGACGGTCTTGCCGTCGATCTCGATCGAGTCGAGGTGCTTGCCCTCGTAGGGCCCCTTGTACTTGTCGCCGCCGACCAGCCACTCCTGCGGGTAGCGCGGGCCGAAGGTCACGAACTTGGCGAAGAGGCGCTCGAAGGTGTGGCGGACATCGTCCATCGTGACGTCGGAGCCGTCCTCCCACTTCACGCCGTCCTTCAGGGTGAACGACCAGGTCTTGCCGCCGTCCTTCGTGGTGCCGGCGTCGGTCGCGAGGTCGCCCACGAGCGTGGTGGTGCCTTTGTTGTCCACCTTGTAGCCGACCAGGCCGCGCATGAACAGCGGGGTGAGGAGGCCCTCGTAGGACGACCAGATCTGTGCCGGGTCCAGGTGGTCACAGTCGATCTGGTCCATCGTGTAGAGCGTGCCGCCCTTGACCGCGCCCGGGACCTCGGGGGCGGGGCCGGTGGAGTCGGCCTTGGTGCCGACCTGGATCACGGCCCCCTTGTTGCCGGTGACCTTCGGGGTGTCCTTGCCGCCCTTGCCGCCGCCCGCGTCACCGCTGCTGCATGCGCTCAGGACGGTGGAGCTCGCGGCCGCCACACCGGTGGCGATCAGGAAGTTTCTGCGGGAGAAAGACATGCGTATCGGTCCTTGGGATCGGTGGACGATGCAGGTACGACAGGCCGGGCCACAGCGGCCGGGCCGGATGGAGCGGGAAGCTAGCGCTTGGACTTCGGGTCGAGCGCGTCGCGTACCGAGTCGCCGAGCAGATTGAAGGCGAGCACGAAGGTGATCATGGAGACGCCCGGGAAGAGCATGAACGTGATGTCGTCCGTGTAGAAGGACGCTCCGCGCTGGATCATCACGCCCCAGTCCGGGGTCGGGTCGATGATGCCGACGCCGAGGAAGGCCAGGCCCGCCTCGGCCGTCACGAGGGACGGCAGAAGGAGGGTGGCCTGGATCAGGATCGGCGTCCAGAGATTCGGAAGCAGTTCCTTGAAGATGATCCGCGTGGGAGAGGCGCCGGTCACCTTCGCGGCCTCGACGAACTCCCGCTCGCGCAGCGCCAGTACCTGGCCGCGCAGCAGGCGGGCCATCGAGGCCCAGCCGAAGACGGTGAGCATGAGGATCAGACACGTGGCGCGCAGCGACGTCGGGATCTCGTCCTCCGGCGCCACGAACAGTGCGTAGACGACCGGCATGAAGGCGATGAAGAAAAGCGTCGACGGGAACGACAGCAGGATGTCGATGACCCGGCCGATGACGTAGTCCGTCTTGCCGCCCAGATATCCGGCGGTGACACCGATGACCACACCGATGACCGTGATGAGAATGGTGGCCGCCGCCGCGAGCAGCAGCGAGGTGCGGATTCCGTACAGCAGGAAGGTGAAGACGTCCCGGCCCAGCTGCGGCTCGATGCCGAACCAGAAGTCGCCGCTGATGCCCCCGTTGGGCAGCGCCGGATATCCGAAGCCGTTGAGCAGTTCCGGGTTGTCCTGGCCGTACTGCGTATACGGATTCTTGCCGTACAGCTTGGCGATCAGCGGCGCGGCCAGCGCTATCACGAAGAAGAACACGACGATGTAGGCGGAGAGCACGCCCGTCCTGTCGCGCTTGAAGCGCCGCCAGGCCAGCTGGCCTGGACTCCGTGCGTCGGCGCCCTTGTCGGGGCCTGCGGGCTGCCGGGACTCCTCAACGACTTCGGTGGCGGTCGTGTCCACCGAAGCGATGGGGGCCGGGGATGGCGTGGTCATCGAGCTCCTGTCCCCGTACGGAAAGCGGCTTCCTCCGGGCAGGAGGAGCTGAGGGGTTGGGATGGACCCAATCAATCGAGTTGACAACGGTCAATCAGCTGTGGAAGTCCACACTCGCTCTTTAGGTTCTTGACCAGAACTTGACAAAGAGTAGATGTCCTTCAGGTGGACGGTTGTTTTACACACCGGGGCAATCAAGGGTGACTCGGGCGGAGGTGTCCGATCACGGGTGTGTCCCTTTCGTTATGCGGGGCGCTCGAATGACTCGGTGACACATACACACGTACGGCCGCAGATGGGGTGTATTCGTTTCGCTTTGAGGTGATATCTGGCTCTACATGCGACGAAGACCTAGAGGAGGCACTCCATGCGCGGAGCCACACCGGCCAAGTGGGCCGCATGCGCGGTGGCCGTCGCCCTGACGGCGACGGCATGCGGCGGAGGGGGCAGCGGTGGCGGTGGTGGTGGCGGTGGGGTCAATGGAATCGTGAGCTCCTCCTGGGGTGACCCGCAGAACCCGCTGGAGCCGGCCAACACCAATGAGGTGCAGGGCGGCAAGGTCCTCGACCTGATCTTCCGGGGGCTCAAGAGGTATGACCCGAAGACCGGCGCGGCCGTCAATATGCTCGCCGAGAAGATCGAATCCCAGGACAATGAGAATTTCACGATCACCGTGAAGGACGGCTGGACCTTCAGTAACGGCGAGAAGGTCACCGCGAAGTCCTTCGTGGACGCCTGGAACTACGGGGCACTGCTGAAGAACAATCAGAAGAACGCCTACTTCTTCGGTTACATCGACGGATACGACAAGGTCCACCCCGACTCCGGAAGTTCCAGGGCGAACACGCTCTCCGGCCTCAAGCTCGTCAACGACAAGACCTTCAAGGTCAAGCTGTCGCAGAAGTTCTCCCTCTGGCCCGACACCCTCGGCTATCCGGCCTTCGCCCCGCTGCCCAAGGCCTTCTTCACCGACCACGCAGGCTGGCTGTCCAAGCCGATCGGCAACGGCCCGTACACCATCGACACGTACACCAAGGGCTCGTCGATGAGCCTGCGCAAGTGGGACAGGTACCCCGGGGACGACAAGGCGCAGAACGGCGGAATCGACCTCAAGGTCTACACCGACAACAACATCGCCTATACCGACCTGACGGCCGGTAACCTCGATCTCGTCGACGATGTGCCCGCCTCGCAGCTGCAGAACGTCAAGGCGGACCTCGGCGGCCGGTACATCAACACCCCGGCCGGCATCGTCCAGACCCTCGCCTTCCCCTTCTACGAGAAGAAGTGGGACACGCCCGGCGGCATCAAGGTCCGCCAGGGCCTGTCGATGGCGATCAACCGTGAGCAGATCACCAGTCAGATCTTCCGGAAGACCCGAACCCCCGCCTCCGACTGGACCTCCCCGGTCCTCGGAGTGGACGGCGGCTTCAAGAAGGGGCTGTGCGGTGCGCCCTGCGAGTACAACGCGGCGAACGCCAAGAAGCTGATCCAGCAGGGCGGCGGCATTCCCGGCGGCCAGCTCAAGATCTCGTACAACGCGGACACCGGCTCGCACAAGGAGTGGGTGGACGCCGTCTGCAACAGCATCAACAAGGTGATGGGCAACAACAAGGCGTGCGTCGGCGCCCCCGTCGGCACCTTCGCCGACTTCCGCAGCCAGGTCTCCCAGCAGAAGCTGACCGGTGCCTGGCGGGCCGGCTGGCAGATGGACTATCCGCTGATCCAGAACTTCCTGCAGCCGGTGTACTACACCGACGCCTCGTCCAACGACGGCAAGTGGAGCAACAAGCAGTTCGACGGCCTTGTCAACAAGGCCAACGCCGAGTCCGACAAGGCCAAGGCCGTCTCGACCTTCCAGGACGCGGAGAGGGTCCTGGTCGCGCAGATGCCCGTGATCCCGCTCTGGTACCAGAACGGCAGCGCCGGCTACTCGGAGCGGATCACCAATGTGTCGCTGAACCAGTTCAGCGTCCCGGTGTACGAACAGATCAAGGTCAAGTGACCCGTTGAGGCCGGGTGGCCGGTCGCGGCACTGGCACCGGTCACCCGGCTTCCGCATCCCCCGACGCGTCATTCCCCAGCCCCGCGCCTTCGGCCCTCGCGCCCCCCGGAGCCCTTCATGGGACGTTATGTGATCCGGCGGCTGCTGCAGATGATCCCGGTCTTCTTCGGCACCACGTTGTTGATCTTCCTCATGGTGAACGTGATGGGCGACCCCATCGCGGGCCTCTGCGGTGAACGCCGGTGCGATCCGGCGACCGCCGCCCGACTCCGCTCGGAATTCGGCCTCGACAAGCCCGTCTGGCAGCAATACCTCACCTACATGGGCAATGTCTTCACCGGTGACTTCGGCACCGCGTTCAACGGGCAGAAGGTCACCGAGCTGATGGCCACCGCCTTCCCCGTCACGATCCGGCTCACCGTCGTCGCGATCGTCTTCGAGACCGTCATCGGCATCAGCCTCGGTGTCGTCACCGGGCTGCGCCGCGGCCGCCCCGTCGACACCACCGTGCTCGTCCTGACCCTGGTCGTCATCTCCATCCCGACCTTCGTCACCGGCCTGCTGCTGCAACTCCTCCTCGGAGTGGAGTGGGGGGTCATCAAACCCTCCGTATCGCCCGAGGCGCCCTTCAACGAACTCCTCGTCCCCGGGCTCGTCCTCGCCTCCGTCTCCCTGGCCTACGTCACCCGCCTCACCCGGACCTCGATCGCCGAGAACACCCGCGCCGACTACGTCCGTACCGCCGTCGCCAAGGGCCTGCCCAGGCGACGCGTCGTCATCCGGCACCTGCTGCGCAACTCGTTGATCCCGGTCGTCACCTTCATCGGTACGGACGTGGGCGCCCTGATGGGAGGCGCGATCGTCACGGAGCGGATCTTCAACATCCATGGCGTCGGTTACCAGCTCTACCAGGGCATCCTGCGCCAGAACTCCCAGACCGTCGTCGGGTTCGTCACCATTCTGGTCCTCGTCTTCCTGGTGGCGAACCTGATCGTCGACCTGCTGTACGCCGTACTCGACCCGAGGATCCGCTATGCCTGAGCAGACACCGGACGAGGCGATCTCGCCGGCCGGAGCGGGAGGTGCGATGGACCTCGCCCTGGAGGAGGGCGCGACCCTCGAAAGGACACCGGGCGGTCCCGAAGGCACCGGCCCCGCCGAGAAGCCGCGCAGCCTGTGGTCCGACGCCTGGCGGGACCTGCGCCGCAACCCGGTCTTCATCGTCTCCTCCCTGGTCATCGCCTTCCTGGTGATCATCTCGATCTGGCCGTCGCTGATCGCGGGCCAGGACCCCCTCGATTGCGACCTGGGCAAGGCTCAGGAGGGCTCGCAGCCCGGTCACCCCTTCGGCTTCGACGGACAGGGCTGCGACGTCTACACCCGTACCGTCCACGGGGCCAGGAACTCGGTGACCGTCGGCGTCTGCGCCACCCTGGGCGTCACCCTGTTCGGCGGCCTCCTCGGCGGCCTGGCCGGATTCTTCGGCGGCTGGTGGGACTCGGTCCTCTCCCGCATCACCGATGTCTTCTTCGGTATCCCGGTGGTCCTCGGCGGCCTGGTCTTCCTCTCCGTGGTCATCAGCTCCACCGTCTGGCCGGTGATCGGCTTCATCGTGCTGCTCGGCTGGCCGCAGATCGCCCGTATCGCCCGAGGTTCCGTGATCACCGCCAAACAGAACGACTACGTGCAGGCGGCACGGGCGCTCGGCGCCTCCAACTCACGGATGATGCTGCGCCACGTCACCCCGAATGCCGTCGCCCCGGTGATCGTCGTCGCGACCATCGCGCTCGGTACGTACATCTCGCTGGAGGCGACGCTCTCCTTCCTCGGCGTCGGCCTGAAACCACCGGCCGTCTCCTGGGGCATCGACATCTCCGCCGCGTCCCCGTACATCCGCAACGCCCCGCACATGCTGCTCTGGCCCGCCGGAGCGCTGGCGATCACCGTGCTCGCGTTCATCCTGCTCGGCGACGCGGTGCGCGACGCCCTCGACCCGAAGCTGCGCTGAGGAGCCCGGTGCCATGTTGCTCGAAGTGCGCGATCTGCACGTGGAGTTCCACACCCGCGACGGGGTGGCCAAGGCCGTCAACGGGGTCGACTACTCGGTGGCCAGGGGCGAGACGCTGGCCGTCCTCGGCGAGTCCGGCTCCGGAAAGTCGGTCACCGCACAGGCGATCATGGGCATTCTCGACACGCCCCCGGGAAGGATCAGCGGCGGCGAGATCCTCTTCAAGGACCGCGATCTGCTGAAGATGAAGAAGGGCGAGCGCCGGAAGATCCGCGGCCAGGAGATGGCCATGATCTTCCAGGACGCGCTCTCCTCCCTCAACCCGGTGCTCAGCGTGGGGGAGCAGCTCGGCGAGATGTTCGTCGTCCACCGCGGTATGTCCCGCAAGGACGCCAGGCTGAAGGCCGTCGAGCTGATGGACCGGGTCCGTATCCCGGCCGCGAGGGAACGCGTCGGGAACTACCCGCACCAGTTCTCCGGCGGAATGCGCCAGCGCATCATGATCGCCATGGCGCTGGCGCTGGAACCCTCGCTGATCATCGCTGACGAACCCACCACCGCCCTCGATGTGACCGTCCAGGCCCAGGTGATGGACCTGCTCGCCGAGCTCCAGCGCGAGCTGCACATGGGTCTGATCCTGATCACCCACGACCTCGGTGTCGTCGCGGACGTCGCCGACAAGATCGCCGTGATGTACGCGGGCCGGATCGTCGAGTCGGCCCCCGTCCACGAGATCTACCGGGCACCCGCCCACCCGTACACCAAGGGGCTGCTCCAGTCGATCCCGCGCCTGGACCAGAAGGGGCACGAGCTGTACGCGATCAAGGGTCTGCCGCCCAACCTGCTGCGCATACCGCCCGGTTGTGCCTTCAACCCGCGCTGCCCGTTGGCCCAGGAGATCTGCCGGGGCGAGGTGCCGCCTCTCTTCGAGGTGGCCGAGCACCGTGAGAGCGCCTGCTACTTCTGGAAGGAGACGCTCGATGCGCACTGAACCGGGGAGCACCCGCGCGGGCGGCGAACCCATTCTGGAGGTCCGCGATCTGGTCAAGTACTACCCGCTGACCCGGGGCGTCCTGATCAAGAAGCAGATCGGCGCCGTCAAGGCGGTCGACGGGGTCTCCTTCGACCTGGCGACGGGCGAGACGCTCGGCATCGTGGGGGAGTCGGGCTGCGGCAAGTCGACCGTGGCCAAGATGCTGGTGCATCTGGAACAGCCGACCGCCGGCTCGATCAGATACAAGGGCGAGGACATCACCAAGCTGTCGGGGCGCGCCCTGAAGGCCGTGCGCCGCAACATCCAGATGGTGTTCCAGGACCCGTACACCTCCCTCAACCCCCGGATGACGGTCGGCGACATCATCGGGGAGCCGTACGAGATCCACCCCGAGGTGGCCCCGAAGGGCGAGAGGCGCAGAAGGGTCCAGGATCTGCTGGACGTCGTCGGCCTCAACCCGGAGTACATCAACCGCTATCCGCACCAGTTCTCCGGCGGCCAGCGTCAGCGCATCGGCATCGCCCGCGGCCTGGCCCTGAACCCCGAGATCATCGTCGCCGACGAGCCCGTCTCCGCCCTCGACGTCTCCGTGCAGGCGCAGGTCGTCAATCTGCTGGACCGGCTCCAGGCGGAGTTCGGGCTGAGTTATGTCTTCATCGCGCACGACCTCTCGATCGTCCGGCACATCTCCGACCGGGTGGGCGTGATGTATCTGGGCCGGATCGTCGAGATCGGCACCGAAGAGCAGATCTACGACCACCCCACGCATCCGTACACCCAGGCACTGCTCTCCGCCGTCCCGGTGCCGGACCCGATGGCCCGCGAGTACCGGGAGCGGATCATCCTGCACGGCGATGTCCCCTCGCCCGCCAACCCGCCCTCCGGCTGCCGCTTCCGCACCCGCTGCTGGAAGGCGCAGGAGCGGTGCGAACGGGAGGTGCCGCTGCTGGCAATCCCTGCGGCCTTCCGGCAGACGGACACACCGGCCAGGCATGATTCGGCCTGTCACTTCGCGGAGGAGAAACAGGTCGTGCCGCAGGAGAGGCTGCTGGAGACGCCGGGGGAGACGGTGGTGGGAGAAGCCGGGGTCGAGGAGAAGCCGGACGAGCCGGGCCGGGAGGACGCCGTGGGCGAGGGGAACGGCCCGCCGCCCCCGCCCCAGCCCCCGCCGGGCTGGTGACGGGGGCGGCCGGAATCGGCCACCGGGCGCCCCCGGTCAGGTCACCCCCGCAGCCCCAACGACCGCTTCAGGAAGTCCACCTGGAGCAGCAGCAGATTCTCCGCCACCTGCTCCTGCGGTGTCATGTGCGTCACCCCGCTGAGCGGCAGCACCTCGTGCGGGCGCCCTGCCGAGAGCAGCGCCGACGACAGCCTGAGCGAGTGCGCGACCACCACATTGTCGTCCGCCAGACCATGGACGATCATCATCGGCCGGACCTGGTCCGCGGCCTCGGAGAGCCCCTCGTCCGTCAGCACCGAGTTGCGCGCGTAGACCTCCGGCTGGTTCGCCGGGTCGCCGAGGTAGCGCTCGGTGTAGTGGGTGTCGTACAGCCGCTGGTCGGTCACCGGCGCGCCCACCACCGCCGCGTGGAAGACATCCGGCCGCCGCAGCACGGCCAGGGCGGCCAGATAACCGCCGAACGACCAGCCCCGGATCGCCACCTTGCCGAGGTCCAGCGGGAATCGTCCGGCGAGCGCGTGCAGCGCCTCGACCTGGTCGTCCATGGTGAGGACGAGGTCGTTCTTGACGGCCTTCTCCCAGCCCGGTGAACGCCCCGGTGTGCCCCGGCCGTCCGCGACGACCACCGCGAAGCCCTGATCGGCGAACCACTGCGACGTCAGATGCGGATTGTGGGCGGCGAGCACCCGTCGGCCGTGCGGGCCGCCGTACGGATCCATGAGTACCGGAAGCGGGCCGTCCGACTCTTTGTACCCCTCGGGGAGCAGCACGGCGCACGGAATTCTCCGTGCGCCCCCCTCGGTGAGGTGCACCCGCGCCGACAGAACCGGCTCTTCCGCATGACTGGCGACGGTGGCGATCCGCTTGCCGTCCCGGAGCACATCGGCACGGGCCCCCGGCCGCGCCGGCGACTGGGAGACCAGCACCGTCACGCCGCCCGCGCGGACGGCCGAATGCACTCCCGCCCCCTCGGAGACCCGCTCGACGCCCAGCTCATTGACCCGGTACACATGGCTCTCGCCGATCTCCGGCTCCGCGGCCTCCTCGCCCGCCGACGCCGAGACCAGGACATCCGACTCACCGATGTCCAGGACCGCCTGGAGCTGCAACTGTGCCCCGGTCAGCAGCCGGTCGCCGACCGCGAGCACCCGCGCCCCGCCCTCGTCCGCGATCCGCACGAGCCGCCCGTCCGGCGCCCAGGCGGGCACACCGGGGAAGATTTCCAGCCATTCCGGGTCCTCGTCGACGTGCACCGTCCGCGTCGTACCCGTCTCCGCGTCCACCGCGAGGAAGAGCTGGCTCTGCTGGTCACGGGCCTGTACCAGCAGCAGCGGAGCCCCGGCCGACGACCAGTGCACCTGCGCCAGATACGGGTGGCGCGCCCGGTCCCAGACCACTTCGGTACGGGCGCCGTCCAGGCCCACCACGAAGAGCCGCACCTCGGCGTTGGGCGTCCCCGCCGCCGGGTAGGCGACCTCGGCGGGCCTGCGGTCCGGATGCGCGGGATCCGCGATCCACCACCGCCGTACGGGGCTGTCGTCGACCCGGGCGACCAGCAGCCGGTCCGACTCCGGCGACCACCAGAAGCCCCGGGAGCGCTGCATCTCCTCGGCCGCGATGAACTCCGCGAGGCCGTAGGAGACATGTTCGTCCTCCGGCTCCGCGAGCGCCCGGTCTCCGTCGCCCTCGGCGCCCACGACGCGCAGAGCGCCCTTCGACACATACGCGATATGGCGCCCGTCCGGCGACGGCCTCGGGTCGATCACCGGCCCCGGCACCGGCAGCGCCCGCGCCGTACCGGCCCGCAACTCCGCGACGTACACCTTCCCGGAGAGTGCGAAAGCGGCCAACTCGGCTGCTGCGTCGACCGCGTAGCCGACGATCCCCGACGAACCCTCGCGGCTGCGCTCGCGCCGGGCCCGCTCCTGGGCCGACAGCCGCTCCGCCGAACCGCCGAGCAGCGTCTCGGGGTCGGCGACGACGCGCTCCTTCGGTGTGCCGCCCTCCGGCAGATCCAGCACCCACAGCCGGCCCGATCGGTCCGTGCCGGAGCCCGACCGGAGGAAGACCACCCGCTCTCCGTCGGGTGAAACGGTGAACGCGCGGGGAGCGCCGAGGGTGAATCGCATCGTCCTGGCGTGCTGACGGGGGAATGAGATCTTCTGCGAAGTCATGAGCCCGAACCTAGGGCATGTTCCGAAAGCAGCGTCGTCCCCGGCCGGACGGGACTTCCGGAACATGCCCCGGTACCCGACCACCCGGTCGTGCGCCCCTCGTGCTGCTGTGCCCCGATCAATGCGGTGCCACGGATAGTTATGATCCGTAGCGCTTGGCGGGTATGAACCTGCTGGCTCCATGTGTGCTGCCCGTCCCGACCGTACTGATGGAGGTGAACCGCCGTGGCACTCTCGATTTCGGCGGTGGTGCTGCTGGCGATCGTCGTCGTCCTGTTGATCCGCAAATCCGGACTGAAGGCCGGACATGCGTTGGTCTGCGGGCTGCTCGGTTTCTATCTCGCCAGCTCGTCCATCGCGCCGAGCATTTCGAACCTGACCACCAATGTGGCCAGCATGATCGGAAGCCTCAAGTTCTGAGCCCCGGCTCGTCGGCGGCCGGTGTGCGGTCGCGGCCGGCTTCAGGAGCTGTCTCGTAGGGTGGTCCCCATGACGGACCATCCCGCCCGGCGTCTGCTCCTGGTGCACGCGCACCCCGACGACGAGTCGATCAACAACGGCGCCACCATGGCCAGGTATGCGGCCGAGGGTGCCCAGGTCACCCTGGTGACCTGCACACTCGGCGAGGAGGGCGAGATCATTCCGCCCGCGCTCGCCCATCTCGCGGCAGACCGGGACGACGCCCTGGGCCCCTACCGCCAGGGCGAACTTGCCGCGGCGATGAAGGAGCTCGGGGTCACCGACCACCGGCTCCTCGGCGGCCCGGGACGCTTCCGCGACTCCGGAATGATGGGCGCCGAGCAGAACCACCGCCCCGGAGCTTTCTGGGACACGGACGTGGACGACGCAGCCGGGTACCTCGTGGAGGTGATCCGCTCGGTGCGCCCGCAGGTCCTCGTCACCTACGACCCCGACGGCGGCTACGGGCACCCCGACCACATCCAGGCGCACCGCGTGGCGATGCGCGCCGCGTCGCTTGCCGCCGATCCCGCGTATCGCACCGGATCGGGCGCGGTGCACGCCGTCGCCAAGATCTACTGGAACCGGATGCCGCGTTCGGTCGCCGAAGAGGGCTTCGCACGCCTGCGGGACACGGCGCCGGACGCCTTCCCGGGGATCGCCGCCATCGACGACGTGCCGGGTGTGGTCGACGACACGAGGATCACCGCGCAGATCGACGGCTCCGCCCATGCGGCGGCCAAGGGTGCGGCGATGCGGGCCCATGCCACGCAGATCACCGTGGACGGCTCCTTCTTCGCCCTCTCCAACGACCTCGGGCAGCCCGTTTTCACCACCGAGTACTACGAGTTGGTACACGGTGCCTCCGGAGCCCCTCAAGGGGCGCGCGAAGACGATCTGTTCGCCGGTGTACCGGGGGCGGAACAGTGAGCGGCAAGCAGCGCACACCGCACACCGGCCCGCCCTCCAGGGACGTTCGGGGCGCAGGTCTCGCCGCGCCCCTCAACCCCGGGCGGATCGCCGCCTATGCGGGCCTCGCCGTGCTCGGCGTGCTCGTCGGGATCACCGGGGCGCTCGTCCAAGCCGCCTGGTTCCCGGCCGGGTTGCTGCTCGCGCTGGCCGCCTGCGCCGGACTGTTCTACGGCGGGCGATGCGTCTTCGGCACCCAGCTCGGCACCCTGGCACCCGCGGCGGGCTGGCTGATTTCGATCGTTGTTCTGCTTGGCGGACGACCGGAGGGCGATTATGTCTTCGGTGATGAATTGGGCCTCACGCTCTACCTGCTGGGCGGGATGGCGATCGCTGTGATCTGTGCCACCATGTCGCGGTCACCCCAACCGGGCGCCGACAGCGGCCGATCTGGCAAGTAATGTGCCACGTCCGATCCCGTAATGCCCCTTGTCCGTCCGGGGGTCACGCTGTCGTTTCCCCCGGTCGCGGGGTGCCTGTCGGCGGCGGCCAGTAAAGTGGTTCGCGCGCCGAGCCGTCCCCTGGCCTGCGGCATGGGGGAAGTACGGGCGCGGAGCCAATCGGGAGAACCTGCTTTGAGTCGTGAAACTGACAGTTCGTCCTCCGGGTCCCGGGGGCGCGGAGGAGCCGCGTACCCCTCGGGGACGCCGCCGTACGGATCCCGCCAGTATCCGTCGCCGCACCCTTCGCAGGACGCCCCGGAGCCTGCGGACCGGCCTCAGTCCGAGGCGCCGAGGACCGAGACGACGCTGACAACGCGCATCCGGATCAACATTCCGGGATCGCGTCCCATTCCGCCGGTTGTCATGCGTACGCCCATGAGCGACGCCGACACCACCGATGCCGAGCGCACGGCCACCATCCCGCGCCCCGGCACGCCCGCGCCGGGCGGCACGTCGGGTGCGGGCGACGCCGCGCCGGGCGCCGAGGCGAAAGCCGGTTCCGTGCCCGTGGAACCGGCTGCCGACAAGCCGGCCAGGGAGAAGAGCAGCAGCGACTGGTTCGCCCCGCGCAAGGCCCCCACGAACACCTCGGTCGTCGGCGGCAGCGCGACCGGCGCCGATGGCCCCACGGGCGAGGCGCCCACCCCGCCCCGCGCTGGCCTGCCGTACTTCTCGGACGGCCCGCAGCCCACGGGCGACCAGGACGCACCCCGCCCCGGCGGCCCTGCGGGCCCCGCAGCCGGCCCGCGCCCTACGCCGAACCTCGGGGTGCGTACGCCGGGCCCCTCCGGACCCACCACGGGCCCGGTCACCGGCACCTCGTCCCTCACCCCGAACCTCGACGGAGCGGGCGGCCCCGGCCCCGGCCCCGGCGGTCCGGGGGGCTCCGACGGTCCCGCGGGTTCGCAGGGCCCCGGCACCACCGGTGGCGTCCCGCCGCGGATGTCCGACGACACGGCGGTACTGACGCCCCAGTTCGCGGCCCCGGCCTCCGCCGGGCCCGGCGGCAATGTCTCCGGTGACACGCTCACCAGCGGCCTCCCCGTCGTTCCGCCGGAGCATCACTCGCCGTTCCCGAGCCCCGGCGGCCCCGGTGGCGGGCGTCCCGATCTGGCGCCCCGTAGCGCGGACGACGCGATGGGCACCGGACCGGCAGGACGCGGCGGTCCCGTCGCCCCCTCGCCCACCCCCGCCGCCGACCGCCCCACGCCGACGCCCGCGCCGGCGAAGAAGGGCCGCTCCAAGCTGGTGCTCCTCTGCGCCGGTGTCGTCGGTCTGCTCGCTGTCGCGTACGGCGCCGGACTGCTGATGAACCACTCGGACGTCCCCAAGGGCACCACCGTCCTCGGCGTCGACATCGGCGGCGGCACGAAGGAGGAGGGCGTCGCGAAACTGGACGCCGCGCTCGGCAAGCGCGCCGAAGCACCCCTCCAGCTGTCCGTGGACGGCAAGAAGACCGAACTCGCACCGGACAAGGCCGGGCTGAGCCTGGACAGTCAGGAGACCGTGCGCTCCGCAGCGGGCAGCGACTACAACCCGGTCTCCGTCATCGGCTCCCTCTTCGGCGGCGAGCGCACCGTCGACCCGGTGCTCCCGGTCGACGAGGAGAAGCTCGGTGTCGCGCTGACGGATCTGGCGGGCGTCTCCGGCACGGCCACCGACGGCACGATCAAGTTCGAGCCGGGCAAGGCCGTCGCCGTACCCGGCAAGTCGGGCAAGGCGTTGGACGTCAAGCAGTCGATGACCTCGGTGCGCGACGCGTACCGGACCCAGGTGGAGACCGGCCGGGCAAGCACCGTCGAACTGCCCGTCACCACCCGCGAGCCCACCATCGACCAGGCCGAACTGGACCGGGCGATGAAGGAGTTCGCGGAGCCCGCGATGTCCGGCATGATCACCATCAAGGCCGGACCCAAGCAGATCCCGTTCGGCCCGGAAAAGTCGCTGCCACAGATCCTCACGATGGTGCCGGTCAACGGCCGACTGGTCGAGCACTACGACAAGAAGGCCATCGACACCCTCTGCGACGGCGTCTTCGACGGCATCATGATCACCAAGGGTGACGGCAAGCAGCACCAGCTGAGTGCGGACGACGTGGCACACGCCATGCAGACGGCGCTGCTCGGCAAGACCCCCGCCGAGCGGACCGTCACCATCGACCTCGGCGGCAACGGATAACCCGCCCCACCGCCGCGAGCCGCAACGCGTCCTCGCCCCCGTCCGGAAACCCGGCCGGGGGCGAGGTCGTTGGCGCTGTCTGATCAGTGACGCATACCGTTATGCCGACAGGATTCCCAGCAGTGCCGCGCCGAACTCGTCGGGGCGTTCCAGATGCACCGAGTGCCCGGCGCCGGGCACGGCGACCTCCCGCACCAGGCCGCCCTGTGCCGCGTAGCGGTTCAGGACGTGGCGTGTCTGAGCGACCATCGGCTGGGCGGGCGTCCCGTCCCAGCCCGGCACCTCGCCGATCGAGCCCAGGTGCGCCAGGTCGAACATCGAGGTGTCCGAGACGATCAGGTCGTCCTCGCCGCGTATCCACAGCACCGGAGGCTTGGGGTCGATCAGGTGCAAGTCGTCGATGCGGAAATAGAGCGGAGAAAGGCAGTTGAGGACTCCACGGGTGCCGGGTGCGACGCCCGGCCAGGCGGGGGACGCCGTGCTGTCGCCCGGGTAGTGGTCGTCGCCGATACGCGTGGTGAGCATGGACGCGACGTACTCGTCCTCGTGCTCGGGGCGCCACGGCGGCTTGACGTAGCAGTTCGTCAGGACGGAGCGAGGTGAGAGCGGGGAGTCCTCGCCGTGGTCGCCCTTGGCGAGCCGCGCGACGAACTCCGCGTTGGCCGTGCCGCCGCCCGAGCCTGCCCCGTCCTCGGAGTTGAGGGTTCCCTCCACCCCCTGCGTACCGCCGAAGCCGTACGGGGAGACCGGGCTGATCAGGGTCACGGACCGCACCGCGTCCGGATGGTCGCACAGGTACTGCATGACCACGCCCCCGCCCATGGACCAGCCCACCAGGTGTGCCCGGTCGACGCCGAGGGCGGCCAGCAGTGCGGCGAGGTCGTCGACGTGGTCGCGCACGCCGCGTGTCGCGTCGATGGGCAGCGGGTCGGTGCCGCCGAAGCCGCGCAGATCCACGGCGATGGGGCGGTAGCGGTCCGGGAGGCCGGTCAGGGTGGTGCGCCAGAACGCGGAGGACGAGACGTTGCCGTGGATGAAGACGACCGGTTCGCCCTCGTCCCGGACATCGGTGATCTGCTGGGTGAGCCGCTCGGTGGGGACGCGGCGGGTACGGAGTGCGGTCATGTCAGGTCCTTCACGAGAGCCAGGTGGCGACCTGGGCGGTGGCTGAGCTGTGCCAGCCCAGCTGGAGGTGGTTGGCGGTCAGGATGGTGGCCTTGCCGCCGACCGTGGGGATGCCGGTGGTGTCGAGTGCGCTGGAGATGAAGACGACGCCGTCGCTGGGTCCGCGGTTCTCGTTGAAGATGCCGACGATGTTGGGGGATCCGCCGGCCAGCAGATAGGTGGTGACGGAGGCGGGTACTCCGGCGCTGTGCAGCGGCGCGATCAGCGAGCCGGCGTCGATGGCGGCCTGGATGCCGGTGCCCGCGGTGTAGAAGCCCTGGCCGCCGTAGTACGTCGTGTACCAGTCCTGTGCGGCGCCGTCGACTCCGTACACGCCGTCCCAGCGGGCCAGCATCTGGCGCTGGCCGGGGTAGTTGTCGTGGCCGTCAGAGGGAGTCATGGAGAACTCGGGGTGCGCGGTGTAGAGGCCGTAGCAGGTCATACGGGAGTGCGGGGAGGGGGCGTTGATCTTTCCTCCGCACTCCGGCCAGATGGAGAAGTCGTGCGCCCAGCCGTGTGCGTAGGGGTAGTCGTAGCCGCCGTTCGGGCCGCCGAGTGTGATCAGCTTCCGTACGTCACCGGCGTAGGCCCGGCCCCAGCTCGGCTTGACGGAGGAGACGTAGGCGCGGGTCGACATCTCGCCCTTGCTCCAGCCGACCAGATCGACCTTGCTCACGCCCAGCTTCGCCTTGATGACGGCGATCGCGTCGCCGACGATCTGGGCCTGCATCAGGTTGTCGCCCTGCTTGTGGGCGAAGCCGACGGCGAAGACGCGATGGCCGCGCGCGGACAGGTCCTGCATCAGCCCGGTGGACGGGCAGGACATGGTGCCGCAGCCGTAGCCGCCCGACTCACCCGGGTTGGCCCAGGCGCGGTCCGCGGTGTCGTTCGCGCCGTGCACGAGGAGGACGGGCGTGGTGCGGGTGCCGGTGTTCCAGCCGGGGGCCGAGTAGAGCAGGAAGCGGCCGGAGTACGGGCGGGAGACGCCGCCGAAGTACGTCACGCGCTTTCCGTCCTGGTCGCCGCGGCCATCCGGCGGGTAGCCCTCGGTACGGAATCCGGTGGTGGTGTCGAGATAACGCTCCACCTTCTCCCAGCCGTTGGTGACGGTGCCCGCTCCGTAACTCGCCTCAAGGGTGAGGTAGGGGGGCTGCTCGGCGGCGGCCGCGGTGCCACCGGCGGCCGGCAGTCCGGCCACCACTGCGATCAGGAGGGCGAGCAGCAGCCGCCACCGGCCTTCAAGGCTTCGTCTGTACCGCATGTCCTGGCTCCCTTGTCCACGCTTCATGACGCTGTCCGGCGCGGCGCACACGTTAGGCAGAGGCGTGAGTGGGAGGGCATGTATGCGGGCGCCACAAGGGAGGCGGGCCGTATGGGGCGGCGGCCCGGCATGCGCTCGGTGCTGAGGCGGCCAAGCCTTGTCCGTCGGCCATGGGGACCGGTCGGGCCTGCGGATGCGGGCACGTCGGCCGACTCCGGTACGCGGAAAGCCGGTCGGGGCGGTGCGGACTCACGGTCCGCGCCGCCCCGTAGGATTTTCCGGCCGGTGAATGGCTGCGGCGCGGTGCCGACTGCCTCAGCCGTTTTTGGAGGAATCGAGGTGGGCGAAGGCCACCACGTTGTCCTCGTAGTCCTTGATGGCCCTGTTGTACGGGCCTCCGCACGTGATCAGGCGCAGCTGTGCGTCCGGGGTGTCGGCGTAGACCCGCTTGTTCGGGAACTTCGCCTTGCTGAATGTCTCGACGGAGTCGACCCGGAACGTGGCGACCGAGCCGTCGGCGCGGATGATGTTGACCGTGGAACCGGGCTTGAGGAACTGGAGCTGGAGGAACACGGCAGGACCGGTTGTCGTGTCGACATGGCCCGCCACGATCGAGGTACCGCGCTCACCGGGGGTGACACCGCCCTTGAACCAGCCCACCAGGTTGCTGTCGTTCGGCGGCGGCGGGTTCAGCTGACCGGTGGGGCCGATGGACAGCTTGGTGAACGGTGCGTTGATGGCAAGGGACGGAATCTGCAGCTGCTTCGGGACGGAGCGCGACATCGCAGGGCCGACGGCGGACTTCGACGGGGCGGACTTCGACGGGGCGGACTTCGACGGGGCGGACTTCGACGGGGTGACGGGACGGGGGGCGGTATGGGAGCCGAGAACCTCGGGTACGACGGGCGCGATGGCGACGGGCGGGGTCGGTGGCTTGTCGTCGACCGAGGGGTTGATGGTGTCGTAGATGAGGAGCATGCCGAGCCCGGCTGCCATGGCGGGCCACATCAAGGCGCGGCTCAGTGTGGTTCGGGGGGCAGTCCGGGATGGGGTGGAGCCGGGCGACTGCGAGGCGGCCATGGGAACGTGCCTTTCGGTTGTGCGGTTGTGCGGTGTTGCGGAGAAGGGGGAAGGAGGAGACGGAGGGGGAGGGGAGGGGAAACAAGTGGCACAGGGGGTGCAGGGGTGTGCGGACGAAGCCGTCGCGGCCGCCGCCCCGAGGGACGACGGCCGCGACAGATGAACGACCGGTCAGCCGTTGGGTCTCCGGTCAGGCGATCGAGCCCCCCGACGACTGACGGCGGCGCAGCTTGTACGCACCGACGCCGATGCCACCGATCAGCAGCGCCGAGCCGGCGGCCAGGCTGCTGCTGGTCGTCGCCATCCCACCGCCACCCGTGTGGACGCCGCCGCTGGGCTTGCTCTCACCCTGGTCGCCGGCCTGGTTGCCCTGGTCGCCGGCCTGGTTGCCCTGGTCGCCCTGGTCGCCGGCCTGGTTACCCTGGTCGCCGGCCTGGTCGCCCTGGTCGCCGGCCTGGTCGCCCTGGTCGCCGGCCTGGTTACCCTGGTCGCCGGCCTGGTCGCCCTTGTCGCTGCCGCTGCTGCCTTCGTCGCCGCCGCGGCCACCCTCGTCGCCGCTGCTGCCTTCGTCGCCGCTGCTGCCTTCGTCGCCGCTGCTGCCTTCGTCGCCGCCGCGGCCACCCTCGTCGCTGCCTTCGTCGCCGCCGCGGTCACCCTTGTCGCCGCCGCGGTCGGCGAGGACGCCGGCCATGAAGCCGCCACCGGTGTGGACGCCGCCGCTGGGCTTGCTCTCGCCCTGGTCGCCGGCCTGGTTGCCCTGGTTGCCGGCCTGGTTGCCGGCCTGGTTGCCCTGGTTGCCGGCCTGGTCGCCCTTGCCGCTGCCGCTGCTGCCTTCGTTGCCGCCACGACCGCCCTCGTCGCCGCTGCTGCCTTCGTCGCCGCCGCGGCCGCCCTCGTCGCCGCTGCTGCCTTCGTCGCCGCCACGACCGCCCTCGTCGTCGCCGCTCTTGTCGCCGCCACGACCGCCCTCGTCGTCGCCGCTCTTGTCGCCGCCACGACCGCCCTCGTCGTCGCCGCTCTTGTCGCCGCCGCGGCCACCCTCGTCGCCGCCGCGGCCACCCTCGTCGCCGCCTTCGTCGCCGCCACGACCGCCTTCGTCGCCGCCGCGGCCGCCTTCGTCGGAGTCGGACCCTCCGCGCTCGTCGCCGCGTGAGGACGAGGGTCCGTTGCTGTGTCCCGAGTCCGCTGCCGAGATCATGGCGTAGGCGGAGGGACCGGTAATGGCAAGGACCGCCGTAACAGCGGCCGTAGCGAACAGTGTGCGGGCAGAGCGCATCTGAACACATTCCTTTCGCCGCAGCTGCGAAGAGTGGCTGGATGCCGACTCATTGTGGCGCAGTAGCGACGTGATCCACCGTCAGTCAAAATGTGGATTTACGCCAACGGGAAATGCCGCGTGAGGATCATGTCGTGAGCCCTTCGGGTGGCGAAATACTGATAATCACCCCGTTGGCGCGCATTCGGCGCCGCGTGAGGTTTGGGTAGCGGCGGTCCACTCGTTTGCCAGCTTTTCTGACCGGTGAGGCGATCGCTGCCCCGGCCTGCGATGATCGCTCAGTGAACGCCAACACATCGCAGTAGATGTGGAGTTGAGGTCAGTTCTGTGCGTGCGCGATGCCTCGGTGAAGCGCCGCCCGGAGCCGACTTTGAATCCATTTGGCGGCGCTTGTGATGCGCCGATGCCCGAGCTGTTTTTCGATCGCCGTATGTGAAGGTGGAGGGAGGGGCGGACGGGCCTGTGAATCGATCGCTTTGCGGGGCGGACCCCTGCTGTACTCCTCGCGGCACTCGATCGGCCGAGGAGAAGATCACATGCGGAACTCGCATGTTCATTCAGGCTGAATTTCCACCGATCTCGAAAAACAGGGAGCTTCGTGCACCTGCTGAATCCGGGAATTCTGGCGCCGCCACTAAGGGCTGTCCCGCGTAGTCCCTGGTGGGCGCGCGACGGCAGCTGCTTCCCCAAGCTCTCGGCTGCGCTCGAGCAGGGGAGGCCCCATCCTCGCCGCGTTGTCGGAACGCCCCAATACATCCAGTATTCGGGCGTCCCTCCGCCTTGCGATGCACCGCGCGCCGACCACCACGGATTACGGGACAGCCCTTAGTTCAGCAGCGCCCGCGCCGCCCGCGCCCGTCGCCGGATCGCCTCCGCCGCCTCGGGTTCGACCCTGTCGACCACATCCGCGTACTCCTCCATCTCCGCCGCCCCGCGCAGAAACTGCCCGCTCTGTACGAGCAGCTGCGCCCGCTCGTAGCGCAGCCTGGCCGGATGAGAGGGCAGCAGCAGCGACAGGTCCACTGCCCACAGCGCCACATCCGTCCGCTCCGGACGGGCCGCCGCCCACGCCCTGATGTTGTTCAGGATCCGCAGCACGATCTCCAGCGGCCGCGCGGGCACCAGCATCGACTCCTCCAGCGGCTGCCCGGTCACCCCCGCCACCAGCAGCTCCGCGTCCTGCCCGGTCATCGGCCGGCCACCGTCGAACGGGTCGGCCAGCACCCGCTCCGAAGGATCACCGAACCCGACGACGAAGTGACCGGGCAGCGCCACCCCGTATACCGGAGCGCCCGCCCGCCGCGCGACCTCGATCCACACCACGGACAGCAGGATCGGCAGCCCGCGACGCCGGCGCAGCACTTCGTGCAGCAGCGACGACTCCAGCCGCTGGTAGTCCGCCGACGAGCCCGCGAAACCGCACCGTTCGCCGAGAAATTCGGCAAGGGCGAAGGCCCAGGCCCGGCCGCCCCGCGCCCCGTACGGAAGCCGGCCTGCCAGCTCGTCCAGGTCGATCTGCGCCGCGTCGATCCCGTTCGCGTCCAGTGCCGGGTCGGCCACCGCGCCCAGCAACAGGCAGAGCAGCGCGAGGTCCGGCCGCTCGGCGCGCGCCTCCTCGGCGAACTGCCGGCGCAGCTCGTCCAGGCCGGGGCGCTCGGGCTGCTCGGGGTGGTGAGGATTCATCGGGTTCGTCCGTCTCCGTCAGGCCGACCGGAAGTGGTGATACAGATGATGGACCGCGAACCCCATGCCCTCGTACAGCCCCCGCGCACCCTCGTTGTCCGTCTCCACCTGGAGCCACGCCGCCGACGCGCCCTCGTCCAGGGCCTTGCGGGCGAGCGCGGTCATCACGGCGGTGGCGAGCCCGCGGCGCCGGTACGCGGGACCGACCTCGACGGCCATGAAACCGGCCCACCGCCCGTCCACCACGCACCGCCCGATCGCCGCGGGCGCCGCGCCCCCGGTGTCACCGGGCACCGACGCGAACCACACCGAGGGACCACCGCGCAGCACCTCCAGGACGTGCGGCCCCGGGGTGTCGAAGCGTTGATAGCGGGAGAGCCACGTCTCGTCGAGGTCCCGGCTCAGCCGAACCCCCGACACATCCGCGTCAAGATCACCGATCGGTGCCAGCGCGGCGATCCGTACCTCCGCCGTCACCTCGCGCCGCCATCCGCGCTGCTCCAGCTCCGCGCAGAGCTGCTCCTGGGTGCCCTCGGCGCCGGTCGCGGTCTGGATGTACGCGGGCAGGCCCCGCTCCCCATACCACTGCCGGGCGCGCCCGAGCGCCTCGTCGAGCGGCAGGCCCGGATCGCCGAGCGGCAGCACGGAGTTGGCGCGCCGGGTGAACCCCTGCGCGGCGCGCAGCTGCCAGTCGCCCAGCGGCTCGCTCTCCACCGGCTGCCAGGCACGGGCGCAGATGGGCGCGAGCTCGTCGAAGGAGGCCGCGGGGCCGCGCCGCCGGGCAGGGGCGGAGGGCACGACCTTGCCCGCCACCAGCGTCGATTCCGCGATGCGGATGGAGTCTCCGCTTTTCGTTGTGATCGACAGCACACCGCTGTCCCACGATGTGAGAACACCGACCGTGTCGGTGAACTTCGGTCCTTGTGGGCCACGCTCGGTCGTACGCCGGACTGATACCCGTTTGCCCACATCGGCCGGTGTGATTCGGACTTCGAGTTGTCCGCCGATGGTGAATTCCACAGTTCTCTCAGCCCCTCCTGTTCGGTTCGTGCCCGGGAACGGAGATACTAGGTGGGGGCATCGACGACGCCGCGCCCCGCGCGAGAGCCAACGCCCTACCGAGGAGGAACGACAGCGTGACCTACGTCATCGCGCAGCCTTGTGTCGACGTAAAGGACAAGGCCTGCATCGAAGAGTGCCCCGTCGACTGCATCTACGAGGGCCAGCGGTCCTTGTACATCCACCCGGACGAATGCGTCGACTGTGGAGCCTGTGAGCCAGTGTGCCCGGTCGAGGCGATCTTCTACGAGGACGACACCCCGGAGGAGTGGAAGGACTACTACAAGGCGAACGTCGAGTTCTTCGACGACCTCGGGTCGCCCGGTGGTGCCTCCAAGCTGGGCCTGATCGAACGCGACCACGCGTTCATCGCCGCGCTGCCGCCGCAGAACCAGTAGTCAGCGGCCGGCACGTGCGTCGCCTCGGTCCCGTACGGCTCGTCACCGTGCGGGACCGAGGTGTTTTCGCGCCCGAGCGCCCCGAGTGACCCTCGGAGCGACCCTCGGAACTCCCGTACGAGAAAGCAGAGATCCGTGTCCGCAGTCTCCTCCCGTCTCCCGGTCTTCCCCTGGGACAAGCTCGCGCCCTGCAAGTCGACGGCCGCCGCCCACCCGGACGGCATCGTGGACCTGTCCGTCGGCACGCCCGTCGACCCGGTGCCCGAGCTGATCCAGCGGGCGCTCGTCGCCGCCGCGGACAGCCCCGGCTATCCGACGGTGTGGGGGACCACCGAACTGCGTGACGCGATCACCGGCTGGGTGGAGCGGCGGCTCGGCGCGGTCGGGGTGGCGCACGAGAACGTCCTGCCGGTCGTCGGCTCCAAGGAACTGGTGGCCTGGCTGCCGACCCAGCTCGGTCTCGGTGCGGGCGACAAGGTGGCGTACCCCCGCCTCGCCTATCCGACGTACGAGGTGGGCGCACGGCTCTGCGGCGCCGAGCCCGTCGTCTACGACGACCCGACGGAGCTGGACCCGGCCGGCCTGAAGCTGCTCTGGCTCAACTCGCCGTCCAACCCGACCGGCCGCGTCCTGTCCAAGGACGAGCTGATCCGGATCGTCGCCTGGGCGCGCGAGCACGGCGTGCTGGTCTTCAGCGACGAGTGCTACCTGGAGCTGGGCTGGGAGGCCGAGCCCGTCTCCGTGCTGCACCCGGATGTCTGCGGTGGTACGTACGACGGCATCGTCGCCGTCCACTCGCTCTCCAAGCGCTCCAACCTGGCCGGATACCGCGCGGCCTTCATCGCGGGTGACGCGGCTGTGCTCGGCGAACTGCTGCTGCTCCGCAAGCACGGCGGAATGATGACGCCGGCCCCTGTCCAGGCGGCGACGGTCGCGGCGCTCGGCGACGACGAGCACGTCGCCGAGCAGCGGACCAGGTACGCGGACCGGCGCGCGGCCCTGCGCACGGCGCTGGAGGCGCACGGCTTCCGGATCGAGCACAGCGAGGCGAGCCTCTACCTGTGGGCGACGCGCGACGAGCCGTGCTGGGAGACCGTGGCGTACCTGGCCGGGCTCGGCATTCTGGTGGCGCCGGGCGACTTCTACGGGACGGCCGGTGACCGCTTCGTACGCGTCGCGTTCACGGCGACGGACGAGCGGGTGGCCGCCGCGGTCAAGCGGCTGGCCCGATAGCAGGCAGTACACGCGCGAGGGGCCTCGGGAGTGCGCACTCCCGAGGCCCCTCGCGCGTGATGTGCCGACGGATCGGGTCAGCCGATCGGCAGGCCCTGGGTGGGCAGGCCGCCCTTGGGTGCACCGCCGGTGGCGCCGCCGAGGAGCCCGCCCGCGCTGCCCGCGCCACCGCCGGCGGCGTTCTGCACGGCGGGGGCGGCCTGGGTGCGGGCCTTGCCGACGGTCTTGCCCGCGGTCGGGAGGGTCGTCCCGACGATCTTGCCGCCGGTCCCGCCCGCCGTCTTGGTGCCCTGCTTGGACGCGCCGTCGACCGTCTTGCCGAAACCGGTGCCGTCGACGGTGGTCAGACCGCCGAGCTCAGGGGCCTGCGGGAGCTCCGCGGCACCTGCGGCACCGGCCGCGCCGACCACGGGGGCGGCACCCGCGGCGATCAGCAGCGCGGCACGGGCGATCCGGCGGGTCAGGGGGAGGGACATGATGCTCCTTCGACGGGATGAGGAATCTGTCTGGCCGTTGATCGGACGCAATGACAACCGTCGTGAGGGCGGGGGAGGTTGCGGTGAGCCGCGGTAAAGAGTCGGCAATGCGTCACATAATCCACAGCGGAGGAATCCGGACACACGCCCTGGTGCCGCGACACACGTCCTCAGGGCGCGAGCCGCATGCGGACCTCGGTGGTGCCCGATTCCCCCTCCGTCTGCCAGCCCGACCCGGCCTTCCACACCCGGCCCGCGTACGCGACTTCGTCCAGGTGGAGCACCTCGGACTGCGCGACTGCCCAGTGCGCGAGCTCCCAGCCGCGCCGCGCCGAGTCGTCGCCCCCGGAGGCGTGGGCCGCCCGCACCGGCACCGAGACCGTGCTCGTCGCCGACGCACCGGCCGCGCCCGTCCCGTTCTCCGGCGACGGCTTCTGCGCGGGCAGTACGTCCTTGCCGAAGGTGCGCACCAGTTCCGCCCGCACCTTCGCCGCGTCGGCCTTCGCAGCCGTCGTCCGTGGCGGCGTGCAGCTCAGCGCGGCAGGCGTACGGCCGGTCAGCGCGGCCGCGAGCAACGCCGCGTCCGGCTCGTGCTTCGCGTACGCCTGCGGGAAACCACTGCGCTGGACCCGCTGCGCGGCGACCGTCAGCGGCAGCCGCGAATAGCCGGGGATCTCGGCCAGATGCCGGTAGAACTCCCCCGCGGAGTAGACCGGGTCCAGGATCTGCTTCTCGGTGCCCCAGCCCTGCGAAGGGCGCTGCTGGAACAGCCCCAGCGAGTCCCGGTCGCCGTGCTCGATATTGCGCAGCCCGGACTCCTGCAACGCGGTCGCCAGCGCGATCGTCACCGCCCGCTCCGGCAGTCCTCGCGAGGTGCCGACCGCGGCAATCGTCGCGGCGTTCGAAGCCTGTTCCGGGCTCATCCGATACGTACGGCCCTTGCCGGCCGAGCCGTCGGCGGACTCCACGGTGCAGCCTTGGGACACCTTGCTGCCGGTTATGTACTGCATGGTCAGATAGCCGCCCAGCGCGGCGAGTACGAAAAAGGCGGCCGCGATACGGAAGAGGCGGCTGCGGCCGGTGTGTCGGCGGGCGGGGGAGACGGTCCGGGGCACGGAGCCACCGTACTGGAGTGCCCGCCCGAGGCCGAGGGCCCAGTCCTTTAGGGTCGGTTCATGCCCGAAAGCACCCTTGACCTCACCCTGGACGGCCCGGCGCTCACCGCCCGGCTCGTCGACTTCCCGTCGGTCAGCGGTCAGGAGGAGGAGCTCGCCGACGCGATCGAGTCGGCGCTGCGAACCCTTCCGCATCTGACCGTCGACCGGCACGGCAACAACGTCGTGGCCCGGACGAACCTGGGCCGTGCCGAGCGGGTCGTGCTCGCCGGACACATCGACACCGTGCCGATCGCCGACAACGTGCCGTCCCGGCTCGACGACGACGGCGTGCTGTGGGGCTGCGGCACCTCCGACATGAAATCGGGCGTCGCCGTCCAGCTGAGGATCGCCGCGACCGTGCCCGAGCCCAACCGCGACCTCACCTTCGTCTTCTACGACAACGAAGAGGTCGCAGCGCACCTCAACGGGCTCGGTCATGTGGCCGACGCCCACCCCGAGTGGCTGGCGGGCGACTTCGCCGTCCTCCTGGAGCCCTCCGACGGCCAGGTCGAGGGCGGCTGCCAGGGCACCCTGCGGGTCTTCCTCCGCACGGAAGGGGAGCGGGCCCACTCCGCACGCAGCTGGATGGGAGCCAACGCCATCCATGCCGCCGCCCCGGTCCTCGCCCGCCTCGCCGCGTACGAACCGCGCCGGCCGGTCATCGACGGTCTCGAGTACCGAGAGGGCCTGAACGCGGTACGGATCGAGGGCGGCGTCGCCAACAACGTCATCCCCGATGCCTGCACCGTTGTCGTGAACTACAGGTACGCCCCCGATCGCACCGCCGAGGAGGCGCTGGCCCACGTCCACGAGGTCTTCGCGGACTGCGGCGTCGCCGAATTCACCGTCGACGACCACTCGGGCGCTGCCATGCCCGGCCTCGCCCACCCCGCGGCCAAGGCATTCATGGCGGCGGTCGGCGGCACCGCCCGGCCCAAGTTCGGCTGGACCGATGTCTCCCGCTTCGGCTCCCTCGGCGTCCCTGCGGTGAACTACGGCCCCGGCGACCCGCTCCTCGCGCACAAGCGCAACGAGCACGTGGCGGTCGACCGGATCACCCACTGCGAGGAGCGGCTCCGCTCATGGCTTACCAGCTGACCGACGGTATTCCTCTGTCCGTAACCTCCATCGATCTACCCTGACCTGAAACAGGTGGTCATCGATCGTCGTCGGAGGGAGCAGGTCATGGGCAACTTCGAAGGAGCGCACGTCCCCGAGGAGCAGCGGCAGGGCCCGGTACTGCGCCGCAGGGAGCAGGTGCAGCCCGGCACCACCGATCAGCGGCTGCTGGACACCGAGGGGGACTCCGAGTGGGTGCACACCGACCCATGGCGGGTGATGCGCATCCAGTCGGAGTTCGTAGAAGGATTCGGCGCCCTCGCCGAGCTGCCGAGCGCCATCAGCGTCTTCGGCTCGGCCCGCACCCCGGCCGGCGGACCGGACTACGAGGCGGGCGTAAGGATCGGCAAGGCCCTGGTCGAGGCCGGCTTCGCGGTGATCACCGGAGGCGGCCCCGGAGCCATGGAGGCGGCGAACAAGGGGGCACGGGAGGCGAAGGGCGTCTCGGTCGGCCTCGGTATCGAGCTGCCCTTCGAGTCCGGCCTCAACCCGCACGTCGACATCGGAGTCAACTTCCGGTACTTCTTTGTCAGAAAAACGATGTTCGTGAAGTATGCCCAGGGATTCGTCGTTCTGCCCGGCGGCCTCGGCACGCTTGACGAACTGTTCGAGGCCCTCACCCTCGTCCAGACGGGCAAGGTCACCCGCTTTCCGATCGTGCTGTTCGGCACCGCGTACTGGAGCGGACTCGTGGACTGGCTGCGGGACACGGTGGTGGCGCAGGGCAAGGCGTCCGAGCACGACCTGCTGCTGTTCCATGTCACGGACGACGTGGACGAGGCGGTCGACCTCGTGACGAAGGAGGTCGGCCGGTAGAACCGGGGTCTCCGCCCGGACATCCTCAAGCCCTTCCGGCGATTGAGGCCGACCGGTAAATACCGGTAAGCCGACCGGCTGAATGGGGGGAGAAGGAGCGGGGTCCGCGGCGGAGCCCCGATCCGTTCACGCCAGCCCGCGCCGCGCGACGGCCGGCTCCCTGTGCCCCGCGATGGACGCCACCATGTCCAGCACCTGCCGTGTCTCCGCCACCTCGTGCACCCGGTACACCTGCGCCCCCAGCCATGCGGACACGGCCGTCGTCGCCAGCGTCCCGATGACCCGTTCCTTCACCGGCCGGTCGAGCGTCTCCCCGACGAAGTCCTTGTTGGACAGCGATACGAGGACCGGCCAGCCGGTCTCCGTCATCTCGCCGAGCCGGCGCGTCGCCTCCAGTGAGTGCCGGGTGTTCTTCCCGAAGTCATGACCGGGGTCGATCATGATCCCGTCCGGCCTCACCCCGAGTCCGACCGCCCGCTCGGCCAGCCCCACCGTCACCCGCAGGATGTCCGCCATCACGTCGTCGTACGCGATCCGGTGCGGCCGGGTCCGCGGCTCGGCGCCGCCCGCGTGCGTACACACCAGCCCGGCGCCGTACCGCGCGGCGACCTCCGCGAGCTTCGGGTCCACTCCGCCCCAGGCGTCGTTCAGCACATCCGCGCCGGCCTCGCAGACCGCCTCGCCGACATCGTGGCGCCAGGTGTCGACGCTGATCACCACATCCGGGTGGCGGCGCCGGACCTCCGCGACGAAACCCACCGTGCGACGGGCCTCCTCCTCGGCGGTCACCTCCTCACCTGGTCCCGCCTTCACACCCCCGATGTCGACGATCGCCGCGCCGTCCGCGATCGCCTGCTCGACCCGGGCCAGTGCCGGCTCGTCCTGGAACGTCGCGCCCTGGTCGTAGAAGGAGTCCGGGGTACGGTTCACGATCGCCATGATCACCGGTTCGTGCGCACCGAATTCACGCCGCCCCAGCCTGAGCGCACCGCTTCGCATCCCGTGTTTCTCCTCTGGTAGATCGCCCCGTGGGTCGCCTGCGACCCTAACGATCTCGCCCACGATTGTCAGCGGCGTCGCGGCGTCTGGGACCTCCGCCTCCGGCGTTGTCGTCAGTCGCCGACGCTCCGCGTCGCCTCCCTCCTCCGCCTTGGATTCGAAGGCCCCAGAAACCGCTCCTTCTTCCACTGCCAATCGCGGGCGAGATCGTCACTGTCACCGCCGCATGGCACGATCGGACCCGGACAGGTTTCCGCTCCCGGGGAGATACGCGTGTTCTGGTTCTTGCTGCTGGCGATGGTGGTGGTCGTGGCTGCGGTCACCCTCGCGGTGCTCGGCGGGGGGAAGAGCACGGTCCTGCAGGACGTGGCGCCCGAGCAGCTGACCGACCCGCTGCCCGCGACGCGCCCGGTCGGCCGCGAGGACGTCGAGGCGCTGCGGCTGCCGGTGGCCGTACGCGGCTACCGCATGACGGATGTCGACGAGGCGCTCGGCCGGCTCGGCGCCGAGCTCGCCGAGCGGGACGCGCGGATCGCGGAACTGCAGTCGGCGCTGGCCGGCGCGCAGGCGACCGCGGCCGGCCGCCCCGATCTCCTCGAGCGGCCGCAGGACCGGCCGGAGCCGACGGGGGAGCGGCCCGAGGACCGTCCGAGGGCACCGTGGGAGGCGCCTCGGAAAGACCCCGGGCAGGACCCGCGGCAGACGGAGCGCCCCGGAGAGGAGCCCCAGCGATGAGCGGTGGCACAGAAGCGGCCCCGGACGGCGGTCTGCGCTGCCCGTGGGGGCTCTCCACCGAGGACTACCTCACGTACCACGACACCGAATGGGGCCGCCCTGTCCACGGCGACGACGCCCTCTTCGAACGTCTCTGCCTGGAGGCGTTCCAGTCGGGACTTTCCTGGCTGACGATTCTGCGCCGCCGGGAGGGCTTCCGCTCCGCCTTCGCCGGATTCAAGATCCCCGCGGTGGCGGAGTTCACCGGCGCCGACAAGGAGCGCCTCCTCGCCGACGCCGGCATCATCCGCAACCGGGCGAAGATCGAGGCCACCCTCGCCAACGCCAAGGTGCTGGCCGGCTGGCGCGCCGGCGAGCTGGACGAACTGATCTGGTCCTACGCCCCCGATCCGGTCGGCCGCCCGGCCCCGCGCACCATCGGCGACGTGCCCGCGGTCACCCCTGAATCCACGGCGCTGGCCAAGGACCTCAAGAAGCGCGGCCTGCGCTTCATCGGTCCCACGACGGCCTACGCCCTGATGCAGGCATGCGGCCTGGTCGACGACCACCTGGCCGACTGCGTGGCGCGCGGCACCGGGGCGTAGACCCGGCCGGCTGCTACCGGCCGATGTACTTCGGCTTCTCCTTGTTCAGGAACGCCTGCACCGCGATCATGTGGTCCTCGGACGCCCCCGCCCTCGTCTGGAGTTCGTCCTCCTTCTCCAGCGCCTCGCTCAGCGTGTGATTGGCGCCGTGGGCCAGGGACTCCTTGAGCGCGGCGTACGCCACCGTGGGGCCGGACGCCAGGGTGCGGGCCACCGCGGCGGCCTCCGCGGCCAGGTCGGCGGCGGGCACCAACTTGTTCACGATGCCCAGCTCATGGGCGTCCTGCGCGGAGATCGAGCGCGGGAAGAGCAGCAGGTCGGCGGCGCGGCCCTGCCCGATCAGGCGGGGCAGCGTCCAGGAGACGCCCGAGTCGGCGGTGAGTGCGACCCCGGCGAAGGAGGTGTTGAACGAGGCGGTGTCGGCGACCACCCGGTAGTCGCAGGCGAGCGCGAACCCGAAACCGGCACCGGCGGCGACACCGTTCACCCCGGCGACGACCGGCTTGGGCATCTCGGTGATGGCCCGCACGATCGGGTTGTAGTGCTCCTGCACGGTGCTCAGCGCGTTGCCGCCGCCGGACTCACGGGCCTCGTCGAGCTTGCCGACGTGCTCCTTGAGATCCTGGCCGACGCAGAATGCGCGCCCGGTCGCGGTGAGCAGAACAGCCCGCACGGCGATGTCGGCCGCCGCGGACTTCAGTGCGTCACGGAGTGCCACCTTGGCCGCGGTGTTCATGGCGTTCATCGCGTCGGGACGGTTGATGGTGATCACCGCGAGCCCGTCGCTCACTTCGTAGAGCACGCTGTCCGCCATCTGGTCGGCCATTTCGCTGTCCCCTCTGCGCCTTGGGCAATGCCTGTCCAGGCAAGCATGGCCGACTCGGGCGGGAGCGGACATGTGACCTGCATCTAACAATTGCGCTCCGATGGAAGGGGGGAGGGGGCGGAGTATCGCAGCTGGATCGCCGAATTGGGTGGTTTTGAGAGAGCGCGTTGCGCAAGCGATGCCGAACGATGTTGGTCATTGGGGTCTGTGATGCGGGATAATGGCTTAGAAGCAATGTGTTCGATGCCGGTGACACAGCGCCTGTCATGGGGCCGCCGGTTGCGATGAGCTGGTTTCAGGAAGGGGAACGAGCATGGCGGCCATGAAGCCGCGGACGGGCGACGGCCCGCTCGAGGTGACAAAGGAGGGGCGGGGCATCGTCATGCGCGTTCCGCTCGAAGGCGGCGGTCGGCTTGTCGTGGAGCTGACTCCGGACGAGGCCGATGCACTCGGCGATGCCCTCAAGAAGGTCGTCGGCTGAACAGAGGCGCCCACACTTCATCACTGCCCCGGCACGGTGTCCGTGCCGGGGCAGTGATGCATCCGAACTCGACAGAACCAAGACCGACCTGCGCCTGAGGACACACCTGGTCCCCGGGCACGGGTCAAGGACCCTGCCCGACGCCGGGCCACGCCGGCCCTTCAGCCCCGCCGCACCGCGCACAGCAACCCGTCGCCCACCGGCAGCAACGTCGCGATCAGCTCCTGGCTCTCCCGTACCGCACGCAGCAGCTCCCGCAGCCGCAGCACCTCCGCGGGCTGCGCCGCCGAGTCGACCGTACGGCCGTCCGCGAAGACGCCCTCGAAGCAGACCAGGCCACCAGGTCGCAGCAGGCGCAACGATTCAGCGAGGCAGTCCAGGCTCTCCAGCCGGTCGCCGTCGCAGAACACAAGGTCGTATCCGCCGTCCGCGAGCCGCGGCAGTACGTCCAGGGCGCGGCCGGGAATGAAGCGGGCCCTATTGGCGGCGAACCCCGCGGCCCGGAACACCTCACGGGCGAACTGCTGGCGCTCCGGCTCCGGGTCGACCGTGGTCAGCACCCCGTCGGGCCGCATGCCGTACAGCAGATAGAGTCCGGACACGCCGGTCCCGGTGCCGATCTCGGCCACCGCTTTGGCGTCCGTCGTGGCAGCGAGCAGGCGCAGCGTGGCGCCGGTACCTGGCGACACCGAGCGGAGCCCTGCCTCCCGAGCCCGGTCCCGGGCCCAGCGCAAGGCTTCGTCCTCGGGGACAAAGGCGTCGGCGAACGCCCAGCTCGTCTGCCGGTTGGCGGTAATGACCCTCTCCTGTCCCCGTAGTTGGCGCAACGGTGACTGTATCCGCTGCACCCGGGAACCCGCAGATGGGACCGGGCGTTGAGCAGAGGCGGGGGGAAGCCCGTGGAATCGGCCCGCAGATCGGGTCCGGGAGCCACGGGCCGACGGTTCCCGGGGTGATCCCCGGCCCCAGCAGGAAAAAGGCTTATCCGGAGCTAACGGGCGAGGTCGCTATGGTAGGGGCTCCACTGGACACCACCAGAGCCGATAGGGGAGGTGCGGCTGCGCCTGTGGATCGGGGAGGAGTGCTGCGGCGCTTCCTCAGGTCGGCGGGTGAGCCGAAATCCGTGATCAACATTGCTGACCGTTCTTCCAACCACTCCGCAACGACCGCGACCTTCGCCTCAGACGCGGACTCCCAGGCGTGGACGCCGCCCTCATGGGAAGAGATCGTCAGCACGCACAGCGGCCGTGTCTATCGCCTTGCCTACCGGCTGACGGGCAACCAGCACGATGCGGAGGACCTCACGCAGGAGGTCTTCGTGCGCGTGTTCCGGTCGCTGTCGACCTATACGCCGGGCACCTTCGAGGGCTGGCTGCACCGCATCACGACCAATCTGTTCCTGGACATGGTCCGTCGTAAGCAGCGGATCCGCTTCGACTCCCTCGGCGACGACGCCGCCGAGCGGCTGCCGAGCCGTGAGCCGTCCCCGCAGCAGGTCTTCAACGACACCCACTTCGACGCGGATGTGCAGCAGGCGCTGGACACCCTTGCGCCCGAATTCCGTGCCGCCGTGGTGCTCTGTGACATCGAGGGCCTCTCGTACGAGGAGATCGCCGCGACGCTGGGCGTGAAGCTCGGCACCGTGCGCAGCCGTATCCACCGCGGTCGCTCGCACCTGCGCAAGGCGCTGAAGCACCGTTCGCCCGAGGCCCGTGCCGAGCAGCGTTCCCTGGCGGGCGCGATCCTGGCGGTGGAGGGCGGAACGGCGTGAGTGGCACAGTTCCGTCCCCCGCGGAACAGCATCTGGGGGACCGGCTCGCCGCGCTTGTCGACGGTGAGCTGAAACACGATGCCCGCGAGCGGGTGCTCGCCCACCTCGCGACCTGCGCCAAGTGCAAGGCCGAGGCTGCCGCCCAGCGGCGCCTGAAGAGTGTCTTCGCGCAGTCGGCCCCGCCTTCGCCGTCCGAGGGGTTCCTCGCCCGGCTGCAGGGCCTTCCCGGGGGACCTGGGGGTGACGACGACAACCGGGGGAGACCATTCGGCGGCTCCGGGCGTTTCACCGACGGGCTCTTCCCCGTGATCCAGTCGCCCGGCAGCCGCTCGGATTCGCCGGAGAATTCGCCACTGGGGAGTTTCGGCTTCCTGCCGGCTTCGCACGGCTCGACCGCCGTACTGCCGGGTGGCTCCTCCCGTCCGGGCTTCCGGATCCATGAGGTCGGCCGCGAGTCGGACCGGTCGCCGTGGCGCGGCCGGAGGTTCGCCTTCGCAGCCGCCAGCGCCGTATCGCTGGCGGCAATCGCCCTGGGCGGTGCCCTGCCGACGGGCGCGGGTCCCAGCTCCTCGACCCTGGCCGAAGGAGCCGGAAATGGGGTGAACACGCCCGACGCCGCATCAGGCAGCGAGAGTGACAGCGCGGTGAGCCGCCGCGGCGGTGGCAGCCAGGGCACCCTTGCCGCGACGGAGGCGGGCGGCCGTTCGACCGCAGCCGCTGCCCCAGCACTGCCCACCGTGCAGGAGGCCACACCGGTGGCGCCTTCCACCGCTCCCGCGCTGCTCTCCACGGGAAGCCTCGTCTCCACGGGAAGCCTCGCGGGAAACACCTTCGCCGTTCAGGTTCCTCCCAATGTGTCCGTGCCACCGCTGATACGCCCGGCCGGCACCACCCCGCTCTTCACCCAGGTGCTCGGACTCGCCTCAGCGCCGCCGCCCTGGACGCCGCCCTCGGCCTCGGCCGTTCCTACCCCCGCCGATCGCGGTCTGCCGATTCCCTCCCCCCGGTGACCGGGATCTGCGCAGACATTCGCAAACCTGGTTGAATTCCGGGAGGAATTCCGGGAGGGACGTCCCTGTCGGGGCGTGCAGAGGCCAGTTGCGGCAGTTGCGGGGAGAGCATGGAAGACGGGAAGCCGACCGGGCCGAAGGCGAAGTGGTGGAGCCGGCCCACACCGGGGGGCGCCACCCACAATGCGCCGGACGAGCCGTCCCCTGCCGAGGACGAGGTGCCCACGGCCGATGCGACTGGCGTGGCGGGCGTGGCGACAGCGCACGCAGCCGACGCGCTGCCCCAGCCGTCGGCATCCGAGCCGGTGACACCCCCGCCCGCACCCGAGACCGTGGCGTCCGTACCGGCCACACAGCCCGTGGCGCCCCTGCACGAGCCCGATGAGTACAGCACCCCGCCGTACGGCGGCCCCGGCCCCTGGGCGCCCGCACCACCCGTTCAGCGACCGGTCCCGACCCCGGCACACGGCACCCCCGTACCCCCGCAGTACGCGGGGACGAGCGGCGCCGGCATACCCACCTCACCCGCCCCCGGCTTCACGCCCCCGACCCATGCGTCTGCGCAGCCCCAGTCGGCGCAGTGGCTCCAGTACGACCCCTGGGGTGCGCCCCGGCAGCCGCTGACCAGCCCGGGCCCGCCGCTCGGGGCCGACGGCGGCCGCACGAAGAACCGCCGCGGCTCCCTCCTCATCGGTGCGGTGCTGCTCGCACTGGTGGCGGGCGGCATCGGCGGCGGCATCGGCGCCTACGTCGAGCGCAACGGCGGCCTCACCCAGGTCGAGCTTCCGCAGACCGGCCGAAACAGCGGCGACCGCGCCCCGGACAGCGTCGCGGGCATCGCCGCCAGCGCCCTGCCCAGCGTGGTCACTCTCCATGTCAGCGGCACCAGTGAATCCGGCACCGGTACGGGATTCGTTCTCGACAAATCCGGCCACATCCTCACCAACAATCATGTCGTCGCCCCGGCCGGGTCCTCCGGCGAGATCACTGTGACGTTCAGCGGCGGCGAGACCGCGCGCGCCGAAGTCGTCGGCAAGGACAGTGGTTACGACCTGGCCGTCGTCAAGGTCACCGGCGTCTCCGGCCTCAAGCCGCTGCCACTGGGCAACTCCGACAATGTGCAGGTCGGCGACCCCGTGGTGGCCATCGGCGCCCCCTTCGACCTGTCCAACACCGTGACCTCCGGCATCATCAGCGCCAAGGGCCGGCCGATCACCGCGGGCGGCGAGAAGGGCGACGGCAGCGACATCAGCTACGTCGACGCGCTGCAGACCGATGCCCCGATCAACCCGGGC
Organism: Streptomyces sp. NPDC018000; assembly: GCF_044328025.1. Lineage (NCBI taxonomy): Bacteria > Bacillati > Actinomycetota > Actinomycetes > Kitasatosporales > Streptomycetaceae > Streptomyces > Streptomyces sp. NPDC018000. The sequence continues at coordinate 345,402 of NZ_JBIRGM010000003.1, forward strand.
AACTCCGGCGGTCCGCTCGTCGACACCGATGCCCATGTCATAGGCATCAACAGCGCCATCCGTGCCGCCGACAGCGGTTCGACCCCCGAGGGCGGACAGGCGGGTTCCATCGGACTCGGCTTCGCCATTCCGATCAATCAGGGCAAGCGGGTTGCCGAGGAGCTGATCAACACCGGAAAGGCCACCCACCCGGTGATCGGCGTCACTTTGGACATGAAGTACACGGGGGACGGCGCCAAGGTCGGTACGAAGGGTGCGGCCGGCAAGCCTGCGGTGACCCCCGACGGCCCCGGGGCCAAGGCCGGGATCAAGCCGGGGGACGTCATCACCGAGGTGGACGGCAGCCGGGTGCACAGCGGCGAGGAGCTGATCGTGAAGATCCGCGCCCACCGGCCCGGCGACCGACTGGACCTCGGCCTGACCCGCGGTGGTAAAGACCTGTCCATCTCTTTGACTCTTGGTTCGGCAACCGGCACGTGACGGCCACGCGACGCTACCGCGCGGACAGTTTCGACCGGTACCGTGTGCCGGGTCCGGACCACAACCGACCTGGTCTCGGAGAACACGAGGAGCAACAAGGTGTTCAATGACATAGGGGCACTCGAGCTGGTGACGCTCGCGATCCTTGGCGTGCTGATCTTCGGCCCGGACAAGCTGCCCAAGGTTATCCAGGACGCCTCGCGCTTCGTCCGTAAGATCCGTGAGTTCTCGGAGAGTGCCAAGGAGGACATCCGTACGGAGCTCGGCCCGGAGTTCAAGGACTTCGAGTTCGAGGACCTCAACCCCAAGACGTTTGTCCGCAAGCAGCTCATGGACGGCGATGACGATCTGGGGCTGAAGGAGATCCGCGACAGCTTCGATCTGCGCAAGGATCTGGCCGAGGTCACCGACGCGGTGAACGGCCGGGAGAGCGCGGCCGTGGAGTCCGCGGGCTCCTTGAGCGGCGTGTCGAGCGGTTCGGCGATCACCGCGTCCAACGGCTCCGCCGGTACCCCGGACCTGCTCCAGAAGCGTGAACAGCCCGCGAAGGCCGACCACCCGCCGTTCGACGCAGACGCCACCTGACAGCAGTCAATCCCGACTCGGCCGGACGGTATGGCTATTCTCCATCTGTCCGGCTGTGAGGACGCCCGTGGAGGGCGGGCCGCTCCGGACACAAGGGATCGAGGAGGCGGCCGGGCAGATGGAGACGACGAGTCGGGTGGGCGCGGAAGGTGCGCCGAGCACAGTCACCGCAGAGGGTGTATCGGCGGCCCGGCGTACTGTCGACGGTTATCTGGCAGCCCCGTTTCCCTGGTACGGACTGGACGAGGCCTTCACCGGGCCGCGTTGGCTGATGCAGGTGGGCACCGCGGCGGACGGCACGGTGCAGCACGGTTCCATCGGGCACGGTGACGAGCCGTTGGTACGGGTCGGCTCGGGTGCCCAGAAGCAACGATTCGCCGTCGTCGTGACGGTGGCCAGCAGCCCGGTGCGGGGCAGCGGTGACGGCAAGGGGGTTCTGGACGCGACCACGGTCTCATCCGCGGCCTGGCTGGCCGGGTCCGGTCTGCTCGCCTGTACATGGCCCCCGCAAATGGATCACACACGGCGTGACGACTGGCTGGACCAGCAGACGGAGGCAGCGTTCGAACTCGCCGACGATCTGGACGGTCCCGCGTGGTCGGCCTTGTCGCTGCCGGTCGACGGTGTCCCGGTGTCGTTCCACTACCGCGAGTCCGAGTTCGGCTGGACGCTGGCGGGGTCGACGCAGAGCGGGGCGCACATCGGGGCGTACGGGCGGGGGATGAGCGCGTACGGGCTGGCGTTCTCGGTCGTCGGCGACATCGCGGGGTACGTGTAGCGGGGCGGTTGGCGATGACCGGTTGCCGCTTTGTCCTCAGTCGCCGGACGGCCTGAAAAGTCAGGCCGTCCGGCGATGCCTTCGTCCCCGCTCAGAACTTGTTGCGCGGGGTGATTCCCAGCGACATGCCCGACAGACCGCGCTGACGGCCTCCCAGCTTGTCCGCGATGGTGCGAAGCGCCTTGCCGGCCAGGGAGTCGGGGTCGGACAGGACGACCGGCTTGCCCTCGTCGCCGCCCTCGCGCAGCCGTACGTCGATCGGGATGGAGCCGAGCACCGGCACCTCCGCGCCGACCGTCCTCGTCAGGCCCTCGGCGACCTTCTGGCCACCGCCGGTACCGAACACATCGACCATCTCGTCGCAGTGCGGGCACGGCAGGCCCGACATGTTCTCGACGACACCGACGATCTTCTGGTGGGTCTGCACGGCGATCGAACCGGCCCGTTCGGCGACCTCGGCCGCCGCCTGCTGCGGGGTCGTGACGACCAGGATCTCGGCGTTCGGCACGAGCTGTGCCACCGAGATCGCGATATCACCGGTGCCCGGCGGCAGGTCGAGCAGCAGGACGTCCAGGTCGCCCCAGTACACATCGGCGAGGAACTGCTGGAGCGCTCGGTGCAGCATCGGCCCGCGCCACACCACAGGGGCGTTGCCCGGGGTGAACATGCCGATGGAGATGACCTTCACGCCGTGCGCCGACGGCGGCATGATCATGTTCTCGACCTGGGTCGGCTTGCCGTCAGCGCCGAGCATCCGCGGCACGCTGTGCCCGTAGATGTCCGCGTCCACGACACCGACCTTGAGGCCGTCGGCCGCCATCGCGGCTGCCAGGTTCACCGTGACCGACGACTTGCCGACGCCGCCCTTGCCGGATGCCACCGCGTAGACCCGGGTCAGCGAGCCGGGCCTGGCGAACGGCACCTCGCGCTCCGCCATGCCGCCGCGCAGCGAGGACGCGAGTTCCTTGCGCTGTTCATCGCTCATCACATCGAGCGTGACGTCGACCCGCGAGACGCCCTCGACGCGGGCGACCGCGTCGGTCACGCTCTTGGTGATCGTCTCGCGCATCGGGCAACCTGAGACCGTGAGATAGACCGTGACAGCGACTGCACCGTCAGCATCGATCTCGACCGACTTCACCATGCCGAGTTCGGTGATCGGACGGTGGATCTCCGGGTCGTTCACTGTCGCCAGTGCCTCAAGCACCGCGTCTTCCGTAGCCATACTGTCGATAGTACGGGTGCGTGCAGCGCTCCTTGCAGGCCGTCAGCGGTCTTCGTCGCTCTCGGCCGGGAATGGGGTGCGCCGGTCGTCCAGGTCCCTCACGAGGTCTTCCAGTTCGGAGCGGATCCAGTCGCGGGTGGCGACCTCGCCGAGACCCATCCGCAGTGACGCGATCTCCCGGGTGAGGTACTCGGTGTCCGCGATGGAGCGCTCGTTCTGCTTGCGGTCCTGCTCGTAGGTGACCCGGTCGCGGTCGGTCTGCCGGTTCTGCGCGAGCAGGATCAGCGGGGCCGCGTACGAGGCCTGGAGCGACAGCATCAGCGTCAGGAAGATGAACGGGTACCCGTCGAACCGCAACGCCACGGGCCCGAAAGCGTTCCACACCACCCAGACGAAGATGAACAGTGTCATCCAGGCGATGAAGCGCCAGGTGCCCAGGAAGCGGGCGATCCGTTCGGAGAGCCGGCCGAACGACTCGGGGTCGTATTCGGGCAGCAGCCGCCGCCGCGGAGGCTTCGGCTGGTCCAGCCGGTAACGGGGCGGGCGCACGATGCCCGAGGCACCCGTCGGCACCCTCTTCGCGCGGTCCTCAGCGGCCACGGGCGACGTCCTCCTCGCCGTGGAAGTCGGTCTCCCGCCAGTCCTCGGGCAGCAGGTGGTCGAGCACGTCGTCGACGGTCACCGCGCCGAGCAGCGATCCGCTCTCGTCCACGACCGGTACCGAGACCAGGTTGTACGCGGCCAGATAGCTCGTCACGGTCGGCAGCGGGGTGTCCGGCGCGAGAGGGACGAGATCGCTGTCGACGATCGAGCTGACCAGGGCGTACGGCGGGTCCCGCAGCAGCCGCTGGAAGTGCACGGTGCCCAGGTACTTGCCGGTCGGTGTCTCGTCCGGCGAGCGGCATACGTACACCTGGGCGGCGAGCGCGGGGGACAAGTCCGCCTGCCGGACCCGCGAGAGCGCGTCGGCGACCGTCGCGTCCGGCCGCAGAATGATCGGCTCGGTGGTCATCAGACCGCCGGCGGTCCGTTCCTCGTACGACATGAGGCGCCGCACATCCGCCGCGTCGTCCGGACGCATCAGGGTCAGCAGCCGCTCCTTGTCCTCCTCGGGGAGTTCGGACAGCAGGTCGGCAGCGTCGTCCGGGTCCATCGCCTCCAGGACGTCGGCGGCGCGCTCCTCCTGGAGCTTGCCGATGATCTCCACCTGGTCGTCCTCCGGAAGCTCCTCCAGGACGTCGGCGAGCCGGTCGTCGTCGAGTGCGGCAGCGACCTCGGCCCGTCGCTTCGGCGACAGATGGTGCAGCGCGTTGGCCACGTCGGTCGGGCGCAGCTGCTCGAACGTGGCGACCAGCGACTCGGTGCCCTGCCCGTGCTCCTCCAGCGAGAATCCGCTGACCGCCGACCACTCGACCGTCAGGGTTTCGCCCTTGCGCCGCAGCGCCCCGCCCTTGCCCTTGCGTACGAAGTACTTGTCGATCTCCCAGTCGCGGCGGGCCGGGAGCTGCGACACGGAGACGTCGAGGACGGTGACCTCCTCGCCGGTCTCCACGAGGCGGACCCGCCGGTCCAGGAACTCGCCGAGCACCAGGCGTTCGGTGGGCCGCTGTTCGAAGCGCCGCATGTTGACCACACCGGTGGTGATGACCTGACCGGACTCGATTCCCGTCACACGGGTCATCGGGAGAAAGATCCGGCGACGGCTGAGCACCTCGACGACCAGGCCGAGCAGCCGGGGCGGCCGGCCGCCGACCCGCAGCATCGCGACCAGGTCGCGGACGCGGCCCACCTGATCGCCGGTGGGGTCGAAGACCGGGACGCCGGCGAGGTGCGAGACGAAGACCCGGGGGGCGCCTGCCGCCATGCTGCGCCTCCTTCTTCCGTGTACGACTTCTCCGACCGGTCCATTTGGCTGCTAATTGACCGTTATGACGGAATCAGGCTAGCCCGTACCGCTCCAGGCCGCCCCGGTGGAACCGTCCGTACGGCTCTCTGCCGGAAGGTGTGAACGGCACGGGTACGCTGCCGTCTGCCACCCCCCACCATGCAGCTGAGAGGCAGTGCGCCAGTGACCTCTTCCGTCCCGCCCGTCCGGGCCCGACGCCGCCGGACCGCCCTCGCCGTTGTGCTCTGCGTGGGGCTGACCACCGCGCTGACGTCATGCGGCGAGGATCCGGACAAGGGGACCAACGGCGTCGGCAAGCTCGACGCCACGGAGATCGAGAAGAAGGCACAGGCCGCGGCGGACTCCGCCGATGCGGTGCGCCTCGCCGGGACGCTGGTCAGCAAGGGCGGCACGTACAAGCTCAATATGCAGCTCAGGGAGAACGGAGGCGCCGGTTCCGTCGTCTCGAAGGACAGTACCTTCGAGCTGCTGCGGATCGGTGACGAGCTCTATCTGAAGGCGGACGCCGGGTTCTGGAGCCACGACGAGAAGTCCGGCACCGGGAGCGACGCGGGCGGGGCGGCGGCGGACAAGCTGCAGAACAAGTACGTGAAGGTGCCCGAGGGCGATCCCACGTACAAGCAGATGCGCGGATTCACGGACAAGGAGTTGCTGCTCGACGGGTTGCTCACCCTGCACGGCACCCTCAACAAAGGCGACCGGAAGAAGGTCGGTCCGACCCGGACCGTTCAGATCACCGGCGGCAACGGCGAGGGCGGCACGCTCGACGTCTCGCTGGAGGGCACCCCGTATCCGCTGCGATTCGCGCGCGGCGGTGGCGGAGGGACCGTGATGCTGTCCGACTGGGGCAAGGACTTCGAGCTGGAGGCCCCGGCGAAGACCGATACGGTCGACTACGGGCAGCAGCTGCCCGAGACGTCCTCCTGAGAGCGGGCCGCAGGGTACGCGGCCCGGAAGGGGGCCTGGCCGGCGCCCGCAGAGGCTCTGCCCGGCGGTTCAGCGCCCGGGTCAGCCCTTGCGTCCCCGCTTCAGCAGCCGCGGCAGTCCGGCCGGCACCGGCCGCCGTGTGGTCGCGGACGTCGGCAGGGGCGCAGCGGCCAGCGAGCCGTCCGGCAGCTCCGTACGAAATTCGCCGGGTGTCAGCCGCAGCACCCGGCACTCGCGTGCCCACCGCTCCGTCATCTGTTCGGCGTCCGGTGCGTTCAGCCGCTTGCCCTTGAGCTCGGCGACGGCGGCCTCCCACTCCTCGGAGTGCGGCGCGAGCTCCGTCACGGCGGCCGTCCAGGCGACCAGCCGGCCGCCCTTGTCCTTGCTGCGCACGGTCACCTCGGCGGCGGACCCGTCGCCGAGACCGGCCGGGAGCGGCTGCTCGCCGGGGCCGTCGCCGACCAGATGCGCCGCACCCTCGTGCCATACGTGCCACAGCGCCCGCGCGGGCCCGGTGCCCCGCACCCAGATGAGGCCCGACTTCTTGGTGGCCTCCTCGACGAGAGCCCGGCCCAGCGGCACGTCAGCGGCAGCAGCAGTCATACCTGAACTCTATTAGAGCCAGCCGTTGGAGCATCAGAGCCAGCCGTTGCGCTTGAGTGTGCGGTGGATGGAGAAGCAGACCACTCCGATGACGCCCAGCACCATCGGGTAGCCGTACTTCCAGCGCAGCTCGGGCATGTGATCGAAGTTCATGCCGTAGACACCGCAGATCATCGTCGGTACGGCGACGATGGCCGCCCAGGACGTGATCTTGCGCATGTCCTCGTTCTGCGCGACGGTCGCCTGCGCCAGGTTGGCCTGGAGGATCGAGTTCAGCAGTTCGTCGAAGCCGATGACCTCTTCGTGCACCCGCGCCAGGTGGTCGGCGACGTCACGGAAGTACTTCTGGATGTCCGGGTCGATCAGTCGCATCGGCCGCTCGCTCAGCAGTTGCATCGGCCGCAGCAGCGGCGACACGGCCCGCTTGAACTCCAGAACCTCACGCTTGAGCTGATAGATCCGGCCCGCGTCCGAGCCGCGCGGGCTGCCCTTGGCGGGAGTGGAGAAGACCTCGATCTCCACCTCGTCGATGTCCTCCTGGACGGCGCCCGCCACCGCGATGTAGCCGTCGACCACATGGTCGGCGATGGAGTGCAGGACAGCGGAGGGTCCTTTGGCGAGCAACTCGGTGTCGTCCTGCAGCCGGTGCCGCAGCGCGCGCAGCGAGCCGTGGCCGCCGTGCCGCACGGTGATGACGAAGTCCCGGCCGGTGAAGCACATCACCTCGCCGGTCTCGACGACCTCGCTGGTCGCGGTGAGCTCGGCATGCTCGACGTAGTGGATGGTCTTGAAGACGGTGAAGAGTGTGTCGTCGTACCGCTCCAGCTTCGGTCGCTGGTGGGCGTGGACGGCGTCCTCGACGGCGAGCGGATGGAGGCCGAACTCTCGGGCGATACCCGCGAATTCTTCCTCGGTCGGCTCGTGCAGGCCGATCCAGGCGAAGCCGCCCTCCTCGCGCACTTGGAGCATCGCCTCGTGCGGCGTGAGGCAGGTGCCGCTCTTCACGCGCCGTCCGTCGCGGTAGACCGCGCAGTCGACGACCGCGCTGGAGGCGGACGGGTCACGGGTGGTGTCGTAACTGCTGTGCAGGGCGTTGCTCTTGCGGAGGGACGGGCGCACGGCGGCGCGCAGGTCGCGGATCATCGACATGGCTGGCTCCTTCACGGAGGGCCGTCGTCGGGCACGTGGAACAGCCCGGAATGGGGACGTGTGCTCACGTCCGCAAAGCGGGCGGCACCGCAGCGGCACGATGACGGCGTTCGCTACAGACAGGCAAAAAAGGGGCGCTCTTCCGTCATGCGCAATGCCATGGGCCTTGACCGAGAAGGCTTCAGATCACCCAAGAGAGGTGAGGAACGGAAGGGCGGTTGGTACTGCATGATCGACTTCGATCCATTGCAGCCCCACCTCCTCCAGCCGGTCCCCCGTGGGGGATGACGTTTCGTCGGGGCTGAGAGCGACGCTTCTGCGTGCTGCCCCTACCAGCGGCCAAGACTATCAGCCGACTGAGGGCCAATCCTTTACTTTGCCCATTCCATACGCGACCTATGCTCGCACGATGGGAGAAATTCTTGCTCTGGTCGAGGCCCGGTTGCTGACAGCCCTCGGCGAACCGGACGCGCGCGCTGCAGTGACGTTTCTCGGGACGGACCGCATCGAGGTGCTCCGCTTCGTCGACGGCGACCTGGTGCGCTACGCCACGCTCGGCATGTCCGCACAGCCGATGGCCGACCCGACCGCGGCTCTCGCGGACCCGGTGAAGGGCCCGCGCGCCGAGCTGGTCCTCTCCGTGCGCGCCGGACTCGCCGACACGGACAAGGTGCTGCGCCCGCTGGCCGTGCTGGCTGCCACCCCGCAGGTCGAGGGGTTGGTCGTGGCGCCGGGCGCCTCGCTGGACGTCGGTGAACCGCTCTGGCCCGGGGCGCCGTTCAGCTCCGTACTGGTTGCCGAGCCGGGGGGTCTGGTGCAGGACCTGGAACTGGACGAGCCCATGGATCCGGTGCGGTTCCTGCCTCTGCTGCCGATGACGCGCAACGAGGCTGCGTGGAAGCGGGTCCGCGGCGCGCAGGAGCTCCAGGAACGCTGGCTGTCGCACGGTACGGATCTGCGTGATCCGCTGCGTGGAGCCGTGACGCTGGACTGAGACACACGTCATGTCCGGACTGAGACACAGGTCATGGGCACAGGTCATGCCGGGCATGCGGGAAGCCCCGCCGCGCAGCCAGGAGGGGGAGCCGCGGGCGGGGCAGAACCGGGTTTTGTCGCGGTCAGTCGGCGAAGACCGTGACGCCGTCCTCGGCGGCGTGCCTGGGCTCCAGCTCCCGCGCCTCGTGGGTCAGCGCCGCACGCCGGATCCAGACGACGGCCGCACCGACGACTGCCGCGACCGCGGCGATCACGAACGGGATGTGGACGTTGCTCCACTCCTCGATCTTCGGTGCGAGGTACGGAGCGGCGGCTGCGGCGAACCAGCGGACGAAGTTGTAACCCGCGCTCGCCACCGGGCGCGGCGCGTCCGACACACCGAGCGCCAGCTCTGTGTAGACGGTGTTGTTCATGCCGATGAAGGCACCGGAGACGATGGTGCAGACGATGGCGGTGGTGTGGTTGCCGTATCCCAGGATCAGCAGGTCGGCGGCGAGCAGCACCAGCGAGGCGCCGAGCACCTTCAGTGATCCGAAACGCTTCTGCAGCCGCGGGGCGACGAGCACCGAGAAGACGGCGAGCAGCAGACCCCAGGCGAAGAAGACCGCACCTGACCTGTACGGCGTCAGGTTCAGCACGAACGGCGTGAACGCCAGGATCGTGAAGAACGCGTAGTTGTAGAAGAACGCCGAGGCGGCGACGGAGGCCAGGCCGCCGTGGCCGAGCGCCTTGATCGGGTCGAGCAGCGAGGTCTTCCTGGCGGGCTTGGGCTGTTCCTTCAGGAACGCCGTGATGCAGATGAAGCCGATCGCCATCAGCGCGGCCGTGCCGAAGAACGGGTAGCGCCAGTTGGCGTCACCGAGCAGGGCGCCGAGCAGCGGTCCGCAGGCCATGCCGAGGCCGAGCGCCGACTCGTAGAGAAGGATCGCCGCCGCGCTGCCGCCGGCCGCCGCACCGACGATCACGGCGAGCGAGGTCGATACGAAGAGCGCGTTGCCCAGCCCCCAGCCGGCCCGGAAGCCGACGAGTTCGCCGACGGACGACGAGGTGCCGGAGAGCGCGGCGAAGACGACGACGAGCGCGAGGCCGGTCAGCAGCGTCTTGCGGCCACCGATCCGGCTGGACACGAAGCCGGTGACCAGCATCGCCACGGCGGTGATCAGGAAGTACGAGGTGAAGAGCAGCGACACCTGGCTCGGCGTCGCCTCCAGGCCCTTGGCTATGGACGGGAGAATCGGGTCCACCAGCCCGATTCCCATGAACGCGACAACAGAGGCGCCCGCCGTGGCCCAGACGGCCTTCGGCTGGCGCAGGATGCTGCCCGCTCCCTGATCGAACGGATCCTCTCCCTGCATGGGTCTTCTCACTCTCCACTAGGTCGCTGCGGAGTACACAGAATAAGTTAGAGGAGCTAATGAGTGCAAGCTACATCTAATTGTGCTGGTGGGGGCCACGCTCCGGACGGGTGATCAACCTTGACGCGGCGACGGTCCTGGAGGACCGTTGGTCGCTATGAGGGGCGAACCCAGTTGCCCGAAGTGCGGAGGCCGGGTCAGGGCGCCCGGTCTCTTCGTCGATACCTGGCAGTGTGCGGTGCATGGCAGTGTGCAGCCGCTGCAACCGGTCGTCCCGCCCAGCGTCGAGGCGCTGAGTGTCGTGGTGCAGCGCGCTCAGGTTCCGGTGTGGATGCCCTGGCCGCTGCCGGTGGGCTGGCTGTTCACCGGTGTGGCGAGCGCGGGTGACGACCGCAGTGGCGGTCGTGCCACCGTCGTCGCCTGTTCCGGCCCCGGTCCCGTCGGTGGTATCGGCGAGCTGCTGCTCGTCACCGAGGAGCTCGGTGTCGGACTCGGAGCGCGCTACGCCGGGATCGACGGCCTCGACCCCGGTCTCCACCTGGACGTGGACGGTCCGCCGGACGTCAAGATGCTCGCTGCCGGACGACCCACCCCGTTGTGGCACGTCAAGGGTGCCCCCGAGGACCGGGCGGTCTTCGCAGGTGAGGCGCGCGGGCTCTGGCTCTGGGCGATCGTCTGGCCCGAGCAGTCGGGGCTCCTGATGTACGACGAGCTGGTGCTCGCCGATCTGCGCGAGGCCGGCGGTGAGATGGACCTCGTACCGTGCGGGGCGCTCACACCGCGCTTGCTCAACTGAGACCTGCCGGGAGCGCCCGGCGGACCGGCTCCAGCGCCTCGGAGGCTTGCAGGGCCTCCGGGCCCGGCCCGGCATCGCTCGAATGCCGGTTATCCTTGGACGTCCCCTTATGTCCGGCCCCGAGCACTGGAGTACGCGTCGTGCGCATCGACCTGCACACCCACTCCACCGCGTCGGACGGTACGGACACCCCCGCCGAGCTGGTGCGCAACGCAGCCGCCGCGGGCCTCGACATCGTCGCCCTCACCGACCACGACACCGTGCGCGGCCACGCCGAGGCGATTGCCGCCCTTCCGGCGGGACTCACCCTCGTCACCGGCGCCGAGCTCTCCTGCCGGATCGACGGTGTGAGCCTGCACATCCTGGCGTACCTCTTCGACCCCGATGAGCCCGAGCTGGCACATGAACGCGAGCTGGTGCGCGACGACCGTGTGCCGCGCGCCCGCACCATGGTGGGCAAGCTCCAGGCGCTCGGCGTGCCGATCGAGTGGGAGCAGGTCGCGAGGATCGCCGGGGACGGATCGATCGGCAGGCCGCACATAGCCACCGCGCTCGTCGAACTCGGCGTCGTCGAAACCGTCTCCGACGCCTTCACGCCCCAATGGCTCGCCAACGGCGGACGCGCGTACGCCGAGAAGCACGAACTCGACCCCTTCGACGCGATCCGGCTGGTCAAGGCCGCCGGCGGCGTCACCGTCCTCGCCCACCCGCTCGCCGTCAAGCGCGGTGCGGTGGTGTCCGAGTCGTCGACTGCGCGGCTCGCCGCCGCAGGCCTCGACGGCATCGAGGTCGCCCACCCGGAGCACGAGGGCCTCGACGAGCAGACCAGGGCCAGGCTGCGCGGGCTCGCCCGGGAGCTGGGGCTGCTGACGACCGGGTCCAGCGACTACCACGGCAGCCGCAAGACCGTCGGACTCGGCGATTACACCACCGACCCCGAGATCTACGGCGAGATCACCCGGCGCGCGACGGGCGCCTTCCCGGTGCCGGGCACCGGCGGACCCCGCCCCGTGTAGCGACGCACGCGTCATCGCCGGGGTGTGAAGCCCTGCGCCGCACTGTCAGGCGGCCGGCCGCGTACTGCTGCTCGTCCCACTTCTGCTTTCCCCTTCTGCGCCCCGGCCACCAGGCCCCGTCATGGCTTCGGGGTGCGCTCTTTCAGACTGTTTCTCGCTCTCTTCTCGCAAGGCTCACTGTGTTCGACTTCGCTGTCTTCGGATCCCTTTTTCTCACGCTTTTTGTGATTATGGATCCCCCTGGGATCACCCCGATCTTTCTCGCCCTCACCGCGGGCCGCCCCGCCAAGATGCAGCGCAGGATGGCGCTCCAGGCGGTGGCCGTCGCCTTCGGTGTGATCGCCGTCTTCGCTGTGTTCGGCCAGCAGATCCTCGACTATCTGCATGTCTCCGTACCGGCCCTGATGATCGCGGGTGGGCTTCTTCTGCTGCTGATCGCGCTCGACCTGCTGACCGGCAAGACCGACGAGCCGACGCAGACCAAGGACGTCAATGTGGCGCTCGTACCTCTGGGAATGCCGCTGCTCGCCGGTCCCGGTGCGATCGTGTCGGTGATCCTCGCGGTGCAGAACGCCGACAGCGTGGGAAGCCAGATCGCGGTCTGGTCGGCGATCATCGCCATGCACATCGTGCTCTGGCTGACCATGCGCTACTCGCTGCTGATCATCCGGGTCATCAAGGACGGCGGTGTCGTGCTGGTGACCAGGCTCGCCGGAATGATGCTCTCCGCCATCGCTGTGCAGCAGATCATCAACGGGGTCACCGACGTCATCCAGAACTCCTGACGGCGCTCACGGATACCACGGCGCCCCCGTACGGACCTTCCGTACGGGGGCGCTTCGTCTTTTACGACCCGGGGGCCGATAGCGTCGTCAGGCGTTACGAAGCCGAGCTTTCGGCCGGGCGGATATAGATGCGCTGGCCTATGGCTGCGGCCTGCTGCACGATCCGGTTGACGGAGGCGGCGTCCACGACGGTGCTGTCCACGGCGGTACCGTCGACATCGTCGAGTCGCATGATCTCGAAGCGCATAGGGCTTCCCTTCGTCTGATCCTCCTGCTGGAGAACTGCTGGGAGGACGGGTAACCCGTCCGCAAGGATGAGAGCACCCGACGCCGGTGTCTTGCGCTCCACGGGGTTTACAACGGCTTGGCCGTTGCAAACATTCCCTACGCTAAGGAAATTTTTTGGATGTCTAAGTATCAGCAGGTCACCGAGCGCGATCCGGCGACGAGGTCCACGACGAGGCCCGAATGACCGAGGCAGAGATCCGCGAGCGTCTGGACCGCACCAACGAGCTGCTCCAGCGTGTGCTCGCCGAGGTGTCGAAGACCCCCTCGACCCATGCGATCTTCGTGGACGCGGGCTATGTGTACGCCGCGGCCGGACTGCTCGTCACCGGCACCGAGGACCGCCGCTCCTTCGACCTCGACGCGGAAGGGCTGATCGAGGCCTTCATCGACAAGGCCCGCACGATCTTCGCGGACAGCAGACTGCTGCGTGTGTACTGGTACGACGGAGCCAGGCGACGCATCCACACCGTCGAGCAGCAGTCCATCGCCGAACTCCCGGACGTCAAGGTCAGACTCGGCAACCTCAACGCCAACAATCAGCAGAAGGGTGTCGACTCACTCATCCGCACCGACCTCGAATCGCTGGCCAGGCATCGCGCCATCAGCGACGCGGCACTGGTCGGCGGCGACGAGGACCTGGTGTCCGCGGTCGAGGCGGCGCAGGGGTACGGGGCCCGGGTCCACCTGTGGGGCATCGAGGCGGGGGACGGGCGCAACCAGGCCGAACCGCTGCTCTGGGAGGTCGACAGTCAGCGCACCTTCGACCTGGACTTCTGCCGCCCGTACGTCACCAGACGCCCCGTCACCACATACGAGGACGAAACCCCCGCGCCCTCGCGCGAAGACGTCCGCTTCGTCGGAGCGCAGATCGCCGCGGCCTGGCTGGCCACCCGTGGCCGCGAGTCCCTCGCCGATCTGCTGCCCGGACACCCCTACCTGCCCGGTTCCGTCGACCAGGACCTGTTGGTCGAGGCCGAACGGCTGCTGCAGCACTCGCTACGCGGCCACGCGCATCTGCGACGCGCGCTGCGTGACGGTTTCTGGCAGCACCTGCAGGCGCAGTACTGAGTTCTGACGGCCGTCGCCTACAGGCTGTCCCAGAAGGAGACGAGCGCGGCCGCCGTCTGCTCCGGACGATCCGTGTTGGGAGAGTGCTCGGCGCCCGCGATCCGTGTGCGGCGCGCACCCAGCCGCTGCGCCATCTCATCGAGCAGCGGCACCGGCCAGGTGTCGTCGCGCTCGCCGGAGAGCACATGGACGGGCAGAGGTACGGCGGAGAGTTCGGCCACCCGGTCCGGCTCGGTCGCCAGCTGCCGGCCGGTGGCGACCAGCTGGGCGGGCTGGTGGCGCAGCCAGCGCCGGCGCAGGGCCTCGCCGTCCGTCGCCGCGTCCTCGGGCGGGTCGAAGGCGCGCATCGCCTCCCACACCTCGGCCATGCTCAGTGTCGCGAGCGCGTCGCTGAGCATCTTCACCTTGAGCTGCTGGGCCTCGGCGACCTGGGCGGGTCCGGACGACATGAGGGTCAGTGAACGGAACGGCGAGGCGTCGAGCAGTACGGCGGCGCGGGCGATCTGCCCGCCGAGCGAGTGCCCGACCAGATGCACGGCGCCCTCGCCGCCGACGCCGGCAGCGGCCGCCTGCGCGAGCACATCACGGGCCAACTCGACCTGAGCGTATGTCGCCTGACGATCCGTCCCCTGGGTCTCGTACTGCCCGCGACCGTCCACGGCGACGGTCCGGTACCCGGCGGCACAGAGTGGTTCGAGCAGCGCGATGAAGTCCTCCTTGCTGCCTGTGTAACCGGGCAGCAGGAGGGCGGTGCCGCGTGGCGTGGTGCGCGGGGAGGCGTCCAGCACGGCGAAGTCCCCGCGCGCGGTGCGGAGCTGGCGGGTGTGGGCGCAGGGGGGCGGGGTGAAGGTGGGCGGCCGACTCATGGGACGAGGGTATGTCCTGGAACGCCGGACGGGCTTGGGGATGCCCTCAAGCCCGTCCGGCGAAATCAAGCCCCAGGGGCGGTGTCCGGGGCGGATCCCCGGATCAATCAGCGCTCCGCGCTCAGCCCTCGGTCTTGGCGGCAGCCGCACGCGGCGCCCGCCGCCTCCGCGGCTTCGCCTCGCCCTCGGCGACCGGAGCCTGGGCCACAGTCTCCGTCTTCGGCTTGGCGGCCGCACGGGTGCGGCGACGCGGCCTGGTCTCCGGGCTGGGCTCGGAGATCGGCGCGATCTGGAAGTCGACCTCGTCCTCGGCCGGCTTGACGACGCGGGCGCGGCGACGCGGCTTGGTCACCGTCTTCGCCTCGGGCACCGGCTCGGCGATGGGCGCGATCTGGAAGTCGACCTCGTCCGCGACCGGCTTCACGACGGCGGCCCGGGTGCGGCGGCGGCGCGGCTTGGTCTCGGTCGCGGTCTCGACCTCGGTCTTCGTCGCGACGGCGGCGGCCGGAGCCTCCACCGCGGCCACGGCGGTCTCGGCTGCGACGTCCGGGGCACCGGCGCGGGTGCGGCGACGGCGGCGCGGCGTACGCGGCTCCGACGGGGCGTCGGCCACCTCGTTGGAAGGTGCCGGCACCGTGGCAGCGGTCTCCTCGACCGCGCAGCCGCCCCGCGTACGACGACGCTGACGCGGCGTACGAGGCGCACGCTCCTCACGGACGGCGGGCGCCGAAGACGCGGCGGAGGACTTGCGGCCGCGGCCGCCCGTCTCGCCCAGGTCCTCGATCTCCTCGGCCCGCAGACCCGCACGGGTCCGCTCGGTACGCGGCAGAACACCCTTGGTGCCGGCCGGGATGTCGAGCTCCTCGAAGAGGTGCGGCGAGGTGGAGTACGTCTCGACCGGGTCGTTGAACTCCAGGTCGAGCGCCTTGTTGATCAGCTGCCAGCGCGGGATGTCGTCCCAGTCGACCAGCGTGATCGCGATGCCCTTGGCACCGGCACGGCCGGTCCGGCCGATGCGGTGGAGGTACGTCTTCTCGTCCTCAGGCGACTGATAGTTGATGACGTGTGTCACACCCTCGACATCGATACCCCGGGCCGCCACATCGGTGCAGACCAGCACGTCCACCTTGCCGTTGCGGAACGCGCGCAGCGCCTGCTCACGCGCGCCCTGGCCGAGGTCGCCGTGGACCGCGCCGGAGGCGAAACCGCGCTTCTCCAGCTGCTCGGCGATGTCGGCGGCCGTGCGCTTCGTACGGCAGAAGATCATCGCGAGTCCGCGGCCGTTGGCCTGCAGGATGCGGGAGACCATCTCCGGCTTGTCCATCGAGTGGGCCCGGAAGACATGCTGCGAGATGTTCGCGACGGTCGCGCCCTCACCGTCGGGCGAGGTGGCGCGGATGTGCGTCGGCTGCGACATGTAGCGCCGCGCGAGACCGATGACGGCGCCCGGCATGGTCGCCGAGAACAGCATCGTCTGCCGCTTCGGCGGAAGCATGGTGATGATCTTCTCGACGTCGGGCAGGAAGCCCAGGTCGAGCATCTCGTCGGCCTCGTCGAGTACGAGCGCGCGGACGTGGGAGAGGTCGAGCTTGCGCTGTCCGGCGAGGTCGAGCAGTCGGCCGGGGGTGCCGACGATCACATCGACGCCCTTCTTCAGGGCCTCGACCTGCGGCTCGTACGCGCGGCCGCCGTAGATCGCGAGAACGCGGACGTTACGCACCTTGCCGGCGGTCAGCAGGTCGTTGGTGACCTGCTGGCAGAGTTCGCGGGTGGGGACGACGACCAGCGCCTGCGGTGCCTCGGTCAGCTGCTCGGGCTCGGCACGGCCCGCCTCGACGTCAGCGGGGACGGTGACGCGCTCCAGCAGCGGCAGACCGAAACCGAGGGTCTTGCCGGTGCCGGTCTTGGCCTGGCCGATGACATCGGAGCCGGAGAGTGCGACGGGGAGCGTCATCTCCTGGATGGGGAACGGGGAAACAATGCCGACGGCCTCAAGGGCCTCGGCCGTCTCGGGAAGAATCCCGAGTTCTCGGAACGTAGTCAGGGTGCTGCCTCTTCTGTGAGACGCGGTCCGAGGCGAACGCTGGGGGTCGTACCGTGCCGGGGTTGGTCATCCGGCCGTGGATGGGCCGGGTGGCGCGGGACCACTGCCGTCGCTCGAGCGCTCGTGCCGCTGAGGGGGCCCCTCATCTGCGGTCGCACGTGGCGTACGCCCCGCGTGGAGGGCTGTCGGGTCGGAGCCGATCGGGCCACCGACCGGGCATCCTGATTCAATTTCGCGCCACCCGTACAAAATACTCAGTAGACGCAATACCACTGTACCCCGGATTCGCGCATCCGTGCTGGGTGCATCGCAAAGGACCCCGCCGAGCAGTGCTGGACGGGGGATTTCCTGATGCCGAGCGCGGGCTATTCTGCGCTTCGTGACTCCTCCCCGAGGGGCTTCTCACTCAACTGCGAAGCAGTCTCATGACGGACAAGCCCTGCCCGACGCATCACGCGTGGCAGGAAAGTACCAGCCGCATGCGATGCTCCGCTGACATATCGGAAAGGTTGCGCCGTGGCAGAGAGCGAGCACACGGGTATCGCCGCGCAGGACTGGGTCACCGCGTCCGTGGAGCCGCAGTACCGAGCAGCGGTGGTGGACCTGCTGGGAGCACTTGCGTACGGGGAACTGGCGGCCTTCGAGAGGCTCGCCGAGGATGCCAAACTCGCGCCGACGCTGGCCGACAAGGCCGAGCTGGCAAAGATGGCCTCCGCCGAATTCCATCACTTCGAGCGGCTGACGGAACGGCTGACCGCGATCGATGTGGAGCCGACGGGCGCGATGGAGCCGTTCGCCAAGGCGCTTGACGACTTCCACCGCCAGACCGCGCCGTCGGACTGGCTGGAGGGCCTGGTCAAGGCCTACGTCGGCGATTCGATCGCCAGTGACTTCTACCGTGAGGTCGCCGTCCGGCTCGACTCGGACACCCGCTCCCTCGTCCTCGGCGTCCTCGACGACACGGGGCACGGCAACTTCGCCGTCGAGAAGGTGCGCGCCGCGATCGAGGCCGACCCGCGTGTCGGCGGGCGGCTCGCGCTGTGGGCGCGCCGGCTGATGGGCGAGGCGCTCTCGCAGGCCCAGCGGGTGGTGGCCGACCGTGACGCACTGTCGACGATGCTCGTCGGGGGCGTGGCTGACGGGTTCGACCTGGCGGAGGTCGGGCGGATGTTCTCGCGGATCACGGAGGCGCACACCAAGCGGATGGCTGCGCTCGGGCTGGCCGCGTAGTTGGTTCACGGCCGTCCGGCGTCCGTTCCCACGGGTGCCGGACGGCCAGGGCGTGCCGGACGGCTTCAGGCCGCCGCTGATCGGCTCAGGCGGTGGTCACGGGGGCGGATCAGCAACGAGAGCGTGACGGCCCCGATCAGCACCGCGCCGATCAGCGTGGCCACGACGTGGCCCGGGCTCAGCACCGAGTGCATGAGAAACGCCCCGAACAGGGCGCCCAGAGCGCCGGTGGCAAAGACGGCACGGCGGGACGGGAGCCGCTGCGGCAGCGAGCGGAGCGCCACCCAGGCGAGGGCGAGTCCGAGCATGGCGGAGCCCAGGAATTCCAAGATCACAAGTGATCACCTCGCGAGTTGCGGGGCGGGTAAATCGGTCGTTAGCGGTACTACCCGGGGGATGCGGAACGCAACCCTCGCCGGACAGGGTTCGCAGAGGAATCGCCCGGCCGACGCAAACGCGGGCCGAAAGCGGTCGGGAACGGAAAGCGGCCCGGTGGGGAATTCCCACCGGGCCGCTGCCACCGTCACTGCGTCGAGCGTGCTGCCTACAGCGCGCCGAACCCCACGCGGCGCGCGCTGGGCTCGCCGATCTCCACGTACGCGATCCGGTCGGCCGGCACCAGGACCTTGCGGCCCCTCTCGTCCGTGAGGCTGAGCAGCTGCGCCTTACCGGTGAGAGCCTCGGCGACCGTGCTCTCGACCTCTTCGGCGGAAAGCCCGCTCTCCAGAACGATCTCCCGGGGCGTGTGCTGCACCCCGATCTTGACCTCCACGGCTATGTCCCTCCGACGGTCAGCCCTGCGCGGTGAACCGCGCCGTACGCGCACACATTAGCCCGCTGAGGGGAACCGTCAGCGGTCGGTGGGCAACGCCCGCAGCGAACACGGGCGGCGGCCGCACCCGGCGGCTTCCGTCAGTGCTGATCGATGCCGTGCAGCGGGAACCCCGCGATGCCCCGCCAGGCCAGCGAAGTGAGCAGTTGCACCGCTGCGTCCCGCGGAATGGCGGACTGGCTGGAGAGCCAGTAGCGGGCGACCACCTGGGAGACACCGCCCAGACCGACCGCGAGCAGCATGGACTCGTCCTTGGACAGTCCCGTGTCACCGGCGATGACGTCGGAGATGGCCTCCGCGCACTGCAGCGAGACCCGGTCGACGCGCTCGCGCACCGCGGGCTCATTGGTCAGGTCCGACTCGAAGACCAGCCGGAACGCGCCGCCCTCGTCCTCGACGTACGCGAAGTACGCGTCCATCGTCGCGGCGACGCGCAGCTTGTTGTCGGTCGTCGACGCCAGCGCCGTACGGACCGCCTGGAGCAGCGACTCGCAGTGCTGGTCGAGCAGGGCCAGATAGAGCTCCAGCTTGCCCGGGAAATGCTGATAGAGCACCGGCTTGCTGACCCCGGCCCGCTCGGCGATGTCGTCCATCGCGGCGGAGTGGTATCCCTGCGCCACAAATACTTCCTGCGCGGCGCCCAGCAGCTGGTTGCGTCGGGCGCGGCGAGGCAGTCGAGTGCCCCGCGGGCGCGCCTCCTCGGTCTGCTCGATGGCTGTCACGCCGCCTCCCAAATGTGTGATCGGACACAGCTTTTCCGTGCACGCTGCGCCATACAGCCATCGTACTTTTGAGTAACCCGGGTGCGCGCGGCGCGGACGCAGAATTTCACGGACCGGACGGCTGCGGTAGCCACAGATGTGTCGATCGGTGGGGCAAATCGGGGCATATCAGCGGTAATCATCTTCATCCTGTGCGACCACACGAGCCTGCTCCGCCGCATCCGCCTCATTGGCGCTGTTCCGGTCGATGTCCGTGAGCGGTTCGTCCTGCCGCTGCTGGAGATCGGCCCGCTGCTCGGCGGCGTCCGCCCGGGGCGTCTCCTGGTCCGGTTCGTCCGGCTGGATGTCCTCGAAGGTCTCAGGGTCGCTGGGGTCGACCGTCATGGTGACTCCCTTCCTCGCTTCGAGCCTAGGAGCTACCCCTGCGAGCCGCTATGCGGTCTGTGACCGCGAACACATGAAGCGCGGCGTGATCGTCTCGTAACATTGCCGCATGTCTTCGACCGAGCTGCCGGGAGTCCGCGCCGCCACCGCGGTGGCCCCCACGGTGACCACCCCCAGAGTCGCGGAGGGAGAGGAGCTGCACTCCGTCACGCTGCCCGGACTGACGCTTACCGTCCGGTCCCGGCCGCCGGAGCGGACCGGGCTGCCGCCCGCGCTCTATGTGCACGGGCTCGGCGGCTCCTCGCAGAACTGGTCGGCGTTGATGCCGCTGCTCCAGGACATGGTGGACGGCGCGGCGGTCGACCTGCCCGGTTTCGGCGACTCGCTGCCGCCGGACGACGGCAACTACTCGGTCACCGGGCATGCCCGTGCCGTGATCCGGTTGCTCGACGCGCAGGAGCGCGGGCCCGTCCATCTGTTCGGCAATTCGCTGGGCGGCGCCGTGGCCACCCGGGTTGCCGCGGTCCGGCCCGACCTGGTGCGCACCCTCACTCTCATCTCGCCCGCGCTCCCCGAGATCCGGGTGCAGTGGCCCGCCGTACCGACCGGACTGCTCGCCGTTCCGGGCGTCGCGACGCTGTTCGCCCGGATGACCAGGGACTGGACCGCGGAAGAACGCACGCGCGGCGTCATGGCACTCTGTTACGGCGATCCGACGCGCGTCTCCGAGTCGGACTTCCGTGCAGCGGTGGCCGAAACGGAGCGTCGGCTGGAGCTGCCGTACTTCTGGGACGCGATGGCGCGCTCGGCACGTGGCATCGTCGATGCGTACACACTGGGCGGGCAGCACGGACTGTGGCGCCAGGCCGAGCGGGTGCTCGCACCGACCCAGCTCGTGTACGGCGGACGGGACCATCTGGTCTCGTACCGGATGGCACGCAGGGCGTCCGCGGCCTTCCGCGACTCGCGGCTGCTGACACTGCCCGACGCGGGGCACGTGGCGATGATGGAGTACCCGGAGGCGGTCGCCCAGGCGTTCCGGGAACTGCTCGACGAACGCGGCGGGAGCTGATCCGGGGCGTGGGACGGCATAGTCGAAAAGGCCCCGAATCCGCAGGGTCGGATGTCGAGGCCGCCGTCGCGAACGCGGGCAGCGAGCGCGAAGGCATACGTCCGGGGCCCGGCAGCGGGCGGCGCCGGAAGCCGTCCGACACGC
This sequence comes from Streptomyces sp. NPDC018000, assembly GCF_044328025.1. Taxonomy (NCBI): domain Bacteria; kingdom Bacillati; phylum Actinomycetota; class Actinomycetes; order Kitasatosporales; family Streptomycetaceae; genus Streptomyces; species Streptomyces sp. NPDC018000. The sequence goes on from NZ_JBIRGM010000003.1 coordinate 366,653, forward strand.
CGGACGGTGCGGACGGGCACACCCCGTTCCGGCAGACCGGCCACGTCCGCGGCGGCCACCCCGAACAGCATGAGTCCGGCGGCGGCTGGGGGACCGGGGCTCAGCAGACAGTGTCCGGGCGTCAGCAGCAGGCGGGCGCCCAGCCGTTGGTACCAGGACCGCGACGCGAGTTCGTCGAGGCGTTCGACACACCACCCGCTCCGCCCGCACCCCGTGGACCTTCCGCCCCACCGGCCCCGCCCGCCGCCCCGTACAGCTCGGTCGGCGAGCGGAACGAGCAGTCGCCGTGCGGGGAAGCCGAATCGCCGACGCCCGCCAAGGGCACCAGGGGCCGCACCCTCACCGGTATCGCGGCTGCCGCGGTGACCACCGTGCTCGCGGTGGTCGTGGCCGGGCAGGTCGCCCACGACGACGGCGGCGGGACCAGTGCCGCGCAGCCCGCGGGCGTCGACCGGAACGGCACCGACGGTGCCTCCCGCTCGGACGGCCGGCCGGCCCGGAAGGCGACACAGGGCAAGCCCCTTTCGTACGCGGAGAAGATGGCCAAGGCCTATCCGATCTCCCCGGAACTCCACGGGTCCGGGGAGTTCGAGGCGGTTCCGGGCACGGCGAAGGCCCCTGGCAGCGGTCGCAAGTACCGCTACCGGATCGATGTCGAGAAGGGCCTCGGGCTCGACGCCTCGCTCTTCGCCCGGGCCGTCCAGGAGACGCTCAACGACGATCGCAGCTGGGCGCACGACGGCGCCATGACGTTCGAGCGGATCTCCTCCGGCGACCCCGATTTCGTGATCACCCTGGCCAGTCCCGGGACCACTGGGGAGTGGTGCTGGAAGTCGGGCCTGGTCACGACCGAGGACAACGTCTCGTGCGACTCCGCGGCGACCGAACGCGTGATGATCAACGCCTACCGCTGGGCGCAGGGGTCGCCGACGTTCGGCCCGGACAAACTCTTCGCCTACCGCCAGATGCTGATCAACCATGAGGTCGGTCACCGGCTGGGGCACGACCATGCGAGTTGTCGCACGCCGGGAGCCCTCGCGCCGGTGATGCAGCAGCAGACCAAGTCCCTGGACATCGACGGGATCAAGTGCCGGCCCAACCCATGGGTGTATCCGGTGGACTGATGGTGTCGATTCGGTTCACGTCCCCGCATGGGGGAGAACTCGTCGACGCCGTGAAGCATGTGGACCTTCCGGTGGTCGTCGGCCCGGTGCTCATCACCCGGCGGTGCGCCGCGCAGCCCGCAAGGAGCCGGCTGCGCTCCGACCCTGTGTGACCGATCGCCCCCATAGCCCGACAGAACGCCGGCGGTGCGGGAAAGTTACGACGGTTCACCCCTTTCGGTGGTGCGACGGACAACCGTCCGTCGCACCACCGGCGTATCCGCTTACGGTCGTCCCCCTGTGCGTCGCCGTTCCAGCGGCGGCCACCCATAAGGGAGATCGGGGGTGTACTCGTGCGGATCGGACTCCTCACCGACGGTGGTCATCCGTATGCGACCGGTGAGTCCAGACTCTGGTGCGACCGTCTGGTGCGCGGACTCGCGCGGCACGAGTCCGCTCTCTTTGTGCTCAGTCGCTCCTCCGACCAGGAAGCGCAGGGCTGGGTCCAGCTCCTGGCGCAGGCCGGCCGGGTGCGGACGGCGCCACTGTGGACGGCCGACGAGGACGTCCCGGCAGGCGCGGCCGACCGCACGTCCAACCGGGCCGCCGAGCCCCGGACCGTCTGCGCGGCATTGTGGGGAGCGGGTGGCGGCGATGTGTGAACAGCAACGGGGCCCGGCCGGCCCGGACCCGGCAGTGGTGGCGGCAACTGCGGTCGAGCCCGTGGGCGTGCCGGACGACGGTGCTCGGGACGAGGCTTCTCGCGTCGCCGAGGACGGTGACGTATCGGCCGAAACTGCTCCCGTCACGGCTCCGGGCGCCGAGCCCGCCCCCGCCCCGAAGGCCACCGAGAAAGCCGCCGCGGAGCAGGCCCCCAGGGAGGGAGCCGAGGCTCCCCGCGCCCCCGAGATCGCGAGTGCCGTTCCGGCGTGCAAGCTCCACGCCTCGCGCCGAGGCCCCGCCGACCCGGTGAAATCGCTGATGCACCGCCATCGCGAGCTGTGCGAGCGGGCCGTCGATCCGCTGGAGATCGCCGCAGGGCTCGAAGCCCATGGCGTCACCGACCGCGCCGCAGCCCGCTACCGGCACCGCGATGTCTTCTCACTCGGCGAGGAACTCTTCGCCCCGGTTCCCACCGCGGCGGGGGCGCCCGCAACAGGACTTCGCGCGCCCGGGCGCGACACCGAGACGCGCGCCGAATGGTCGCTCCGCGCACTGGTGCCGGGCGCCGCCTGCATCGCGACCGTCGGTGCACTGAGGCTCACCGAGGGGGTGCTCGGAGGTCAGGGACGGCTTGTGATCGCCCTCACCGGAGCGCTCGTCGCCATGGTCGGACTCGCCCTCAGCCTGCGCAGCGGCCCCCTGCACGCCGAAGGCCGGTCCTCGGGCACCGCCCATGTGTACGGCTGCTGGCTCCTCGGCCATGTCCTGTACGGCGACGCGCTGCTCGACCAGGTACTCAGCGGCGGCCCCGAAGGCCCGTGGACGCTCACCCCCGCACCGCTGCTGGGGCTGGCGTTCTCCGTCGCCCCTGCCGCCTGGTGCGCGCACCTCTTCTCCGTACACGCGCACCGCAAACTCGTCGGCAGCAGCGCACCGGAGGAGTTCGCCGCAGGTGTGCGCCCCCTGCTGTTCGGAGCTGTCGCACTCCATCTGTGCGTCCTCGCCGGGCTGCTCTACGTCGCGCATCTGGGATACGGGGGCGGCGGCGCCTTCGTCGGGGCGGCCGCGCTCGGTGTGCTGCTCCTGCTGGCTCGGTTGCTGACCGTGCACGGCTTCCCCGAACCCGCCGCCGTCGGGCTCGCCACTGCCTGCGCCCTCGAAGCACTGGCACCCGCCCTGGTCCTGGCCGGGCGGCTGCCCGATCTGCACTTTCTCGCCCGTCCCGTCGACGCCCTTGTCGTGGTGGCCGGCACCGAAGCCGTACCCGCCGTTGCCTGTGGCGCAGCCGCGCTCGGGCTGCTGATCACCGCCACCGTCGCTCTCTCCCGGGCATCCGCCCACACCACACCCGGTGACGAAAACCGCTCCACCGCGTAACCCACGCGACCGAAGCCGCACCACCGCTCCACCCCGCGTACGAACCACCCGCACACAGACCGCGGAGCCGACGCCGCGGGTCTTCCCTCCGTACCGCACCACACTTCCCTGAGGAGACACTGGACATGACCCCCCAATCCCCCGCACCGGCAGCCCGCCGTCGGCACCAAGGGGGCGCGCGATGAGGGTGCTGCTGCTCGGAGCCAACGGATTCCTCGGCCGGTTCGTGGCGGACCGCCTGCTCGCCGACCCCGCCGTGCACCTCACGGCGCTCGGCCGCCGAGACGACTCCGACGTACGGTTCGACCTCGCCGGCGGCAGCCCCGGCGCGCTGACCCGTTTCCTGGACGCCGTCCACCCCGGAGTGGTCGTCAACTGCGCGGGCGCCACCCGCGGCGGGGCCCGGGATCTGACCCGCCACAACACCGTCGCCGTCGCCACCGTCTGCGAGGCGATGCGGCGCAGCGGCTGTACGGCCCGGCTCGTCCAGGTCGGCTGTTCGTCGGAGTACGGGCCGTCGCAGCCCGGCTCGTCTACCGCGGAGGACGCAATTCCGCGCCCCGGCGGGCCGTACGGCGTCAGCAAGCTCGCAGCCACCGAACTCGTCCTCGGCTCCGGCCTCGACGCGGTCGTGCTGCGGGTCTTCTCCCCGGTCGGCCCCGGCACCCCGGCCGGTTCCCCGCTCGGCAGGCTCGCCGAGGCGATGCGCCGGGCCATGCAGTCCGGTGACGGCGAGCTGAAGCTCAGCGGCCTCGGCGTGCAGCGCGACTTCGTGGACGTACGCGATGTCGCGCGCGCCGTGCACGCCGCCTCGCTCTCCGCCGCGCAGGGCGTCGTCAACATCGGCACCGGCCGCGCCGTGCGGCTCCGGGACGCGGCCGCCGTCCTCGCCAGGGTCGCCGGGTACGCGGGCGCGCTCCACGAACTCGACGCGCCCCCGCCCCGGCTGCCCATCGGAGCCCCGCGCACCTCCACCGAATCGGTCATCGAACATCTCTCGGCGACCCCGTCCCCCTACCCGGACGGTTGCGGAGCCTGGCAGCAGGCCGACGTCCGCACCGCCAGGGACCGGCTCGGCTGGCGCCCCCGGATCAATCTGGAGGAGTCCCTCGCCGACATCTGGATGGAGGCGGCGTGCCGTATCTGACCCCCACCCGTACCGCCCGCCGGACCAGCGGTGCCGAACAGCTCGGTTTCGGCGTCCCCGGTTACGCGCATCCGCTGCTCGCCCCCACCGAATGGGCCGAGCTCATCCGCCCCGGCACCCCGCTGCACTGGGCGGTCCTCAACATCGACAACGGCCCCGGCGCCCGCCCCGACCCGCACTGCCTGGAGGCCGCGGGCCGGCTCCGCAACGCACGGGAGCGGGCCGTGCACGGCGAGGCCCCGCGGGACTCCGTCCGGGCTGCGGGCGGCCGACTGCTCGGCCATCTCGATCTGGCCTTCGGCAGTCGCCCCTTCGGCGAGCTGATCGCCGACGCGCAGTCCTTCCTCGACTGGTACCGCGTCGACGGCTTCTATCTCGGCCGGTGCCCGGCCGGGCGTGCCGACCTCGCGTCGGTCCGCCGTCTCACCAGCACACTCGCCACGCTTCTCGACGACAGCGGCAGCGACCCCGTGGAGCAGCGCGGGGAGCAGCGCAGGCTGCTGGTGCTGGGGCTGGGCACCCATCCGTATCCGGGCTATGCCGAGGCCGCCGACCAGCTGGTCACCTTCTCCGGACCGTGGGCCGACTACCGCTGGTCGCAGGTGGCGGAGTGGACCGCCGCCTACCCGCCGGACCGGTTCGCACACTTCGTCCACGGCGTTCCGCGAACCCACCTCGAAGAGGCCATGCGCATCGCCCGCTGGCAGGGCGCGGGCACGGTCTTCTTCACGGACCGGGACGACCGGCACGGACAAATGGACCCATTCGCGGCGCTGCCCAGGTACTGGGATGAAGTTGTCTCGCGGATCGGACTTGGTATCTCGGAATGAGAAGCGGCGTGGCAGTGTTACGGGAAGAACAACCGTACGTAGATGACGTACGTAGAAACCGACCACCTGCATTGTTGAGGTTCCTGTGTCGCTGCCACCCTTGGTCGAGCCGGCCGCTGAGCTCACCGTCGACGAGGTCCGCAGGTACTCCCGCCACCTGATCATTCCGGATGTCGGGATGGAGGGACAGAAGCGGCTGAAGAATGCAAAGGTGCTCTGTGTGGGCGCCGGCGGTCTCGGTTCGCCGGCCCTGATGTACCTCGCCGCCGCCGGTGTCGGCACGCTCGGCATCGTGGAATTCGACGAGGTCGACGAGTCGAACCTGCAACGCCAGATCATCCACAGTCAGGACGACATCGGCCGCTCCAAGGCCGAGTCCGCCAAGGACTCGGTGCTGGGCATCAATCCGTATGTGAATGTGGTCCTTCACGAGGAGCGGCTCGAAGCCGACAACGTGATGGACATCTTCGCCCAGTACGACCTGATCGTGGACGGCACGGACAACTTCGCCACCCGCTATCTGGTCAACGACGCAGCCGTACTGCTGAACAAGCCGTACATCTGGGGCTCGATCTACCGCTTCGACGGCCAGGCTTCCGTCTTCTGGTCCGAGCACGGCCCCTGCTACCGCTGCCTCTACCCGGAGCCGCCCCCGCCGGGCATGGTCCCCTCCTGCGCCGAGGGCGGCGTGCTCGGGGTGCTCTGCGCCTCGGTCGGCTCCATCCAGGTCACCGAGGCCATCAAGCTGCTCGCCGGTATCGGCGACCCGCTGGTCGGCCGACTGATGATCTACGACGCCCTGGAGATGCAGTACCGCCAGGTCAAGGTCCGCAAGGATCCCGACTGCGCGGTCTGCGGCGAGAACCCGACCGTCACCGAGCTCATCGACTACGAGGCCTTCTGCGGCGCCGTGTCCGAGGAGGCCCAGGAGGCGGCGCTCGGCTCCACGATCACTCCCAAGCAGCTCAAGGAGTGGATCGACGCGGACGAGAAGATCGAGATCATCGACGTCCGTGAGCCGAACGAGTTCGAGATCGTCTCCATCCCCGGCGCCCGGCTGATCCCGAAGAACGAGTTCCTGATGGGCAATGCCCTCCAGGACCTCCCGCAGGACAAGCGCATCGTCCTGCACTGCAAGACCGGTGTGCGCAGCGCCGAGGTCCTCGCGGTCCTCAAGTCGGCGGGCTTCGCCGACGCGGTGCACGTGGGCGGCGGCGTGATCGGCTGGGTCAACCAGATCGAGCCCGAGAAGCCGGTGTACTAAGACCGACCGGCCTGAACGCTCAGCATGCCGAAGGGGCCGGTCCGCGCACTGCGGACCGGCCCCTTCGGCATGCACGCGTTCCGCGTCATGTGCAGGTCTTGCCGACCGGCGGAACCTTGCCGTTCAGGAGATAGTCGCCCACGGTCGTCTGCACACAGGCGTTGCCGCTGTTGTACGCGCCGTGCCCCTGGCCCTTGTATGTCATCTGCACACCGACACCCTTGCCCAGCGCGTCGGCCATCGCCTTCGCTCCCTTGTACGGGGTCGCCGGGTCGCCGGTGTTGCCGATGACGAGGATGGGGGCAGCGCCCGGCGCGCTGACGTCCGGCGTCTCCCAGGCGCCCGCCACCGGCCAGCCGGTGCAGGCCATCAGGCCCCAGCCCAGATAGTCACCGAAGACCGGCGAGGCGGACCGGAACTCCGGGAGCTTCGCCTTGGTCTGGTCCGCGGTGAACCGCTGCTTGGAGTCGGCACAGTTGATGGCGGTGTTGGCGGCCATCGAGTTGTCGTAGCGACCGTTGTTGGCACGGCCGTTCAGCGAGTCCGCGAGGGCGAGGAGCAGCGCGCCATTCCCGCCGTCGGCCTCGTCCACCCCCTGCTCCAGCAGCGGCCAGGTCTCCTGGGAGTAGAGGGCGGCTGCGATGCCGGTGGTGGCCAGGGTCTGTGTCAGCTGCCGGGACCCGAGCCCCGGGATCGGCTTCTTCTCCAGCCGGCTGAGGAGGCCGGAGATCCCCTGCTCGACCTCCTTCCCGGTGGTACCGGGGAGCCTGCAGGCTTCGCCGCGGTCCGCGCAGTCCTTGGTGAAGGTGTCCAGCGCGAGCTGGAACCCCTTGGCCTGGCCGAGCGAGGACTGCTCGTAGTTCTGGGTCGGGTCGATCACCGCGTCCAGCACCGACCTGCCGACGTTCTTCGGGAACAAGTGCGCGTAGACGCCGCCCAGTTCGGTGCCGTACGAGATGCCGAAGTAGTACAGCTTCTTGTCTCCGAGCACCTGACGCATCAGATCCATGTCGCGGGCGGCGTTGGTGGTGCCGACGTGGGGGAGGTCCTTGCCGGAGTTCTTCTTGCATGTCAACGCGAACGTTTTGGTGTTCTTGACGAAGGCGTTCACCTCGGCGGGGGTGTCCGGAGTGCTGTCGGTCTCGTAGCGGGCGTCGAGCTGCCGGTCGGTCTCGCACTCCACGCCCGCGCTGCGGCCGACCCCGCGCGGGTCGAAGCTGACCAGGTCGTAGCGCGCGCGGAGCTTGTCGTAGTCGGTGCTGAAGGCGGGCAGGGTGGCGACACCGGAGGCGCCGGGACCGCCGAAATTGAAGATGAGGGAGCCGATCCGCTTGTCCGTGTTCTTGGCTCTGCCACGGATGAGCGCCAGCTCGATCGTCTCGCCGCCCGGATTTGCGTAGTCGAGCGGGACCTTCATGAAGGAACACTCCCAGGGGGTGCCGCCCGGCAGGGGAGACGGTGCCTCTCCGCTGCCCTGCTCCGGGGACGGGGCCGGGCAGGGCTTCCACGTCAGCTTCTGGGAGGCGAGGTCGCCGGAGTTGCTCGCTTCGACGGCATTCGCCGCAAGCGGAGAGTTCTGCGGCCCGTCCGGGCCGTCCTTGTTGCCGCTCTCCGAGCAGGCGGTGATGGGAAGGAGCACGGAGACGGCGGCGGCGAGAGCGGCGGCACGCAGGGCGGGGGAGGTCCTCATGGCCCCATCGTGTGGGCGGGACCGGACCGGTGCACGAGGCACCGGTCCAAGCGGGTGGCAGAGTGTCACCCGGTCGCCCGACCGGCCTTGCGGACAGGCCCGCCCTACAGCTGAGGAGCCGTCAGATCTTGCCGTACGGATCAGATCTTGCCGTACGGATCAGAGCTCGCCCTGCGGGTCAGAGCTCGCCCTTGCGGGTCAGATGGTTGAAGCAGAGCCAGCCGGGAAGCACCGGCAGCCACAGCGTCAGGAGGCGGTACAGCAGAACGGCCGGTGCCGCGACCTCCTTCGGCAGGCCGACCGCGATCAGCCCCAGCGTCAGCGCACCCTCGACCGCACCCATTCCGCCCGGTGTGGGCGCCGCCGACCCCAGCGCGTTACCGGCCAGGAAGACCACCGCGATGCTGGCGTAGCTGAGATGTGGCACATCCGGACCGCTGAACGCCCGGACCGACGCGTCCAGACACATCACGAACAGGCCGGTCAGCAGCAGCATTCCGCCGATGCCCGTCACCAGCTTCTGCGGCCGCTGAACCACGTCGAGCATGCGCGGAACGACTCCGGCGAACAGCGACCGCACCCGCGTCACCACGAACTTCCGCAGGAACGGAACCGCCGTCACCACCAGCACCAGCACGGCGACCGTCAGCAGCCCGGCGATCACGGTCCTGGAAGGGGTGAGCGAGGACGGGGTCCTCTCCGTGCCGGTCAGGTAGCCGAACAGCGCAAGCAGCAGAATGTGACAGCCGAGACCGAACAGCTGCGAGGCGCCCACACTCGCCACGGCGAGCCCCGGACGAACCCCGGCACGCTGCAGGAAGCGGGTGTTCAGCGCCACACCGCCGACCGCGGCCGGGGCGACGATCTTCACGAAGGACCCGGCTACCTGCGCCAGCACGGTTTTGCCGAACGGCACCCGCTCCGGCACGAAGCCCAGCAGGCTCATCGCCGCTGCGACATAGCTGAGGGCAGAGAAGCCGACCGCGGCCGCCACCCAGCCCCACTCCGCCTGCTCGACGACGGCACCGAAGTCGGCCTGGGTGACCTGTGAAATGAGGAAGTACGCGGCGATGGCGCCGGCGATGCAGCTGACCAGGGTGCGCGCCTTGATGCGCTCCAGCCGTACCGGTTCGACCGGTGCCTGCGGCCGGATCAGCAGCACCTGCCGCCGCATCTGGGAGAGCAGATCCTCCTCGCGCGCCTCTTCCAGCGCGTCTTCCAGGGCCCGCTTCTCGGCCTGCTTCTGATTGCGCAGCGACTTTCGGGCAACCTTGCGATCGGGGCCCGCACCGGGGGCGGAGGTCTCTTGAGCCGTCCCGTATTCCAGCGCCCTGGCCCGCTTGGCCGCGTCCGAGGCGTCGAGCACCGCCTCGCGCTCCCGCTGCGAGCGTTCCCGGGCGAGCCGGCGCAGGGTCGCCCGGGTGGAGCGGCTCAGCGCGAGCGGCTGGAGCAGCGGCAGACAGTCCGCGACGGCATCGGGGCCGAGCACCTCCAGAGCGCCGGCGACGGCCCGCTCGGCACCCACCCGCAGACCGGTGGTGGTCAGCAGCTGCGCGACATCCATCCGCAGGACCAGATCACCGGCCGCGATCTCGCCGCCGCGCAGATCGGTGACGAACACCTTGCCGGCACGATCCACAAGGACGGCGTCGCCGGTGAGCCTGCGGTGCGCGATGCGCCGCGACTGGAGCGCCTTCACCTGACGCCAGGCGCCGCGCACCAGTTCGTCGGTGATCTCGGAGTCCTCCAGCGCGTCCAGGGAACGGCCGCCGATGTGCTCGTACACCAGCATCACGGCGTCGGGCCCGAGCTCGGAGGTGGCGATCAGCTTGGGTGCGTTGGCCCCGGCGGCGATCGCCGCGTACGCGAGCAGCGCCTCCTGCTCCAGCGCCTGGCGCAGCGACTGGATGGAGCGGTGCGGGGTGATGCCGCGCAGGGTGAGCCTGCGCCACATCCGGTAGAAGAAGCCCTGGGCCTGTTGCTCGCGGTCGACGACCGTCACATCGAGCGGTGGCCCGTTCTCCAGGGTGACGAGATAGCGGCGCCCGCGGTCGCTCTGGTCGCCGGAGTCGGGAGCTTCCTCGGCGCGCATCGCGCTGACCGGGTGGAAGCCGACACGGCGCAGACCGGCCATCAGATGCTGACCGGTCGGCCGTACGTTCGGCGAGCCGACCGCGTACAGCGTGCCGTACGCCACGCTCCAGCCGATCAGCACGGTCAGGACGATCGAGAACGGGGTCGTATAGCCGCCGACCAGCATGGCGAACGCGTCGAGCAGCAGTACCACCCACAGCACGACCCGCCAGCGCGGCCGTCTCGCCATCCCGACCGCCGTCATATAGGCGATCACGGGGGCGAGATAGCCGTGCACGGGATCGGTGAGCCCGTCACCGGGCTGCGGCTGGGTCAGGGCGTCCTGAATGGTGGCCGGCGCGGACTTGGCCACCCAGAGGTCGGTGGCGAGCGTGACCCCGTGCGCCAGTACGGCGGCGAGCACGCCGTCCGCGATCCGTAGTCCGTCGCGTTTGATCAGCCGCTCGATGGCGAAGGCGACCGGGACGAGCAGCACGGCGATGCTGGAGATCAGACCGGCGCTCTTGATCAGGATGTCGGGTGCCTGGCCTGTGCCTTTGCTGATGTCCTGTTCGAGACCGGTGGTCGTGCCGTGGGCGAACGCGGCGATCGACAAAAGGACGGCGATCGCCAGGACGCCGATGAGGAGCCGCATGAGATCGGAGGGGCGGTGCACCCGGGCGGGGAGCAACGGTTCGTCCCCCGAGACGCGCTCGGTCTGTTCCGCCGCGGCCGTCGAGAGCGCCGAGCCGATCGGGTGCTCGGGCCCCTCCCCTTGCTCCGTACCGCGCTTTTCCTGCTCCGCACCGGGCTTTTCGACGGGTCCGTCCGACGCGTCCGGGCGCGGCTCGGTGTCAGGGGCGTCCGCCGCCTTCGGTGGCTGCACGCCCTGCTCCTTCGTCGCCTCTGAATGGTCTTCGTGGTCTCGTATCACCGGTCACCGCCCGCACGATGGTGGCACGGCCCGGCGGCCGAGAAGGGCGTCAGGGTGCACTGCGCGGACACGCGAAGCGCAACATACGCTCCTTTGCTCCCGCGCGCACGCCCCGTGAACGGGCGCACACGGATCGGGCCGGACTGTCGGTGGTGTACGGCAGGATGGAGTGGATGAGCCAATACCGGACGAGCGGCGATGGGACCAGCGGCGACCGGACGATCGAGGAGTTGCCGGAGTACGCGGAGCGGGTGCTCGATGTCGCCGAGCTGATTCCGCCCGGCCGTGTCATGACGTATGGAGATGTCGCCGAGTGGCTGGGCGACGGCGGCCCGCGCCAGGTCGGCCGGGTCATGGCGCTGTACGGGGCCGCGGTGCCGTGGTGGCGCGTGGTGCGTGCGGACGGGGCACTGCTGCCCGGCCACGAACTGCGGGCGCTGGACCACTACCGCGAGGAGGGCACCCCGCTGCGCGAGGCGTCGCGCAGCGCGGAGGGCCATCTGCCGCGCCTCGACATGAAGCGGGCGCGGTGGGACGGCGTCACCGGCGGTACGGACGCGGACAGGTACAAGGGCGAAGGTGCTCACATCTGACAGCTTGGGCCATTCGGGGGCGCAACGGGCGGCGCCGGGCCCGATGCGTGATGTGGAACACGAAGCGACACTGGACGGCGCCCATGGCGCGGAACGTGACGAGGCACGCAGCTCACCCGTCCCGGACCGCGCCCTCGCTGGCGTAGCGTCGACAGTTCGCGGTACGCACCGCACCCTCATCACCAGTACACCCACCAGGACCGGCGATCCACGTGAGCTCCTCCTTCACCCGGCACAGTCCGCCCCGCCAGGCACGGCAGGGGGTCCCCCCACGCCCGCAGGGGCGTAGGAGGACCGCGGGCGCGTACCGACTGGTGCGCACCCCGCCGGGCTCCGTGGATCCCCCCCTCCTGGACGCAGCGCAACGTGCGGTGGTTGATCATCCCGGCGGCCCGCTCCTGGTGCTCGCCGGACCGGGCACCGGCAAGACGACCACGCTCGTCGAGGCGGTCGCCGCACGTGTCGCACGAGGCGGCGACCCGGACCGCATCCTGGTCCTCACCTTCAGCCGCAAGGCCGCCGTGGAGCTGCGCGACCGGATGGCCGCCCGGCTCGGTGCCGCCCGCGGTCCGCAGGCCACCACGTTCCACTCCTTCTGTTACGCACTGGTCCGCGCCCATCAGGACGCCGACCTCTTCGCCGAACCGATGCGGCTGCTCTCGGGACCGGAACAGGACGTCACCGTCCGTGAGCTGCTCGCCGGCCAGCTCGGACTGGAACAGGACGGCTTCGCCCGCATCCGCTGGCCCGACGAGCTGCGGGCCTGTCTGACCACGCGCGGTTTCGCCGACGAGGTACGGGCGGTGCTCGCCCGCAGCCGTGAGCTGGGTCTGGGCCCGGACGCGCTGGCCGACTTCGCCCGCCGCACCGGCCGGCCGGACTGGGGCGCCGCCGCCGAGTTCCTCGCCGAGTACCTGGACGTGCTGGACGCGCAGGGGGTGCTGGACTACGCGGAGCTGGTGCACCGGGCCGTGCTGCTTGCGGAGCGCCCCGAGGTGTCGGCGCTGCTGGCCGGGCAGTACGACGCGGTGTTCGTGGACGAGTACCAGGACACGGACCCGGCACAGGTGCGGCTGCTGCATGCGCTGGCCGGAAACCGGGGGAGCGCCCCCGGCGGCGGGGGCGGCCGGGACCTGGTCGCCTTCGGTGATCCGGACCAGTCGATCTATGCCTTCCGGGGTGCGGATGTGAACGGCATCCTCGATTTCCCGGAGGTGTTCCGGCGGGCGGACGGCGCCCCGGCCCCCGTCGGGGTCCTCACGACCTCGCGCCGCTCCGGCGGAGAGCTGTTGGCCGCCACCCGGCTGCTCACCCGCCGGATGCCGCTGACCCGGCTGCCCTCGGCGAAGGTCCGCGCCCACCGGGAACTCGCCGCGGTCCGCGAGGGCGGCGGCGTGGAGGCGTACACCTACCCGACCGCCTCCGCCGAGCTCGACAACATCGCCGATCTGCTGCGCCGGGCGCATCTGGAGGACGGCGTCCCGTGGAACGAGATGGTGGTGCTCGTACGGGCCGGAGGCCGCACGATTCCCTCGGTGCGCAGGGCCCTGACGGCGGCGGGTGTCCCCTTGGAGGTCGACGGCGACGATCTCCCTCTGCGGCATGAACCGGCGGTGGCCCCGCTCCTCACGGCCCTCCGCGCGGTCGCCACGGCGGCCCTGCACCCGCGCGCGCCGGGCGCGGAGAAGCAGGCCCCGGCCTCAAAGGAAGCGGAGGCTCCTGCTCCTCCTGACCGGGAACCCGATCAGGCCCCCGATCAGGCCCCCGATCAGGCCCCCGATCAGGAAACCGCCCCCGAAGCGCCGTCCTGGCTGGACACCGAAACCGCCCTGACCCTCCTTGCCTCCCCCCTCGGCTCCATGGACGCGGCCGACCTGCGCCGACTCGGCCGGGCCCTGCGCGACGAGGAGCGGGCTGCCGGGAATCGCGTACCACCGCCCTCCGGCGACCTGCTGGCCCGGGCGCTCGCCGAGCCCGAACGGCTCGTCACGCATGATCCGGCGTACGCCCGCGGCGCCCAGCGCCTCAGCGCGCTCCTGCGCAAGGCGCGCGAGCTCCTCGAAGGAGGCGGTACCGCGGAAGAAGCCCTGTGGGAGCTGTGGGCCGGCACTCCGTGGCCGGGGCGGCTGGAGCGTGCCGTGCTGCGCGGAGGTGCGGGCGGCCGCAACGCCGACCGCGACCTCGACGCCGTCTGCGCGCTCTTCGAAACCGCGGCCCGCGCCGAGGAACGCACCGGCGGGCGCGGCGCGCTCAACTTCCTGGAGGAGGTCGACGCCCAGGACATCGCCGCCGACACCCTCTCCAGGCGCGCGGTGCGCCCCGATGCCGTACGGCTGATGACCGCGCACAGGTCGAAGGGCCTGGAGTGGCGCCTCGTCGTCGTCGCAGGAGTGCAGGAGGGGCTCTGGCCGGACCTGCGCCGCCGCGGTTCGCTGCTCGAAGCGGACCGGATCGGCCGTGACGGCCTGGCCGAACCGCTCACCCCCGGTGCGCTCCTCGCCGAGGAACGCCGCCTCTTCTACGTCGCTGCGACCCGCGCCCGCGAGCGTCTCGTCGTCACCGCGGTCAAGGCGCCCGCCGACGACGGCGACCAGCCGTCCCGCTTCCTCACCGAGCTCGGCGCCGAACCGCGCGATGTCACCGGCCGGCCGCGCCGCCCGCTCGCCGTCGCCGCGCTCGTCGCCGAACTCCGTGCCACTACCGTCGACCCCGACGCCTCGGAAACCCTGCGCGAGGAAGCCGCCCACCGCCTCGCCCGCCTCGCCGCGCTCACCGACGACGAGGGCCAGCCGCTCGTACCCGCAGCCCACCCCTACCGCTGGTGGGGCCTGTACGAGCCGACCCGCTCCGCCGTCCCGCTCCGCGACCGGGACCAGCCCGTGGCCCTCTCCGGCAGCGCGCTCGACCAGCTCGCCAACACCTGCGCGCTCCAGTGGTTCCTCGGCCGCGAGGTGAAGGCCGACGCCCCGGCGACGGCCGCACAGGGCTTCGGCAACGTCGTCCACGTACTCGCCGACGAGGTGGCTTCCGGGCGCACCCCCGCCGATCTGGCCGTCCTGATGGAGCGGCTCGACTCGGTCTGGGACGGGCTCGTCTTCGACGCCCCCTGGAAGTCCCAGCAGGAGAAGGAACAGGCCAGAGCCGCCCTCGAACGCTTCCTGCGCTGGCACGTCATGGACCGCGCCGGCCGCACCCCCGCCGCGAGCGAGCACGACTTCGACGTGACGCTGGAGGCGGGGGAGTACGAGGTACGCATCCGCGGCTCCATGGACCGCGTCGAACAGGACGCCGAGGGCCGCGCGTACGTCGTCGACTTCAAGACCGGCAAGCAGTCCCCGACCAAGGACGAGGTCGCCCGCCATCCCCAGCTCGCCGTGTACCAGCTGGCCGTCCGGGAAGGGGCGGTCGACGAGATCTTCGACGGCAGCCGTCCCGTGCCCGGCGGCGCCGAACTCGTGCAGCTGCGCCAGCCCGCCCCCAAGAAGGAGGGCGGCGACGCACTTCCCAAGGTGCAGGCCCAGGAACCGCTCTCCGACGAGTGGGTCTCCGACCTGCTGGCCACGGCCGCCGGGCGGGTCCTGGACGAACGATTCACCCCCACGACCGGCCAGCACTGCACGCACTGCACCTTCCGGGCCTCGTGCAGCGCACAGCCGGAGGGCCGTCACATCCTGGAGTGAGAGTCTTCCCGGCCGCTCGGCCGGGGCTTGCGGGCCACCCGTCCGCCGGGACCGTCCGTCGGCCCCGGCACGTTGTCGGTGCGTCCGGTTAGCCTCTGTCGGGTGTCCTCACGCATCACCGATCCCGAGCAGCTGAAGGAGCTCCTCGGGATCCCGTTCACCCCGGAGCAGACGGCCTGCATCACAGCGCCGCCCGCCCCGCAGGTGATCGTGGCCGGAGCCGGGTCGGGAAAGACCACGGTGATGGCAGCGCGCGTGGTGTGGCTGGTGGGGACCGGCCAGGTCGCCCCGGAGCAGGTCCTCGGACTCACCTTCACCAACAAGGCGGCGGGCGAGCTCGCCGAGCGCGTCCGCAAGGCCCTGATCGCGGCCGGGGTCACCGATCCGGAGGTCATCGATCCGGACAATCCCCCGGGCGAGCCCAGCATCTCCACGTACCACGCCTTCGCCGGCCGGCTCCTCACCGAGCACGGGCTGCGCATCGGCCTCGAACCCACCACCCGTCTTCTCGCCGACGCCACCCGCTACCAGCTGGCCGCCCGCGTACTGCGCGAGGCGCCCGGCCCCTATCCGGCCCTGACGAAGTCGTTCCCCACGCTGGTCAGCGATCTGCTGGCCCTCGATGCCGAGCTGGCCGAGCATCTCGTACGCCCCGAACAGCTCGCGGAGTACGACACCGAACTGCTTCGTACGCTGGAAACGGCCCGGCTCACCAACGCCGAGCTGCGCAGGATTCCCGAGGCCGCCCGGGCCCGTCGCGAGCTGCTGCAGTTGACCCGCCGCTACCGCGAGGCCAAGAAGAGCCGTGACCTCCTCGACTTCGGAGACCAGATAGCCCTCTCCGCCGAGCTGGCCCTCACCCGCCCGGAGGTCGGTGCGATCCTGCGCGACGCATTCCGCGTCGTGCTGCTCGACGAGTACCAGGACACCTCCGTCGCCCAGCGCCTGCTGCTGTCCGCCCTTTTCGGCAGGGGCCCCGAGGCAACGGCCACGGAGGCGGAGTCCGGCGCGCCCACCGGGGCGGTGGCCACCGGGCACGCGGTCACCGCCGTCGGCGACCCCTGCCAGGCGATCTACGGCTGGCGCGGTGCCTCCGTGGCCAACCTCGACGACTTCCCACTCCACTTCCCGCACGCCGACGGCACCCCCGCCACCCGCTACTCCCTCAGCGAGAACCGGCGCAGCGGCGGCCGCCTCCTTCACCTCGCCAACGGCCTCGCCGCACCCCTGCGCGCGATGCACGAAGGCGTCGAGGCACTGCGCCCGGCCCCGGGCGCCGAGCGTGACGGCGTCGTCCGCTGCGCCCTGCTCCGTACCCACACCGAAGAGATCGACTGGCTCGCCGACTCGATCGCCCACCTCGTGAGGACCGGAAAGGCGCCCGGCGAGATCGCCGTCCTGTGCCGCACCGCGGGCGACTTCCCGCAGATCCAGGCCGCGCTGGTGGCCCGCGACATCCCGGTCGAGGTCGTCGGCCTGTCCGGGCTGCTGCACCTGCCCGAGGTCGCCGACCTCGTCGCGGTCTGCGAGGTTCTCCAGGACCCCGGCGCCAATGCCTCCCTGGTCCGGCTGCTCACCGGCCCCCGCTGGCGGATCGGCCCCCGCGACCTGGCACTCCTCGGCCGCCGCGCCCGCCTCCTCGTCCACCGAGCCGCCCACGGCGGCGAGGACGACTTCGACCCCGACCGCCGCCTCGCCGAGGCCGTCGAAGGCGTCGATCCGGCCGAAGTGATCTCGCTCGCCGACGCGCTGGACACCTTCCTCGAATCGGGCGGAGGAGAGGACGACGGACTTCCGTTCTCCACCGAGGCCCGCATCCGCTTCGCCCGGCTGGCTGCCGAACTGCGCGACCTGCGCCGCTCGCTGGCCGACCCCCTGATGGACGTGCTGCACCGCGTCCTCGCGACCACCGGCCTGGAGGTCGAGCTCTCCGCGTCGCCGCACGCCCTGGCCGCCCGCCGCCGCGAGACCCTCGCCAACTTCCTCGATGTCGCGGCCCGCTTCGCCGCCGTCGAAGGCGAGGCCACCCTCCTCGCCTTCCTGGGCTTCCTGCGCACGGCTGTCCAGTACGAGAAGGGCCTGGACAATGCCCTGCCCGGCGGCGAGAACACCGTCAAGGTCCTCACCGCCCACAAGTCCAAGGGGCTGGAGTGGGACGTCGTCGCGGTGCCCGGCCTGGTCACCGGACAGTTCCCCAGCAGCCAGTCCCGCGACGCCTGGATCTCCCAGCCCAAGGTCCTCCCGCACGCCCTGCGCGGGGACACGGCCACCCTCCCCGTCATCCACTCCTGGGACGCCAAGGGGCTCAAGGGCTTCAAGGAGGAGATGAAGGAGCACCAGCACACCGAGGAGCTCCGCCTGGGATACGTCACCTTCACCAGGCCCCGCACTCTGCTGCTGGGCTCCGGCCACTGGTGGGGCCCGAACCAGAAGAAGCCACGCGGACCGTCCGACTTCCTGCATGCGCTGTACGAGCACTGCGCGGCCGGACACGGCGAGATCGAGGCATGGGCGGACGAACCGGCCGAGGACGAGGAGAACCCGGCGCTCGCCGAGAAGGAGGCCGAGCAGGCGTGGCCGCTTCCCCTGGACGACACCGCCCTGACCCGCCGCCGGGCCGCCGCGGACACGGTGATGGCACATCTGGAGGCCCTGGCCGAGGCGGGGGGCGTGCCGGATGCGTACGAGGCGACGTCCGGCACACCGGATCCGTACGACGCCCCTTATGACCACGAACTGTTCCCCGACAGTGAGGCGTACCCGGACGAGGACCCGTTCCCCGACAGCGAGGCGTACCCCGACGAGGCCGACGACTGGGACGCCCTGTCGACGGAGCCCCCGTCGGCCCCGGCCCCCACGCCACACCTTCCCGCCCCCACGCCACACGTCCCCGCGGCCCGCACGCCCGAGCCTGCCGGGGAACAGCGCCTCACCCCCGAGGAATCCCGCACCCTCGCCTCCTGGGACCGCGACCTCGACGCCCTCACCGGCGAGCTGCGCCGCGCCCGCGCCACCGTGCGCGACGTCCTCGTGCCCGCCTCGCTCTCCGCCACCCAGCTGCTGCGTCTCGCCGACGACCCCGACGGCTTCGCCCAGGAGCTGGCCCGCCCCATGCCGCGGCCCCCGCAGCCCGCGGCCCGCCGGGGCACCCGTTTCCACGCCTGGGTGGAGTCCCGCTTCGAGGAGCTGCCGCTGCCCATGCTCGGGCCCGACGAGCTGCCCGGCGGCGGCGAGAGCGACGCCGAGATCGCCGACGAGCGCGACCTCGCCGCACTCAAGGAGGCCTTCGAGCGCACCCCGTACGCCCGCCGTACTCCGTACCGTGTGGAGACGCCGTTCCAGATCACCCTGGCCGGCCGGGTGATCCGGGGCCGTATCGACGCGGTGTACCGCACCGGGGACACCTACGAGATCGTCGACTGGAAGACCACCCGCACCAACACCGCCGACCCCCTCCAGCTCGCGGTCTACCGTCTGGCCTGGGCCGAGCTGCACGATCTGCCGCTCACCGATGTCACCGCCACGTTCCTGTACGTACGCAGCGCGGAGACCGTCCGCCCCACCCGCCTCCCGGGCCGGGCGGAGCTGGAGCGGCTCCTGCTGGACGAGCCACCTCCCGCGGGAGCCTAGTGCCTCGCCCAGCGGGGCAAACCCCACTGGGCGAGGCACTAGGCTCAAGGCCATGAGCGACACCCCGGACAGCGCCGTCCGTACGTACACCGAACAGCACCGCACAGCCTTCCTCGACGACCTCGCCGCCTGGCTGCGCATCCCGTCCGTATCCGCCCAGCCGGTCCACGACGGGGACGTACGACGCAGCGCCGAGTGGCTGTCCGCCAAGCTCGAGGAGACCGGTTTTCCGGTCACCGAGATCTGGGAGACGCCCGGCGCTCCCGCGGTCTTCGCCGAGTGGCCGTCCGACGACCCGGACGCCCCGACCGTTCTCGTCTACGGGCACCACGACGTGCAGCCCGCCGCCCGCGAGGACGGCTGGGACACCGACCCGTTCGAGCCGGTGATCCGCGACGGCCGCATGTACGGACGGGGTGCCGCCGACGACAAGGGGCAGGTGCTCTTCCACACCCTCGGCGTCCGGGCCCACCTCGCCACCACCGGCCGGACCACCCCCGCCGTCAACCTCAAGCTGCTGATCGAGGGTGAGGAGGAGTCCGGTTCACCGAACTTCCGCGCCCTGGTCGAAGAGCAGGCCGGCCGGCTCACCGCCGACGCCGTGATCGTCTCCGACACCGGCATGTGGGACGAGACGACCCCCACGGTCTGCACGGGCATGCGCGGCCTCGCCGAGTGCGAGATCGAGCTGTACGGCCCCGAGCAGGACATCCACTCCGGCTCCTTCGGCGGCGCAGTGCCCAACCCGGCGACCGCCGTGGCCCGGCTCGTCGCCGCACTGCACGACGCGGACGGACGGGTCGCGATCCCCGGTTTCTACGACGGCATGACGGAACTCACCGACACCGAGCGCGCACTCTTCGCCGAGCTGCCCTTCGACGAGGCCGCCTGGCTGCGTACCGCCAAGTCACGAGCGGCATCGGGCGAGGCCGGCCACTCCACGCTGGAGCGAATCTGGGCCCGTCCCACCGCCGAGGTCAACGGCATCGGCGGCGGCTACCAGGGCGCCGGAAGCAAGACGATCATCCCGTCCTCCGCTCTGGTGAAGATCAGCTTCCGGCTGGTCGCCGGCCAGGACCCCGACCACATTCAGCAGGCCGTCCGGGCCTGGGCCGAGACGCAGGTCCCGGCCGGTGTCCGTCACCGGATCACCTTCGCCCCCGCCACCCGCCCCTGTCTGACCCCGCTGGACCACCCCGCCCTGCAGGCCGTGGCCCGTGCCATGGGACGAGCCTTCGGCCAGAAGATCCTCTTCACCCGTGAAGGAGGCTCGGGCCCCGCCGCCGACCTGCAGGACGTGCTCGGCGCACCCGTCCTCTTCCTGGGCATCTCCGTACCGTCCGACGGCTGGCACGCCCCCAACGAGAAGGTCGAGCTCGACCTCCTGCTCAAGGGCGTGGAGACAGCCGCCCACCTCTGGGGTGAGCTGGCCGTCGCACTCCGCTGAATCCTCTGAACACCCGATCCGTCCCGGGGGAGTAGGAAGCACCTGTGAGCACCTTCGACAACGCCACCGCAGACCGGCCCATCGGTCTCACGGCGCCCAGCGGCATCGACCGCGCGGCGCACCACCGCCTCGACGAGGCATGGCTGTCCGCCGCGTGGAGCCACCCGACCACTCGTGTGTTCGTCGTCTCCGGCGGGCAGGTGCTGATCGACGACACGGCCGACGGCGGTACGGAGATCGTCATGACCCCGGCCTTCGAGGCCCCGGTCACCGAGACCCACCGCTACTTCCTCGGCACCGACGAGGACGGCATCAGCTACTTCGCGCTCCAGAAGGACTCCCTGCCCGGTCGCATGGACCAGCCGGCCCGCCCGGCCGGACTGCGCGAGGCCGGACTGCTGCTCGGCCCCCGCGACGCGGGCCTGATGGTGCACGCGGTGGCCCTGGAGAACTGGCAGCGCCTGCACCGCTTCTGCTCGCGCTGCGGCGAGCGCACGGTCATCGCGGCGGCCGGCCACGTCCGCCGCTGCCAGGCCTGCGGCGCCGAGCACTACCCGCGTACCGACCCTGCGGTCATCATGCTGGTGACGGACGATCAGGACCGCGCCCTGCTGGGCCGCCAGGTGCACTGGCCCGAGGGCCGCTTCTCGACGCTCGCGGGCTTCGTCGAGCCGGGGGAGTCGATCGAGCAGTCCGTGGCCCGCGAGGTGTTCGAGGAGGTGGGCGTCACGGTCGGCGAGGTCGAATACATCGCCAGCCAGCCCTGGCCGTTCCCGTCCAGTCTGATGCTGGGATTCATGGCACGGGCGACCTCGCCGGAGATCAACGTCGACGGCGAGGAGATCGAGGAGGCGCGCTGGTTCTCCCGCGAGGAACTGACGGCGGCCTTCGAGTCGGGCGAGATCATGCCCCCGTTCGGCATCTCGATCGCGTCCCGTCTGATCGAACTCTGGTACGGCAAGCCGCTCCCGAAGCCGGGCACCGTCGGCTGACGCACGGCGTACGTGCGTGCAGCGCCCCGACGCGCGTACAGCCGCGCCCCCTCCGGGCTCGACCGGAGGGGGCGCGACTTGTGCTGCGGGAGCGGCGGGATCAGGCGGCGAGCGCCTGCTTCACCTGGGCCAGGGACGGGTTCGTCATGACGGCCTCGACACCGGTGGAGCCGACCACCAGGACGGTGGGAACGGTCTGGTTGCCGCCGTTGGCCTTCTCGACGAAGGCCGCGGAGTCCGGGTCCTGCTCGATGTTGATCTCGTTGTACGCGATGCCTTCGCGGTCCATCTGGCTCTTGAGCCGTCGGCAGTAGCCGCACCACGTGGTGCTGTACATCGTCACAGTGCCCGACATTCTTCGCACTCCTCTGTCTCGTCAGTCTTGTCAGACTCGTCTGTCTCATCCGTCTCATCCGGCACGCGGAGAAGCGGGAAAGTGCGTCGCCGCACGGAAAGGGAACGTACGTGAGCCGATCACCATTCCCGCCGTCGGCCCCGCATTAGTACGACAGATGCGGCCCCCTGTGGACAACTTCCGCGTCCGCCTCTCCCGACCTGGCAGCATGGCGGGGTGACATCAGCAACGCATTCC
The DNA here is from genome assembly GCF_044328025.1 of Streptomyces sp. NPDC018000. Taxonomy (NCBI): domain Bacteria; kingdom Bacillati; phylum Actinomycetota; class Actinomycetes; order Kitasatosporales; family Streptomycetaceae; genus Streptomyces; species Streptomyces sp. NPDC018000. Next base: position 388,668 of record NZ_JBIRGM010000003.1, read on the forward strand.
TCCCTTTTCCCACAGGTGCCCGAGTCGGCCGACGCCGTGCTCGATGGCCTGGACCCCGAGCAGCGCGAGGTCGCCATGGCCCTGCACGGCCCGGTGTGTGTGCTGGCGGGAGCCGGTACGGGCAAGACGCGTGCGATCACGCATCGCATCGCCTACGGGGTGCGCGCCGGGATACTCCAGCCGGCAAGTGTGCTTGCCGTCACGTTCACCAACCGGGCCGCGGGCGAGATGCGGGGGCGGCTGCGCCAGCTCGGCGCGGGCGGGGTGCAGGCGCGGACGTTCCACTCCGCCGCCCTGCGCCAGCTCCAGTACTTCTGGCCGAAAGCGGTCGGCGGCGACCTGCCCCGGCTGCTGGAGCGCAAGGTCCAGCTGGTCGCGGAGGCCGCGGCCCGCTGCCGTATCCGGCTCGACCGCAACGAGCTGCGGGACGTCACCAGCGAGATCGAGTGGGCGAAGGTCACTCAGACCGTGCCCGCCGACTATCCGGCCGTGGTCGCCAAGACCCAGCGCGACGCCCCGCGCGACACCGCAGAGATCTCCCAGATCTACGCGATGTACGAGCAGCTGAAGCGCGACCGCTCGGTGATCGACTTCGAGGACGTGCTGCTTCTCACCGTCGCCATCCTCCAGGACCGTCACGACATCGCCGACCATGTCCGCCGCCAGTACCAGCACTTCGTGGTCGATGAGTACCAGGACGTCAGCCCGCTCCAGCAGCGGCTGCTCGACCTCTGGCTCGGCGACAGGGACACCCTGTGTGTGGTCGGTGACGCCAGTCAGACGATCTACTCCTTCACCGGAGCCACGCCCGACCACCTGCTGAACTTCCGCACCCGTCACCCGAACGCGACGGTGGTCAAGCTGGTCAGGGACTACCGCTCCACCCCCCAGGTCGTCCATCTGGCCAACGGGCTGCTCGGCCAGGCCCGCGGCCGCGCCGCCGAGCACCGGCTGGAACTGGTCTCGCAGCGCGAGCCCGGCCCCGAGCCCGTCCATGCGGAGTACGCGGACGAGCCCGCGGAGGCCGAGGGCACCGCCCGCCGCATCCGCGATCTGATCGTCGCGGGCGTCCCGGCCGGTGAGATCGCCGTGCTCTACCGGGTCAACTCCCAGTCCGAGGTCTACGAGCAGGCCCTGGCCGACGCGGGCGTGCCGTACCAGCTGCGGGGCGCGGAGCGCTTCTTCGAACGCGCGGAGGTACGGGAGGCGGGCGTCGCCCTGCGCGGCGCGGCCCGCGCGGGGGGCAACGACTCCCTGCTCGACGACGCGGAGGGACTGCCGGCGCAGGTGCGCGCGGTGCTCTCCACCAAGGGGTGGACCACCCAGCCGCCCGCGGGCTCCGGCGCGGTGCGAGACCGCTGGGAGTCCCTGGCCGCACTGGTCCGGCTTGCCGAGGATTTCGAACAGGCCAGACCGGGGGCGACGCTTTCCGATCTGGTGGCGGAGCTCGACGAGCGCGCAGCCGCCCAGCACGCCCCCACGGTCCAGGGAGTCACGCTCGCCTCGCTGCACTCGGCCAAGGGCCTGGAGTGGGACGCCGTGTTCCTGGTCGGGCTGAACGAGGGCATGATGCCCATCACCTACGCCAAGACCGACGAGCAGATCGAGGAGGAGCGCCGGCTGCTGTACGTCGGCGTCACCCGGGCGCGCTTCCACCTCTCGTTGTCGTGGTCGCTGTCCCGCTCGCCGGGAGGCCGCGCCGGACGACGCCCGAGCCGGTTCCTGAACGGACTGCGCCCCGGCTCGGTGGCCCTCGGTACGCGCGGCACGGCCCGAGGCGGCGGGATCGAACGGGGCCCCGGACCGGTCGCCAAACGCGGCCGTCGAGGCCCTGCCCGGTGCCGGGTCTGCGGCAAGACCCTCACCGATGCGGGCGAGATGAAGCTGATGCGCTGCGACGACTGCCCCTCCGACATGGACGAGGCGCTGTACGAGCGGCTGCGCGACTGGCGGGCGGTCCGGGCGAAGGAGATCGGTCAGCCGGCGTACTGCGTGTTCACGGACAAGACGCTGATGGCGATCGCCGAGGCGGTGCCGGACAGCGCGGGTGAACTGGCCGGGATCTCCGGGGTCGGCGCGCGGAAGCTGGACCGGTTCGGGACCGCGGTTCTCGCCATTTGCGCAGGTGAGATGGTGGAAGAAGGGCTCGGGAACGCTGTTGACGAGGTGTGAGAAAAACTCGTCGAAAAAATAGTTTGCGCCCGCCCCAGTCATCACCATAGGTTCTTAACCACGGGAACAGCGACTTCTCTGAAGCCCTGGTCCTGTGCTGTACTCATCCGAATACGTAGGACCGGCCCGCCGGTCCCCCGAGACGCCGAGAGGAGGCGATTGAAGTGATCAGCATCATCAAGACCAACAAAATGACCGATCTCTCGGTCGTCTCCGCCTGCTCGCTCGGCCTTGCCTGCTCTTCGGATTCCTCGCTGCGTGGCACCGGTCTGTCCGGCATTTTCGCCGTCAGCCCGCTGTCCCTGTCGAACCTTCCCGTGCAGGAGCGCAATGAGCGACCGACCCAGGCACCGGCAGCAGCAGTAGCGAAGGGACAGGCCCAGGCCTATGCCTTTGCGGCCGTCGGTGCAGGAGCGGAATCCGGCGCCAAGAAGCAGACGACGCACCACACGATGTGGGCCTTCCGTGGGCCTGAACCCTGGAGTGATCCAGCCTGATTCAGAATCAGGCCGGCGCCTTCAGGGCCGCGGAACCCCACTCGGGATCCGCGGCCCTTTTGTTTTGTCCACACGTGACGAGACAGCGCGAAGGAGCCTCGGGACAAGCAGTACCGGTACCAGCCGCCACCCGGCCAACAGGCCGGAACGACCAGACGAGGACACCACCCGCCGTGCAACTCGAAGCGCACGCCCCGTCCGTACCGCCTTCCGAAACGATCCCGCCGCCCGGCCTCACGGAGGACTCCACCTTGATCCCCCTCACTGCGCTCACCGCGCTCGACGACGCCATCGAGAACCTCGGCGTGCCCGTCCCCTGCCGCTCCTACGACCCGGAGGTCTTCTTCGCCGAGTCGCCGGCCGACGTCGAGTACGCCAAGTCCCTCTGCCGCACCTGCCCGCTCGTCGAGGCCTGCCTCGCAGGTGCCAAGGAGCGTCGCGAGCCGTGGGGCGTCTGGGGTGGTGAGCTCTTCATCCAGGGCGTTGTCGTTGCTCGCAAGCGGCCGCGTGGCCGTCCGCGCAAGAACCCGGTCGCGGCGTGACCGCCGGACTGGGGGTCACGGCCCCCAAACCCATGAAGCGCATCGGAACCATCGACCGTCCCCACACCCACGATCCCCGAAATCAGGCACCAATGTCCGTCCCCACGAATGAGCCCGTCGGCTCCGCAACACCGAACGTCACAATCACCGGCGCGAACGACTCGCGTCAGAACAGGACCCGCGAGATGCAACTCATCCCAGAAGCCCTGGCTCGTGCTCATATGCACGACCGACTGAGGGAAGCCGACACGCAACGCCAAGCCGTGCGCCTGGCCACCGCGCGCCGGATGCAGCGCCGGGCCGAGCGCGCCTCGATGCGCGCCCGCCGTGCGCTGGCCATGGCAGTCATGCACTAGTCAGGCCGAACACCAGCAGCACCCGCTGCCGGGCAGCCGCTCTGCCCGGCAGCAATCAGTACCCATAGTCAGTACCCCTTCCGCGGGGCCGGTACCAACGGGCCGGCCCCGCAGTCGTGCTGTGTGGTGCCGCGCGGCACAGCACCGACGGAGTTATCGTCACGAGGTGGACGAGGAGACTCATCACCGGATTCAGCAACCCGCGCAGAGGGGCGCCGCCATGGTCGTCTGTGCCCTGTGCGGTACCTCCGCCGACAGCGAGGGCGCACCGCCGACCTGGATCTGCTCCGTGGAGAACGGCAGACACCAGTACTTCTGCGAAGAGTGCGCCCGCACCAATATCAGGGCGATCGAAAGCCGTCTCGACTCCGCCTGGTGGTGACGCCCTGGGCATGACGGCCCGGGGCGTGACGTCCCGGACCGCGAGTGGTACCCCGGAGTCGGTGCTGGGGGCTCGAAGCTTCCCCTATGCGCCGGCGGCCGCGTCGCCCGCGAACTCCTGCATCGCCGGCTCCTGCTCTTCCTCCATCAGGAACCCCGGTACCCAGGACTCGAGTTCGTCGCGCAGCCGTACCGTCGCACCCAGCTGGCACAGCACCCCGATCGTGCTCAGCGTCACCCGGTGTATCAGCAGATAGGCGGGCGGCAGATTCAGCTGTTTGCCGAGCTGATGAGCGGGGGAGCGGGGGTCCGCAATCCGGGCCGCTTGATTGCGCATCCAGCTCCGGGTGAAGGTGAACTCCTCCACCTGCGCCGGTTCGATGATCGGAAGCAGGTAGTCGAGCACTGCATCCGGGTCGAGGCCGGTCGAGTCCTTGATGAATCCCTCCTCGCGCAACAGCTCGTACACCGCATCCGCATCACCCGACAGCGTCAGCCGCAAGGAGTCCCCGATGGGCTGAGGCAGACCACCCGGCAGCCGGTCCACCGTGCCGAAGTCCAGCACGCCGAGCCGCCACTGCCCGCTCTCGCCGGCCTCATCATCCGGGGGCAGCAGCCGGAAGTTGCCCGGATGCGGGTCCGCGTGCAGCAGCCCGGTGCGCGCGGGGCCCGAGAAGAGAAAACGCGCCAGCAACTGACCGGCCCGGTCCCGCTGCTCCGGTGTGCCCTCCGAGATCACTTCGGCCAGCGGAACACCGTCCATCCACTCCGTCACCAACACCTGGCCGGACTGGTGCACCACACCTGGGATCACGACATCCGGGTCGGCCGCGAACTCCTCGGCATGGTCCCGCTGCGACCGTGCCTCCTGCTCGTAGTCCAGCTCCTCCGAGACCCGGTCGCGCAGCTCAGCGATGAGTGGCTTGATGTCCATTCCGGGGATCAAAGGACCGAGCAGCCGGGCGAACCTGCCGAGTTGATTCAGATCCGAGAGCAGCGCCTCTCCGGCGCCCGGATACTGCACCTTCACCGCCACGTCCCGCCCGTCGTGCCACACCGCCCGGTGCACCTGACCGATCGACGCGGCGGCCGACGGTTTGTCCTCGAATTCGAGGAACAGTTCACGCCAGTCCTCGCCGAGGCGCTCCTCCAGCACCGCGTGCACGGTGCCGCTGGGCAGGGGAGGCGCGGCTTCCTGCAGTTTGGTGAGCGCCGCCCGGTACGGTCCGGCGACCTCCTCGGGCAGCGCCGACTCGAATACGGACAAGGCCTGCCCCAGCTTCATCGCCCCGCCCTTCAACTCACCCAGGACCTTGAAGAGCTGGTCCGCAGTGCGCTGCTGCACCTCCCGGGCGACCAACTCCGCCGACTTCCCACCGATCCGCCTGCCCAGACCCCACGTGGCGCGGCCGGCCAAGCCCAGTGGCAGGGCGGCCAGCTTGGCGGTACGGGTGACCGCTTTCAGGGGAAGATCAGACATGAGCCCCTCCAAATCCCAGACCGCCGTACCGCGTGCGGCGGTTACCCGGCCATTGTGTCGTGCGTCGCTACGACCCCGGAGACGCGCTCCTCCTCAGTGTGCCCAGCCGCTCCACAGGAACAGCCGAGGTGCGCCCCGATCGGCTCGGATCGCCAGTCCAACAGCGGCAGCGCGGCCTCCCAGCGCGTCCCTGTACTGGCGGGCAGCTCCCCGTCCAGAAAGGACAGCGCATGGGCGGCCGCCAGACCGGCGACCGCCGTCGCCAGCCCCAGGTCACAGGCCTGCACGGCGGCGCGCCGCCCGGACTGCCACTGAGACAGCATCCTGGGCCACTGCTCATCCCGGTCCGCGCGCTCCAGCGCCAGACACCCCGCGCACGCCGTACCCCCGGGCAGGACCAGGGGCCCGACCACTCCCGTCGCCTCCATCACTCCGGCATAGAGATGGGGAGTTCCCGAAGCGATCCACGGTTCTGCCGGGCGTGGGTCGGGGACGTACGCCGCGAAGCCGTCGCGAGGGGCGACAACGATCAGAGACAGCCCCGGCTCACCACCCGCCGGGGAACCCGCCGTCTCCGATGCCCGGGGAGCCGAACGTGCGGCGGACCTGCGCACCAACTGCCGGGCGGCGGTGTCCCTGCGCTCCCCGACGGCTGCCGGTGGAAGCCCGCCGGGTGAGACGTCCCCCGGTTCGGTGCACCCGCCGTCCAGAACCTCCACCCGGCCCACCCCGGAACCGGACAACACCGCCGCGATCGCGGCACCGACCCGGCCCGCACCCCGCACCTGGACCCGCATCGCCCGGCGGGCCGCCAGCCGCCGCATCCCGCCGCCCGGCTCAGGATGGACGACGGAGAGTGACGCCAGATCGGGGCGGTGCCGCTCCAGGGCGTCAGGCCGGTTCCGTAACGCATCGGCCTCCGGGCCGGCGGCCCGCACATCGTCGATCAGGCCGGCGTCCGTCAACCGTCCCACCAATGTGTCCACGTGATGGTCCGACAGATCCAGTGCCCGGGCTTCCTCGCGCAGCAGCGGCAGGCCGCGCGTACCGTCGAGCAGCTCCAGAAAACAGCCCGTCGCGAAATCCATCGGACCGAGTGTCACCGCATGAGAGGGGGTCACCCCGAATTGCACGGTGCTCCGGTCGCGCCACGCGCGGCGCAATGCGGGCTTCAACATCGGATACACGGCGTTCCTCCGGTCTTTGTTCCATGATCTTTGTGCGTGGGCTGTGGCTCGGATCTCCGCGAGAGCCGTTGTCAGAATGCAGGCAGGCGGCGAAGTGTGCAGAAAGTTATCCACAGGCATGGGGTATTAGTCGTTCAAATGGTGCACGTCGTGGAGCGGATCACGCGCGAACCGTCCCGGAGGCGGGACTTCCCCCACTGACATTGGGTAACGTCATGGCGTGCCCGCCGACCCGTCACCCGGAATCGCCGGGGAGACCCCCGCGCGCAGCGCCGGAACCCATCAGCGCAGCGCGGCAAACCGTCCGCCGCGTGCCTCGGCAACGAGCGCGGTCGAGGTCCGCAGGAGCACCCGCCGCAGCAGAACGGTCTCCGCGTACCGGGAGGGTGACCGCACCATCGTGCTCATCCCCGCCCGGATGTCGGAGGCCGAGGAGCAGCGCTGGGTGAACGTGATGCTCGACAAACTCGCGGCCCAGGAGAGCAGACGCATCCTCGGCGACAGCGAACTCGCCGAGCGGGCCGAGCGGTTGTCCGCCCAGTACTTCCAGGGGCGGGCCAGGCCCGCGTCGGTGCGGTGGGTGACCAATCAGAACACCCGATGGGGATCATGCACCCCGGCGGAGGGCAGCATCCGCCTGTCGCACCGGCTGCAGGGCATGCCCGAGTACGTGGTCGACTACGTACTGGTCCACGAACTGGCCCATCTGCTCGTCCCCGGCCACGGTCCGCGCTTCTGGCGGCTGCTGGAGGCGTATCCCCGTACCGAGAGGGCCCGCGGCTACCTGGAGGGCGTGGTGGCGGCCGACCGGCTGCCGCATCTGCCCGCCGCACGCGGTGAGTGACGTTCGGCGATTGTGTGCCGGGTGTGTACCGACTCAGCTCAATGTCGGAGTTTGCGGCTAGCCTGGCGCGACGCATTCACATTCGGGATGGGGGACGGTCGTTACGCATGGCCAGGGAATTCCAACGCGGCCACAAGGCCAAGATCAGCGATCTCACGCCGGGGACGGACCTGTACGTAGGTGTGCAGATCGCCGGCCCGGGACTGACCTTTGACATCAGCTGCTTCGGCCTCGATGCCAATGAGCAGCTCTCCGACGACCGGTATTTCATCTTCTTCAATCAGCCCAAATCGCCCGAGGAGTCCATTCAGCTCCTCGGCGCCCAGGCCGGTGACAACGAGTCGTTCCGGGTCACTCTGGACCGTATTCCGGCGAACATCCACAAGCTGTCGTTCACGGCGACGGTCGACGGCGCCGGGCAGATGTCCCAGATCGGCCCCGGGTACATCCGGATCGTCGCGGGTGGCGAGGAAGTCGTCAGGTACGCCTTCACCGGTTCGGAGTTCACCACCGAGCGTGCGGTGATGCTGGGTGACTTCTACCGGAAGGACGTCTGGCGGTTCGCCGCCGTCGGTCAGGGCTTCGACGGTGGCCTCGACGCGCTGTTGAAGAACTTCGGCGGCGAGGTCGCCGAGGAGGAGCCCGCCGCACCTCAGCCGCAGGCAGCCGCCCTGCCGTTCGCCCCGCCCGCCCAGGCGGCCGCACCGTCCTTCGGAGCGCCGGCCGCGCAGGCCCCGGCCCCCACGCCGCAGCAGCAGATGCGCGCCGCGCCCACGATTGCAGCCCCGATGGCACCGCACGCCGGCATGGTGCCGCCGCCCGCCCCCGCGCCGGCTCCGTACGGGCAGCCAGGCCAGCCGCCCCAGCAGCCGCAGTTCGGGCAGATCCCCGGCCCGCAGCCTCCCGCCCCGTACGGCCAGCAGGCTCCTGCTCCGTACGGACAGCAGCCTCCCGGAATGCAGCCGCCCGGTACGCCCCAGGGAGTACCGCAAGGCGCGCCGCAGGCCGGTGCCGGTCTTCAGGCGGCGCTCCAGCCGTACAAGGAGACGGCCACCGGGCAGCGTTGGACCCCGCAGAACCAGCAGCTCATGCGGGTCGACCTCACCATGGGTGGTACGCCCGTGCTCGCCCGCCAGGGCAGCATGGTGATGTACCAGGGCAAGGTCGACTTCGGCTACAAGGGTGCCGGTTTCGCGGGCCGCATCGTCGGCAATTCCACCGGCCAGGAAATGCAGCTGATGCGTTGCACCGGCCGCGGACAGGTCTTCCTTGCCGAGGACGGGTCCCATCTGCACGCCATCGAGCTGCAGGGCGACGGCATCTGCGTCTCGGCGGAGAACGTCCTCGCCTTCGACGAGTCGCTGCAGTATGAGGTCCGCAGGATCGATGGCCATGGCATCCCCGGTGGCGCGCTGTTCACCATGCAGTTCCAGGGCACCGGAACAGTCGTCGTCAAGACGCATGGTGTCCCCGTCGTCCTGCCCGTGACCCCGACCACCTTCGCCGACTGCAATGCCGTCGTGGCCTGGTCGTCCGCGTCCCAGGTGATCATCTCCAGCCAGGTCCGGCTGCGCCGCAACGCGTACCCGGGACACAGCGGAGAGACCGTGAACCTTCAGTTCCGGGGCGCCCCCGGCAACTTCATCGTCGTCCAGCCCTACGAGGTCTGAGGGAGCCCGTCATGAACCAGCAACTCGCGGGCTACGCCCCGACCCCCGTCACGGCCCGTATGGAGAACCACGGCCGCACGATGCTCAAGGTCGCCATGGCCACCGGCCAGGACCTCTACGCACGTACCGGCTCGATGGCCGCCTACGAGGGCTTCATCCAGTACGAACCCAACCCGCCCGCCGTCCGCCAGATCGCCTCCCAGTGGATCAGCGGCGAGGGCGCGCCGATCATGAAGTGCTCCGGTGACGGACTGCTCTACCTCGCCGACTACGGCGCCGATGTGGTCGTCATCAACCTCAACAACGACTCGCTCTCGGTCAACGGCACCAATGTCCTCGCCTTCGACAGCCATCTCACCTGGGGCGTGGAGCGGGTGAAGGGCCTCGCCAAGTTCGCCGGCCAGGGCTTGTGGAACGTCTGCATCTCGGGCACGGGCTGGGTCGCCATCACCTCGCGCGGCACACCGGTCGTCGTCGACTGCGGACGCGGTGAGGACGAGACCTACGTCGACCCGGACGCCCTCGTGGCGTGGTCCCCGAACCTCAAGGTGAAGGGCAAGCGCAGCTTCAAGGCCTCCTCGCTCATCGGGCGGGGCAGCGGCGAGGCGTACCAGATGGCTTTCTCCGGGCAGGGCATCGTCGTCGTCCAGCCGAGTGAGGACAGTACCGACCGCCTGTGGATCCGGAACTGAGGGGGAGGGAGAACACACCATGCAGAGTCCGCTTTTCAGCTACACGGAACAGCAGTCCCAGGACCGGTACACCGTCCAGAACCCGCAGCTCCTGCGGGTCTCGCTGACCGGTCAGGACGATGTCCTCGCCCGCAAGGGCGCCATGGTCGCCTACCAGGGACTGATGGAGTTCGACGGCGAGTACCGGACGCACGCACAGCATCGTGCCCGCGCGAGCACCGGTGAGGGCCTCGACCTGATGCGCTGCTCCGGGCAGGGCACCGTCTACCTCGCCAACCTCGCGCAGCACATCCATGTCGTGGACATCGACCACGACGGCATGACGGTGGACAGCGCCTACGTCCTGGCGCTCGACTCGGCGCTGCACACCGAGGTCATCGCGGTGGACAGCCAGTACGGCATCTCGGGCACCGGCAAGTACCAGCTCAACATCTCCGGCACCGGCAAGGTCGCTCTGATGACCTCGGGCCAGCCGCTGATGATGCAGGTCACGCCGGACAAGTACGTCAACGCCGATGCCGACGCGATCGTCGCCTGGTCCAGCACGCTGCGGGTGCAGATGCAGGCCCAGACGCACTCCTCGGGCGTCTGGCGGCGGCGTGGCAACACCGGCGAGGGCTGGGAGCTCAGCTTCCTCGGCCAGGGCTTCGCCCTGGTCCAGCCGAGCGAGGTGCTGCCCCCGCAGAACCACGAGATCGGCCAGGGCATCCGGGCCCAGTACGGAATGGGCCGGCAAGGCGCCCACGGCCAGAACCAGAACAACTCCTGGAACTGAGCCACAACGCACCGGCACGGCATGGGTGAGGGGCGGTCTCCCTGGAGACCGCCCCTCACCCATGCCGTATGTCGCTCCTACCCGCGCTGCTCCAGCGCGGCGCGGACGCGCGTCATCAGCCGTACGACCGACGTATCGGCCACCGACGCGACCTCGTCGTACGGGAACCAGCGCAGGTCCAGTGATTCGTCGCTGATCTGCGCCGTCGCGCCCGATGGCGCGAGCGCCGCGAACTGCACATCCAGGTGCCAGTGACAGGGCGCGGGGATCGGGTGGCGGTCCAGCGTCACCGGTCCGCCCGCGAGCAGGGACAGACCGCTGATGCCGGACTCCTCGGTGGCCTCACGCAGCGCCGCGGCGGCCAGCGTCGTGTCCTGCCGCTCGCAGTGGCCGCCCAGCTGCAGCCACATCTGCAGCTTGCGGTGCAGGGTGAGCAGGACCCGGCCGCGCTCCGGATCGACGACCAGTGCGCTGGCCGTCAGATGCCCGGCTTCGCAGGCCTTCCACATGCCGTCGGGATGCCGGGCCAGATGGTCCAGATAGACCTGACGCAGTTCCTCCTGGGCCGGGTCCACCGGGTTCTCGTACCCCTTCAGTACGAGAACGGCGTCGTCGTACAGGCTCACTGGTCGGTTTCGCCCTTGCCGCCGCTCTTCCCGTCGTCGGTTCCTTCGGAGCCCGCGTCGCCCGCTTCGGCCTCCGGCTTCTGCGAACCCTTCGCGGCCTCGCCGAGCATCTTGTCCAGCTCGGAGAAGTCCAGCTGCTCGTGGTGCACAAATCCGTCCGGATCGTCCAGGTCCTGGGCCGTCGGCAGCATGTCGGGGTGCTCCCACAGGGCGTCGCGCCCGTCGAGACCGCGGGCGTCCGTGAGCGACGCCCACAGGCGCGAGGCGTCGCGCAGCCGCCGCGGACGCAGCTGAAGGCCGATGAGCGTGGCGAACGTCTGCTCGGCCGGCCCGCCGGAGGCACGGCGCCTGCGCATGGTCTCGCGAAGTGCGTCCGCCGAGGTCAGACGGGACTTCGCGGCCTCGTGCACCACTGCGTCCACCCAGCCCTCGACCAGTGCGAGTGCCGTTTCCAGCCTGGCCAGAGCGGCCTTCTGCTCCGGCGTGTCCTCCGGCTGGAACATGCCCTGCTGAAGAGCGTCCTGCAGCTGCTCGGGCTGCGATGGGTCGAACTGGCCGACCACATCCTCCAGCTTGCTGGTGTCGACCTTGATGCCGCGCGCATACCCCTCGACGGCGCCGAACAGATGCGAGCGCAGCCACGGAACATGGGCGAAAAGCCGCTGGTGGGCGGCCTCGCGCAGGGCGAGATACAACCGCACCTCGTCCTGCGGCACGCTGAGGTCCTTGCCGAACATCTCGACGTTCAGCGGAAGGAGCGCCGCCTTGCCCGCCGGGCCCAGCGGCAGCCCGATGTCGGTCGAACCGACCACCTCGCCCGCCAGCACACCGACGGCCTGCCCGATCTGCTGGCCGAACATCGCGCCGCCCATCGACCGCATCATGCCGAGCAGCGGGCCCGCCATCGCCTGCATCTCCTCGGGCAGCACATCACCCATGGCCAGACCGACGCGCTCGGCCACCGGGTCGACCAGCTTCTGCCAGGCGGGGAGGGACGCCTCGACCCACTCCGCACGGCTCCACGCCACAGTGGAGACCGAGCCGGAGGGCAGCGACGTCACGCCGTCCAGCCAGAGGTCGGCGAGCCGCAGCGCCTCGTCGACCGCGGACCGCTCGGGCTGGCTGACGCTTGCGTCCTTGGTGCCGTCCGGCGTGCCCTGCGAGACCGTCTGGCGGGCGATCTGCTTGGCCATGTCCCAGTTCACGGGACCGCCCTCGTAACTCAGCATCTGGCCGAGCTGCTGGAAGGCGGCACCCAGGTCGTTGGGGTTCATCGTGCCGAACATCGCCGCGAACGGGTTGTCCCCGCCCGCGCCGAGCCCGAAGCCGAACGGGTTCGCCGGCCCGCCGGAACCCTGCCCACCTCCGGTGGGGTCCTTCTTCTTGCCCTCGTCGCCGTTCTCCGGCTCCTCCGGCGGAAGGCCGAATCCGAATGGGGTGTCACTCACGGGTTTCCTCGGCTCGTAGGGCCGCCGGCTCGAACCGACGGCGACTGCCCGACATCACCATCCAGCGTAGACACCAAAAGTCCGCTTGGGGCCTCAGTGCTCCGCCGGCTCCCGGCCTGCGGCAGGATGGACGCCACCTGGTACGTACGCGTCATTCGGGTACGTACTGAAGACAACCGCTGGAGACGCCCGGTGAGTTCCCCAGATCCTCAGGTTCGCGCAGCGCGAAACCCGTCCGACCCCCCGACCGAGAACAAACCCGCACAGAGCCGCTCCAAGAGCCGTGGCCCCGTCGTCGCGGTCACCGGAGCCGCGGGGGGCGTCGGTGAGCTGCTCACCGCTCGTCTCGCGGCATCCGAGGAGATCAAGCAGGTCATCGCCATCGATGAACGCCGAGGAGAGGTCTCCGAGGCGACCTGGCACATCCTCGACGTACGGGACCCCGCCATCGCGGAGAAGCTGCGCGGCGCGGATGTCGTCGTGCATCTCGCACTCGATCTCGACCTGGAGACCGACCCTGCCGCCCGCACCGCCTACAACGTGCGTGGCACCCAGACCGTGCTGACGGCCGCCGCGGCCGTCGGGGTCCACCGGGTCGTGCTGTGCACCTCGGCGATGGTCTACGGGGCGCTGCCCGACAACGACATCCCGCTCGCCGAGGACGGCGAGCTGCGCGCCACGGCCGAGGCCACCGGCGTCGGCGACCTCCTGGAGATCGAACGGCTCGGCCGACGCGCGCCCCGCGCCCACCCCGGACTCAATGTGACCGTGGTCCGGCCCACCGTCCTGGTCGGCGGTACGGACACCGCGCTGACCCGCTACTTCGAGTCGCCGCGCCTCCTGGTCGTCGCCGGATCGCGCCCCGCCTGGCAGTTCTGCCATGTCGACGACCTGGTCACGGCCCTGGAGTACGCCGCGCTGGAGAAGATCGACGGCGAGTTCGCGGTCGGCTGCGACGGCTGGCTGGAACAGGAGGAGGTCGAGGAGCTGAGCGGCGTCCGCCGGATGGAACTGCCCTCCGCCGTGGCACTCGGCGCCGCCGCCCGGCTGCACCGGATCGGCCTCACCCCTTCCCCGGCGGGCGATCTGGCGTACACGATGCACCCCTGGGTGGTCAGCGTGAGCCGGCTGCACGACGCGGGCTGGCGCCCGAGCTGGACCAACGAGGAGGTGCTCGCCGCGCTCCTCGAAGAGGTCGAGGGCCGGCACACCGTTGCCGGGCGCCGACTCGGCCGCAAGGACGCCACCGCGGCGGGCGCCGCCGGTGCGACCGTGGCGCTGCTCGGCACAGCCGCCCTGGTTCGCCGCGCCCGCAAGGCCCGCCGCCGGATCTGACGGGACGCCTGCAGAAGGTTTCCAGGACCAGGAGCGGCCCGCGGATGGAAAGAGCAATTCCACGATGTCGTTGCGGTACGGCACGATGGACCCCATGGCTCCCACCCACGACCACCCCGGCGAGCGGGCGGCAAGCGACCCCGTCCGGCTGCTGGCGATTCGCGACACGCCGTTGTCGGTCGACGAGATCTTCCGGGCTGTGGGGGACGACGCCGCGGGCGGCACGGCGCTCTTCGTCGGCACGGTGCGCAACCACGACGGCGGTCAGGACGTCGGCGCGCTCGGGTACACCTGCCACCCCTCGGCACAGGACGAATTGCGCCGGGTGGCCGAGAAGGTCGTCGCGGAATTCCCGGTCCGGGCGCTGGCCGCCGTCCACCGAGTGGGTGACCTCCAGGTGGGCGACCTCGCTGTGGTCGTCGCCGTCGCCTGCGCCCACCGTGCCGAGGCGTTCGAGGCGTGCCGCAAGCTGATCGACGATCTCAAGCACGAAGTTCCGATCTGGAAACATCAGCGCTTTTCGGACGGTACCGAGGAGTGGGTCGGCGCCTGCTGAGTGCAAGCCGATCGGGTGGTTGTACGCCTCGATTTGCGTAATCGCACCCCTGCCGCGAGCGTTATTCCTGCAGATGGTTAATCTGCTGATAGGCCAGTTGCGGTTGCTCACGGGGCAGGGAGGTCGTAATGGCAGCACTCGCTTGGCTGCTGATTCCGCTTTTCGCTGCACTGGGTGCTGCGATATGGGGCAGCTGGGTCACCCGAAATCGTACGGCCTGTGATGTCTCGGAACTCGCCGGGTACGCCCGGTTCCGTGAGGCGATGGAGAAATCGCACTCCGGTTCCGATGCTGCCTGACCCTCGATCGACCGTACGCAGTCGCCAGTCCGCTAGCGACGCCGGGTGCCGACGCCCTTCGGTACAGCACCACTCCAGGCTCCCCGCCCCGTCCGGACCGGCCCGGACCGTGCACTGACAGACCCTTCCCGTACTGTCGTTCCATGCCACGCCGCACCGCGACGATGCTCGCCTCCACGCTGATCCTCATCGCGCTGCTCTGCGCAGGCGTGCTGATTCCAGTGCCGTATTCGGAGATGTCTCCCGGGCCGACCGTGAACACCCTCGGCAAGGCCGAAGGTGAACCGGTCCTGCAGATTTCCGGACACAAGACGTACCCGACATCCGGCAACCTCAATATGACGACGGTCAGGGTCACCGGCGCCGACTACAAAATGAACCTGGTCGAGGCCGTCTACGGCTGGCTGGCCCACGACAGCGTGGTCGTACCGCACGAAACCCTCTACCCCGGCGGCAAGACCGAGCAGCAGTCCACGCAGGAGAACGCCGAGGAGTTCAGCCAGTCCCAGGAGAGCGCCAAGGTCGCCGCCCTGAACGAGCTGGACATCCCGGTGTCGTCGCGCGTCGTGGTCTCCACGGTCATGAAGGGCAGCCCCGCCCAGGGCAAGCTGCACGCCGGCGATGTGATCAAGCAGGTCGACGCCACGGCGGTCAAGCAGCCAGAGGACGTCGCGAAGCTCGTCACCCGCCACAAGCCCGGCGAGGACGTCACGTTCACGATCATCCCGGCGAAGAAGGCGCAGGCGGCGGAGAAGGCAGGCAAAGAGCCCGAGGGCAGCCGGAAGGTCGTCATCACCACCGCGAAGGCTCCCAAGGAGAACCGCGCGATCGTCGGCATCCAGGCCGGAACGGACCACACGTTCCCGTTCCGGATCGACATCAAGCTCGCCGATGTCGGCGGCCCGAGCGCAGGCCTGATGTTCTCCCTGGGCATCATCGACAAGCTGACGCCCACCGATCTCACGGGCGGCAAGTTCATCGCGGGCACCGGCACGATCGACGACAAGGGCAAGGTCGGCCCGATCGGCGGCATCAACATGAAGCTGGTCGGCGCACGCGACGCGGGCGCCCGGTACTTCCTGACGCCGGAAGACAACTGCAAGGCCGCCGCCTCCGACACCCCGAGCGGGCTCACGCTGGTGAAGGTGAAGACGATCGACGACGCGACGAAGTCGCTGGAGAAGATCCGGGCGGGGGACACGGCCGACCTGCCGAGCTGCTCGGCAGGCTGACCGCGCCCCCTCGGCGGGGAAGCGGCGGGGTCAGGCCTCGAAGGTCGCGGCCAGTGCGTCGGCCAGCCCGGGCACCAGGCCGGCGCCGGTCCGCACCTCGCTCGGGGAGTCCTTCGCGCGGAGCCGTACGGCCGACTCGCGCGCGCCGTCCCGAAGGACGGCCACGGTCATCCGTACCTCCTGGCGCTCCGGGTGCTTGGCGACCCACTTGGTCAGCTGGGCATCGCTGAGCCCCTCCGGCACGGAGGCCTCGGCGGACGGCGGCAGCATCAGTCGCTCCACCGTCATCGCGCATCCGATCACCGCGTCGGGCCAGGCGATCGTGGCGAGGAATTCGTCCAGGGCGGTGCCGGGTGGAAGCTCCTCCTGCTCGATGGGGGTGAGTGAGGCGGTCGGGGAGTCGGAGCTGTCGAGACCGAGCTGCGCGGCGAGGCCGGGCTCCTGGGCCCGCAGCCGGACGGTGTCGACGAGGGCGAAGAGCCGGGCCGGCTGGTCCCAGCCGAGGCCGGAGATGTACTCGTCGATTTCGAGCACTGCGACGGTGAGGGGGCTCGCGGCCATCGGGGGGCCTGAGGGGGAAACGTTGGGCATGGCCAACATCCTGCCTCCTTCCGCCCCGGTAACGGGAACTAGGTAAAGCCTCAGTAAGTTGCATATGTGGGCTCTACGATCGTGGGCCCGCTTCACACGACCCGCGAACTTCGAGGTGCGCACGTTGGCTTTCCAGATGCCGGACCGCGGCGGAGGCCCGACCGGGCCACGGATCAGAGTCGGCCGCCCGTCCCGGCGCGCCCGTACCCTGCTCATGACACTGGGCGTCCTGGCGATTCTCGCCATGGCGTTCATCATGTTCGCCGGGTTCTGGACGGACTGGCTCTGGTTCAGGTCGGTCGACTATTCGTCCGTATTCACCACCACCCTGTGGACCAAGATCGGGCTGTTCCTCGTCTTCGGACTGCTGATGGCGATCGCTGTCGGCCTGAACATCTGGCTCGCGCACCGGCTCCGGCCGCCGCTGAGCGCGATGTCGCTGGAACAGCAGAGCCTGGACCGCTACCGGATGAGCCTCGCCCCTTACAAGAAGTGGGTGCTGCTCGCGATCACCACGCTCGTCGGACTGATCGCCGGAGCATCCGCCTCCGGTCAGTGGCGCACCTGGCTGACGTATGCGAACGGCGTGCCCTTCGGTCAGAAGGACCCCCAGTTCCATCTGGATGTGTCCTTCTACGCCTTCGACCTGCCTTGGTACCGCTTCCTGCTGGGCTTCGGCTTCGCGGCCACGGTGCTCTCGCTGATCGCCGCCGCGCTGACCCACTATCTGTACGGTGGGCTCCGCATCACCAGCCCCGGCGCGCGGGCGACCGGCGCGGCCACCGGCCATCTGTCGGTGCTCATCGGTGTCTTCGTGTCGCTGAAGGCCGTGGCGTACTGGCTCGACCGGTACGGCCTGGCCGTGAAGTCCAGCGACTTCAAGGCCACGGACAACTGGACGGGCCTGCGGTACGTCGACGCCAACGCCTACCTTCCGGCGAAGACCATCCTGTTCTGCATCGCCGCGATCTGCGCCGTGCTCTTCTTCGCGACGCTCTGGCGCCGCACCTGGCAGCTTCCGATGATCGGCTTCGGCCTGATGGTGCTCTCGGCGATCCTGATCGGCGGGCTGTACCCGGCGATCGTGCAGAAGTTCCAGGTCCAGCCGAACGAGCAGGCCAAGGAAGCGCCGTTCATCCAGAAGAACATCGAAGCGACGCGTGACGCGTACGACATCGACGACGCGCAGGTTGACGACTACTCGGGCAAGAGCACGACGAACGACGACGCCAAGCTGCGCGCCAGCGCGGACGATGCCGCCAGTTACCGGGTGATGGACCCCAACGTCGTCTCCCCGGCCTTCCAGCAGCTCCAGCAGAAGAGGAACTACTACCAGTTCCCCAAGACGCTGGACGTGGACCACTACAAGGACGCCGCCGGCAAGGACCAGGACACGGTCATCGGTCTGCGCGAGCTCAACCTCGACGGCATCCCCAAGCGCAACTGGATCAACGACCACTTCACCTACACCCACGGCTACGGTGCCATCGCGGCCAAGGGCACGACGACCGGCAAGAACCCGAAGGGCTCCCCGGACTTCACGGAGTCCGGTCTGCCGACCACGGGTGACCTCGGCCCGGGCACGTACGAGCAGCGGATCTACTACGGCGAGAAGACCGAGCAGTACTCCATCGTCGGCGGGCCCCAGAAGGAGCTCGACTACGAGGAGGACGGCGAGAAGACCACCAGCTACAAGGGCAACAGCGGGGTCAGCCTCTCCAACGCCTTGAACCGTGCCGCGTACGCCGTGGAGTTCAGCGAGCCGCAGATCCTCTACTCGGGAGCCATCGGCGAGGGCTCGCGAATTCTCTACAACCGCACGCCCAAGGAGCGCGTCGAGGCGGTGGCCCCGTGGCTGACCATCGACGGCGACGCCTATCCGGTCGTGGTGAACGGCCGCATCCAGTGGGTCGTCGACGCGTACACCACCACCAACGGCTACCCGTACGCCTCCCGCACGACGCTCGGTGACACCACGGCCGACTCGCTGACCACCAACCAGCGCGCGGTCGTCGCCCAGCAGAACCAGGTCAACTACATCCGTAACTCGGTGAAGGCCACCGTCGACGCGTACGACGGGACGGTCAAGCTGTACGAGTGGGACACCGAGGACCCGGTCCTCAAGACATGGAGCAAGGCGTTCCCGGGGACGGTGACGCCGCGGGCCGACATCCCGAAGGAACTGATGGATCACCTGCGGTACCCGCAGGATCTGTTCAAGGTGCAGCGCGAGCTGCTCACCCGCTACCACGTCACGAACCCCGCCCAGTTCTACAGCGGCAGTGACGCGTGGCAGGTCCCGGACGACCCGACCAAAAAGGAGTCCGGTGCCGTCCCGCCGTACTACCTGAGCCTGAAGATGCCGGACCAGACGGCCCAGAAATTCTCGCTGACGACGACGTTCACCCCGAAGGGGCGGCCCGACCTCGGGGCGTTCATGGCGGTGGACGCCGATGCGACCAGCGAGGACTACGGCAAGATAAGGCTGTTGAGAGTCACCTCCACGGTGAAGGGCCCCGGCCAGGTACAGAGCGAGCTCAACGGCAACGACGACGTCGCCGAGTTCGTGAGAAACCTCAAGGGAACCGACTCCGACATCGAATACGGCAACCTGCTGACGGTGCCGCTCGAGGGAGGCTTCCTCTACATCGAGCCGGTCTACACGCGCGGTGGTACGCAGAACTATCCGCTGATGCGCAAGGTCGCCGCCTCGTACGGGTCGAAGACGGTCTTCGAGAACAGCCTCGGGGAGGCGCTCAACGCGGTCTTCGGGGTGACGGAACCCGGCACCACTCAGCCGCCCGAGGAGGCCACCCGGCCACCGGGCAACACCACGCAGCCACCGGCCACCGGTGACGCGGCGCTGAAGAAGGCGATCGCGGATGCGCAGAAGGCCTATGCGGAAGGCGAAGCAGCCCTGAAGAAGCAGGACTGGAGCGCCTACGGCAGGGCCCAGGCGGATCTGCAGGACGCGTTGCAGCGGGCGGCGGCCGCCCAGCCCAAGTCGGGCAGTGCGAATAATGCGGGCAATTCGGGTGGTACGAATAGAAAGTCCGATGCCGGTAGTAGTGGCTGAGTGACTCGGTAAAGGCTCACCCTCGCGTCGTGGTACGGTTTCAGCACAACGGCGCGGGGTGGAGCAGCTCGGTAGCTCGCTGGGCTCATAACCCAGAGGTCGCAGGTTCAAATCCTGTCCCCGCTACTGAAAGACGAAGGCCCGGATCCTTTCGAGGATCCGGGCCTTCGTCGTGCCGCGACGACTTTCTTGTGCGGTCGCTGTGAAGCGCGGTTCGCGGGGCACGAGTTGAGCCCGGACATGTTTGACTTGTCTCTCTGTGGGCATGTCGACAAAACGCCGAAGTGACCTTGCTGCTGCGGTATACCGGCTGTACGCGGGTTGTAGGTGGTGCGACGATGGTATTTATGGGGGACAGGGCAACTCTGTTGGAGACAGGGCGGTTTGCACAGCGCCGCGTATATCGGCCGGATAGTGTGACGAATGCGGCATTTGGTGTTGCTGCCGCGGAGAACAGCGAGACCACTGAAACCACTGAGATCATCGGGACGACCGAGACTGCCGAGACTGTGGGGTGCGCCGCGACCGTCGAGAGCACGGAGAGCGCCGGGGCCACCGGGAGCGCCGCGGCCAATGAGGCTGCGGAGAGCCCCGAGATCCGGGAGAGCCCGGAGAGCGCCGAGAGTGAGGCGCGCCACCGTCGCGCCGCCGACGCCGGGGACACCACGTCGATGAGTGTCCTCGGTGCCCTGTTGCTGCGCCGCGGCGATCTGGACGGCGCCGAGCCCTATCTGCGTGCGGCCACCGCCGATGGTGACCGGGCCGCGGCCAACAACCTGGGTGTCCTCCTCCACCAGCGCGGATACACCGACGACGCGGCCGACTGGTGGCGTATCGCAGCCGTCGCGGGTTCCGCCGCCGCCGCGCACGCCCTCGGCCGTCACTATCGCGAGCGGGGCGACGAACCCGGCGCCGAGTACTGGCTGCGGCAGTCCGCCGAGCAGGGCCACGCGCTGGGCGCGTACGCACTTGCCGACCTGCTGGAACACCGCAGCGACGTCGGTGCCGAGCGCTGGCTGCGTGCCGCCGCCGAGCAGGGGCACCGGGAGGCCGCCTACCGCCTCGCGCGCATGCTGGACCGCCACACCGCCGACGACCCGCACGACGCGTTCGGCCGCCCGGGCCTGGGCCCCGCACCTGGCCCCGGACGCGGCGCGAGCGCCGCCGATCGTCCGGGCGCCGCCGCCCGTTCCGCCGTACGCAGGGACGACGGCCCCATAGCCGGTCCGGTGACCGGGCGCGTGGGCGAGGCCGAGCAGTGGTACCGGCAGGCCGCCGCGCGTGGCCACCCACGTGCCGCCCTGCACCTCGGCGCCATCCTCGAACAGCGCGGCGAGCCCAAGGAGGCCGGCCGCTGGTACCTCATCTCCGCGAAGGCCGGCGAGGCGCGGGCCGCCTGCGCGCTCGGATTCCTGCTGCGTGACGCGGGCGACGAGGAGAGCGCTGCCGTGTGGTGGCTGCGCGCCGCACAGGACGGCGACGGGAATGCCGCCAACGCCCTGGGCGCCCTGCACGCCGCCCGTGGCGAGCAGCAGACCGCCGAGCGCTGGTACCGCGCCGCCATGGACGCGGGCGACGTCAACGGGGCCTACAACCTGGGGCTGCTCTACGCGGCCCAGGACCGTACGCCGCAGGCCGAGCAGTGGTACCGCCGCGCCGCGTACGCGGGCCATCGCGAGGCCGCCAACGCGCTGGCCGTACTCCTGCTCCAGGCGGGCGACGCGACCGGCGCCGAGCCCTGGTTCTCCAAGGCGGCCGAGGCGGGCAGCGTCGATGCGGCCTTCAATCTCGGCATCCTGCACGCCGGACGCGACGAGGACCGTGCGGCACTGGTCTGGTACGAGCGGGCCGCGGCTGCAGGCCACACCGAGGCCGCGCTCCAGGTCGGCATGGCCCTGCTGCACCACGGCGAGGAGCAGGAGGCCGAGCGCCATCTGCGCTGCGCGGCGGGCGGCGGCAGCGCCGAGGCCGCCTTCCGGCTGGCCGGGGTGCTGGACTCGCGGCAGCCGCCGCCCGGACCTCCCGCGCTCGGCGAGACGATGCCGGAGAAGACCGAGTGCGAGGAGTGGTACGAGCGGGCCGCCGAGCAGGGGCACCGCCGCGCCCAGGTGCGGGTGGGCATGCTCGCGGCGGCCCGTGGCGATGTGGACAGTGCGGCCCGCTGGTATCGCGAGGCCGCCGAGTCGGGCAGTCGCAACGGCGCCTTCAACCTCGGGCTGCTGCTGGCCCGTGAGGGCAGCGAGCGCGAGGCCGCGCTGTGGTGGAGCCGCGCCGCGAACGACGGGCACGGTCGCGCCGCCCTGCGCCTCGCCCTGCTGGCCGCCCGCCGCGGGGAGCTCGCCGAGGGGCAGCGCTGGTGCGCGCGGGCAGTCGAGCTGGGCCCGGCGGAGGTCGCCGAGAGGGCTGCCCGGCTGTGCGAGGCGCTGCATCAGGAGCTGACCGCGTAGCGGTGCGCGGCGGCCCCGCGCCGCCCGCAGGAACGGATTTGCGCTGGTCCAGGGCGTCACGTACTGTTGATTTCAACGACGCGGGGTGGAGCAGCTCGGTAGCTCGCTGGGCTCATAACCCAGAGGTCGCAGGTTCAAATCCTGTCCCCGCTACTGAACGCAGAAGGCCGGATCCTCGAAAGGGTCCGGCCTTCTGCACATGCCCATGCGCGTGAGTCAGAGCTTGTGGCCCACCGCCTCCGAGTACATCGCCCGGTCGACGGCCTTCGTCTCCGGCACCGGGGTGCCCTGCGAGACGCCCGAATCGGCGTATGCCTTCTGCAGCCGGTCCGTCGTGCCCTTCCGTATCTCCCAGTCCATCCGCATCGACGGGGTCGACCGCAGCGTGGCCTCGTCGGTCTTCAGCAGCTTCGCCAACTCGGCGACGAAGGCAGGATCGGATTTGTAGTTGTCGGCGAAATACGTGTTCACCGTCCGGATGTAGGCACGGAGAAAGGCGACGCCCGCGTCCGGATCCTTGATCAGCAGTGTCGGGCCGAAGAGCAGGCCGCCGAGCGGTTCACCGACGGGCTGGCCGCCCAGGAACGCGTACTTCTTGTCGCCGTCCACCTTGCGCCAGACCGGGTCGAGCAGCCAGGCCGAGTCCACACCACCGTTCTGCAGCGCGGTCAGCACATCCGCGGAACCGAGCTGCTGGAAGCTGATCTTGCCGAGGTCGCCGCCGTGCTTCTTCAGGGAGGTGTCCATCGGGTACGCGATGACCGAGCCCTTGCCGATCATCGTGCCCAGCTTCCGGCCCGCCATCTCGATGTGACCGGCGCTCTCGCCGTTCCTCAGACGCACCCACAGGCCGCTTTTGGAGGTGGGATCGGGGGAGAAGTTCCCAGCCACCCACTTGATGTCGAAGCCGCCGTTGATGCCGTTCATCACGGCCGCCTCGGGAGCCGCCCACTGGGCGTCCACATCGCCCTTGGCGAGCAGCGGCAGGGCGTCCGGGGTGGGCAGCACCTTCAGCTCGACGTCCAGCCCCTCCTTCGCGAACTCGCCCTTCGCCACCGCGACCTGGAGCGGAGCGACGTACTCCGCGCTCAGGGTGCCGGTGGCGACGGTGATCGTCCGCTTCTTCGCCAGGGGCTGAGCGGCTGGGGCGCCCTTTTCGCAGCGGGCCGGTTTCCGGTCGGGGGCGAGGTCGGCCGGGTCGGTCCAGCTGCCGGCGCCACAGCCCGGGACAGGCTTGACGGTGCGCGGTGCGGCGGCGGCGCTGTCACCGCCGGAGTCGTTCCCGGCGCAGCCTGCCGCGCCGAGCAGGGATGCCGTGATGAGCACAGCGGTGCAGGTGAAGGTGGTGCGTGTACGCACAGTGCCTCCGTACGAAGAACCTGGGGAGCCGTTCAGGACTAGTGCCGCGACCGGCACTAGCTGCGGCCGCGGTCGCGCGGGGCCCACGGTGTGAGCAACCGCCCGGCGATCCGCACCAATTCGGAGAAGACGACACCGAGGACCGCCACACACACGATGCCGACGAACATCACGTCGTTCTGGAACAGCGCACGGGAGTCGAAGATCAGATGGCCGAGACCGTCGGCCGCCGCGATCTGTTCGGAGGCGACGATGACGAGCACGGCCACCCCTGCCGCGATCCGTGCCCCGACCAGGACCGCGGGCAGCGACGCGGGCAGCAGCACATGGCGGAACATCTGCCAGGGCGACGCGCCGAAGACCTGACCGGCATCACGGTGGCCGACCGGGACGGCGAGCACGGCCGCCATGGTGGAGATCCAGACGAAGAAGAAGACGGTGGCGGCGACCAGGGCGATCTGCGGCCCTTCACCGAGGCCGAACATATTGAGGAAGACCGGCAGGAGGGCCAGCTTCGGCACGACGTACAGAGCATCGAGCAACGGCTCCAGTGCCGCCCGTACGAGGGGGAGCGAGCCCATCAGCAGGCCGAGCGCGTATCCCGCGACGGTGCCGATCGCGTAGCCGCCGAGGACCCGCTTGAGCGTGGCCCACACATCCGGCCACAGTTCACCGGCGCCCGCCCGGTCCCAGCCGTCCGCCAGGATGGTGGAGGGGGCGGGGTAGATCCGGTCGTCGATCCAGGACTGTGCCGCGGCCAATTGCCAGAGCAGCACGAGCAGCAGCGGTACGGCCACGGCGAGCGTGAGTTCCAGGGCGCGGCGCCTGCGGTGGGTGCGTACCGGATGGAGCTCCTGCGGGCCCGGCCTGCGGATCAGTACGCCGTCGTCGGGCCTCGTGACATTCACGGTGGTGTTCATGCCGGGATCGCCTCCCTTCGCACTTCGCCGCGCAGCAGCTCCCACAACTCGCTCTTCAGCGCGGTGAATTCGGGTGCCGACCTGACCCCGCCGGTACGCGGCCGGCCGAACGGCGGGCGGCGTTCGGCGATGATCCGCCCCGGTCTGGCTGACATCACCAGCACCCTGTCCCCGAGCACGATCGCCTCTTCCAGGCTGTGGGTGATGAAGAGGGTGGTGGTACGGGTGGTCTGGGTGAGGTCGAGCAGCTCGTCCTGGAGGATCGTGCGCAGCTGGGCGTCGAGCGCCGCGAACGGCTCGTCCATCAGCAGCATTTCGGGTTCGACGGCCAGGGCGCGGGCGATCGCGACCCGTTGCCGCATCCCGCCGGAGAGGGCGGCCGGATACGCTCCCGCGAAGTCGGAGAGCCCCATCCGGGCCAGCCAGTCGCGCGCTCTGGCGTCGGCCTCCTTTCGCGGTACGCGCTGGATGTCGAGACCGAACCGGACATTGGCGAGCACGGTCTTCCAGTCGTAGATCCCGTAGTCCTGGAAGATCATCGCCGCCGGGCGGGGTGAGGTCGTGCGGATGGACAGCTCGCCGGAGCTGGGGCGGAGCAGTCCGGCGGCGATCCTGAGCAGCGTGGACTTGCCGCAGCCGGACGGCCCGACGATGCAGGTGAACTCGCCCGGTGCGATGGAGAGATCGAGCGGGCCGAGGGCGGACAGGGTCTTGGCGCCGCGCCCGAACGAGCGTGTGAGTGCGTCGGCGCGGAGTTTGGGACTGGTGGCTGTGGCTGTGGCTGCGGGTGGGGTCGGGTGCGGATCTCCCACGGGTCTCTCCTCGCGCGTATCGAGGTGCGGATCCGCCGCGGGGCGGACGCGATCGCCGCCGACAATATGACTGCCCGTCAGATTCGTGAAGGGGGTGCGCGCGTGGTGAGGGCGGGGATGCGTGTCATCCCTTGCCGGTGTTCATGCGGAAGGCCTCGGTGCGTGCGATGCTCGCACCGAGGCCTTCCGTGGCAGGAATCAGGTCGTCGCGGCGCAGTTCGGGCAGATGCCGCGGTAGGTCACCTCGACATTGGAGACCGTGAAACCGAATCGCTCGTCGCTCGGCAGATCCGCCAGCGGGTCTCCCGCCGGGTGTACGTCGCGGATGGTGCCGCAGCTCGCGCAGACGAGGTGGTGGTGGGGACGGTGTGCGTTCGGGTCGTACCGCTTGGCCCGGCGATCCGTGGAGACCTCGATGACCTCGCCGAGCGTCACCATCTCGCCCAGGGTGTTGTAGACGGTGGCGCGGGAGATCTCGGGCAGCTTGGCGACGGCCCGGGCGTGGACCTCGTCAGCAGTCAGGTGCACATGGTCCCCGTCGAGGACCTCGGCCACGACGCGCCGCTGCGCAGTCATGCGCCAGCCGCGTCCGCGAAGTCGTTCCAACAGGTCACTCATGACAACAAGCCTAACAGTGGAGGGATCGGGTTCCGAACGGGTGTGACTTTGGATGCTCACTTGACTTGGACTATGTCCATTGTAGGATCGGGACCGGCATAGGCCAAGGGACAGGCTGTGCAGGACATGACGAATGTGCAGGAACGACGCAGGAGGCGCACGTGACGCAGGGACCGCTCACCACGGAGGCCGGCGCACCGGTCGCCGACAACCAGAACAGTCAGACCGCAGGCGTCGGCGGTCCGGTCCTGGTACAGGACCAGTCGCTCCTGGAGAAGCTCGCGCACTTCAACCGTGAGCGCATTCCGGAGCGGATCGTGCACGCCCGCGGCGCCGGTGCGTACGGCACGTTCACGCTGACCCGCGACGTCTCGCAGTGGACGCGGGCGAAGTTCCTCTCCGAGGTCGGCAAGCAGACCGAGACGTTCCTCCGCTTCTCGACCGTCGCGGGCAACCTCGGCTCGGCCGACGCGGTGCGCGACCCCCGCGGCTTCGCGCTGAAGTTCTACACCGAAGAGGGCAACTACGACCTCGTCGGCAACAACACCCCGGTGTTCTTCATCAAGGACGCCATCAAGTTCCCGGACTTCATCCACACCCAGAAGCGCGACCCGTACACCGGCTCGCAGGAGGCGGACAACGTCTGGGACTTCTGGGGTCTGTCGCCCGAGTCCACCCACCAGGTGACCTGGCTCTTCGGTGACCGCGGCATCCCCGCCACGCTGCGTCACATGAACGGGTACGGCTCGCACACGTATCAGTGGAACAACGAGGCCGGCGAGGTCTTCTGGGTCAAGTACCACTTCAAGACCGACCAGGGCATCAAGAATCTCACCCAGGCCGAGGCCAACAAGCTCGCCGGTGAGGACCCGGACAGCCACCAGCGCGATCTGCGCGAGGCGATCGAGCGCGGCGACTTCCCGTCCTGGACGGTGCAGGTCCAGGTCATGCCGGCGGCCGAGGCGGCCACGTACCGCTTCAACCCGTTCGACCTCACCAAGGTGTGGCCGCACGCGGACTACCCGCCGATCGAGATCGGGAAGCTGGAGCTCAACCGCAACCCGGAGAACATCTTCGCGGAGACCGAGCAGTCGATCTTCAGCCCCGCGCACTTCGTACCGGGCATCGGTCCGTCCCCCGACAAGATGCTCCAGGGCCGTCTCTTCGCGTACGGCGACGCCCACCGCTACCGCGTCGGCATCAACGCCGACCACCTGCCGGTGAACCGCCCGCACGCAACCGAGGCGCGTACCAACAGCCGCGACGGCTACCTGTACGACGGCCGCCACAAGGGTGCGAAGAACTACGAGCCGAACAGCTTCGGCGGCCCGGTGCAGACGGACCGGCCGCTGTGGGAGCCCACCCCGGTCACGGGCGAGATCGGTACGCACGTGGCCCCGAGCCACGCCGAGGACAACGACTTCGTGCAGGCCGGGAATCTCTACCGGCTCTTCTCCGAGGACGAGAAGGCCAGGCTGATCGACAACCTCGCCGGGTTCATCGCCAAGGTGTCGCGCGATGACATCGCCGAGCGCGCGATCAACAACTTCCGTCAGGCGGACGGTGACTTCGGCAAGCGTCTGGAGGCCGCGGTCCAGGCCCTGCGCGGCTGACAACGACGCCTGTCGTCGGCGGTGGGCCGGGCCCTCCTCGGAGGGGACCGGCCCACCGGTCGTTCATGGGGCTCGGCCGACGAGTTCCGCGCGATGGCGGCGCCTGGTGGGCGCCCAGCAGCGCAGGATGTCGCGGACCGAGACGATGCCGACGGGCCCGTGGTCGTCCAGCACGATCAGATGGCGGAATCCTCCGTGCGTCATGGCCTCCGCGGCCTCTTCAAGGGTCCAGGTGGGCGCGGCGAAGACCACATCGGTGGTGGTGTGGGCGGAGGCGGTCTCGATATCGGGATTCCGTCCCGAGCCGACCGCGTCGAGGATGTCGCGCTCGGTGAGAATGCCGAGCCCGCTGGTGTCCCGGTCGAGGACGACTGCGGCTCCCACGTGCCGGACCGACATCAGCCGGGCGGCATCGCGGAGCGTATGGGTGGGTCCGATGGTGAGGACCAGCGTGCTCATGGCGTCACGGACGAGCATGAAGGGAGCCACCTCCTTCGTGAAGCGACCGTGTGAGTCGATTCACAATTTCACAAGCGGGGACTCTCAGACTTGCATCGATGCGGTATCGGGACAAGGGGGGACCAGATCGTTCGAGGGGCGTGCGGTGGTGCGCGACGCCCCTCGGGGGCGCGATCCGGATCAGTAGCGCTGGTTCAGATAGCCCAGCAGTTCGTGGTGGAGCAGTCCGTTCGAGGCCGCAGCGTTGCCGCCGCCGGGGCCGGAGACCCCGTCCAGGCTGGTGAACTTCCCGCCCGCCTCCTGGACGATGATCGCGTTCGCGGCCATGTCCCAGAGCGAGAGTTCCGGCTCCGCGCAGATGTCGACCGATCCCTCGGCGACCATCATGTACGGCCAGAAATCCCCGTACCCGCGAGTGCGCCAGCAGGCCCGGGTCAGATCCATGAACCCGTCGAGCCGGCCCTGCTCCTCCCAGCCGCTCAGTGACGCGTACGCGAACGAGGCATCCGCGATCCGCCCCACCTTCGACACCTGCAACCGGGTCGCGGAGGTCAGGCTGCGGCCGGAGAAAGCACCCGCACCCTTCGCCGCCCACCAGCGCCGGTTCAGCGCGGGGGCCGAGACCACACCCACCACCGGCTGGAACCCCTCCTCACCGGCTTCCATCAGGGAGATCAGCGTCGCCCAGACCGGCACACCGCGTACGTAGTTCTTGGTGCCGTCGATCGGGTCGACGACCCAGCGCCGAGGGCCGGTGCCCTCGATCCCGTACTCCTCGCCCAGAATCGCATCGCGCGGGCGCGCCCGATGGAGGTGGCCGCGGATCAGTTCCTCGGCGGCCTTGTCGGCCTCGCTCACCGGCGTCATGTCCGGCTTGGTCTCGACCTTGAGGTCCAGAGCCTTGAACCGGTCCATCGTCGCCGCGTCGGCGGCGTCCGCCAGCACATGGGCGAGGCGCAGATCATCGTGGTAATCGGGCATGTCGTCACAGTATCGACCGCAGGTGAACAGAGCTACAGGACCCCGCGGCCGCTCGAACCATTGAAAGTCCGGAGCGGCGCCGACGAGGTGTGAGTGCGACGCGCGGTCAGCGGGACGAGCCCGAGAGCTGCAGCCCGATCACTCCGACGATCACCAGGGAGATCGACACCAGCTTGAGGGTGGAGACCACGTCGCCGAGAAAGACCATGCCGTAGGTCGCGGTGCCCGCCGCGCCGATGCCCGTCCACACGGCGTAGGCGGGCCCCACGTCGAGTTTCTTCAGCGACAGCGTCAGCAGACCGAAGCTGCCGAGGGCAAAGACGCAGAACGCGATGGTCGGCCAGAGCCGGGTGAAACCGTGCGAGAGCTTCAGACAGACCGCGAAGCCGGTCTCCAGAAGTCCTGCGACCACGACCAGCAGCCACGCCATCGTCAGTGCCCTCCCACGTCGGTGACCGCCTTGCTCAGCTGGGTGCGATTATGCACTTACCAGCGGCGGCAGACGGCAAACGTGCCCGGGTCAGTCGCCTTCGCGTCGCTCCCGGGTGGCCATCAGCCGCCGCAGCGATTCCAGCCGCGCCGGATCTGCGTGGCCGTCCGCCACCCAGGCGTCGAGGGCGCATTCCGGTTCATGACTGTCGTGGGTGCAGCCGCGAGGGCAGTCGGCGGCGGCCGGCTCCAGGTCCGGGAACGCGTGGATCACCCGGGACGGGTCGATGTGGTTGAGCCCGAAGGAGCGCACACCGGGGGTGTCGATCACCCAGCCGCGATAGTTGGGCAGAGGGAGCGCCAGCGCGGATGTGGTGGTGTGCCGGCCACGGCCGGTGACCGCGTTGACCACGCCGGTGGTACGCCGCCGGTCCTTCGGTACGAGTGCGTTGACCAGCGTCGTCTTCCCGACACCGGAGTGCCCGACGAAGGCGGTGACCCGGTCGTTCAGCTGCTCGCGGACCCGCTCCGCCGCGTCGCCGTTCTCCAGCTCCTCACGGCTGGTGACCACGAACGGGACCCCCAGCGGGGTGTACGCCTCCAGCAGCTTGTCCGGGGAGGCCAGATCGGACTTGGTCAGCACCAGGAGCGGGGAGAGCCCGCCGTCGTACGCGGCGACAAGACAGCGGTCGATCATCCGCGGGCGGGGTTCCGGGTCGGCCAGTGCGGTGACGATCGCCAGTTGGTCGGCGTTGGCGACGACCACCCGCTCGTACGGATCGTCGTCGTCCGCCGTCCGGCGCAGCACTGAGCGGCGCTCACCGATGCGGACGATACGGGCAAGGGTGTCCTTGTCGCCGGACAGATCGCCGACGATGGACACGGTGTCACCCACCACTGCGGCCTTCCGGCCCAGCTCACGGGCCTTCATCGCCACGACCGTACGGCCGTCGACGAGACAGGTGAGGCGGCCGCGGTCGACGGTGAGGACCATGCCCTCCTCGGCGTCCTCGTGCTTCGGGCGGGTATGCGTACGAGGCCGGTTGCCCTTCGGGTTGGGGCGGAACCGGATGTCGTCCTCGTCGGGGTTCTTGCCGTAGCGGCGCATGTCTCAGGCCCCGAGCATTCCGGTCCACATCTGCGGGAAGTCCGGCAGGGTCTTGGCGGTTGTCGCCACGTTCTCGATCTCCACTCCGGGGACGGCAAGGCCGATGATCGACCCCGCGGTTGCCATCCGGTGGTCGTCGTACGTATGGAAAGTACCGCCGTGCAGCGGTCGGGGCCGGATGTGCAGCCCGTCGGCGGTCTCGGTGACATCGCCGCCGAGCTCGTTGATCTCCTTGGTGAGCGCGGCCAGCCGGTCCGTCTCGTGCAGCCGCAGATGGGCGACACCACTCAGCGTGGACGGGCCGTCGGCGAGGGCCGCGACCGCCGCGATGCCCGGTGTGAGCTCGCCGACCTCGCCGAGGTCGACGTCGATGCCGTGGATACGGCCCGAACCGGTGAAGGTGAGGCCGCGCTCGGTCAGCTCGCAGCTGCCGCCCATCGCGGTGAAGATCTCCCGCAGGGCGTCACCGGGCTGCGTGGTGCGCTCGGGCCAGTCGGGGATGGTGACCCGGCCGCCGGTGACCAGCGCGGCGGCGAGGAACGGCTGGGCGTTGGAGAGGTCGGGCTCGACGGTCAGATCGCGGCCGAGCAGAGCGGAGGGGGAGACCCGCCAGACGTTCGGCTCGCCGCCCGTCTCCGGCTCGTCGACCTGGGCGCCGACGGCCCGCAGCATGTCGACGGTCATCCGGATGTGCGGCATGGAGGGGAGCCTCGCGCCGGTGTGGCGCACCTCCACCCCCTGGTTGTAGCGCGGCGCCGACAGCAGCAGCGCCGAGACGAACTGGGAGGACGAGGAGGCGTCGATCGACACCGGTCCGCCGTCCAGCGCACCGCTGCCGTGCACGGTCATCGGCAGCGAGCTGCGCCCGTCGTCGTCGATCCGGGCGCCCAGTACCCGCAACGCGTCGATCACGCCGTGCAGCGGGCGTTCGTACGAACGGGGGTCGCCGTCGAAGCGGATCGGGCCGTCGGCGAGGGCCGCGACCGGTGGCAGGAAGCGCATGACCGTACCGGCATTGCCGACATCGATCGTGGTGGGGCCGTGCAGCCCGGCCGGGATGACCCGCCAGGCCTCGCCGGAGCCGTCCGGGCCGACGCCTTCCTCGATGCCGACACCCATCGCGCGCAGCGCCTCGGCCATCAGCAGGGTGTCGCGGGAGCGCAGCGGGCGGCGCAGCCAGCCGGGCTCGGCGGCGAGAGCGGCGAGGACGAGGGCGCGATTGGTGACCGATTTCGATCCGGGCACGGTGACGGTCGCGTCGACGGCGCCGCTCGCTCGGGGGGCGGGCCAGAGGGCGGGGTGCACGGAACTTTCGGTCATGGGCTTAACTTTACGACCCGGCGCTCATAGGCCGAGCAGCCAGCGCCCGCCGCCGGTCAGTGAGCAGAGCGACACCGCGTGGAAGAGGAACAGCCAGAGCGCGGCCGGTGCATCCGTCAGCCGCGACAGCTGGTCCGCGTCCGAGTCCGGCGCTCCGCCGCGCCGGCGCTTCGACTGGAGCTCGAAGGCCGGGCGTACGCCGCCGAGCAGCAGGAACCAGACCACCGTATACGCGAACAGCGACTGCACGGCAGGTGAAGCGAGCCAGGACACCAGCAGGAAGGCCGACCCGGTGAAGATCACGGTCAGTGCCCCGAACACATTGCGGATCATCACCAGCATCACCGCGAGCAGGGCTGTGGCCAGCCACAGCAACAACGTGATCCTGCCGTTGACCAGCAGCCACGCCCCGCCCAGGCCCAGCAGCGGCGGGGCGGTGTAGCCGGCAGCCGCGGTCAGGATCATCCCGATGCCGGTCGGTTTGCCGCGGCTGACCGTCAGCCCGCTGGTGTCCGAGTGCAGCCGGATGCCGGACAGCTGCCGACCGGTGAGCAGTGCGATCAGCCCGTGCCCGCCCTCGTGCGCGATGGTGATCGCGTTGCGGCTCAGCCTCCATATCGGGTTCGGTACGACGGCGATCAGTGCGAGCGTTCCGGTCACCACCACCAGCCACTGCTCGGGCGCGGGCTGGGTGCCGAAAACGCGGTCCCACAGATTGCCCAGATCGGTGCTGTCCATGGCGTGGGCGGCTCCTTGCGGTATTGGCGTCTTGTCGTAGTGACGGTCGTGGCAGTCTGGCACTTATGTGCGGACGGTATGCAGCGAGTCGGCGGCCCGAGGATCTGACCGGACTCTTCCGGGTCGAGAAATGGGAACCGGCGGAGACCTTGGCGCCCGACTGGAACGTGGCGCCGACCAAGGAGGTCTACGCCGTCCTGGAACGTCCCGTGAAAGACGCAGATGATCAGCGTCCGGTTCGCCAGTTGCGCGCCCTGAAATGGGGGCTTGTACCGTCCTGGGCGAAGTCCCCCGAGGGCGCCGCACGCATGATCAACGCCCGTGCGGAGACCGTCCACGAGAAGCCGTCCTTCCGCCGCCCCTTCGTCTCCCGGCGCTGCATCCTGCCCGCCGACGGCTACTACGAGTGGGTCACAGGTGCCGATGAGCGGCAGCTGGAGGAGAGGGGGAGGAAGAAGCGGCCGCGGAAGCAGCCCTACTTCGTGACACCCGCCGACGGATCGGTCTTCGCGATGGCCGGACTGTACGAGTTCTGGCGCGACCGGACCCTGCCGGACGGCCACCCCATGGCCTGGTGGGTGACGTGCTCGGTGATCACGACCGAGGCGGAGACCACCCCGCTCGCCGTCGCCCCCGCCGAGGGCCCGGCCGCGCTCGCCGACATCCACCCCCGGATGCCGCTGATGCTGACCCCGGACCGGTGGGACGCCTGGCTCGACCCGTCGCGCACCGACGTCGAGGAGCTCAAGGGGCTGCTCGCACCGCCGCCGGGCGGGCTGATGCGGGCCTATCCGGTGGCCACGGCCGTCAGCAACGTCCGCAACAACGGTCCCGAGCTCCTGGAGGAGCTGGCCGCGCCGGAGGCGAGCACACTCTTCTGAACCGCTTCCGATGGCCCCCTTCCGACCGGGTGGCCCCCTTCCGACCGGGCAGGATGGGCTGCGTGAGTACTACAGAGACAGGCCGTGAGGCCGAGACGGTCGACACGGACGCCGGGACGGCCCGGATCACCTGGCTTCCCGCGGAGAACGCCCGCCTGGTGCTCGCCGTCAGCCATGGCGCGGGCGGCGGCATCGAGACCCGTGACCTCCGGGCCCTGGCCGCCGCGCTGCCCGCCCATGGGGTGACCGTTGCCCTGGTGGAGCAGCCGTGGCGGGTCGCCGGAAAGAAACTCGCGCCCGCCCCGAAGACCCTGGACACCGGATGGCGGGGCCTGTGGCCCGCACTCGCCGCCGCGGGGCTGCCCGTCGTCGCGGGAGGACGCAGCGCCGGGGCACGGGTGGCCTGCCGTACGGCGACCGAGCTCGGTGCCCTCGCCGTCCTCGCGCTCAGCTTTCCGCTGCACCCTCCGGGGAAACCGGAGAAGTCCCGCAAGGACGAGCTCCTCGGGTCCGGCGTACCCACGCTCGTCGTACAGGGCGGCAATGACCCGTTCGGGCGGCCCGCCGAATTCCCTCCGGGAGAGTACGAGATCACCGAGGTGCCGTACGGCGACCACGGGTTCGCCGTGCCGAAGAAGTCCGGCCTGACCGAGGACGAGGCGATGGAGATTCTCACCGCCGCCGTGACCGCGTGGCTGTCCACCCTCGTCTGACGTACGCCCTGCTGCGGGTGGAGCCGGTCACACCCATGGCAACAGCCCGGGCGCACCCCCGGGAATGTTGAGCAAAGGGCCACTGTTGTCGGTGACATCGGTTCATCAACGTCGTATGTGGAGAGGGAGTCCGTCGCATGGGTTCGACCATCTGCCCGCGCCGCTCGAACGCCGCTGACCTGGAGTGGACGGTCCTGCACACGGCCAAGACCACTCCCGAGCGGGCACTGAGCGGATCGGATCGACAGCCCGTCTCCAAGCAGGGTCGACTATTCTCCGATTCGAGCGGGTCCGGTTTCGGCTCCGCCACAGCGTTGGAGGAGGTGGGTCCGGTCACTGGGACCGACACAGGGACCGACGACGGCCGCGCACAGGAGACGACCGCGGAGCGCAACGCGCGCTTCGAGCGGGACGCTCTCGGTTTCCTCGACCAGATGTACTCGGCCGCGCTGCGCATGACGCGCAACCCCGCAGACGCCGAGGACCTGGTCCAGGAGACGTATGCCAAGGCGTACGGCTCCTTCCACCAGTTCCGTGAGGGCACCAACCTCAAGGCGTGGATGTACCGCATCCTCACCAACACGTTCATCAACTCGTACCGCAAGAAGCAGCGTGAACCTCAGCGCAGCGCCGCCGAGGAGATCGAGGACTGGCAGCTGGCGCGCGCAGAGTCGCACATGTCGACCGGTCTGCGCTCCGCGGAGTCGCAGGCTCTCGACCACCTGCCCGACTCGGATGTGAAGTCCGCTCTGCAGGCGATCCCCGAAGAGTTCCGCATCGCCGTGTACCTCGCCGATGTAGAGGGTTTTGCCTACAAGGAGATCGCGGACATCATGGGGACTCCCATCGGTACGGTGATGTCCCGACTGCACCGGGGCCGCCGCCAACTGCGCGGCATGCTGGAGGACTACGCCCGTGAGCGCGGGCTCGTCCCGGCCGGTGCCGGAGAGTCGGACGATCGGAAAGGCTCGGGCTCATGAGCTGCGGAGAGCCGCACGAGACGGACTGCTCAGAGGTCCTCGATCATCTCTACGAGTTTCTCGACCACGAGATGCCCGACAGCGACTGCACCAAGTTTGAGGTGCACTTCGAGGAGTGCTCCCCGTGCCTGGAGAAGTACGGCTTGGAGCAGGCCGTGAAGAAGCTGGTGAAGCGCTGCTGCGGCCAGGACGAGGTGCCGACCGATCTGCGCTCCAAGGTGATGGGCCGGATCGATCTGATCCGCTCCGGGCAGGCGGTGCCCGAGCAGGACCTGACGGCGCCGGAGACCGGTCAGCCGTCCGCCGCCGCTGAGTGAAGCCCGGCAGCCGTCACTCGTAGCCGCGCCCCCGTGCTGTACGGCCGCCGGACATGAGCCGGGGCTCTCCGGGAGTGAGCTGACCGTGCCGGAGTACGCGGCCCCGATGCACGACATCGGCCGGCTCTTTCTCGTCGGCATACGACGACCTCTCCGGGGAAGGTCTCATCGGGCCGCTGGGTGCGCTGGAACAACTCAGGCCCGGTACCGGTCATGACCATCAGCCCGAGGTCGTGGGATCAATGACCCGGGTCCTGGCCCGGGGCGGTCCGACCCCCGTCCTGCCCGGGTAACCCATGGGTAATGAGCGGGCGTCCGGCCCGGCATGGTTGGATGCGAAGAAGAGCGGAAAACGAGGGTGTCCAGTCGGGACGGGCGGGAATCGTGAGGATCTTCGGGAAGGTACGGCATCGGCCCTCCGCCTCTTGGCGGCAGGCCACGGACCGCGCGTTCACGCTGATCGGCGACGGCCGGTACGAGGACGCGGGCGCGCTGCTGACGCGTGCGGCGGACCTGGAACCCTGGCTCTCGGAGTCGTGGTTCAACCTGGCGCTGCTGCACAAATTCCGGCATGACTGGGAACAGGCGAGAGCCGCCGGCCTGAGGGCCGTCGCGCTGCTCGACAAGGAATCGGGCGCTCCCGACTGGTGGAACGTCGGGATCGCCGCTACCGCGCTGCAGGACTGGCCGCTGGCGCGCCGAGCCTGGCAGGCGTACGGCCTCAAGGTGCCGGGCGCGGGCCAGCACACCTCCGCGGCCAACAGCGAGCCGGTCGGGATGGAGCTGGGCAGCGCCGCGGTACGGCTGTCGCCGGAGGGCGAGGCCGAGGTCGTCTGGGGCCGCAGGCTCGATCCGGCCCGGATGGAAGTGCTCTCCATCCCGCTGCCGTCGTCCGGCCGCCGCTGGGGCGAGGTCGTCCTGCACGACGGCGTGCCGCACGGAGAGCGGGTCACCGCGGCCGGACCCTCGTACCCGGTCTTCGACGAGATCGAGCTGTGGGCGCCGTCGCCCGTACCCACCTGGGTCGTGCTGCTCGAAGCGGCCACCGAGGCGGACCGGGACGCCCTGGAGCAGCTGGCGTCCGACGCCGGGTTCGCCGCCGAGGACTGGTCGTCCTCCGTGCGGCTGCTCTGCCGGGCCTGCTCGGAGAGCCGGATGGAGAGCGACGAGGGCGACGGCGAGCACCTGGACCCGCACGACCACAGCGAGCCGGGGCATCCGGGCCCGCTGGGACACCGCACAGCCGGTGAGCTGTGGGTGCCCGAGCGCGAGTGCGGGATAGCGGCACCGGCCGGGCTGGTGCGCGGCCTGCTGGACGGCTGGGTGGCGGACAGCCCGGACAGCCGTGAGTGGCGGGATCTCGAAGAAGTCTGCTGACCGGTACCCGTAGGCTGTACGGGCACCGGTCGCGGTGCTCGGGTGCCCGGGCCCCGGCCCATCGGATGTCCGGGTTCAGGTTTTGAGGAAGGCATACGGCGGACATGGCGCAGCAGGAGACGGACGAGCAGATCAGCGTCGACGACGAAGGTTTCGTCGTGGACACCGAGGAGTGCGAGGCGCGCGAGGCGGCACATCGTGAGCGCGGCACATCCCGTCCGATCACGGTGGTGGGCAACCCGGTGCTGCACAGGGAGTGCAAGGACGTCACCGAGTTCGACGACGAGCTGGGCCGGCTGATCGACGACATGTTCGCGAGCCAGCGGACGGCGGAGGGCGTGGGCCTGGCCGCCAACCAGATCGGCGTCGACCTGAAGGTCTTCGTCTACGACTGCCCGGACGACGACGGCGTGCGGCACGTGGGCGCCGTCTGCAACCCGGTGCTGGAGGAGCTGGCGCCCGAGGACCGGGTCCTGGACGACTCCAACGAGGGCTGCCTCTCCGTCCCGACGGCGTACGCCTCGCTGGCCCGCCCGGACTACGCGGTGGTCCGCGGACAGGACGCCAAGGGCAACCCGGTCAAGGTCCGAGGCAACGGCTACTTCGCCCGCTGCCTCCAGCACGAGACGGACCACCTGTACGGATACCTGTACATCGACCGGCTCTCGAAGCGGGACCGCAAGGACGCGCTGCGGCAGATGGCGGAGAACACGCCGCGCTACGAGATCGTGCCGAACGACTGAGCATCCGGTTGCCACCGGGCGGGCCCGGTCTCCCTTGCGAGGGCGACCGGGCCCGTCGGCCAGACGGGACTTTCGAAACACGCCCTAGAAGTCGTCGTCGAAGGCGACCGAGCCCTCCACCGCCACCTGGTAGGCAGACGGCCGGCGCTCGAAGAAGTTCGTCAGCTCCTGCACGCCCTGCAACTCCATGAACGAGAACGGGTTCTCGGAGCCGTAGACCGTCGGGAAGCCCAGCCGGGTGAGCCGCTGGTCGGCCACGCACTCCAGGTACTGGCGCATGGACTCGGTGTTCATGCCCGGCAGCCCGTCGCCGCACAGATCGCGGCCGAACTGCAGCTCCGCGTCGACGGCCTCCTTCAGCATGTCGGTGACCTGCTGCTGGAGCTCGTCGTCGAAGAGGTCCGGCTCCTCCTTGCGGACGGTGTCCACGACTTCGAACGCGAAGTTCATGTGCATCGTCTCGTCGCGGAATACCCAGTTGGTGCCCGTGGCGAGACCGTGCAGCAGACCCCGCGAGCGGAACCAGTAGACGTACGCGAACGCGCCGTAGAAGAACAGCCCCTCGATGCACGCCGCGAAGCAGATCAGGTTCAGCAGGAAGCGGCGGCGGTCGGCCTTCGTCTCAAGGCGCTCGATCTTCTCGACCCCTCCTTGCCCATCCAGGGCGGCCATCCACTTGAAGCAGAACTGCGCCTTCTCACGGATGGACGGAATCTCCTCGACCGCGTCGAACGCGGCGGCACGGTCGTCCGGATCGGGCAGATAGGTGTCCAGCAGCGTCAGATAGAACTGGACGTGCACGGCCTCCTCGAACAGCTGCCGCGACAGATACAGCCGCGCCTCGGGGGAGTTGATGTGCTTGTACAGCGTCAGCACGAGGTTGTTGGAGACGATCGAGTCGCCGGTCGCGAAGAACGCGACGAGCCGGCCGATCATGTGCTGCTCGCCGGGCGACAGCTTGGCGAGATCGGCGACGTCGGAGTGGAGGTCGACCTCCTCCACCGTCCAGGTGTTCTTGATCGCGTCGCGGTAGCGCTCGTAGAAGTCCGGGTAGCGCATGGGCCGCAGGGTCAGCTCGAAGCCCGGGTCGAGCAGGTTCTTCTCTGAGTCGGTGGAGTTCATCACTGGCAGGCCTCGCAGGACTCGGGGTTTTCGAGGGAGCAGGCGATCGCGTCCGCGTCGGGAGCCTCGGCCTGCTGTACGGGAATGGGTGCGGCGGTCGCGGCCCGGCCGGAGGCCGCGCGGGCGATCCGGGTCGCCGGGCGCGAGCGCAGGTAGTACGTCGTCTTCAGCCCCTGCTTCCAGGCGTACGCGTACATCGAGGAGAGCTTGCCGATCGTCGGCGTCTCCATGAACAGGTTCAGCGACTGGCTCTGGTCGAGGAATGGCGTACGGGCCGCCGCCATGTCGATCAGACCGCGCTGCGGGATCTCCCACGCCGTGCGGTACAGCGCCCGAACATCCTCCGGGATCCAGGCGAAGCCCTGCACGGAACCGCTTGCCTCTCGCAGTGCCTCACGGGTCCGCGCGTCCCACACGCCGAGCTGCTTCAACTCATCCACCAGATATGCGTTGACCTGGAGGAATTCACCGCTGAGCGTCTCGCGCTTGAAGAGGTTGGAGACCTGCGGCTCGATGCACTCGTACACACCCGCGATCGAGGCGATGGTCGCCGTCGGCGCGATGGCGAGCAGCAGCGAGTTGCGCATCCCGGTCTTCGCGACCCGGGCGCGCAGCGCGTCCCAGCGCTCCGGCCAGTTCAGCTCGGTGTCGTAGTGGTCGGGGTGCAGCACGCCGCGTGCGGCACGCGTCTCGGACCAGGCGGGCAGCGGGCCGGACCGCTCGGCGAGGTCGCAGGACGCCTCGTACGCGGCGAGCATGATCCGCTCGGAGATCTTCATGGAGAGCGCGCGGGCCTCGGGGGAGTCGAACGGCAGCCGCAGCTGGAAGAAGACGTCCTGCAGACCCATGGCACCCAGGCCGACGGGGCGCCACTTCGCGTTGGACCGGCCGGCCTGCTCGGTCGGGTAGAAGTTGATGTCGACGACCCGGTCGAGGAACGTCACGGCGGTGCGGACGGTGGCGTCCAGCCGCTCCCAGTCGATGCCACCGTCGGCCACGAAGGCGCCGAGGTTGACCGATCCCAGGTTGCAGACGGCCGTCTCGCCGTCATCGGTGACTTCGAGGATCTCGGTGCACAGATTCGACGAGTGGACGACGCGGCCCGGCTCGGCGGTCTGGTTCGCGGTCCGGTTGGAGGCGTCCTTGAAGGTCATCCAGCCCTGGCCGGTCTGCGCGAGGGTACGCATCATCCGGCCGTACAGCTCACGGGCCGGAATCGACTTGCGGGCCAGCCCCTTGGCCTCGACGGCCCGGTACGCGGCGTCGAACTCGTCGCCCCACAGGTCGACCAGCTCGGGCACGTCGGCGGGTGAGAACAGCGACCAGTCCCCGTCCGCGTCGACCCGGCGCATGAACTCGTCCGGGATCCAGTGCGCCAGGTTGAGGTTGTGCGTACGACGCTGGTCCTCACCCGTGTTGTCGCGCAGCTCCAGGAACTCCTCGATGTCCGCGTGCCAGGTCTCCAGGTAGACGGCGGCGGCGCCCTTGCGGCGGCCTCCCTGGTTGACCGCGGCGACAGAGGCGTCGAGCGTCTTCAGGAACGGCACGATGCCGTTGGAGTGCCCATTGGTGCCTCGGATCAGCGAACCGCGGGCGCGGATGCGGGAGTACGAGAGACCGATGCCGCCCGCGTGCTTGGAGAGCCGGGCCACCTGGTGGTAGCGGTCGTAGATCGAGTCGAGCTCGTCGAGCGGGGAGTCCAGCAGATAGCAGGAGGACATCTGCGGGTGCCGGGTGCCGGAGTTGAAGAGCGTGGGGGAGGAGGGGAGGTAGTCGAGGCGGCTCATCAGACCGTACAGCGAGGCGACCTCGTCCAGCGCGCGTGCCGAGTCGTCATCGGCGAGACCGGACGCGATCCGCAGCATGAAGTGCTGTGGCGTCTCGATGACCTGACGGGTGTGCGGGTGGCGCAGCAGATAGCGGCTGTGCAGGGTCCGCAGCCCGAAGTAGCCGAACCGGTCGTCCGCGCCGTCGGCGAGCGCCTGCTCGACCAACGCGTCGAGGCGGTTCGCGTGGAGCTCCACGAACGCGGCCGTACGATCCGCGATCAGACCCTCGCGGTGTCCGACGGCGACCGAGGCGGAGAAGGACACCGCGCCCTGACCGGCTGCCTCGTCCGCGATGGTGCGGGTGAGGAGTCGGGCGGCGAGCCGGGAGTATGCCGGGTCCTCGGAGATCAGACCCGCGGCGGCCTCGCTGGCCAGCGCACGCAACTCTGCCTCGTCCGAACGGGCGTTGCGGCCGCGCAGCGCGGCGGCGGCGACGCGACCGGGGTCGGTGTCGGGCAGATCGACGGTGAGGTCGGTCAGGACCCGCAGCAGTGCGGTCCCCGGTCCGTCGTTCGTGGTTGCCGCGGACTCGGCGACTGAAGCCGGATCGGCTGGCGCGATGGTCACGTGGTGCTCTCCCTCGCTCGGCTCGGGGCCGGGCGGGGGAGCGGGGCAGCCGCGCTGAGGCATGCCCGAGGAAGGAGGGCAGCATTGCGTGCGGCGTCCACCGGCCCATCCGCGAGGCCCGGACGTCTGGCATCCGGTTCGGTCGAGCCGGATGCGCTGTCGGCAGGTCCTCGGACTTACTTGAGGGTGTACAAAAGCACACCGAATACACCGTTGCGGGACAGTTCCGGATTCGCACCGGATTTCCCTGCGGCGACAGCGAGCATGAGCATACATGTGGGGGCCGCCTGATGTGACGGCCCCATATGTTGTGTCACGCAACATGAGCCGGGGTGACGGGGCAAGCCGTGCGAACCCCTCTCGGAGCAGACGAACGGCCTGCCGCGCCCCGGTGAGAAGGGCTCGACGGGCCGCCGTCCGGCCGTGGTGGCGGTCGTCAGTGGCCGCCGCCCGGCGCCCCCGCCGTGGCCCGCGGGAGCTCCACCTGGACGCCCGGGTCGCCCGCGTCGGCCGTGTAGTCGGCCGGGGAGGTCTCGTCGATTCCGACGGGCGCCCTCACCGCGTGCAGGATGAAGGTGAGTGCCACCGTCACCACCACGTTCAGCACAAACGCAGTCAGACCGATGTAGCCGATCTCGCCGATGCCCGGGATCTCCTTGGACGACCCGCCGAAGTGCGCCTGGGTCGGGCTGGCGACCCCGTACGCGGCCACTGTCCCGTACACCATGCCGACCGCCCAGCCCGCGAGCAGCGCCCAGTGGTGGAACCAGCGGGTGAACAGGCCGCCGACCAGGGCCGGCATCGTCTGGAGGATCCAGATCCCGCCCAGCAGCTGGAAGTTGATCGCGACCGTCTTGTCCATGGTGAGGACGAAGGCGAGCGCGCCGACCTTCACCAGCAGCGACACCAGCTTGGAGACCTTGGTCTCCTGCTCCGGGGTCGCGTCCGGCTTCAGGAAGTCCTTGTAGATGTTGCGGGTGAAGAGGTTCGCCGCGGCGATCGACATGATCGCGGCGGGCACCAGCGCGCCGATGCCGATGGCGGCGAACGCGACGCCCGCGAACCAGTCGGGGAACATGTTCTCGAACAGCTGGGGGATGGCCAACTGCCCGTTGTCCACCTTGATCCCGGCGGCGATCGCCATGAAGCCGAGCAGCGCCAGCAGGCCCAGCATCAGCGAGTACAGCGGCAGGATCGTGGTGTTGCGCCGGATCACATCGCGGCTGCGGCTGGAGAGCGTCGCCGTGATCGAGTGCGGGTACATGAAGAGAGCCAGCGCCGAACCCAACGCCAGTGTGGCGTAACCCCATTGGCCCGCCTCGCCCGGTGCGAGCGCGCCGCGCGGCTTGCCGGTTGCCGGGCTGGTCTGCGAGAACGCCTCGTTCGCCTTGGCGAAGATGTCGTCGAAGCCGCCCAGCTTGATCGGGATGTAGATGATCGCCACCGCGATGACCAGGTAGATCAGCCCGTCCTTGACGAACGCGATCAGCGCGGGTGCCCGCAGCCCGGACGAGTAGGTGTACGCGGCGAGCACCGCGAACGCGATCAGCAGCGGCAGATCCTTGACGAACCAGTGGGTGTTCTCGCCGCCGCCGACGCCCATCACGTCCAGCACCGCCTGGATGCCTACGAGTTGGAGCGCGATGTACGGCATCGTGGCGAGGATGCCCGTGACGGCGACCGCCAGTGAGAGCCCCTTCGAGCCGAAGCGCCCGCGGACGAAGTCCGAGGTGGTCACGTACCCGTGCTTGTGCGAGACCGACCACAGCCGCGGCAGGAAGGTGAAGATCAGCGGGTACACGAGGATGGTGTACGGCACCGCGAAGAAGCCGGCCGCGCCCGCAGCGTAGATCGCCGCGGGAACGGCGACGAAGGTGTACGCGGTGTACAGGTCGCCGCCGAGCAGGAACCAGGTGACCCAGGTGCCGAACGACCGTCCGCCCAGGCCCCATTCGTCGAGGCTGGCATCGTTTTCGGCCTTCCGCCAGCGCGCCGCCAGGAAGCCCATGACCGTGACGGCCAGGAAGAAGAAGATGAAGACGCCGAGCGCGACGCCGTTCACGCCGTCCTTCATGCCGACGCACCCCCCTTGCGGGCGCGCTGGTCACGCTGCCACAGCTTGTAGGCGATCGTCGTGAGTGCGGTGGAGATCAGCACCCAGAGCATCTGGTACCAGTAGAAGAACGGAATACCGATGAAGGTGGGGTCCACCTTCGCATACGAACTCACCCAGAGCATCGCCACGAACGGCGCGATGAGACAGAGGGCGATGATCACCCGCACGGGCGTGACGGTGGGTGGCTTTCCTTGTGGGCCTGCTGGCATGCGGCGACTCCGTCCCCTCGCTGATCACCTGGTGTAGGACCGACCGGCACATGGGGGGCGGCGTCGCGGGGCTGGGCACGCACATCTGCCGCGTTGTCGTCAATCACCATGGCTCCTTCCCCAAGCTCTCGGCTGCGCTCGAGCAGGGGAGACCCCATCTGCCTCAATCCTCCGCCTTGCAGCTGCACGCACCCAGCCCCGCTCCTTCTCCCACCCCCCATGTGCCGGTCGGTCCCATGCGCAGGAAATC
The DNA here is from genome assembly GCF_044328025.1 of Streptomyces sp. NPDC018000. Lineage (NCBI taxonomy): Bacteria > Bacillati > Actinomycetota > Actinomycetes > Kitasatosporales > Streptomycetaceae > Streptomyces > Streptomyces sp. NPDC018000. The sequence goes on from NZ_JBIRGM010000003.1 coordinate 432,335, forward strand.
TAGGGGAGGCTTCCGGTTACCGTCACCCCGTGCCCGCATTGCAGTCCGGAAACGGTCCCGCGAGTGGGCGCGAATGTTCGAAACGCTGCCAAACGTACGGCATTTGGTCCGTGTCAAGGTGTGCGAAAGGCCCCCGTGGAGCGGCGGATTCCACGGGGGCGTGACGGTTGTGCGCAGGGTGCGAGTGGCCGGGATCCGCCGACAGACTCTCAGCCGGTCGGCCGCTTCAGACGCGCCACGAACTTGTACCGGTCGCCGCGGTACACCGAGCGCACCCACTCCACCGGCTCGCCCCGTCCGTCGAGCGAGTGCCGGGACAGCATCAGCATCGGCAGGCCCACATCCGTACCGAGCAGTCCGGCCTCGCGCGGGGTGGCGAGCGAGGTCTCGATGGTCTCCTCGGCCTCGGCCAGCCGGACGTCGTACACCTCCGCCAGGGCGGTGTAGAGCGAGGCGTACTTCACCAGTGAACGGCGCAGCGCCGGAAAGCGTTTGGCCGAAAGGTGTGTGGTCTCGATCGCCATCGGCTCCCCGCTGGCGAGCCGCAGCCGCTCGATTCGCAGCACTCGCCCACCGGTCGTGATGTCGAGCAGCCCGGCGAGCGTCTCGTCCGCCGTGACGTAGCCGATGTCCAGCAACTGGGACGTCGGTTCGAGTCCTTGGGCGCGCATGTCCTCGGTGTACGAGGTGAGCTGCAGGGCCTGCGAGACCTTCGGCTTGGCGACGAAGGTGCCCTTGCCCTGGATGCGCTCCAGCCGGCCCTCGACGACCAGCTCCTGGAGCGCCTGGCGCACGGTCGTGCGCGAGGTGTCGAACTCGGCGGCCAGGGTCCGCTCCGGTGGCACGGGGGTACCCGGCGGCATGGTGTCCGTCATGTCGAGGAGATGTCGCTTCAGCCGGTAGTACTTCGGGACGCGCGCCGTCCGCGTGGCCGCGCCCGTCCCGTGCTCCGTACTGCCCCCGTCACTCATGGCCCGCCTTCCCGACTGCTGTGCTGCTGCCGTCACCGGCTCCTCCGTCTGTCGCGGCTCACATGGTGGCACGGTCCGGTCACGGCTCGTCGCCCTCCCTCAGGTGTCGGTCCGGTAACGGACGCGAGTGCACTTCTTGTACACCCTTGACACCCCTAAAGGTCTAGGCCAAGCTCCCCGTGCTGGTCTAAACCATTAAAGACCAGATCCGGCCCCAGCAGTACTCGTCGAATGTCTTCGCGGTGGGCGGGGTTGCGGTATCCCCGAGGAGGGTTTGGTGTGAAGCGCGAGCTCATCGCGGCGGTCGGCGTGGGCATGGTGATCGGCCTCGCAAGGACGCTGCCGCTGCGGCTCTCCCCGTTCCAGAGCCAGTTCGGCGACGACCGGGCCGCCACCATGGCGGCGGCCTCGATCTGCGCCGTCCCGATCCTCGCCCTCTTCGTCCTCCTGCAGCGCAGGGCCGCAAGCGGCCTCACCGACGGCGCCGTGAAGGGATAACACCGCTCCATGACCACGCTGATATCCACCACGGACACCGTCACCCGCGACGCCCTCGCCGTCCTGCAGCCCGGATTCACCGGCACCACCGCCCCGGACTGGGTGCTGCGCCGGATCGACGAAGGCCTCGCCTCCGTCGCCCTCTTCGGCCGCAACGTCCGGACGCCCGAGCAGGTTGCCGCGCTCACCGGCCGGCTCAGCGCCGAGTGCGACGCCCTCCTCGTCGCGATCGACGAGGAGGGCGGTGACGTCACCCGCCTCGAAGTGCGTACCGGCTCCTCCTTCCCGGGCAACTTCGCGCTCGGCCACGTCGACGACGTGGCGCTGACCCGTGAGGTCGCCCGGGAACTCGGCCGTCGGCTCACCGAGTGCGGCGTCAACCTCAACTGGGCGCCGTCCGCGGACGTCAACTCCAACCCGGGCAACCCGATCATCGGCGTACGGTCCTTCGGCGCCGACCCCGAGCTCGTGGCCCGGCACACCGCCGCGTACATCGAGGGCCTCCAGGCCGCCGGAGTCGCCGCCTGCACCAAGCACTTCCCCGGACACGGCGACACCGCGACCGACTCGCACCACGCGATGCCGCGCATCGACGTGGACCTGGAGACCCTGCACGCCCGTGAACTGGTGCCCTTCAGGGCCGCCATCGCCGCAGGCTCCAAGTGCGTGATGAGCGCGCACATCCTGCTGCCCGCCCTCGACCCGGACCGCCCCGCGACCGTGAGCCCGCAGATCCTCACCGGCCTGCTGCGCGAGGAGCTGGGGTACGACGGCCTGATCGTCACCGACGCCGTGGAGATGCAGGCCATCGCCGGGACGTACGGCATCGAGCGCGGCTCCGTCCTCGCGATCGCCGCGGGGGCCGACGCCCTGTGCATCGGTGGCGGTCTGGAGGACGACGGCACGGTGCTGCGGCTGCGCGACGCGCTGGTCGCGGCGGTACGCAGCGGTGAACTCGCCGAGGAGCGGCTCGCGGACGCCGCCGCACGGGTACGTGCCCTCGCGTCCTGGACGCAGGGAGCCAAGGGGACCGGTTCGGAGCCGGGCGCGGCAGTGCGGGAGGGAACCGCCCCCGGCACCGGAATCGGTACCGACATCGGCCTGGTCGCCGCCCGCCGCGCGGTGAAGGTGACCGGCTCCGTCGAGCCGCTGACCGGCCCCGTGTATGTCGCCGCGTTCACCTCCGAGTCGAACATCGCGGTCGGCGACGAGACCCCGTGGGGCGTCGCCGCGGAGCTGGGCCGGCTGCTGCCGGGCACGGAGACCGACACGTACAGCAGCGAGACCGAGGCGCCCGTCGCCGCGGTGCTGCGGGCTGCGGGGGAGCGGCGCATCGTCGTGGTCGTCCGCGACGCGCACCGCCACGGCTGGACGGCCGAGGCCCTCGACACCCTGGTGGCGGAGCGCCCCGACACGGTCGTGGTCGAAATGGGTGTCCCGCAGGCGGCGCCCAGAGGCGCCCTGCACATCGCCACCCACGGCGCGGCCCGCGTCTGCGGACTCGCGGCCGCGGAGACCATTGCCGGTGCCGGTCGCGAAAGTGGGGGCACGGACTGCCCCCGGTCCTGAAAGCAGGTCCGTCCGGCGATTGAGGACAAGCTCGGCCGCAGGACGCGTAACGGCATACGAGAGGGTCGGAGCACCCACCACGGGTGCCCCGGCCCTCTCCCCGTGTGCTGGACGGGACTTTCGAAACACGTCCTAAAGACCCTGCCACGGTGGCTTCGTCGCATATGTGGCCCGGAAGTAGTCCGCCAGCTTCAGCTTCGACGCGGCAGCCTCGTCCACCACCACCGTCGCATGCGGATGCAACTGCAGTGCCGACGCGGGCACGATCGAGGCCACCGGCCCCTCCACCGTCCGCGCCACGGCGTCCGCCTTGCCCTCGCCGGTGGCGAGCAGGATCGAGTGGCGGGACTCCAGGACGGTGCCGATGCCCTGGGTGATCACATGGTGAGGCACCTGCGTGATGTCGTTGTCGAAGAAGCGCGCGTTGTCGAGCCGGGTCTGCTCGGTGAGCGTCTTGATCCGGGTACGGGAGGCGAGTGAGGAGCACGGCTCGTTGAAGCCGATGTGCCCGTCGGTGCCGATGCCGAGAAGCTGCAGGTCCACCCCGCCGGCGTCGGCGAGCGCCTTGTCGTACGCCTGGCAGGCGGCCGGGATGTCCTCGGCGGAGCCGTCGGGGCCCATGAAGGATGCCTCGGACAGGCCGAGCGGTTCGACGACCTCGCGCAGCACCACGGAGCGGTAGGTCTCGGGGTGGCCCGCCGGCAGACCGACGTATTCGTCGAGCTGGCAGATGCGGGCGCGCGAGGCGTCCACGGCGCCGGAGCGGACCTTGGACGCCAGCGCCTGGTAGATGGGCAGCGGGGTGGAGCCGGTGGCAACGCCGAGAAGAGCGTCGGGCTTGCGGTTCAGCAGGGCGCCGATGGCCTCCGCGATGAGTTCGCCACCTGCTTTGGCGTCCGGAACGATGACAACTTCCACGCGTGGCCTGCCGATCTGGAGAGATGAATCACGTGGTATAGACCAATCAAGGTCCAATCTAGCAGAATCCGGTAACGCGGACATGACGGCCGTACCCGTCCCGGCCGCGGTTCGCCGGCGGGCGTCCGGCGCAGGTTTGCTGCACGGCCCGCTCGCTGTCGTCGACAACATCTCCCCGGTGATCGCCGTCGTCACCGACGGCCGGGGTCGCCGAAGAGGTCCGGTCGATCCTGGAGATCCTGCCGCTGCAGATGCCGGCGTACGAGGTGACGATCGCCCGCGGCCAGGATCCGGACGCGCCACGCGCGCCGGCCGAGGTCGCCGAGACCCGCTGATCACGGGGCGAGGCGCGGGCGGGGGCCGTGGAAACACCCGCGGGCTGCGGTGCCGGACGGGACCCTCGGCCCGTCCGGCACCGCAGCCCGGAGTAACGACCTCGCCCACGATTGTCAGCGGCGTCGCGGTGTCTGGGGCCTCCGCCTCCGGCGTTGTCGTCAGTCGCCGACGCTCCTTCCCCAAGCTCTCAGCTGCGTTCGAGCAGGGGAGACCCCATTCGACTCCCTCCTCCGCCTTGGACTCGAAGGCCCCAGACAACCGCTCCTTCTCCCACTGCCAATCGTGGGCGAGGTCGTAAGACCGACCACCGAGGACGGCCTGCTCGGCCGGTGGTGTGCGGTGCCCCCGGCCGGGGAGAGGTGCCTGCGCGGTCAGGGCAGAGAGCGCGGGTACCTCGATCCGCTCTCCTGTGCGGCGGGAGCGGAAGCTCTGTCTTGAGCATTGTGGACTAGACCATTCACCGTGTCCATCCATTGGAGCACCGCAATTTTCCGGCCCTCCCCCCTGCACGTACGGCCAGGTCGTTCGGTTCGGAACCACTGCCCGTCCGCGGGTACGCTCGCACACGTGCCCTCCATGAACGACCTCGTCCGCCAGCACACAGCCCTCAGCGACACCGACCTGGAGTGGCTGCATCTGCTGGTCTCGGAGTGGCAGCTGCTCTCCGATCTGTCCTTCGCCGACCTCGTGCTGTGGGTTCCCACCCGCGACGGTACCCGCTATGTGTCCGTGGCCCAGATGCGGCCCAACACCGGCCCCACCTCCTACCAGGACGACATGGTCGGCCACTTGGTGCCGCGGGGCCGCCGTCCGCTGCTCGACGCGGCGCTGGACGAGGGCCGGATCGTGCGCGAGGGCGACCCGGAGTGGCGCGAGGAGGTGCCGGTACGGGTCGAGTCGATCCCCGTACGCCGTGAGGGCCGGGTTCTCGGCGTCATCGCCCGGAACACCAACCTCCTGACCGTCCGTACGCCGTCCCGGCTGGAGCTCACCTACCTCCAGTCGGCCTCGGATCTGGCCCAGATGATCGCCGCCGGGTCCTTCCCGTTCCCCGGCCAGCAGGTCGACATGGACGCATCGCCGCGCGTCGGCGACGGGCTGATCAGGCTCGACGCCGACGGAGTCGTCCAGTACGCCAGCCCCAACGGCCTCTCCGCGTACCACCGCCTCGGCCTCGCCTCCGACCTGGTCGGCCAGCACCTGGGCGGGATCACCGCCGAACTCGCCCCCTCCCGCGGCCCGGTCGACGAGGCCCTGGTCAAACTCGCCAGCGGTTACGCACCCCGTGAGTTCGAGGTCGAGTGCGCGGGCGGGGTGATCCAGCTCCGGACGATCCCGCTCAAGCCCAAGGGGGTCAGGATCGGCTCCCTGGTCCTCCTCCGGGACGTCACCGAACTGCGCCGCCGCGAGCGCGAGTTGATCACCAAGGATGCCACCATCCGGGAGATCCACCACCGGGTGAAGAACAACCTCCAGACCGTCGCCGCCCTGTTGCGGCTCCAGGCTCGCCGGATGGACTCCGCCCAGGGCCGCGAGGCGCTCAACGAGGCGGTACGGCGCGTCGGCTCGATCGCCATCGTCCATGAGACGCTGTCCCAGAATCTGGACGAGCGGGTGGAGTTCGACGAGATCGCCGACCGGGTCATCGCGATGGTTGCCGAGATCTCCCCGGGCAAGGTGACCTGTCGCCGTACGGGACGCTTCGGCATTCTCGACGCCGAAGTGGCCACACCGCTGGCGATGGTGCTCACCGAAGTCCTGCAGAACGCCCTGGAGCACGCCTTCACCCTCGCCGAGTCCGGCACGGTGGAGGTGTCCGCGATACGGGGCGGTTCCTCCGCCGGGACGCGGCTGCTGATCACGGTCCAGGACGACGGCTGCGGACTGCCCGAAGGTTTCGACCCGCAGCACGCCGGCAACCTGGGGCTGCAGATCGTGAGGACCCTGGTGGAAGGCGAGTTGAGCGGCACCTTCGCCATGGTCCCGGCCCCCGAGCGCGGCACCCAGGTCGTCCTCGACATCCCGGTCCGCGCCGCGAAGTAGCCCCGGCGGCCGACAAGGCGCGAACACAGCAGTGAGCCCGGACCGTTGATCACGGTCCGGGCTCACTGTTCATGCATGCGCTTCGGGGGTACTGCGCGCTGCGACTCGGGGGGCGGGGTTGTGCGTACGCTCTGTACGCGCCGCCTGGCTGAGGCTCGTAGCGGTGGCGTCGGATCAGGCGCTGGCGTTACGCGCCCGGTTGCGAGCGGCGCGACGCTTCATCGCGCGGCGCTCGTCCTCGCTGAGGCCACCCCAGACGCCGGAGTCCTGGCCGGACTCGAGCGCCCACTGCAGGCACTGCTCCATGACGGGGCAGCGACGGCAGACGGCCTTGGCTTCCTCGATCTGCAGCAGCGCAGGACCGGTGTTGCCGATGGGGAAGAACAGCTCGGGGTCTTCCTCACGACAAACGGCGTTGTGACGCCAGTCCATGGCTGCTACCTCTCCTTGGTATTACACGTGCTTGTGAATGTGAACGCTTTCACGAATCCCCCCGCAGATGACCGGCCGACGCCCAGGTGAACTGGTTGTGGTCCTGTGAAGTGAGGAGGGGTTCTGGCTCTCAGTGGAGGCCGTTGTTGCGGGCCGTCCCGATCGCCACGTAGAGATTCGCAAACCTCAGCGGCGGATACAACCCCTTCTGGAAAGTTTTTTTTGATTCCTCGGTGTCGGCTAGGTCACAGCCGTACTTCTATGGGGTGGAGCCCAGCCCAAACGTTCGACTTGAAGGACTTTGGGCCCTTCCACTCACACAATCACACGCAGTGCACGGCGTACGCCTGTGAACGTCACACTGGTACGCACTCCCAGGTGGTCGCCATCCATCTGGAAGGGCAGCGGCACCTTTGAATGCAAGGTGAAGTCCGTGAGGTCGTGAAGTGAAATGGCATGCTTGCCGGACGGGCCCTTCTCCGGGGTCGAAGTGAGCAACTGGGTTCCGTAGCGGGCGACCGCCGGGGTGGAGAGCCGCTTCAGTCCGAGCACGTCCAGGCCGGTGTCGAAGGTGGCCTTCGGGGACGCGTACATGGGGCGATTCCCCAGGTAGGTCCAGGGTGCGGTGTTGGAGATTATGGACAGCGCGAGGTCGGTGACCGGTTCCTGTCCCGGGGTCTCCAGTGTCATCGTCCCGTGCCGCCGGTGCGGCTCCTCCAGGAATTGCCGGACCACCTGGCGTACGTACAGCGCATGCGTCGAGCGCTTGCCGCGTTCGCGCTGCTGTTCGACCCGGCCGACCACGCCCGCGTCGAATCCGAGCCCGGCGCAGAAGGTGAACCAGCGCTCCGGGGCCGACTCGTCCACGGTGCCGGGGGTGCCGGCCGCCAGTCCGAGACCGACCGTGCGTTCGGTGCGGTGGGCGAGCGCGTCCAGGATCGCGCCGGTCGCCTCCACCGCGTCGTTGGGCAGGCCCAGGGCGCGCGCGAAAACATTGGTGGAGCCGCCGGGAACCACTGCGAGCCTCGGCAGGTTGTCCAGGTCGGGGCCGTTGTGGAGCAGTCCGTTGACGACCTCGTTGACCGTGCCGTCGCCGCCCAGGGCGACCACCAGGTCGATCTCCGAGGAGTCCGCGGCCTGCCGCCCCAGGTCCCGGGCATGACCCCGGTACTCCGTGGTCACGGCCTCCAGCTTCATCTCGCTGGCCAGTGCGTGGATGAGCACATCGCGCGTCCGCGCACTGGTGGTGGTAGCAGCTGGATTGACCACAAGAAGTGCGCGCATGACGGCCAGACTACCTACCGCGCGGTATCCCTCTGAAGTCCTGTCCCATGACCTTCACGCTCGGTGACGACCCGGGCGCGGTCGTCCGGGGGCGGCCGTCCGCTCCGTACCGTTTCCGACCCCGACTTCGCTTTCGCAGGGCCGGGATGTAAACCTGCAAGGGTGAGTACTCAGCAGAACACGCCCTCCTCGCCGCCCTCGCCGTCGGTCGAACCGGCGAAGCCGAGCAGGATCACTCTCGTGGCCGGACTCACCGCCCTGGAGGGGGCGGCGCTCGTCGGCGGCGGGATCTACATGCTGGTGATGGGGCTGCTCGGGAGCCCCGAGAGCGCGCAGCAGGCGGAGATGGGCGGCCTCACGCTGATCGCGCTCGGCCTGATCCCGCTGTTCGCCGCGCGTGGTCTGCTGCGGCGACGCAGCTGGAGCCGGGGCCCCGCGCTCATCACGCAGATCATCGCGCTTCCGGTGGCCTGGACGCTGCTGAGGTCTCATGGCGCTTTGATCCCGGTCGGGATCGTCCTTGCCGCGGTGGTCCTGACAGCGCTCTACCAGCTGGTCAGGCCGACCACGGTCGAGGCACTCGGCATTCGCCGACCGGGCACCACGCCGGACGCCTGAACCGAACGCCAGGTGTTCCGGTCGGCGGGTGAGGCGGCCTTCGGGTGCCGTCGCCCCTCCGGCGCAGGCGCCGCACGCACGAGCCGGCTGCCGGGCGCAGCCGCTCCGCGCGTGGGCACGACCGTTTCCGCCGCCCCGTGCCCCGCATCGGCCCTTCGCGCTACTCCTCGACGAGCAGCCGCTCGCGCAACTGTGCCAGAGTGCGGGCCAGTAGCCGCGAGACGTGCATCTGCGAGATGCCGACTTCCTGCGCGATCTGCGACTGGGTCATGTTGCCGAAGAAGCGCAGCAACAGAATCCGCTTTTCGCGCGGCGGCAGGTCCTCCAGCAGCGGCTTGAGCGACTCCCGGTACTCGACGCCCTCCAGCGCCTCGTCCTCCGAGCCCAACGTGTCCGCGACCGCCGGGGACTCGTCGTCCGTGTCCGGCACGTCCAGCGAGAGTGTGCTGTACGCATTGGCCGACTCCAGGCCCTCCAGGACCTCTTCCTCGGAGATGCCCAGCCGCTCCGCCAGCTCGTGCACCGTCGGCGAGCGGCCGTGCTGCTGGGAGAGTTCGGCGGTGGCCGCGGTGAGCGAGAGCCGCAGCTCCTGGAGTCGGCGCGGCACCCGGACCGCCCAGCCCTTGTCGCGGAAGTGGCGCTTGATCTCGCCGACGACCGTGGGGGTCGCGTACGTCGAGAACTCGACGCCGCGGTCCGGGTCGAACCGGTCCACCGACTTGATCAGGCCGATCGTGGCGACCTGGGTCAGATCGTCAAGCGGCTCGCCGCGGTTGCGGAACCGGCGGGCCAGATGCTCCACGAGCGGCAGATGCATCCGCACCAGCTGATTGCGCAGCTCCGCCTTCTCGGCCGACCCGTCGGGAAGCTTGCGCAGTTCGATGAACATCGCCCGCGCTCCGCTGCGGTCGTGTGGATCGTGGTGCCTGTGCTCGCTCATCTGGCCTGCCCGCTCCGCCTGCGACTGCTCCACCGCGACCGTACGGCCCGCAGTCCCGTCCGCCCCGTCCACCGGGTGGGGCAGGGCCTGCTGTTCCGGGATGCCTGCTTCGCGCACCACCCCTGGTCGGATCGTCTCGTCCCGCACAGGACCGTCCCCGTTCCCGTTGCTCACGCCGGCCCGGGTCCCGCGCCGCGCTGTTTGTAGAGGCTGATGCTGACAGTACGGTCGTCGGCGACCGAGGAGTCGACCTTTCCGGCCAGTGCGGAGAGCACCGTCCAGGCGAAGGTGTCTCGCTCCGGCGCCCGGCCGTCCGTGGTCGGGGCCGACACCGTCACCTCGAGAGAATCCTCGATGAGCCGGAAGACGCAACTGAGGACGGAGCCCGGCACGGCCTGCTGAAGCAGGATCGCGCAGGCCTCGTCGACCGCGATGCGAAGATCCTCGATCTCGTCGAGGGTGAAGTCCAAGCGCGCTGCGAGACCGGCCGTTGCCGTACGCAGCACCGACAGGTAGGCACCCGCAGCGGGCAGCCGGACCTCTACGAAGTCCTGATTCCCGGGCTCGCCTGCGATCTGGGACACCCTCACCTCCAAGGTGGCACAAACTCTTCCGAGGATCCGGGAAGGGTGGCCCCGGAGCCATGCGGTATGTCGTCGGATCTGGTCCGGCGACGCTATCGCGATCCATGATGCCGTGTCGCCGGACCCCTGGAGCATGCCCGGCGGATCATGGACGGAGGCGCGCCAGATCTCCTGACAGGCCCCAGCCCATGACTGTCACTCATGGTAAGCCCACGAGTACACACGGTGGGTAGGGGTCTGCGGTGGCCAATTACGAACGACCGGCGCCGGATTGACGTACCCAGGCGTCAGACGATCGAACCGTCCTCGAAGCACCAGCGCCAGTTTTCGCCCGATTCGAAGCTCCGCATCACCGGATGACCGGTCTCCTTGAAGTGCCCGGTGGCGTGCTGCAGCGGCGACGAATCGCAGCACCCGACATGGCCGCAGAGCAGACAGAGTCGTAGCTGCACCGGGTGGGTGCCCGCTTCGAGGCATCCGAGACAGGTCCCGCTGAGCGGGGCCGGCTCGGGGTGCGGCAGTTCGGAGACGTGCGGGCAATCGCTCATGATTGCCAGATTACGACGGATGCGAGGACCGTGAAATGGACGCATTGCCGCTGGTGGCATTGGTCGCGGCCAGTGCGGCCGTGGCGGGGGCCGCCCGCCGCACCCCTGTGCCGGCCCCCCTGCTGCTGGTCACGGCGGGGCTGATCGCCTCGTATCTGCCCGGGGTGCCGACGTACACCCTGGACGCGCACATCGTGCTGCCGCTGCTGCTGCCGCCATTGCTCTACACGGCGGCCGTCGACAGCTCGTACCTCGATCTGCGGGCCAATATCCGGCCGATCGCGCTGCTCTCCGTCGGTTATGTCCTGTTCGCGACCGTCGCGGTCGGCTGGCTGGCGTACCGCCTCGTGCCCGACCTGCCGCTCACTGCCGCGCTGGTGCTCGGCGCGGTCGTCGCTCCACCGGACGCCGTCACGGCCGCCGCGATCGCCCGCCGGGTCGGGCTGCCCGGCAGGGTCACGACGATCCTGCAGGGTGAGTCCCTGGTGAACGACGCCACCGCGATCACTGCCTACAAGGTGGTGCTCGCGGCCGCCGTCGGCGAGGGCATGAGCTGGAGCGCCGGGATCGGCGAATTCCTCCTTGCCGCGGTCGGCGGGGTCGTGGTCGGCCTGGCGCTGATGGTGCCGCTGCACTGGCTCCGTACACATCTCAAGGAAGCCCTGCTGCAGAACACGTTGTCGCTGCTGATCCCCTTCGTCGCGTACGCGGCGGCAGAACGCGTGCACGCCTCCGGGGTGCTCGCAGTGGTCGTCGTCGCGCTCTATCTGGGCCATCGGTCCTGGCAGGTCGACTTCGCTACCCGGCTCCAGGAGGAGGCCGTCTGGAAGATGGTCGCGTTCATCCTGGAATCCGCGGTCTTCGCGCTGATCGGACTCCAGCTGCCCTTCGTGCTGAAGGGGCTCGGTGCGTACGCGGTGACAGACGCACTCTGGTACGCGGTGGCCGTGTTCCTCGCAGTCGTCGTGGTCCGCTTCATCTGGGTCTACCCGGCGACGTTTCTGCCCAGGTGGCTGTCGAAACGGATCAGGGAGCGCGAGCCCGGGACCAACTGGACGGCGCCGCTGATTGTCGGCTGGGCCGGGATGCGCGGGGTCGTCTCGCTCGCCATCGCCTTCTCCGTCCCGATGGTCACGACCGACGGGCAGGACTTCCCGGCCCGCGACCTGGTGCTGTTCCTGACTTTCACCACCGTCATCGGGACCCTCGTCATCCAGGGGCTCAGCCTGCCGCTGCTGGTACGCGCCCTGAAGCTTCCGGGGCGCGATGTGACGGCGGAAACCCTGGCCGAGGCGCAGGCGCAGGGCGAGGCGTCCATGGCCGCCGAGGCGCGCCTGGAGGAGCTGCTCACCGACCGGCGCAACTATCTGCCCGGACCGCTCGCCGACCGGCTGCGCGCCGTTTTGGCGCGACGCCGCAACGCCGTGTGGGAGCGGCTGGGCGCGTCCAATCCGATGACCGGGGAATCTGCGGACGAGACATACCGTCGCCTGGCCAGGGAAATGATCGACGCCGAGCGCGAGGTCTTCGTACGGCTGCGGGACGAGCGGCAGATCGACGACGAGATGCTCCGGACGCTGCTCAGACGGCTCGACCTCGAGGAGGCGGCGGCCTACCGGGAGGAGTCGCAAGCGCCCTGAGAGGCTGTCGGGCGGCCGCCCGATCAGAGGTCACCCGACAGCCTCCGAGCTTGGCGTTCTACCTCGCTGAGGGGTGCGCCTACGGCCGGCCTGTGACGACGGCCGCGACCGTGGTTCCCGCGGGGAACGCCCCCTCCTCGGCCAGCGCGGTGAGCGCGTACAGCAGCTTGGCGACGTAGAGCCGCTCCACCGGCAGCCCGTGCCGCTGCTCGAAGTCGTCCGCGAAGTCGTGCAGCTGCGGGGTCGTACGGGCGTAGCCGCCGAAGTGGAAGCGCTCGTCCAGAAACCACGACCCGGCAGGCCCGCCGAACGCCTCCTGCTGCAGTTTCCGTACCGCGTCACCGAGGAAACCGCCGCGCAGCACCGGGATGCCGAGGGCGCGCTGCCCCGGGGCGAGGCCGGCGGCCAGTCCGGCGAGGGTGCCGCCGGTACCGCAGGCGACCGCGACCACATCGGCCCTGTCGCGCAGCTCGCGCCCCAGCTCCGTACAGCCCTGTGCGGCCAGGGCGTTGCTACCGCCCTCCGGGATGACACAGCACTCCCCGAAGGTGCTCAGCAGCCCCGCCAGGACCTCTGGATCGGCCTTCGCGCGGTACGTCGCGCGGTCCACGAAGTGCAGGGTCATCCCGTCGGCGGCGCACTGGGCGAGCGAGGGGTTGAGGGGACGGCCGGCCAGTTCGTCACCGCGTACGACCCCGATGGTGGGGAAGCCGAGCAGCCGCCCGGCGGCGGCGGTGGCCCGCAGATGGTTGGAGTACGCGCCGCCGAAGGTCAGCACGGTGCGCCCGGCGGCAGCCCGCAGGTTGAGGGAGAGCTTGCGCCATTTGTTGCCGGGCAGATCGGGGTGGATCAGATCGTCGCGCTTGAGCAGCAGCCGTACGCCGTGGCGCGCGAAGCGTTCGTCCTCGGCCGGTTGCAGGGGGGACGGAAGCAGCGGCTGCAGCCGGGAGAGGTCGAGTGCTTCGGAGGGCATGCCGCAATTGTCGCCCTGCCGCGCCGTGTCGGGTGGATACGGGTCCCTTCAGGCGGTCGCGGATCCGGTCCCGCACGGAGTCCAACGGGAAGCCGCAAGGATCGATCGTGCCGGGCTGCCACTTCTGCGCGTGGGGGATGGGGCCCTGGGCCGGCCGGCACACGGGGCGGCGTTGCGGGGCTGGGCACGTACATCTGCCGCGGTGTGGTCGGTCACCATGACTCCTTCCCCGAGCTCTCGGCTGCGCCGAGCAGGGGAGACCCCATCTGTTTCGACCCTACGCCGTGCAGCTGCACGCACCCGGCCCCGCGAATCGGTCCGGTCGATTCCGCGAGGAACGGGCCGGGTTCAGGGCTGGGCGAGCCACAGGTCGGGGCCGAACACCTCGTAGTGGATGTCAGCCGCCGGGACGCCCTTGGCCAGCAACTGGGTGCGTACGGCACGCATGAAGGGCAGTGGTCCGCAGAGGTAGGCGTGGGTGCCGGGGGCGACCGCGAGGCCGCTCAGGTCCACCTGTCCGGTGCGGTCGGCGGGGTGGCCGGGCTCCGGGTTCTCGTACCAGAAGTGTGCGGCGGCGTCGGGGAGTTTGCCGGTGAGCAGGGCGTGGTCGGTGCGCATCGCGTGGTCGGCGGGGGAGCGGTCGCCGTGCACGACGGTGACCGGGGCGCGGTGTCCGGTCGTCGTGAGGTGTTCCAGCATCGAGAGCATCGGCGTGCAGCCGATGCCCGCGGAGGCGAGCAGGAGAGGGGCGTCGGCGGAGTCGAGTACGAGATCGCCGTACGGGGCGGAGACACGCAGCCGGTCGCCTGCCCCGACCTCGGCGTGCAGGTGACGGGAGACCTCGCCGTCGGGGGAGCCGCCGCCGTGCACCCGCTTGACGGTGATCGAGCGGAGCGCGGAGCCGGGGGAGCTGGAGAGGCTGTACTGGCGTATCTGGCGGGCCCCGTCGGGGAGTTCCACCTGTACGGAGACGTACTGGCCGGGGCGGAAGGCGGGGGCGGGTGCGCCGTCGGCCGGGCGGAGCTGGAAGGTGGCGACATCCGCCGTCTCCTCGATCCGGGCGGCCACCTCCCACTCGCGCCACACGTCACCGGCGACGACGCCCTGCTGTGCGTACAGCCGCTCCTCGATCGAGATCAGGGCGCCCGCCATCAGCCAGTAGACCTCGTCCCAGGCGGCGGCGACCTCCGGGGTGACCGCGTCGCCGAGCACCTCGGTGATGGCCGCGAACAGGTGGGTGTGCACGATGTCGTACTGCGCGGCGGTGACACCGAGCGAGGCGTGCTTGTGCGCGATCCGGCTGAGCATCACGTCGGGACGGGTGTCCGGGTGCTCGACCAGTTGGGTCGCGAAGGCGGCGATGGAGCCCGCCAGAGCCTGGCGCTGGGCACCGGACGCCTGGTTGCCGCGGTTGAAGAGGTCGCGCAGCAGCTCGGGGTGGGCGTCGAAGAGCTTGCGGTAGAAGAGATCGGCGATGTCTCCGATGGCCGCTCCCACGGCGGGGAGGGTGGCGCGGACGGTGGCGGTCGAGGTCTCGGAGAGCATCGGTTACTCCTGGATTCTTGAATTGGTATTTGAGATTCGCATTTTTGGGCAGGGTGAATCCGGGCGATGGCGCCCGTGGTGCGGTGGTGTGTGGTGGTTCAGCCGTCGGCCGGGCGGCTGCGGCTGATGCCGATGAGCAGCGGTCCGGTGGGGGAGGTGACGAGTTCGGTGACGGTGATCGGATCGAGCGAGGCGTAGAAGGCGTCCTCCGCCTGGCGCAGGGCGCCGCGCAGTCGGCAGGCCGAGCGCAGGGGGCATGGGGTGGAGCCCTCGCACTCGACGACGTCGCCGGGTCCTTCCAGCTCCCGGACGAGGCCGCCGATCGAGGCGGTCCGGCCCGCTCCGGTGAGGCTGAGTCCGCCGCCGCGCCCCCGGCGCGCCTCGACGAGGCCGAGGTGCTGGAGCTTGGCAACGACCTTCGCGGTGTGCGTGTACGGCACCCGCATGGTCGCCGCCACCTCCCGGGTGGTCGGCGGATCCTCGTTCTCCGCGACGGCGAGGCGCATCAGTACGCGCAGCGCCACGTCGGTGAATCTCGTCAGCCGCATGACCGGCACTGTAGATAATTTGCATCAAGGATGCAAATTAATGGCACCCGCGGGCATCGCTGAGCGTCATGCCCAGCCCGAAGACCGAATAGTCACACTCTTTTGTGTAATGGCGCGCCGACTCTCCGCGCTGAAAGGCTTCTTCGCACAGGTCAGCCGATGATCGAGAGGACGTCAGATGTCCGTTGGTGAAGAGGTTCAGAACGCGCCGGTGCCGCCGCAGCAGAGTCTGGGCACGGCGGCGGCGCGGAACCTCGCGACGACCACCAAGTCAGCTCCGCAGATGCAGGAGATCACCTCACGGTGGTTGCTGAAGATGCTGCCATGGGTGCAGGTACAGGGTGGCACCTACCGGGTGAACCGCAGGCTGAGCTACTCGGTCGGAGACGGCCGAGTGACCTTCGTGCAGACCGGTGACCGGGTCGAGGTCATCCCCGCCGAGCTCGGAGAGCTCCCCGCCCTGCGGGACTTCGGTGACGAAGAGGTGCTTGGAGAGCTGGCCCGGCGGTGTGAGCAGCGAGACATCGCCGCCGGCCAGGTGCTGGCCGGCGCCGGGGACGCGGCGGACCGTGTCTTCCTGCTGGCGCACGGCAAGGTCGAGAAGGTGGGCACCGGCCCCTACGGGGACGAGACGGTGCTCGGGGTCCACGCCGACGGGGCCTACTTCGGCGACCGCGTACTGATCGACGGCGACGCCGTCTGGGAGTACACGGCCCGTGCCGTCACCGCCTGCACGGTGCTGACGCTGAAGCGGGCCGATGTGCTGAATCTCGCCGAGCGCGCGGATTCGCTCCGTACCCATCTCGCCGGTCTGCTCAGCATTCCGCAGCAGCGGACCAACAAGTACGGCGAGGCGGAGATCGATCTCTCCGCCGGCCATGTCGGCGAAGCCGTCGTCCCGCACACGTACGTGGACTACGAATCCGCGCCGCGCGAGTACGAACTGAGCGTCGCCCAGACCGTGCTGAAGGTTCACAGCCGGGTCGCCGACCTCTACAACCAGCCGATGAACCAGACCGAGCAGCAGTTGCGGCTCACGGTCGAGGCGCTGCGCGAGCGCCAGGAGCACGAGCTGATCAACAATCGCGAGTTCGGCCTGCTCAACAACTGCGACTACGGGCAGCGCCTCCAGCCGCACGACGGGGTGCCCGGCCCCGACGACATGGACGAACTGCTCTCGCGCCGCCGCGGCTCGAAGCTCTTCCTCGCGCACCCGCGGGCCATCGCCGCATTCGGCCGTGAATGCAACAAGCGCGGTCTGGTGCCGGAGAGCGTGGAGGTCGGCGGACACCATGTGCCCGCCTGGCGGGGCGTACCGATCTTCCCGTGCAACAAGATCCCGGTCACCGACGCCCGGACCACGTCGATCATCTGCATGAGGACGGGTGAGGCCGAGCAGGGCGTCATCGGACTCCAGCAGACCGGCATCCCCGACGAGATCGAGCCCAGTCTGTCGGTCCGCTTCATGGGCATCGACGAGCAGGCGATCATCTCCTACCTGGTGACGGCCTACTACTCCGCAGCCATTCTCGTGCCGGACGCCCTCGGCGTACTGGAGAACGTAGAGGTCAGCCGTTGGCGGTAGCCCATCGGGGGCTCGGACGGCGATGTCCGGGCCCCCGTCAACCTCCGCCACCGGGCAGCCGCGCCCGGGGCGGCCTCGGGAGGACGCCTCAGTGAAGACCCACCACGTACCCCAACCACCCACACCACGGGCCCCGGGTGACAACGACCCGGCCGCCCTCGCAACGCAGAGTCATGAGGCCGCAGCCCTTCTGGAACAGACCCGCACCTTGGTCGATCCCCAACTGCACGCCGCCGTCGACTCCTTGCCCGGATCTATCCGCCGCGTAGCGATGTACCACTTCGGCTGGCAGCAGGCCGACGGCACCCCGTCATCGGAACGGGCGGGCAAGGCGATCAGGCCCGCGCTCGTCCTCGCCGCCGCCCGGGCGCTGGGCGGCGACCCGCAACGGGCGGTACGGGCAGCCGTCGCCGTGGAGCTGGTCCACAACTTCACCCTGCTGCACGACGATGTCATCGACGAGGACCGGACCCGCCGGCACCGGCCCACGGCCTGGGCGGTTTTCGGTATCCCGGACGCGGTCATCGCCGGTGACGCCATGCTCGCCCTCGCCCAGCGGCTGCTCGCCGAGGACACCGGCCCGGCCTCGGCCCGCGCCTCGGCGAAGCTCTCGACCTGTGTCATCGAGCTGTGCGCAGGCCAGCAGGCCGACTGCGCCTTCGAGGACCGCGGTCCGGACGAGGTGTCGCTGGACGAGTGCCTCACGATGGCCACCGCGAAGACGGGCGCCTTACTCGGCTGCGCCTGCGCACTGGGTGCGCTGTACGCCGGCGCGGGGGAGCGGGCGGTCGGCGCGATGGACGGATTCGGCCGGGAGGCGGGCCTCGCCTTCCAGCTCATCGACGATCTGATCGGCATCTGGGGGGATCCGGCACAGACCGGGAAGCCGGTCGGGGCGGATCTCGTCGCCCACAAGAAGTCTCTGCCCGTGGTCGCCGCCCTGACCTCCGGCACGCCCGCAGCGGCCGAACTCGCCGCGTTCTACCGGGGGGCGATGAACACACCCGGCGAGGTGAGCCTCGCCGCCGATGCCGTCGACCGGGCCGGCGGCCGGGACTGGGCGCAGATCTGCGCGGGGGACCGGATGGCACGCGCGGTCCACCACCTGTCCCGGGCGGTCCCCGACCTGGCCTCGGCGGGCGACCTCCTGACCCTGGCGGAGTTCGTCACCCGCCGGACGCACTGAGCACGGAGAGGAGGGGCGGTACGCAGAGCGGGATCGGAGAGGGCGCAGAGGCAGGAGCGGAGAGCCGAGACCGATGAAGGGAGCGGAGCAAGGAGAACAGAGCAGGGAGAACGGAGCAGGGAGAACGGAGCAAGGTGCCGAGGTCGCAAGGCCCGTGAGGTGAAGGGGAGGGCGGCAGGTCGGCTGTCATGGGCACGGGCTACAGTCCCTGCCCATGACAGATGAGTCATGGGCAGGGTGGTACCGGGACCGGCAGGGTTCCGACGCCGTCATCCTCACCACCGACGGACAGCAACTCCGCCTCAGGATAAGGGGCATCGACTTCGAGGGCGAAAGCTTCGACGGCCTCGCCCCGGTGGCCGGCACGCCGTCGGCCGACGACCTTTTCGCCCTGGTGAACGGCGCGTTGGGCGACTGCGTCCTGGAGTGGGACCTGCCGCTCCCGGTCCTGTGGGACGGAGCCGTCCATCAGGCCACGCTCAGCTGCCTGTTGTCGCTGCGTCGCCCCGATCCGTATCTCTACCTGGAGCTGCAGTTCGGCGGGGCGGCCTACGGATCCCATCGCGCCGAGAGCGACTTTGCGTCCGCCCTGGCCACGATCCAGCGTGCCCTGCCGCCCGGCGTGCGCCTGCAGACCTGCATCGCCTGCGCTTTCTCGGACTACTTCCCGGCCCCCGGCCGCGGCCTTTCCGGCGGCCTCGCCTGCTTCCGGGGCACCAAGGACGCCTACCGCGGGGCGGCCGGTGAGGGCGATGTCCTGGACCTGTGGGACCGGCGGACCGGATTCGTCCAGGAGATCTGGAGCTGCCGCGAGTACGAACCCCGCCCGGACCGGGGCGCCGGCACCGGGCACCGGGGCGCGTTCCCGCTGGAACTCGCCTGATCTTCCCTGTCCGGCCGGTCGTTGTCGGCCGGTCGGCCTGATCCCGGCAACCGCTTCGTGGACTCGGCTCCGGCCGGGCCGGGAAGACGGAGCGGTGCCATGCCAGTCGTCGGCGGCGTCGATGCCGGACGTGACGCTGCGACTGCGGCCGGCGTTCGTCGTGGTGGGCGCCGTACTGTTCGCGCTCGCCGTCCTCCGACTGCTCGCGCTCTCTGCCCTCCAACTGCTCGTCGGGCTGTCCCTGACCGCAGCGAGGGTGGTCCGCACCTGATCCCGCCGGCTGGGTACCGGCGTGCCGCCACATCTTTGCCAGACCTCCATTGTTCTACTAGCATGCGAACAAGGGAGGTTTTCATGAAGCGTAAAAATCTGGGCCGTGCGACGCTCGTCGCCCTGCCGTTCCTGCTCGCGCTCGTCGTCGACCTGGTGCTGCTCGCCGTCTTCCGCGACCGGCTTCCCGGACAACTGGCCAGCCACTACCAGGCCGATGGCCGGGCCGACGGGCATGCGGGGCAGGTGTGGCACGCCGTGACCAACGTCCTGCTGTTCTCCATGACCGGTGCTCTGTGGGCGCTCACAGTGGTGCGGGGGAAGTTCTACGGATGGGCCTACCGCTGGCTGGTCGCCGGTGGCTATGCCTTCGCCGGATTCCTCGGCTGGGTGATGGCCGCCGTGCTCCTCGCCAACGTGGATGCCGGTGAGAATGCGCAGGGGGAGGCGCAAGGTGTGTTGTTCCCGATGTGGCAGCTCGCCGTCGCCCTGGGGGTTGCCGTGCTCGCCGGAGGGCTGGGGATGGCGCTGACCGCGCTCGCTTCCGTACCGAAGCAGCCGGCCGCGACCGGGCAGGCCGGGGACGGTGCGCGGATCGCGCTCGCCGACGGGGAGGTCGCCGGATGGGCGCGCAGCGCCGGGAGCTGGTGGCTGCCGCTGATCGCGCTGGCGCTCGTGGCCGCCGGGGCGGTGCTGCTGTTCGTCTCGGGATGGGCGGCCGCGATTCCGCTGCTGCTCCTCGGCGTGCTGCTGGCCGCCTTCGCCCGGCCGTACGTGGTGGTGGACCGGCGCGGCATCACCATCTCGGGAATGCTGCCCTGGCCGCGCCTCAGAGTGCCGCTCGACCGGATCGAGGCCGCGACCAGCAGGGACATCAACCCCCTTGCGGAGTACGGGGGCTGGGGCTACCGCATCCGTCCAGGACGGAGCGGTTTCATGATCCGTTCCGGTGAGGGAATCGTGGCGACACTGGCCGGCGGCCGGGACTTCGCGGTGACCGTCGACGACTCGGCGACCGGTGCCGCGCTCCTCAATACCCTGATCGACCGGCGACGGGCGGATCACTGACCATGCTGTTCCGGGTCGATCCCACCTCCACCGTGCCGCTCGGCGATCAGATCGCGGCGTCCGTGCGCCGCGCCGTCGCCGAGGGGACGGTGGTGCCGGGCGAGCGCCTGCCGGCCGCCCGGGTGCTCGCCGAGTCCCTCGGGGTCAATGTCCATACGGTGCTGCGGGGATATCAGCAGCTCCGCGAGGAGGGGCTGATCGAACTGCGCCGGGGGCGCGGCGCGGTCGTCACCGGCGGCGCATCCCCGCACCGGGCCCGGCTGCTGGAGCGCGTACGCGAAGTGGTGGCGGACGCGCGCGAGCTGGGGATGACGGAGGAGGAGCTGCTGGCCCTGGTCCGTACCGCACTCAACAACCCGTAGGCCGGTGCGGGCCGTGGCGGCGGCCCCGGCGCGGCCCGCCGGGAGGCGGCCCAGCGGCCTGCCGGGTACCACCACTAGCTGCTGCGCCACCGCAGCCCGCTCGGCCGTACGGGATGCGGCCCGTCTGCTGGCCGACTGGGCCGCCCGGTACGCATACGTTTCCAGTCGTTCCGTGTACGACTACCCGGCCCTGGCCGGTCTGCCCGAGGACGCGCCACTGGTGGCCGGTGCCTCGCCCGACGCCGATGGGGACGTCTCGTACCGTTCCTTTGGACTGAGTGGGAGTGAGTCCGCTCAGCCGCACGCCCCGAACGGTCTTGGGCGCACTGGTCCCCGGCATACTCACCCCCGGGGCGGCGACACGCATCCTGTGCGTGGTCCGGTCCTGGGAGGCCGGTTCCCTGCGCAATCTGGCCATGTGGATGTGGTCAGAGGCGACGGGGAGGCCCTGAACCATCTCTCCGGTGGAGCAGGGGCCCCGCACGCTGGCACCGCACCCGGCGTCCCAGATCGCACGATGACGTTACTCCCGCCCAGCCAGGTCGCCGCAAGCCTGCGGGCCGACCATCACACGATCGAGCTAAACCGACCTCATACATGCTCCCCAACGAGCAGTTGCCACCCCCCTTGCCAAACGCGGCGGCGAACTGGCCGCACTCGACGCCTTCGGGGACCGAGCCCTGCTGGCCCGCGCGGGACTGATCCTGGGCCCCTGGGAGAACATCGGCAGGCTGCCCTGGTGGCTGCTGCGGATCGCTCGCGGCGGACCCGTACTGGCCCCGGGCCCAACGGACCTGATGCTCCAGTACATCGATGCCCGCGATCTCGCCAACTGGATCCTGGACGCAGATCGCAGCAGTCTGCACGGGCCGTACAACCTGGTCAGCCGCCCGGGTCACGCCACCATGGGGCAACTGCTCGACGCCTGTGTACGCGCCACCGGCTCCGACGCGGAACTCCGCTGGACCCCCGCGGAGACCATCCTCGCGGCAGGTGTGGAGCCCTGGAGCGATCTGCCGGTCTGGCTGCCGCCGGGCGAGCTGTACGACGCCATGCACCGGGGCGACGTCAGCAAGGCGTACGCGGCCGGGCTGCGCTGCCGACCGGTCGATGAGACGGTTGCCGACACCTGGAAGTGGCTGGTCGAACTGGGCGGTGAGGCCCCGCAACGGCCGGACCGGGCTGCGGTCGGTCTGGACCCGCGGGTGGAGGCCGAACTGCTGGCGGGGACGGCCTGACGCGCGCTCGCACGCAGGTAGTGGCGCGTCGGAGAGAACGGGCTCACCCGCCGATGAGGCAAGGAGATGCCGGACGGAGCGTCCTTCGTTCGGCATCTCCGCCTTGTCAGCCCTCGGCGTGCGCTTTCTGCAGTGCGGCGATGTCCAGCTTCTTCATGGTCATCATCGCCGCGGTGGTCCGTGCGCCCTTCTCGGCGTCCTGGTCGCCGATCAGACCGGTCAGTGCCTCCGGGACGACCTGCCAGGAGAGGCCGTACCTGTCCTTCAGCCAGCCGCAGGTCCCCTCTTCGCCCCCGTCGGTGAGACTGCTCCAGTAGTAGTCCACCTCGTCCTGGTCCGAGCAGTGGATCTGGAACGAGATGGATTCGTTGAAGGTGAACTGCGGCCCGCCGTTCAGCCCGACGAATTTCTGGCCGTTGATCTCGAACTCGACCGACATCGCCGATCCGGCAGGCCCGGGCCCTGCTTCGGTGTAGCGGCCGATCCTGCCGAGGCGGGAGTTCTTGAAGACCGAGAGGTAGTACTCCGCCGCCTCCTCGGCCTGCCCGTCGAACCACAGACATGTGGTGAAGCCATCGGTGGTCATCGCTGTCTCCTGTCGTGAGCGCATGTCCCGTCGTGTGCGCATGTCCACCCATACCGACTGATCCCGTCCCGGAAACTCATCGGTCACGTATGTGGGGCATCGGCGTCGTGGCCAGGAACGGGTACCGGCACGATGCCCCCGGACCTGCCGAGCACCGGCAAGGTCATGACGATGGCGGAGATCCCGTGGGGCGGCACGGCCTCGTGCCGGGTAAACGGCCTGCTCCTGCCAGGTGTTGACTTTACGCTCACCGGAAGGGGACCGTGTCGCAGCCGACCGGCCCAGGCGTGGAAGCGCCGACGAGATGGGCCGCCGGCACGTATCCGACGGTGCGGGCTCGAACGCACGGCTCCCCCCTGCCCGAGAAGGACAGGAGGGAGCGCGAGGGACCGGCGTCGTGCGTCAGGCGGACGCGTCGGACGAGACTCGGCTGAGCTCGCGGATGAACTCCTCCGCCCGAGGCCATTCGCCGTAGCCGGAGGCAGGGTTGAGGTGTCCGACCGGGCCGAGGTTCTCAAGGCGACTTCCCCATGCCCGGGCGAGACCGGCAACGCGATCGAAGTCGGCCAGGGGATCGTTCGTGCTCGCCGCGACGATGCTGGGGAAGGGCAAGGGCGTCCGCGGTACAGGCGTCCAGCCGTTCTCGCTCAGGGCTTCCGGGGTGGGGTAGCCCTCGGGCATCGGGGTGGCGAAGTCGGGGGGTGCCGCCAGCAGCGCCCCTCTGACCGGACGCCGGTGGCGTTGCGCCCAGTGCACGGTGGTCATCACGCCGGCGCTGTGGGCGACCAGCACGACCGGCCCGGAGATGTCCGACAGTGCCTCCTCCAAGGCGGCGACCTGAGCGTCGCAACTGATCCTGTCGTTGGTCAGCGGCGGAACCACACGGGCGTCGGCGGTCTTGTTCGCGAGGATCGTCTGCCAGTGTTCCGGCACGTGATCGCGCAGTCCGGGGACGATCACGACCGTCGGTGGTGCGGCAGGGTGCATGACTACAGCTCCAGGTTCTTGAGGGCCGCATCGGGGAGCAGCCCCAGGCGGCGCAGATCTTTCTCGTAGAAGAGCTTGCCGACGGAGAAGGCAACTCCCCCGGCGACCGCGACAAGCGGGATCACCTGCAGCGCCCCGAGCAAGCCCATGCGGTCCGCGAGCACCCCTGTCACTGCGGGCCCCGGGGCAAGCCCGAGCAGGCTGTTGGCCAGGGTGAGCGTGGCGAAGGCCGTCGCCGCGATCGCGGGAGGGGTCAGATTCGCCACCATGGCGGCCGCCGGGCCGGCCGTGGCGCAGCACAACAGGGTTCCGGCACCGATCAGCACGAGCTGCAGCGGACCGGTCGGCAGCCGGAATCCCGCCGTCAGCAGCACCAGCGACCCGAAGCTGCAGGTGATCGCAACGGTCCACTTCCGGGCCGCAACCCGGCGGCTGAGCTGGTCCGAAGCGATCCCTCCGCCGATCATGCCGATGCCGGTGATCAGTGCGAAGACCCCGGCAACCAGCCCGGCCTTTGCGGAAGGCATGGAGTAGTAGCGGTTGAGGAAGCTGGGCATCCAGGCGAGCAGGGCCATCGCAATGAACATCTGCAGCCCGCTGCCGATGTAGGCGCAGACCACGGAGACCGAGGAGAACAGCCGCGGCAGCAGGGTCCGGACCGGTTCCCGTTCGCCGGATGCGGCGTCAGCGGCTCCGGTCGCCGAACCCAGCCTCTTCTCCGTGACCACGAGGCCGTAGATCACGACCAGTACCAGCCCGAAGATCCCCATCACGCCGAAGGCCCAGCGCCAGCCCAGGTGTTGGGCGACCACGCCGCCGACCGATACGCCCAGCACGGATCCGAACGACCCGCCCGCGATGAACGCTCCGGAGAGCGTGGCCCGCAGACGGACAGGGAAGACGCTGAGGACCACGGCGATACCGACGCTCCCGTAGGCCGCCTCACCCACACCGACGATGAATCGGCCCAGGAACATCTCGCCGTAGCTCGCCGACAGTGCACAGCCCAGCGTCGCCACACTCCACACCGTCGCAGCGATGACAAGACTCTTGACTCTGCCCCAGCGGTCCGCCAGGAGCGAAAGAGGGAACGTGAGCAGACCGACCATCAACGCCACGATGCCGCTGAGGGAGCCCAGTTGGGAGTCCGACAACAGCCACTCCGCCTTCAGCAGCGGAAAGACGGCGTTGAGGACCTGCCGCGACAAGTAGTCGGACAGCAGAAGCCCGAAACTCAAGGCGAACACCAGCCAGGCATACCTGCGGGATACGGCCGGAACATCGGGAGACGTCGCCGGCACCGCGGTGCCGACAGTGTGAAGTCCCATAGGCATCACCTTTCTCGTCTCTTGGCAAGGCTCAGAAGGGTCTGTCGCCGACGATCCCCGCGCGCTCCATCTTGCGGACGGCGGGCCAGTAGTCCTGGACGGCATAGTGCTGTGTGGAGCGGTTGTCCCAGATGGCGAAGCTGTTCTTCTGCCAGCGCCAGCGCACCTGGTACTCGGGGACGGCCGCCTGGCTGATCAGGTAGGCCAGCAGGTTGCCCGCCCCGGGCGCGTAGTCCTGGCCGAAGCGCACGTTCTCGGGCGTGTGGTAGTTCGCAAAGTGTGTGGTGAAGGCGTTGACGAAGAGGATCTTCTCGCCGGTCTCGGGATGGGTGCGCACCACCGGGTGCTCCGGGTCCGGGAACCGGGCCTTCAGCTGGTGGCGCTGCTCCATCGGCATGACGGCACCGAAGGTGGCCTCGATGCTGTGCCGCGCGCGCAGGTCCGCGATCTGCGTCTTTACGTGTTCGGGCAGCCTGCGGTAGGCCTCGGCCATATTGACCCAGATCGTGTCGCCGCCCACCTCGGGCGTCTCCACGCAGCGCAACACGGCCCCCATGGGCGGGCATTGCCGCCAGGTCGCGTCGCAGTGGAGTGCGTTCTCGTAGTGCTCGGGCTTGCTGGTCAGGTCCTTGTAGATACGCACCAGCCCCGGGTGGTCCGGGTCGCTGTCGGCCACCGGGTGGTCCTCCAGCGGGCCGAAGCGCGAGGCGAAGGCGACGTGCTCGGCGTGGCTGATGTCCTGGTTCCGCAGGAACAGGACCTTGTACTGCAGCAGCAACGCCTTGAGCTCGGCGAGCAGTTCGTCGTCGCGCGCGGCGTCGCCGAGGTTCACATCGAAGAGCTCTGCGCCGATGGTGCAGGTCAGCGGCTCAACCTTGATCGAGGTGCGCAGGACGCCCGGGCGCACCAGGGCGGGCGTGTCTTCCCTCGGGCTGACGGTTTGAGACATGTGCTCACTCCTGGGGGTGACGTGCGGGGCACGGCGTGCTCAGAGGACGAAGACGGAAGACCCGGTGGTCCGGCCCGATTCCAGATCGCGGTGTGCCTCTGTCGCGTTCTCGAGTGCGTAGCGCTGATTGATCTGGATCGTGATGCGTCCGGACGCGACGTGGCCGAACAGCTCACCGGCCAGTGCGTCCCGTTCCGCCGGCTCGGCGATGTAGTCGGCGAGCGCGGGCCGCGTCACGTACAGCGAGCCGTGGATGGCGAGTTTCATGGCGTCGAGCGGCGGGACTCCGGAGGAGGTGCCGAAGCACACCAGCAGGCCGCGACGCTGCAGCGAGGCCATGGATCCGTCGACGGTGTCCTTGCCGATGCTGTCGAAGACGACCGGGACGCCCTTGCCGTCGGTCAGCTCGCGCACCCGCTCGGCCACGTTCTCGCGCCGGTAGTAGATGATGTGATCGCAGCCATGGGCCTGGGCGATCTCGGCCTTCTCCTCGGTGGAGACCGTGCCGATCACGGTGATGCCGAGCAGCTTCGCCCACTGGGAGAAGATCAGTCCGACGCCACCCGCGGCCGCGTGGAGGAGTACGGTGTCGCCGGCCTTCAGCGGGTGGATTCGGCGTAGCAGGTAGGCCGAGGTGAGGCCGCGCATGGTCATCGCGGCGGCGGTCTCGCAGCTGATCTCGTCCGGCAGTTTGATCAGCGAGTCCGCAGGCATGACCCGCTCCGTGCTGTATGCGCCGAGCGGGCTGCCGGTGTAGGTCACGCGGTCGCCCTCAGCGACGTGCGTCACATTCTCGCCCACGGCCTCGATCACCCCCGAGGCCTCGACGCCGAGTCCTGCGGGCAGCGGGGCCGGGTACAGGCCGGAACGGAAGTAGGTGTCGGCGAAGTTGAGTCCGACGGCGACGTGCCGGATCCGTACCTCGCCCGGGCCCGGGTCGCCGACGGTGGTTTCTTCCCACCGAAGGACGCCGGGGCCACCGGTCTCGTGGAAGCGAATGGCGTGTGCCATGACGTGCTCCGTTTGTTCGTGAGTGGGGTGGCGGTCGCGGGCCGGCCCTGACCGGCCGGGACCGGATGCCGTGTCCGTCCCGCGACCGCCGCTCGTGGGGTCGGGTCAGCTCTTGACGTCGCGCAGCATGGAGCCGCGCCGGCCGGGACGGCGGTTGGGCACCATGCCGAGCTCGGCCAGGGTCTGGTCGGCGTCGGCGTACCACTCGCCGATCCTGTAGATCTTCTTCGCCTCCGGCCCGGTGGCGATCTCCCGGCCGATCGCGTCGGCGATCTGAACCATCTGTTCGACCTGCTCCACGGAGGACATCCGCTCGCTCTTGCGCCGCCACAGGTTGTCCTCGTTGCCCACCCGCACATGCGCGCCCAGGGCGATGCCGATCGCGTTCATCGGCGCCACCGCCCGCATGGACGCCTCGATGGTGAGTACGGCGCCGTCCGGGACGCGACGGACGAACTCGATCAGGTCGGCCGGGTGGCGACCCGCGAAACCGCCGCCGATGGCAACGTAGTTGAGGACCATCGGCCCGCTGTAGATGCCCTTGCGGATCAGCCGCTCCACGGTCTCCAGCTGTGCCATGTTGGCGAGTTGGAAGTGCGGCTGGATGTCGTTGGCGCGCAGCCGCTTGAGGTGCTCCAGGTAGAAATCGGGACCTGCCTCGACCACCATGTCCCGGTAGGCCTTGTAGTACCCCGGCTTGGCAATCGAGGTGCCCTCGATGTCCTCGTCGTCGAAGATCTCGACGATATTCATCTGGTTGGTGTTGATCGCGATCGTCACCTGGTCCGGCCTGGGGGTGATCTCGGCCAGCATGTGGCGGGTGTCGTAGCTGAGCCACTTGGCGTCGGCGCCCTCGTCCTCGGGAGCGAAGGAGATCGACCCGCCGATCTGGAGAACCATGTCCGGCACGGCCTCGCGCAGCCGGGCCATCAGCTCGTTGAACATGGAGAGGCGCTTGGAGCCGTGGCCGTCCAGTTCTCGCACGTGGATGTGCAGCACCGTGGCGCCGGCGTTGTAGCAGTCGACCGCCGCCTGTACGTGCTCGTCCATGGTGAGCGGGAGGTCGTCGGCGTCACCGGGCAGCCACTCCGGCCCGTAGGGCGCGGCCTGGATGACCAGTTTCTCCTGGTTCTCCGGGTAGAGGGAGTCGTCGAAGAAATGCACGGGCCATCTCCTTTGAGGTCGGGGCTTCACTCGCTGCACGCATCGCTGCCTGCGATGCGAGGCCCGAGTGGATTGGTGAGGAGCGGAGTGAGATCGCAGACGGGATGCCCTGACTGCTGGGGTGGGCAGACCGGATATGATCAACGGGTCCCGGAGGGAGACGCGGCTTCAGGCAGGGTCCCTGTTCATCCTCGTGGGGCCGACGAACTCCCTTGCGGTAATGCAACGTTAAGGGCCTGTTACGCCGGACGCTTAACCGTAGGCGACAGCAGACTTGTCAATTGGGGACCTGCCCCGACCGGTCGGCGCAACTTCCGAGGCACGCCCCAGCGCCGCGACCGGCGAGGTTTGCCGGTCGCGGCGCTGGCCGGTGATCGCCGGCGGTCAATCCTCGGCGAGAGCCTGCTGCCTGGACCTTTGGACGCGCCACTGCCTGGGGCTGCAGCCGAACCGCTCGCTGAACCAGCGGGAGAAGGCACTCGGTGCGGAGAATCCCAGCAGCCCGGAGATCTCGGTCAATGAGCGGCGCGGGTTCGCCACGAGCTGCTCCGCGAGCTGGGTACGTGTCGCATTGAGGAGCGAGGAGAAGGTCTCGCCCGAGGCTGACAGGTGCCGGTGGACGGTTCTCCGGTCGACGCCGAGACTGCATGCGACCTGCTCGATGGAACAGCGCCCGGTCGGCAGCAGGACCTCGATCAGCTCGCGCACGCGGCCCAGCACGGTGGTGTCCTTCGACACTGCGATCGACTCGAAGTACTGCCGGGCGTAGGTCCGCAGGAGCGGATCGGACATGGGATTGAGAGCATCGAGATCGTCGGCGTGGAAGACGATCCCGTTGAATTCCTGGTCGAATTCCACTACGGGGCCGAAGATGCGCCGGTGAGTCCGGGCGTCCGCCGGAGCGCCGTGCGTGAAGCACACGGACACGGGCTGCCACCGCGCACCGAGGAAACCGCGAAGGACCTGGTGGAACGCACCGACGGCCAGCTCTGTGGCCTGGCGGGCAGCCATGGCCCCACCCAGCTCCAGGCTCACCTTGAGGGTGGCCAGGCCGTTCGCCTCGGAGAGCCGGCTACGGAGCATCTCGTTGTACATGTACTCATGGCCGACCAGAAGCTCGATCGCGCTGCGGACGTCGGGCTCCTCGCGTATGACCAAGCTGATGGGGCCGAGATTGGAGAAGCGGCGGCGCTCGGCGAGGAGCAGACCGAAGTCCTCGCGGTGCGAGGCCGCCGCCGAGAGCTCGAGCAACTGGATCACGGCCAGGCCGGAGATCCATCTGTCCTGGACCGCCAGACCGACGGGGTCCAGGCCCACGCGCTTCATCAGGGCCTGCGGGTCGATGCCGGGGGACTGGCTGACCTCGATGTAGCTGCTCAGTGCCGCATTGCGGACAAGGGGCTTCATGGGCGCTCTCCAGAGGGATCTGTCCCGAAGTGTTAGGTCATGTGTCACGTGAGGTCAAGCACTGACCCAAGCCGTGACCTAGCGTGGCAGCACTGCGATGGGGCACGCCGCCTGGATTCGCGTAGCGGCAGATCGGAAATCCGGCGGAGAACACCATGGCAAACAGTCCAACCGTTGACCAGCCCTGGAAGATCGTTACGGAGCCCCCGTGCGGATCAACGGCCCAGAGTTCCCGCACCGGATCCGTCGGATTCTTCCGCGGTGAAAGAAGACGGGTCGTTCGCGCGATTTCCGGCCCGCAGGCTGTGCTGCGATGGGGGCTGACTCTGTGTCAGCGGCGTGAGCTGCCACCGGACGTCCGGGGGGATCTGCACAGCCCCGATGGCGGACCCGGCCGCGGGGAGATCAACCCGCGTGACGTGGTCGCCCACAGAACTGGGCAAGTCCGGCCGGATCACACCGCCATCGATGACTGCGACCAGCAGCACAGATCAAAGGGGAAACCATGAACAACCTGGCCACACTTCTGACGGAAGCCGCCCGGGCAGACGGCGGCCGGGTCGCCATCCGCCAGGAAGAGACCGTACTCACCTATGCGCGATTGAACGACACCGCCGCCCGGATCGCCACCCTGCTGCAGACCAAGGGTGTCCGGCCAGGCGATCGCGTGGCATTGGCCATGCCCAACGTCACCTACTTCCCGGTCGCGTACTACGGCATCCTCCGTGCCGGCGGCGTAGTGGTACCGATGAATCCTCTGTTGAAGGCGCGAGAAATGGCCTTCACCCTCCGGGATTCCCAATCCCGGATCATGCTGGCGTTCCCGCTGTGCGCGGACGAAGCCGCAAAGGCCGCAGCAGAGACCGGAGTCGAATGCCTGATCACGGACCCGGCGGCCTTCGACGCCCTGCTGGAGGCCACCGAACCGATGGTGGAGGTCGCCGACCGGACGGAGAACGACACCGCCGTGATCCTCTACACCTCGGGCACGACAGGGACCCCGAAGGGTGCCGAGCTGACTCACCGCAACCTGATGTCCAACGCGGCCACCGCAGCCGAGACGCTGCTGTGCGTCGGGCCGAACGACGTACTGTTCGGCGGGCTGCCGCTGTTTCACGCCTTCGGGCAGACCTGCGCTCTCAACGCCGCCGTGGCCGCGGGCGCAACCCTGACCTTGCAGCCCCGGTTCGATCCGGCCAAGGCGCTGAAGAGCATGCACCAGGACGGGGTTACGGTCTTCGTGGGTGTCCCCACGATGTACACCGCCCTGCTCCAGGCCGGGATCCCCGACGGCCACGACCTCTCACCCCTGCGCGTGGCCTGCTCCGGTGGAGCTTCTCTGCCGGTCGAGGTACTGCACGCCTTCGAGCGGGAATTCAATGTCACCGTGCTGGAGGGATACGGGCTCTCGGAGACTTCGCCTGTCGCCGCGTTCAACTCCCCCGACCGGCCCCGTAAGGCCGGTTCGATCGGTCTCCCCGTCCGCGGAGTCGAGCTCAGGCTCGTCGCGGACGATGGCACCGCGGTCGGCCCGGGCGAAGTCGGTGAGATCGCGATCCGCGGTGAAAACGTGATGAAGGGCTATTGGAACCGCCCTGATGCGACTGCGGAAGCCGTCCGGGACGGGTGGTTCCACAGTGGTGATCTGGCCCGTACCGACGAGGACGGCTACTACTTCATCGTCGACCGGAAGAAGGACCTCATCATCCGCGGCGGATACAACGTCTACCCGCGCGAGATCGAGGAGGTGCTCTACGAGCACCCGGCCGTGGCCGAAGCCGCCGTTGTCGGCGTGCCGCACGAGGTCCACGGGGAGGAGGTGGCCGCCGTAGTGACACTCCGGCCCGGTGCACAGACCACGGCCGACCAGGTGCGCGACTTCGTCAAACAGCGGGTGGCCGCCTACAAGTACCCGAGGATCGTCACATTCACCGACGCACTGCCCAAGGGGGCAACCGGCAAGATCCTCAAGCGTGAGATCGTCGTCGAGCTGGAGGCACCCGAGGACTGAAGCGATCCGGGTTCCACTCTCAGTACTGACGCACTGCTCATGCACTCGGTGCACCGCTCGCCGACCTCGCTCGCGCGGAGCGGGCCGGCCGACTGCGATGCCGCGTCCGTGTTTCGCCGCTCAGCCTGACCGTCCTGGTCTGGTCAGGGAAGGGGGCAGGTGAGCGGCAGGACGCGTTCGGTCAGCCGCCCGGTGAGGTGGGTGTCGGTGACGGCTGCTTCGGAGAGCCAGTCCGTTGCGGTCAGCCGGTCGACCAGCTGCTGCAGCTCGCCGGGACCCACCGGGCAGCAGGCGGCGAGAGAGTCCAGGGCGACGCCGGTTCCGCCGGGGCCGAGTCGTCCGTCGGCGCTGGTCCGGGTGGCCAAAGTCAGGGCGAGCAGCCGGGTACTTGCGGTGGCCTTGGCCTTGCGGAGTTTCTTGTCCGAGACGACTTTCTGGGCCCATCCGCTGAGCTTGGGCCGCATCTTCTTGCCGAACATGAACGGGCCCGTTCCGTCCCCGTGAGGCACGAGGGACGGGACGGTGACCGGGGTGGGGTTCTCGGGGCGGGAGGCGAGCAGGTCACCGGCGGTGCCGGGAAGGCACAGCCAGCCGCAGCCGGTCAGCTTCTCGACCAGGTCCTCCGGATCGGTCAGGCCCAGCGCGGTGACGTCCTGCCCGACGAGGTTGCCGGTGCCGGTGTGCGCGGTGCGCAGGGTCAGCATGACCACCAGCAGCCGTGCCTCGGGGCCGGGCAGCGGGCTGTGGTCGGCCACGTGAGCGAGGACGGAGCGTACGTGTTCCCATTGCGTCGGCCCGGTCAGCAGCCGGGGCACCGCCGGCCCATCGCTGTCCGTACTGACGCCGGTGCGCTGCTGGTGCTGGAAGCGGGCGGCGGTGGCGGCCTGCTCGGCGCGCCGGGCCTCAAGTCGCAGATTGATGTCTCCGGTGACATCGGCCCAGGTGGTGAAAGCGCGTGCCTTGCGCTCATGGAGGTCGGCGAGCAGCGCCAGGTCGGGTTCGGGGCGCTGCTGGTAGGCGCGGAAGAGCTCACCGAGCTCGACGAGCTCGTCCCGCAGGACGACGGGCTGCAGGTCGTACGGGACGACCCGCTGTGCGATCTTCCCGTACGGGCGGCGGCGCCGCGTCGGAGCGGAGCGGGGGGCCGGTACTTCCCGCGGGCCCGGCGCAGGCGAGGGACGGTCGGAGAACTGCGGCGTGCCGGCAGGAGCGGTCGACGGGCGGTCGGCAGCAGCCGGGGCGTCTGCCGCCGGGCCGGAGGCGGCCCGAGCGGTGGTGACGACCTGTGCCCCGGGGGTGGCGGCCGCGCAGCGTGAACAGCACTCCAGGGCCTGCCACCAGCGCCCTTCCCGGTCGGTGACCACGGCCAGGACGACCGCCCCGCCGCACCGCCAGGGCTGGGCACGCATCTGCCGGTCGTCGGGACGGATGTGCATGCGGCAGCTCTCGGCCCGGCACGCGCAGTACACCTCGGCCCGAGGTCCGGGAGCGGCCCGCAAGTGGGCCTTGATGTGGGCGACCGCGGCCGCACGGCCGGCGGCCGCGGACGGCAGACGCTGCTCGGCACAGGAGGGACGGCTGCACGAGACGCGCACCGCCGCACTGCCACGACCGGCAGCGTCCAGACGCACCGTCCACCTGCGCCCCAGCACCCGCTCATCCAGCTCGCTCGCAGTGGCCTCCGTCATCCCGTTCTTCCTCCCGTGCCGTGTCCGTCCCCCATTGCCCGCACCCGTCCTCACCGCGACGGACGGGGCGCGGGCGCGGGCCCACCGTACGCGGGCAGGCAGCCCGATGACCGGTAAACCCGCCCGGTTCACCAGGAGCAGTGGCTGGGCCGCCGCAGACGTATGGGAACCGTACGTCACCCTCCGGGCCCTCGGTGAGGATCAACCGTGCTCGCCTGCGCCCGCCCCATGCCGCAGGGAGCCGTATCAGCGGCGTCTTCTCACGCTACCTGCGCGCCGAGTTCACCGACCGCGTCAACCGGACCACCTGCACGGACGCTTCCGGTCCGGCTCCTGCTTCACCGGATCCTGCGACGGCGCACCACTCCAAGCGGTCAAGGACTGCATCGAGAAAGCAGAGCAGCATTCCGGAACGATGCCGCGACGCTCCGCGCCGCAGGGTTCAGGACCGGATTCCCTCCCCGCCCTGAAAGTGGGATTTCCTCCGAAAGAGTGATGGGGCCCTTCCCCCGATGAGGGAAGGGCCCCATGAACGAGCGCTGGGCAGGCCTTGCACCTGCATCTCCCCGCAGGAAGCGGGGCGTCTTTCCTT
This sequence comes from Streptomyces sp. NPDC018000, assembly GCF_044328025.1. Classification (NCBI taxonomy): domain Bacteria; kingdom Bacillati; phylum Actinomycetota; class Actinomycetes; order Kitasatosporales; family Streptomycetaceae; genus Streptomyces; species Streptomyces sp. NPDC018000. The sequence goes on from NZ_JBIRGM010000003.1 coordinate 466,097, forward strand.
GGACCACCAACGCAGCGTCAGTTGCCGCGCGTTGCGGCGAACTGCCAAGATCAACTATAGCGCATGCGTGCCGTCGGCCAGGCCGACGCCACCGACGAAGCCGCACCGCGCCGGGCACGGGCCGAGCGCGCCGGCCGGGCGGCCGACGCACTGGACCGTCGCGCTGCGCCGCGGTTCGCAATCACGCTTCCGTCGTCAACACGCTGCGGATCTCCGCCCGCCTGTGGCCGGGCGAAGAAAACGGCACCCGCTCCGGCAACGAGCTTGGGAGCCGCTTCGTATGAAAGTGTGTGACATGCCGCTTTCGGTGTAATGCGTTGGTCGGGGTGTTTGGGCGCGTCACTCTGTGCGGGTTGATCACGGTCGTGTCAGGAGATTGTGGGTGCACAGATCGCGTGAGTTGCTGCATGAGCGGATTCACCGGGACAAGCGGCAGAACCCTGAGAAGTCGGGGCGGGCGCCGGCCCGGAAGGACCGTTTCTCGCAGAACACGGTGACCAAGGCACTCGGACAACCGATGCCGCTGAAGCGGAAGAAGCCGCCGCGGGAGAGTGTGCTTGGGTCGGTGTCCACGATCTCGACGAACCGTTCACGGAACGCCAGCAGCCGCAGCCACCACCTGAAGGCTACCGAACGCGAATACCGCGCTGCCGGGCGCTCGTGATGGCGGGCCAAGGAGAAGAGCCCGAACAGCCGCAGATTCCCGACCTGACGCTGCGGCTGGATGCCCAGCTGGACCAGATCGCCCAGCAGCTACGGGAGCTGGCCACCACCAAGGGCCGGCTGCAGGGCCTGCTGAATGCGGTGCTGGCGATCAGCCGGGAGACGGATCTCCCTACAGTGTTGCACCGTATCGTGACCACAGCAATGGACCTGGCCGGCGCCCGCTACGGGGCGCTGGGGGTGCTGGACGAGTCCGGTGAGCAACTGGCGCAGTTCATCACGGCGGGCCTGTCCGACTCCGAGCGCGCCGACCTGGCCGGCATTGAATTCCCCCTCGGCCGCGGGGTCCTCGGGCACCTGATCCACCACCCCGTCGAACCCCTGCGCATCGATGACATCGCCTCCCACCCCGCCTCTGTCGGGTTCCCGCCTGGCCACCCCCACATGCGCACCCTCCTGGGCGTCGCCGTCAGCGTCCGCGGCACCATCTACGGTGACCTCTATCTGTCCGAACGCCGTGACGGACGGCCCTTCGACCGTGACGACGAGGACATCGCCGTCACCCTGGCTGGCGCCGCCGGCATCGCGATCGAAAACGTCCACTTGTTCGAGGAGCTCCGCCGTAGCGCCGAACACTTCCAGCGGATGCTGCTGCCCACCCTGCCCGACCTGCACCCCTTCACCGGCGCCTCCATCTACCGCCCCGCCCCCACACCCGGCCGCCTCGGCGGAGACTGGTACGACGCCATCTGGCTGCCCGACAACGCATGCGCCGTCGTGATCGGCGACGTCGTCGGCCACGACCTGCGCGCAGCAGCCGCCATGGCCCAGACCCGCAGCATGCTGCGCGCCCTGCTGTTCGACCGCCTCACCCCGCCCAGCGCCGTCCTGTACCAGCTTGACCGCACCCTGCAAGCCATCACCGACCTGCCCGTCACCACCGCCTGCCTGGCCCGCATCGAACCCGGACAAGGGGGCTGGAGGCTGCACTGGAGCACCGCCGGCCACTTTCCCCCGCTCCTGATCACCCCCGACCAGCTCACGGAGTACCTCTACGCCGAGCCCGGCCTTCCCCTCGCGGTGGACACCGAACAACACCGCCCCGACCACACCCGCACTCTGCCCCCCGGCGCCACCGTGGTCTTCTTCACCGATGGGCTCGTCGAGCACCCCGGCCACTCCATCGACCACGGCCTGGCCCAACTCGCCGAACTCGCCGCAGGCCATGTCCATCTGCCACTGGACGACTTCGTACGGTTCCTCGCCGACCACCACCCCAGTGACGGCCATGACGACATGGCCATCCTCGCCCTTCGCACCCCGCGCAACTATCGACCTGGGGGCCGATAGGGAGCGGGCCTACCGAACCACGCCCGAAGAGGCGAGCAAGGAGAGGCCCGATCGCTCGAAGCGGTCGGGCCTCTCTCATGTGCGCGCTGACCTGGCATCCGGTCGGAAGCCGAACGGCAGGGCGATCAAGCCTTCTTGGTCTCCCAGAAGATCTTGTCGATCTGGGCGATGTAGTCCAGTGCCTTCTGGCCCGTCGCCGGGTCCGTGGAGGCCTTCGCAGCCGACAGCGCCTTCAGTGCGTCGTTGACCAGCTGGTGGAGCTCCGGGTACTTCTCGAAGTGCGGGGGCTTGAAGTAGTCGCTCCACAGCACCGAGATGTGGTGCTTCGCGAGCTCGGCACGCTGCTCCTTGATGACCACCGCGCGGGCCCGGAAGTGCGGGTCCTCGTTGGCCTGGTACTTCTCCTGGACGGCCTTGACGGACTCCGCCTCGATGCGGGCCTGGGCCGGGTCGTACACGCCGCAGGGCAGGTCGCAGTGGGCGCTGACCTTCACCTTGGGGGCAAACAGGCGGGAAAGCATTGAGCTGTCCTTCCTCGTGATCGTCTTCTCAGGTGGGACATTACTCCGTGAGAGGCGGGTTTTAGCGGGTGCCCCCATGGGCTTAGGCCAAAAGTCCAGGGTGAGGATGGGCCCAGTGGCCGAATGTACGGAACGCTGTGCAGGACGGTGTACTGGACGGACCGGGGAGGTGCCGGAGAGATGCGGGAGGTGCCGGAGTTGCCTGAGCTGACGCCGGAGCAGCCTGGGCGGGGGCCGGCTGCGCGGGTGCCGTTCCAGGTGGTGGAGGTGACGGGGCCGTCGATGGTGCCCACGCTCCATCACGGGGACTGGCTGTTCGTGCAGTACGGGGCGACGGTGCACCCCGGGGACGTGGTGATTCTGCGGCATCCGTTCCAGCAGGATCTGCTGATCGTCAAGCGGGCAGCCGAGCGCCGTCGGGGCGGCTGGTGGGTGCTGGCCGACAACACCTTCGCAGGCGGTGACAGCACGGATTACGGGACGGTTCCCGAGGAGCTCGTCCTGGCCAGGGTCCGGGCGCGCTACCGGCCGCTGAAGAAGGATCAGCGGTCGCTGTGGGGTGTGGCGACCTGGGCGGTTTCCGCGCTGCGGCCGGTGTCGGCGGCGCGTTCCGTCTCCAGGCGCTTGCGGGCCCGGTAGGCGGCCACGTTGGCGCGGGTCGCGCAGCGGTCCGAGCAGTAGCGGCGGGAGCGGTTGGTCGAGGTGTCGAGGTAGGCGTTGCGGCACGGCGTCGCCTCGCACAGGCCGAGCCGGTCCACACCGTACGAGGTGAGATGGAAGGCGAGGCCCATCGCCGCGATGGCGGCGTACCCGGCCGTCGCGTTCGACGGGTGGTCGGACAGGTGCATGTGCCAGTCCGGTTTGCCGTCCTCGTCGCGGAAATCGTGCCCGGAGATCTGCGGGCTGACCGGGAACTCCAGCAGCAGTGAGTTGAGCAGGTCGACGGCGAGTGTCTCGTCACCGCCGTCGGCCGCTTCGAAGACCGCGCGCAGCCGTGCCCGTACGGACCGGAAGCGGGTCACATCCGCATCGGTCGCCCGCCGGGCTGCCTGTTGGTTGACGCCGAACAGCTCGCGGACCGCCTCGACGGAGGTGAGGGAATCCTTGTTGCGGGCCGGCTCCTCCGTGTTGACCAGACGCACGGCATAGTCCGAGTAATAGGCCAGTTCCACTTGTAGTCCTTACGGCGTCGGTCTAAGGTCGGTGCAGCGCACGGTGTAATGGGCTTTTGCCTTTCCAGGGTATTACATGGGAGGTTCCTTGTGACGGAGACAACGACAGGTACCGACTGGGCGGCCTGGCAGGAGAGCTGGGACCGGCAGCAGGAGTGGTACATGCCCGACCGCGAGGAACGGTTCCGGGTGATGCTGGACATGGTCGAGGCCATGGTGGGGCCCCGGCCGAGAGTGCTCGATCTCGCTTGCGGTACGGGAAGTATTACGGACCGGCTGCTCAAGCGGTTCCCCGAGGCCACCAGCACGGGCGTCGACCTCGACCCGGCACTGCTCGCCATCGCGCGCGGTTACTTCGACGGCGACGAGCGCGTCACTTTCGTCGCCGCCGACCTCAAGGACCCGGACTGGGCCGGGAAGTTGCCGTACGACTCGTACGACGCCGTCCTCACCGCCACCGCCCTGCACTGGCTGCACACCGAGCCGCTCACCGCGCTCTACCGGCGGATCGGCGGGCTCGTCAGGGACGGCGGCGTGTTCATGAACGCCGACCACGTGATCGACACCGAGACCCCCCGGATCAACGCGGCCGAACGCGCCCACCGGCACGCAGCCATGGACCGTGCCAAGGCAGCGGGCGCGCTCGACTGGGCGGACTGGTGGGCCCTCGCCGCGAAGGACCCGGTCCTCGCCGGGCCGACCGCCGAGCGGTACGAGATCTACGGCGAGCACGCGGACGGCGACATGCCGTCCGTGCGGTGGCATGCCGACACCCTGCGCGACGCGGGCTTCGCCGAGGCGCGGGCTGTCTGGGCGTCCCCGTCGGACACCCTGGTGCTCGCGGTGAAGTAGGAGCAGCACGCGCAGGAATGGGCGGTACGGGCCGGTCCAGGTCCGTACCGCCCTCCTCCTGCCTTCTCAGAGCACCTTCGACAGGAACGACTTCGTCCGGTCGTGCTGCGGGTTGGTCAGTACGTCGCGCGGGTGACCCGACTCGACCACCACACCGTCGTCCATGAAGACCAGCGCATCGCCGACCTCACGGGCGAAGCCCATCTCATGGGTCACGACGACCATCGTCATGCCGTCCTCGGCGAGACCGCGCATGACGTCCAGGACATCGCCCACCAGCTCCGGGTCGAGCGCCGACGTCGGCTCGTCGAAGAGCATCAGCTTCGGCTCCATGGCCAGGGCGCGGGCGATGGCCACCCGCTGCTGCTGGCCGCCGGAGAGCTGGGAGGGGTAGTTCTTCGCCTTGTCGGCCAGGCCGACCCGGTCCAGCAGCTGCTCCGCCCGTGCCCGGGCTACGGCCTTCGCCTCTCCCTTGACCTGGACCGGGGCCTCCATGACGTTCTCGATCGCCGTCATATGAGGGAAGAGGTTGAAGCGCTGGAAGACCATGCCGATGTCCTGGCGCTTCAGGGCGACTTCGCTGTCCTTGAGCTCGTAGAGCTTGTCGCCCTTCTGGCGGTAGCCCACCAGTTCGCCGTCGACGTACAGCCGGCCGGCGTTGATCTTCTCCAGGTGGTTGATGCACCGCAAAAAGGTCGACTTGCCGGAACCGGACGGGCCGATCAGACAGAAGACCTCACGCGGGGCGACCTCCAGGTCGATGCCCTTGAGGATGTGCGCGGCGCCGAAGGACTTGTGGACGCCCTCGGCCTTCACCATGGCGGTCATGCCATGCCTCCCTTCGGGCGGCCCAGGGACAGCAGATTGGCCCTGACCTTCTGCAGCGGGGTGGGCGGCAGGCTGCGGGTCGACCCGCGTGCGTAGTACCGCTCCAGGTAGAACTGACCGATACTCAGCACCGAAGTCATGATCAAGTACCAGGTCGCGGCCAGGAAGTACATCTCGACCGGGGCTCCGGACGACTGCCCGATGTCCTGGGCGTACTTGAACAGCTCGTAGAACTGCACGGCCGCCACCAGCGACGTCGTTTTGAGCATGTTGATGACTTCGTTGCCCGTCGGCGGCACGATCACCCGCATCGCCTGCGGGATCACGACGCGCCGCAGGGTCTTGCCGTGGCTCATGCCCAGCGCGTGCGACGCCTCCGTCTGGCCCTCGTCGACCGAGAGCAGACCCGCACGGCAGATCTCGGCCATGTAGGCGGCTTCGTTGAGGCCCAGGCCGAGCAGCGCCGTCAGCAGCGGCGTCATGAAGCTCGACCAGTAGTCCTTGTAGATCGGCCCGAGGTTGATGTACTCGAAGACCAGGCCCAGGTTGAACCAGACGAACAGCTGGACCAGGACCGGGGTGCCGCGGAAGAACCAGATGTAGAACCAGGCGATCGACGAGGTCACCGGGTTCTTCGACAGCCGCATGACGGCCAGCAGGACGCCGCCGACGACGCCGATCACCATCGACAGGGCGGTCAGCAGCAGGGTCTGGCCCACGCCCTTGATGATGCGGTCGTCGAAGAAGTAGTCCGGGATCGCACCCCAGTTGATCCTGCCCTGGCTGAACGCGTAGACGATGGCGGCGAGTGCGGCGATGGCGATGACGGCCGAGACGTACCGGCCGTAGTGCCGTACCGGAATGGCCCTGATCGCCTGAGGTCCGGTCGGCGGGGTGGGGGGTATGGGCGGCTGGTCGGCCGGGCCCGTCTTTTCGATGTCAGTCACAGCGAGTGCCTTTCAGCGCCGGTGCCTCTTCAGGATCCGCCATTCACCTTGGCCTCGGTGACCGCGCCGGCCTCGACGCCCCACTTGGCGATGATCTTCCCGTACTCGCCGTTCTTGATGATCGCGTCCAGGGCCGCCTGCACGGCCTTGGTCAGCTGGTCGTTGCCCTTGGCGATGGCGATGCCGTACGGGGCGGCCTCGACCTGCTCACCGACGAGCTGGAAGTCCTTGCCGCCGCCCGAGGTCTTCACCGCGTACGCGGCGACCGGGAAGTCGGAGGAGACGGCGTCGGCGCCACCGCTGCGCAGCCGGGTCTGGGCCTCCAGGTCGTTGTCGAACGTCTCCAGGGCGATCTTCTTGCCACCCGTACACTTCTTCGACTCGGACTTGGCGAGGTCGTGCGAGACGGTGCCCCGCTGGACGGCGATCTTCTTGCCGCAGAGGTCCGCCCAGGTCTTGATTCCCTGGTCGTCGCCCTTCCTGGTGTAGATCGAGACACCGGCGGTGAAGTAGTCGACGAAGTCGACACCCTCGCCGACCTTCTTCTTCGTCTCGGAGTCGATGCCCTCCTGGCGGTCCTTGGTGTCGGTCATCGACGACATCGCCAGGTCGTAGCGCTTGGAGCGCAGGCCCGTGATCAGCGTGTCGAACGTGCCGTTCTCGAACTGGAACTTCACGCCGAGCTCCTTGCCGAGCGCGGCGCCGAGGTCGGGGTCGATGCCGACCGTATTGCCGGACTTGTCCTTGAACTCGACCGGTGGGTATGCGATGTCCGAACCGACCTTGATGACGCCCTTGTCCTTGATCTCCTGTGGCAGCAGTGCGGCGGCCGCGGAGTTCTCGGCCTTGGCCTTCGTCGAACCGGAGCTCTTGGTCTGGTCGCCACAGGCGGTCAGCAGCATGGTGCCGGCGACCGCGATGGCGCAGGCCGCTGCAATCCGGGACTTCGCGGCCGTACGGCGGGTGGTGCTTGCGGTCATGATCGGGTTTCCTCCGGCAGGTGAGGGTGATGTTGCCAGGCAGGTGCGGACATACGACACCGGATGCCGCCGCCCTGGGCGGTTACGGCATCTTGCCATTCGGATTCGCCCAAACAAGGGGCCAGTCATGTCAAAATCGGGTAACGGGCGAGCCCCGAACCTCAAGGGAACCTCAGAGGTCGCGGCACGTCGGGGCCGGACCGTCTCCAGGGATTTCATCTCCGTGCCGGAGATCTGTGGTGTGTCTCGACTGGTGGACGTCATTTCGTCGCTTCCCGGCCGGTCTTATCCAGAAACTCGACTATGAGTCGTGTCACCGCGGCGGTATGGACTCGTCCGTAATGCTGTCGGTCCGGTAAGAAAGACCTTTACACCCCTCATCCGGGGCTCAGGGCGCGTGTGCGGCGCGCCCGCGCGTATGTATTCACCCCTGCCGGGGCGGGCCAACCGCCGGGCGCAGGGAACGTACGCGGTGCCCGCCCACCCCTCCTCAACCAGGAGTGGCCACCCTCAAACGATGAAGACCTAAGGGGCCAACACCATGGCAGCGGAGATCGTCAATCCTCGCAGCGACAGTACAACCGACAGCGCCACCGATGAGCCGTTCGATCCGGCCTTCGCGCTCCACCGCGGCGGCAAGATGGCCGTGCAGGCCACCGTGCCCGTCCGTGACAAGGACGACCTTTCCCTCGCGTACACGCCCGGCGTCGCCAAGGTGTGCAGCGCCATCGCCGAGAACCCGGAGCTGGTCCACGACTACACCTGGAAGTCACAGGTCGTCGCCGTAGTGACGGACGGCACCGCGGTGCTCGGCCTCGGCGACATCGGTCCCGAGGCGTCCCTCCCCGTGATGGAGGGCAAGGCGATTCTGTTCAAGCAGTTCGGCGGCGTCGACGCGGTCCCGATCGCGCTCGCCACCACCGACGCGGACGAGATCGTCGAGACGGTCGTCCGGCTCGCGCCGTCCTTCGGCGGCGTGAACCTGGAGGACATCTCGGCGCCGCGCTGCTTCGAGATCGAGCGCAAGCTGCAGGAGCGGCTCGACATTCCGGTCTTCCACGACGACCAGCACGGCACCGCCGTCGTGACGCTCGCGGCCCTGCGCAACGCCGCGAAGCTGTCCGGCCGGAACCTCGGCGACCTGCGCGCCGTCATCTCCGGCGCCGGTGCGGCCGGGGTCGCCATCGCCAAGTTCCTGCTGGAGGCGGGGCTCGGCGACGTCGCCGTGGCCGACCGCAAGGGCATCGTCAGCCGGGACCGCGAGGACCTGACCGACGTCAAGCGCAAGCTGGCCGAGCTCACCAACCGGGCCGGGATCTCCGGACCGCTGGAGAGCGCGCTGGCCGGCGCGGACGTCTTCATCGGCGTCTCCGGCGGTACGGTCCCCGAGGCGGCCGTCGCCTCGATGGCGCCCGGCGCGTTCGTCTTCGCCATGGCCAACCCGAACCCCGAGGTCCACCCCGACGTCGCGCACAAGTACGCGGCTGTCGTGGCGACCGGGCGTTCCGACTACCCGAACCAGATCAACAACGTGCTGGCCTTCCCCGGCATCTTCGCCGGTGCCCTTCAGGTCCGGGCCTCCCGGATCACCGAGGGCATGAAGATCGCCGCGGCGAACGCGCTGGCGGATGTCGTGGGCGATGAACTGGCGGCGGACTACGTGATTCCGTCGCCGTTCGACGAGCGGGTGGCTCCTGCGGTGACGGCCGCTGTGGCCGCGGCGGCACGGGCAGAGGGCGTGGCTCGGCGCTGACGTCCGGGGTGGGGCGGGGCGCGGGTTCCCGGGTGCGGGGTGCGCCTGCGGCGGGCTTGTTCCCCACCCCGCCCCTTTGCGTAACAGCGGCTCCGCCTCCGGACCGCCGCTCCCCAATCGCCGGCGGGGGCTGGTCCCGCCCCCGCGGTGCGCGTCACACCCGTAGCCGGTTACGCGGGCCCGCGCCCCGGCCTATCGTCGAGGCCATGTTCGCCGCCTACGCATCCCGCATCGACCGCGACCACCCCCTCGACGGCCTTGAGCTGGGCGAACGCCCGGCCCCCGAGGCGCGTCCCGGCTGGAGCACCATCAGCGTCCGGGCCGCCTCCCTCAACCATCACGACCTCTGGTCCCTGCGCGGTGTCGGTCTCGCCGAGGACAAGCTGCCGATGATTCTCGGCTGCGACGCCGCAGGGATCGACCAGGACGGCAACGAGGTCGTCCTGCACTCCGTCATCGGCCAGACCGGGCACGGCGTCGGCCCGAAGGAACCCCGCTCCATCCTCACCGAGCGCTACCAGGGCACCTTCGCCGAGCAGGTCACCGTCCCCAGCTGGAACGTGCTGCCGAAGCCCAAGGAGCTCACCTTCGAGCAGGCCGCCTGTCTGCCCACCGCCTGGCTCACCGCGTACCGGATGCTCTTCACCAACGCCGGGGTTCGTCCCGGCGACTCCGTACTCGTCCAGGGCGCGGGCGGCGGCGTCGCCACCGCCGCGATCGTGCTCGGACGGGCGGCCGGGCTGCGGATCTACGCCACCAGCCGCGACGAGGCCAAGCGTAGAAGGGCCGTCGAACTCGGTGCGATCGAGGCGTACGAGCCGGGCGCGCGGCTGCCGCAGCGTGTCGACGCCGTCATCGAGACCGTCGGCGCCGCCACCTGGTCCCACTCGGTCAAGTCGCTGCGCCCCGGCGGCACGCTCGTCATCTCCGGCGCTACCAGCGGCGACCGGCCCTCGCATGCCGAGCTGACCCGGATCTTCTTCCTGGAGCTGAAGGTCGTCGGTTCGACGATGGGTTCCAAGGACGAGCTGGAGGACCTGCTGGCGTTCTGCGCGACAACCGGAGTGCGTCCCGTCATCGACGAGGTGCTACCGCTGGACCGGGCCCGCGAGGGGTTCGAGCGGCTGGCCTCGGGCGACCAGTTCGGAAAGATTGTGCTCACTTGCTCTTGAGGTGTGCGGGGTGAGCTGCTGTCATCTGCGTCATGCGAATGCGGATGGGAAGCTTACTCACCTCGGTCGTCACCTCACTCGTGCTCGCGGCGGGGGTGCTCGCCCCCGCCGCCCACGCGCGCCCCGCACCACCACCACCGGACCGTCCCGGCATTCCACGCCTCACCGACGACGAGGGCCGCACCCTCACCCTGCGCGGCTGGAACGTCGCGGACAAGGCGAACAGCGGTGAACAGGCTCTCACCGGCATCACCGAGAAGCACTTCCGCGATCTGCGTGCCAAGGGCTTCAACTTCGCCCGGCTGCTCATCTTCTGGGACGATCTGGAGCCGCGCCGGGGCCAGTACAGCGCCGCGTATCTGCGCCGGATCGAGCGAATCCTGGACTGGGCACGGAAGTACGACATCCAGGTGGTGCTCGATGCCCATCAGGACGTCTTCGGCCCGGCGTTCGGGAGCCGCGGCATCCCGGCCTGGGCGACCCGCACCGACGGGCTGCCCTTCACCCCGCACCCCGACGACTGGTTCTCCGAGTACTTCGAGCCCGCCGTGCAGCGCGCCTTCACCCACCTCTACGAGGATCCCGATCTCCAGCGCGCCCAGGCGCGGATGTGGCAGGTCGTCGCCGACCGCTTCGAGCACCACCCCGCAGTCCTCGGCTATGACTTCATCAACGAGCCGATGGGGGAGATGCAGGAGGGCGAGGACCTGGCAATGGCCGCCCGCCGCATCGAGGCCCGGCAGCTCACCCCCATGTACAACCGGCTGGTCCGCGCGGTCCGTTCGGTCGACCGCACCAACTGGCTGTTCATCGAACCCACCCCCATCGTCGGCGAGGGCATCCCCACGGGACTGGGCACCGTCGACGACCGGCGGATCGTCTACGCACCGCACTTCTACAACGCCGCCATGGAGGCGGGCGGCGACTACGACCCGTCAGCCGGCTGGCTCGAGGCGTACGAGGCCGCCGTCACCACGTACCCGGCGCAGCAGCGTATTCCGGTGGTCGTCGGTGAATGGGGCCCGCTGAACAACACACTCCCGCGGATGGGCCGCTTCTACCGGGACGCCATGGCCTCACTGAACCGCTACGCCTCGGGCTGGGCGGGCTGGGTGTGGTGCTACGGCCGCGGCTACTGTGCCCTGGACGAGCACGGGGCCTTCGCCGAGAACAAGGAACGGACCGCCACACCGTACGCGCCCGCCGTCGCCGGAACCGTCCACTCGGACACGTACGACGACACCACCGGCGTCTACCAGCTCTCCTACACGGCGGGCCGCCGCGGCACCACGGAGATCTCCCTGCCGCCGACGGCCGCGGAGTGGCGGGTCTCGGTGGCCGGCCGTGCCGCGGTCCGCCGGCACGGGGGAGAGGTACGGATCCGGGCCCGTGAGGGGGTTCGTGTCACGGTCACGGTCACCCCGGCGGCGTGACCGAGCCGGACGGGCTCAGCGGCCCTCCTCACCGGTCCGTCCGGCGTTCGCCCCGGACCGGTCCCCGCTTCACCCCGCCTTTCCGTCGTCCTTCCGCAGCAACGCCCCGATGTGGGCCGCGGCCGTCGACAGATGGCGGCGGGCCTCCGTCAGCTGGGCCTCTGTGACGCCCCGGTCCCGGGCTGCGTCGCGGATGTCGTCGCGGAAGCGGTCGAGCAGGCGGTCCAGATCACGGGCCGGGTCACCGGTCCCCGCGGTGTCCTTGCCCCATTCCGGGGCGGCGTCGGAGGGCTCGGGCTTGGTGGACGGGGGCCAGCTGCCCGTCCTCGCGAAGCTGCCCAGCTGGCCGGTGATCTCGGCCAGTCCCTCCCGTACGCCCGAGGGCCAGTCTCCGCGCGCGAAGTGCTCCTGGACCTGGCGAGCGGCGTTCTGCATCTGCTCGCGCGCCCTGTCCTGGGCCTCCTTGGCCTGACGCCGGGCCTGCTGCGCGTCCTCGCGGGCGCGGCGGGACTCGTCCTTCGCCCGGCGGGCCTGCTCCTTCCACTCCTGCTTGGCCTTGCGCAGCTCCTCCTTCGCGGCGCGCCATGCCTCCTTGTCGCCGAAGTCACCGAAGTCGCCGAAGTCACCGAAGTCGCCGAAGGTGGACTTCCAGTCGCTCTTGCGCCCGGTGGGACCGGCGGAGGTGTGCCTGTTCTCGCGCGCCGCGGCCCGCATCTCGCTGCGCAGCTTGCCGGCGGCGCCGTGTACGTCGTCCCGGATCTCGGCGGCCAGTTCGGAGACGGAGTCCCTGATCTCCTGTTCCAGATCGGCCAGTTCGTCCGTGCGGCCGGCGAGTTCGGCGCGGCCCGCGTCGGTGATCGAGTAGACCTTGCGGCCGCCCTCGGTGGCATGGGTGACGAGGCCTTCGGCCTCCAGCTTGGCGAGGCGCGGATAGACCGTGCCCGCCGAGGGCGCGTACAGCCCCTGGAAGCGCTCCTCCAGGAGCCGGATCACCTCGTAGCCATGGCGAGGGGCCTCGTCGAGCAGCTTCAGCAGATAGAGGCGGAGGCGGCCGTGGGCGAATACGGGGGGCATGTCAGAGCACCTTTCCGGTCGGCTCGGCATCGTACGGATCGTCCTCGGCCGGTGGGCGGCGCAGCAGGGCGATCGATCCCGAGACGGTCGTCGCCCTCAGCTTCCCGGCCCCGGCGCCGAGTGTGCCGGTGATCTTCTTCGCCCCCCACTGGCCGCTGACCCGCAGATCCTCGAAGCCGTTGGAGACGGCGCCGCTCGCGGTGTTCGCCTCGACCGTCGCGTCCGCCGGGTGCGGCAGCCGGATGGCGACCTCGCCGGACACCGTCGCCAACTGGATGTCCGTGGGCTTCCCGGTCGGGTCCAGGTCCAGCACCATGTTGCCGCTGACCGAGTCCGCCCGTACCGAGGGCCCGGCGCCCTCGACGACCGTCAGATCGCCCGAGACGGTCATGAAGCGCAGTTCGCCGGTGACCGACTGGGCCTCCACGCTGCCGGAGACGGTCTCGGCCCGGACCGGACCCGCGAGCCCGACGAGCGTGGTGTCGCCGGTGACGCCCCGTATGTCCGTACGCCCGCGGATTCCGGATACGACGGCTCCGGCGCCGACCACGCCCACCTCCACCGCCGACCCGGTCGGCACGGCGAGTGAGACGACAGCGCTCCGGTGCCAGCCCTTGGGGTCGAACCACTTGAGGAAGCCGTTCCACGGCAGGCCCTCGTACGCGACCGTGAGGGTGCCGCCCTCCTGGGTCACGATCAGCGGCGGGCCCTCGATCGCGGAGATCTCCAGCCGGGCCGTCGGCTCCTCGGTGCCGACGACATTGACGGTGCCCCCGACGATGCGCACATTGAGCGATGTCACGGGGTCGTCGAAGGTCAGCTTCTGGGGCTCGGCGACGGCCCATGTCGACACAGGCATGGATCTGACCTCCGGGGGAGCGCAGAATGACGCAACATATCGCGTCTCTTGAAGAACACGATATATCGCGCCTCGGGGAAGTCAAGGGAAGTCGAGTGGCATCACGAGGTCATCAATCGATCAAAAGATGTCAAATGTGGGCAAATTGCCCCAATGTGTGAGCGTGAACGCGACACCCCCGGGGGCTGCTGCTGTGCCGCCGTACGGCCGGTGGCCCATCTGCTGGGCGTCGCCCGGTCGGCTACGTCTGGCGGCTGGGGTCTTCGCGGGGAGCGAGGGCGTCGGGCCGGTCCGGCTACTCGTCCTCGTCCTCGTCGTCGAGGCGGGCCAGCCAGGTGGCGAGGCGCTCGACCGGCACCTCGAAATCGGGATTGAGATCGACGAACGTACGCAGCTGCTCGGCGAGCCACTCGAGAGTGACCTCTTCCTCGCCTCGCCGCTTCTCCAGTTCCTCGATACCGCGGTCGGTGAAATACATGCGGCAAGCCTAATGCCTGGTGACAGCCCCTCGAAGGCCGGGAGCACGTCCCCGGGCGCGGCCCGCGGCAGCCGTGCGAGCCCGTCACGAACCGGCCCGCGGCACCCCGGCGTCATGGCCCGGATCGCCCACGACCTCTGATCGGCACCACAGACCGAGGGGCCCGGTCCCGCGAGCAACTCGCGGGACCGGGCCCCTCGTTGTGCGTACAGTGACCGGTCAGGCCTCGAAGACCTCGGCGACCAGCTGTGCCTGCTCGGCCTGGTGGCGCTTGGCCGAGCCGACCGCCGGGGACGAGCTGTGCGGCCGCGAGATGCGACGCAGGCGCTCACCGTGCGGGACGTCGGCGCCGACGGCCAGGTCCAGGTGGTCGATCAGGTTCAGGGCGATGAACGGCCAGGCGCCCTGGTTGGCCGGCTCCTCCTGGGCCCAGAGGTACTTCTCGGCGTTCGGGTACTTGGCGATCTCGGCCTGCACCTCGGCGCCCGGCAGCGGGTACAGGCGCTCCAGACGGATAATCGCGGTGTCCGTGACGCCACGCTTCTCGCGCTCGGCCTCCAGGTCGTAGTAGACCTTGCCGGCGCAGAAGACGACCTTGCGGACGTCGTTCGCGTTCACCGTGTCGTCGCCGATCACCGGGCGGAAGCCGCCGGTGGTGAACTCCTCCGCCTTCGACGCGGCCGCCTTGAGGCGGAGCATCGACTTCGGGGTGAAGACGACCAGCGGCTTGTGGTGCGGGTTGTGCACCTGCCACCGCAGGAGGTGGAAGTAGTTCGACGGCAGGGTCGGCATGGCGACCGTCATGTTGTTCTGCGCGCACAGCTGGAGGAAGCGCTCCGGGCGGGCGGACGAGTGGTCCGGGCCCTGGCCCTCGTAGCCGTGCGGCAGCAGCAGCGTGACGCCGGAGGTCTGGCCCCACTTCTGCTCGGCCGAGGAGATGAACTCGTCGACGACGGTCTGCGCGCCGTTGACGAAGTCACCGAACTGGGCCTCCCAGACGACCAGCGACTCCGGACGGGCCAGCGAGTAGCCGTACTCGAAGCCCATCGCCGCGTACTCGCTGAGGAGCGAGTCGTAGACGTTGTAACGGGCCTGGTCGTCGGAGAGGTAGAGCAGCGGGGTGTAGTCCTCGCCGGTCACCTGGTCGACGAGGACCGCGTGCCGCTGGCCGAAGGTGCCGCGGCGGGTGTCCTGGCCGGCGAGCCGGACCGGGGTGCCCTCCATCAGCAGCGAACCGATGGCCAGGGTCTCGCCCATGCCCCAGTCGATCGTGCCGTTCTCCACCGAGGCCGCGCGACGCTGCATCTGCGGCATCAGACGGGGGTGGACGGTGATCCGGTCGGGGATGTTGACCTGGGACTCCGCGATGACCTTCACGACCTCCTGGGAGACCGCGGTGGTCACGTCGACCGGGAACTCGGGCTGGACCTCGGGGGCGTGTGCCGGAGCCGGCAGCGAGGTGGCCTCGCGGACCTCCGCGAAGACCTTCTCCAGCTGGCCCTGGAAGTCCTGGAGGGCCTGCTCGGCCTCTTCCAGCGTGATGTCGCCGCGACCGATGAGGGACTCGGTGTAGAGCTTGCGCACCGAGCGCTTCTTGTCGATCAGGGTGTACATCTGCGGGTTGGTGAACTCCGGGTTGTCGCCCTCGTTGTGACCGCGGCGGCGGTAGCAGATGAGGTCGATCACGACGTCCTTGTTGAACGCCTGCCGGAACTCGAATGCCAGGCGCGCGACACGGACGACGGCCTCGGGGTCGTCACCGTTGACGTGGATGATCGGCGCCTCGATCATGCGCGCCACGTCCGTGGCGTACATCGAGGAGCGCGAGGACTCCGGGGCGGCGGTGAAGCCGACCTGGTTGTTGATCACCACGTGCACGGTGCCGCCGGTGCGGTAGCCGCGCAGCTGCGACATGTTGAGCGTCTCGGCGACGACGCCCTGGCCCGCGAAGGCCGCGTCGCCGTGGAGCGCGACGGGCAGGACAGTGAAGTCCGTGCCGCCCTTGTTGATGAGGTCCTGCTTGGCACGGGTGATGCCCTCCAGGACCGGGTCGACCGCCTCCAGGTGCGAGGGGTTGGCGGCCAGAGAGACCTTGATCTGCTCGCCGTCCAGACCGGTGAAGGTGCCCTCGGCGCCCAGGTGGTACTTCACGTCGCCGGAGCCGTGCATCGACCGGGGGTCGAGGTTGCCCTCGAACTCGCGGAAGATCTGCGCGTACGACTTGCCGACGATGTTCGCCAGCACGTTCAGCCGGCCGCGGTGGGCCATGCCGATGACGACCTCGTCGAGGCGGGCCTCGGCGGCGGAGTCGATGACCGCGTCGAGCAGCGGGATGACGGACTCGCCGCCCTCCAGCGAGAACCGCTTCTGACCGACGTACTTGGTTTGCAGGAACGTCTCGAACGCCTCGGCGGCGTTCAGCCGGCGCAGGATGCGCAGCTGCTCCTCGCGCTCGGGCTGCTGGGTGCGCGTGCGCTCCACCCGGTCCTGGATCCACTTGCGCTGCTTCGGGTCCTGGATGTGCATGAACTCGATGCCGGTGGTGCGGCAGTACGACTCACGCAGCACACCGAGGATGTCGCGGAGCTTCATCATCGACTTGCCGGCGAAACCGCCGACCGCGAAGTCCCGCTCCAGGTCCCACAGGGTGAGGCCGTGCTCGGTGATGTCCAGGTCGGGGTGCTTGCGCTGGCGGTACTCCAGCGGGTCGGTGTCGGCCATGACATGACCGCGGACCCGGTAGGAGTGGATCAGCTCGAAGACCCGCGCGGCCTTGGTCACGTCGTTGTCGTGCGACGCGTCGATGTCCGTGAGCCAGCGGACCGGCTCGTACGGAATGCGCAGCGACTTGAAGATCTCGTCGTAGAACTCGTTCTCGCCGAGGAGGAGCTGGGCGACGATCCGCAGGAACTCGCCGGAGGCGGCGCCCTGGATGACCCGGTGGTCGTACGTCGAGGTCAGCGTCATGATCTTGGAGATGCCCAGCTTGTTCAGGGTGTCCTGGGAGGTGCCCTGGAACTCTGCCGGGTAGTCCATCGCGCCGACGCCCATGATGAGGCCCTGTCCGGGCATCAGGCGGGGCACCGAGTGCACGGTGCCGATGCCGCCGGGGTTGGTCAGCGAGGCGGTGACTCCGGTGAAGTCGTCCATGCCGAGCTTGCCGTTGCGGGCGCGGCGGACGATGTCCTCGTAGGCCTGCCAGAACTCGAAGAAGTTGAGCGTCTCGGCCTTCTTGATGGCCGCGACGACCAGCTGGCGGTCGCCGTTCGGCTTCACCAGGTCGATGGCCAGGCCGAGGTTGACGTGGTCCGGCTTGACCAGGGTCGGCTTGCCGTCCTTCAGCGCGAAGGAGTGGTTCATCGCCGG
The DNA here is from genome assembly GCF_044328025.1 of Streptomyces sp. NPDC018000. NCBI lineage: Bacteria > Bacillati > Actinomycetota > Actinomycetes > Kitasatosporales > Streptomycetaceae > Streptomyces > Streptomyces sp. NPDC018000. Next base: position 483,545 of record NZ_JBIRGM010000003.1, read on the forward strand.
CATGGCCTTGAGGGCCTGCACCATCGCGTACCCGATGAGGTGCGTGAAGGAGATCTTCCCGCCCCGGGCGCGCTTGAGGTGGTTGTTGATGACGATGCGGTTGTCGAAGAGCAGCTTCACCGGAACGGCGCGGACGGACGTGGCCGTCGGCAGCTCCAGCGACGCGTTCATGTTCTTCGCGACGGCGGCCGACGGGCCGCGCAGCGTCACGTACTCCGGTCCTGCCGGGGCCTCGGTGGCCTCAGCCGCGGCGGGCTTGGCCGGGGCAGGCGCGGCGGCCTTCGCGGCCGGAGCCGGGGCTGCCTTCGCCGGGGCCGCCGGAGCAGCGGCGGCGGGAGCGGCCTGTGCGGGCGCCGGAGCCACGGGCGCGGCGGCCTTCGCGGCCGGAGCCGGGGCCTGCGTCCCAGTGGCCTGAGGTGCGGTGGTCGGTGCGGTGGCGGTCGGGATCACCGCAGCCCCCGCGGCTGCGGCGCCGGGAAGGGGCTTGTCCGCCGTGCCGGACGTACCCGGCTTGTAGTCGGCGAAGAAGTCCCACCAGGCGCGATCGACCGAACTGGGATCCTGGAGGTACTGCTGGTAGATCTCGTCGACGAGCCACTCATTGGGGCCGAAAGCTGCAGCCGGGTCCGAACCCGGGGTGGCTTGGTCGGTCGAGATGCTCGAGTTACTGGGGGACTGAGACGACACGGCGGCAACCGCCCTCTTCCGCTTCACAAGGTGATGGACAGCGGAAATCAAGGCTACGCCTCCCCGGCCGTTCCATGCAGGCCGGGCCGGTCTTCGTCGTGCAAGTCACATCGGAAGGCGGGTTTCGGTGCAGGAAATGGCGGGAAACAAGCATGGTTCCGCTTCGCTTCGGGCACGCGGGACCGCGGTTACGGCCCCCTGGACCGTACCTCTTGAACGGGACACGCAGAACGTGCCCTTCCGGTTCGAACCTTATGTCAACCTTGCGGTGTTCGAATCCCCGGAAGAGTGACCTGGATGCGGCAGCCGCGAGCAGATTCGGCCACGCCGATTCGTCCACCGTGCAGATCCACCGCCCAGCGGGCGATCGCCAGGCCCAGGCCCGTACCGCCGTCACTGCCCGGACCGTGCGGGGACGGTACCTGGCCGCGGTTGAAACGCTCGAAGACCCGGTGCCTCTCGGACTCAGGAATGCCCGGGCCCTCGTCCAGAATCTCCAGTGCCAGGGACTCCGGTCCGGCCCCGCGCCGGGCCAGCACGGTGACCCGGCCGTGCGGCGGGCTGTGCTTGACGGCGTTGTCGACCAGATTGGCCACCACCTGGTGCAGCCGTTCCGTATCCGCGTGCGCGGTCAGCTCGGGCGGCGACACATCCAGATGCAGATGCACGTCCTTGCGGGTGTGATTCCCGGAACCGGAAGGCAGCCGGCGGTGCGAGGCGGCGAGGTTCGCCTCCTTCAGCACACCCGACAGATACGGCCACACCTCGAAACGGCGGGCCTTCAGTGTGACGACCCCGTTGTCCAGGCGGGACAGGTCCAGCAGCGTCTCCACCAGCCTGCCGAGCCGCTCGGTCTGCTGCAGCGCCGTACGCATGGTCTCCGGATCGGCCGAGGACACCCCGTCCACGACGTTCTCCAGCACGGCTCTCAGTGCCGCGATGGGTGTCCGTAGCTCATGCGACACATTGGCCACCAGCTCCTTGCGGTTCCGGTCCACGGCCTCCAGATCGTCCGCCATGCGGTTGATCGTCTGGGCCAGATCGCCGAGTTCGTCACGCCGGTCGGCGCCGCTCACCCGTCTGGTGTAGTCACCGTGCGATATCGACCGGGCCACGGTCGTCATCTCGTCCAGCGGCGCCGTCAGACCGTGCGCCACGAACTGGGTGATCAGCAGGGTCGCGATCATCGAGAACACCGTGATGAAGCGGAACTCGGTTCTGGTACGCAGGGCCACCATCAGCAGCCCGGTGGTGATGAACACCGAGACCACCACGAGCGTGCCCAGTTTGGCCTTGACCGAGAAAGGGCGCAGTCCGGGACCGGGCCGGGTCATGGCGACAGGGTCTCCAGGGCGTAGCCGACCCCGTGCACGGTACGGATCCGCTCCGCACCGATCTTCCGGCGCAGCGCCTTGATGTGGCTGTCGACGGTACGGGTGCCGGAGGCGTCCGCCCAGTCCCAGACCTCGGCCAGCAACTGCTCCCGGGAGAGCACCGCGCGTGGGGTATTGGCCAGGCAGACCAGCAGATCGAACTCGGTCGGCGTGAGGTGGACGTCCTCGGCGCGCACCCGGACCCGGCGCTGCGCGTGATCGATCTCCAGCTCGCCGAGGCGCAGTATGCCGCTGCGCGGTGTCACCGCGGCCAGCGCCGCACGCTCGACCCGGCGCAGCAGGACGTGCACCCGCGCTGCCAGCTCGCGCATCGAGAACGGCTTGGTCATGTAGTCGTCGGCGCCGACCCCGAGGCCGACCAGCATGTCGGTCTCGTCGTCCCTGGCGGTCAGCATCAGCACCGGCACCGGCCGCTGGGCCTGTACTCGGCGGCAGACCTCCAGGCCGTCGAAGCCGGGGAGCATGATGTCGAGCACCATCAGATCGGGCTGCCACGCCTCCGCCGCGTCCACGGCCGCGGGCCCGTCGAGTGCGGTCTGCACCAGAAACCCCTCGGCCCGTAGCCGGGCGGAAATGGCATCGACGATCGTGACGTCGTCCTCGACCACCAGCACCCGGCGCTGCGCGCCCGGCGTGGCTGCGACACCGTTGTGGGTGGTGTGTGTCTGTTCCATCGCCCCGCCCCTGCCCGCTCTCACGGGGGTCATTCCCCCGGAGGCACGGTCTTCGCTTGTGGATTACATGGGTGTGAATCCCGTTACCGGTCAGCAGCGTAAAGGCAGCGGACGGCTCTCGGCTACGCAGGGTATAGCGGCTTGGACACGACGAAGTGACGGTGCGTCGGCCTTGTGGCGCTCAGCCCCGGGGCTTTTGGGGGCCGAGCGCGCCCGGCAGGCGGTTTCAGACTGTTCGAAGTGCGAGATGAACCACGTCGGGAACACCTCGGGCAACACTTACCTCTTCAGTCCTTACCCCGCTGAATCCGGCATTCCGCAAGGCTTGTTCGAAGTCGGCGGATGGTTGGGCGGACCACACCGCGAGAACGCCGCCCGGTGTCAGCCGCTCCCGGCAGTCCGCCAGACCGGCGGGGGAGTACAGGCTCGTGTTGTCCTCGGTGACGGTCCAGTCCGGTCCGTTGTCGATGTCCAGACACAGGGCGTCGTAACGGTCCGTAGTCGTATGCAAGTACGCAATGAGATCGGTCGTCAGGATCGCGGTCCGCGGATCGGCGAGCGCCGCACCGGAGATCCCGGCCAGCGGCCCCTCAAGATGCCAGTCCACGATCGCCTGCTCCCGCTCGACGACGGCGATCCGCCCCCACCGCGGCTCGGCGGCGGCCCGGACGAGCGAGAACCCGACCCCGAGACCCCCGATGAGCACCGCCGGTGCTGCCCGGTCGGCGGGCAGTGCGGCCAGCGCCGCGTCGATCAGCAGCCGCTCGGAACGCCCGTCGGAGGTGTCCATGAGAAAGCACCCATTGGCGATGATCTCGAAGTCGTCCCCCCGCTCCCGCAGAACGACCTCGCCGTACGGGCCTTCGCGGCGGTCGAGCGTGACGGGGGCGAGGCGTTCGGGGCCGTGGCTGTCGAGCATGGCGCGGATCTCCGGTGGATGGCGGACACAGTCCCTGCCATCCTGGCCGCTCGACGCGGCTGAAGGCCAACGGATTGCCGGATCTGCCCGATCCATCCGATCTATCTGATCTGTCCGGGGGAGTGTGTGCGGTCACGGGAGCGGCGGTCAGGGGCGTGGGGCCTTCTCGCCGTGCACTGCGAGATACTCGGCTGCCAGCCAGGGCGCCAGATCGTCGATGAGCATCGTGAGGACGGCCGGGTCGGCGGAGGGGGTGCGGCCCGTGCGCGCGGCCACCCGCATCTGCTCGATCCGCTCCGGATGGTCCGGGTAGTAGCGGGCGAACACCTCGGCGGACTCCGCCAGATCGCTGGTCCAGCCGCCCCACTGAGGCATGACCAGCGTGAAGCCCGTGCGGACGATGCGGCGGGCGGCGCCGCGGCTGAGGCTCAGGCGCTCGGTGTCCGTGGTGGCCTCGGCGGCTCGCCTGTGCCAGCGCGGGAGCGAGAGGACCAGGTCGCCGTTGGTCTCGCGGGCGAGCAGCGGGGTGGGGCGGTAGCGCGGAAGCTGCACGGCGAGGTCCTCGATGTCGCGCCGGACCAAAGGCTCCGAGGCGTCGGATCAAAGCGGATGCGTACGCGGTTTCCCGCTACGGGCACGCTCTGACCTGCCCCCGCCGTTCCTGTCCGCCGCCCAAGGGTGTCGCCGGTCCGATCGCTCGCAGCGAACGGCGCCGGGGAACAATGGCTGGCTCAGGAGCATTGAGTCTGGATAACTCAACTTGAATGCCGAAGGGGAGATTATGGCTAGCCAGCCCAATGCGGTCACTCCGCTCGCCCTGCCCGTGCTGCCGCTCGACGACGAGGTCGTCCTGCCCGGGATGGTGGTGCCTCTGGACCTGTCCGACACCGATGTACGTGCCGCCGTGGAAGCCGCACAGGCAGCGGCCCGCGAGGGCGGCGGCAAGCCCGAGGTGCTTCTTGTGCCGCGGATCGACGGGGCGTACACCGGCACCGGTGTCATCGGCACCGTCGAACAGGTCGGACGGCTTTCGGGCGGGGACCCGGGCGCGCTCATCCGCGGCCGTGGCCGGGTCCGGATCGGGGCCGGGACCAGCGGACCGGGTGTCGCGCTCTGGGTGGAGGGGACGCGGGTGGACGCGGTCGTCCCCGATCCACTGCCCGGAGCCGCCGCGGAGCTGGTCAAGGAGTACAAGGCACTCGCCACCAGCTGGCTGAAGAAGCGCGGCGCCTGGCAGGTCGTGGACCGGGTCCAGCAGATCGAGGACATCTCCGCGCTCGCCGACAACTCCGGATACTCACCCTTCCTCACCACTGACCAGAAGGTGCAGCTCCTGGAGACCGTGGACGCGGTCGCCCGGCTGAAGCTCGCCATCCAGTGGCTCCGTGAACACCTTGCCGAGCAGGACGTCGCCGAGTCCATCGCCAAGGACGTCCAGGAGGGCGTCGACAAGCAGCAGCGCGAATTCCTGCTGCGGCGCCAGCTCGAAGCCGTACGCAAGGAGCTCGCCGATCTCAACGGCGGTCCTGGCTCCGGCGCGGACGAGTCCGACGACTACCGGGCGCGTGTCGAGGCCGCCGGTCTTCCCGAGAACGTCCGCGAGGCGGCGCTCAAGGAGGTCGACAAGCTGGAGCGTTCCTCCGACCAGAGCCCTGAGGGCTCCTGGATCAGGACCTGGCTCGACACCGTCCTCGAACTGCCGTGGACCGAGCGGACCGAGGACGCGTACGACATCCGCGGCGCCCAGGAGATCCTCGACGCCGAGCACGCGGGCCTTAGGGACGTGAAGGAGCGGATCACCGAGTACCTGGCGGTACGCAAACGGCGTTCCGACCGCGGTCTCGGGGTCGTCGGCGGGCGGCGCGGCGGTGCCGTGCTGGCGCTGGTGGGTCCTCCGGGCGTGGGCAAGACCTCGCTCGGTGAATCCGTCGCACACGCCATGGGGCGCAGGTTCGTCCGCGTGGCGCTCGGCGGTGTGCGGGACGAGGCGGAGATCCGCGGCCACCGGCGTACCTACGTCGGTGCCCTGCCGGGACGTATCGTCCGGGCCATCAAGGAGGCCGGTTCGATGAACCCGGTCGTCCTGCTCGACGAGATCGACAAGGTCGGCTCCGACTTCCGGGGCGATCCGGCCGCCGCCCTCCTCGAAGTCCTCGACCCGGCGCAGAACCACACCTTCCGCGACCACTACCTGGAGGTCGAACTCGACCTCAGCGATGTCGTCTTCCTGGCGACGGCCAATGTGCTCGAAGCCATTCCGGAGGCCCTGCTCGACCGCATGGAGCTGGTCAGGCTCGACGGCTACACCGAGGACGAGAAGGTCGTCATCGCCCGTGACCACCTGCTGCCGCGCCAGCTGGAGCGGGCCGGTCTGGAGAAGGACGAGGTGACGCTCGACGAGTCCGCGCTGCGCAAGCTGGCCGGCGAGTACACCCGTGAGGCGGGCGTACGAAACCTGGAGCGGGCCGTCGCCCGGCTGCTCCGCAAGGTGGCGGCTCAGCACGAACTGGGCGACCGGGAACTGCCGTTCGCGGTCACCGAAGCGGATCTGCGCGGTCTGATCGGACGTCCGCACCACGTCCCGGAGTCCGCTCAGGACCCGGCCGAGCGCCGCACCGCGGTGCCGGGCGTGGCCACCGGGCTCGCGGTGACCGGTGCCGGTGGTGACGTGCTGTTCGTGGAGGCGTCGCTGGCCGACCCGGAGACCGGGGCGTCCGGACTGACCCTCACCGGCCAGCTCGGCGACGTCATGAAGGAGTCCGCGCAGATCGCGTTGAGCTTCCTGCGGTCGCACGGCGCGGAGCAGGAGCTGCCGGTCGCGGATCTGAAGGACCGCGGCGTGCACATCCACTTCCCGGCGGGCGCGGTTCCGAAGGACGGCCCCAGCGCCGGCATCACCATGACGACGGCGCTGGCCTCGCTGCTCTCCGGACGGCTGGTCCGTACCGATGTGGCGATGACCGGTGAGGTCTCGCTGACCGGGCGGGTGCTGCCGATCGGCGGCCTGAAGCAGAAGCTGCTGGCCGCGCACCGGGCGGGGATCACCACCGTGGTGATCCCGAAGCGGAACGAGGCCGACCTGGACGATGTCCCGGCCGAGGTTCTCGATGCCCTGGAGGTCCATCCGGTGACCGACGTCCGCCAGGTGCTGGAGATCACCCTCGCCCCGGCCTCCGCGGCCAGGACCGAGGAGAGGATCCCGGCCGCGGCGTAGGCGCCATGGCGTGACGGGCGTGGTACCACGTGCGCGACCGGTACGGGCGGCCCGCCTCCCCGGCGACGGGTGGGCGGGCCGTTCCGTGTGCGCCGGGCGTTCCCACGCTTCGGGCCGCACGGCTCAAGGGCGGTAGATGGTCCCCGGGACCGGCTCCGCGGGCGCCATCAGCTGAGGGACGGTGACGAAGGTGTAGCCCTCCTCCTTCAGCGCGTCGATGATGCCCGGCACGGCGGGAACCGTCCCCTTGTAGATGTCGTGCAGCAGGATGATGCCGTCCCGGCTCGCCTGGTCCAGGATGCGCTTCTTGATCAGCGCCGAGTCGGTCGTGGAGTAGTCCTTGGCGGTCGCACTCCACAGGATCTGGGAGAGCCCCAGGTCCTTGCTGATGTCCGAGACGGTGTCGTCGGTACGGCCCTGCGGCGGGCGCATCAGGCGCGGCTTCTTGCCGGTGATCTCCGCTATCGCGTCCTGCGTCTTCTCCAGCTCGGCGCGTATCTCGGCGGGCTCACGGTCCGTCAGGATCTCGTGGGTCCAGGTGTGGTTGGCCACCTCGTGCCCCTCGACGGCGAGCCTGCGCACGGTGTCGGGGTGCTTCTTGACGTGGTACTTGCCCAGCAGGAAGAAGGTCGCGTGCACCTTCTTCTCCTTGAGGATGTCCAGCAGGTGCGGGGTGTCCTTGCCGGGTCCCGCGTCGAAGGTCAGGGCTATGCACTTCGCCTTGCGGCAGTCCACCGGGCCGAATGAGCCCTTGGCGTCGGAGCCCGCGTCGCCGCGCGCGGAGGCCGGTGCGGTGGTCTGCATGGAGCAGCCGCTCAGCGTCAGGGTGAGTGCCGTCACAAGAGCGGCGGCCAACCCGGTACCGATCGACTTCGTCTTCATGGACAAGGCGGGTCACTCCTCCGTAGCTGAACAAGGCGCACGGCGTGCGGCAGAGAAGGACTATACATACGGTGTATACGCCGGGTGTATAGAGGGTCTTCGTTGTCGGCTCGGAGGGCGGAATGCCTCGTCAGGGGGCACGAACGGGGCAGAGCCCCGGCGACCGGGTCGCCAGGGCTCTGTTGTGCGAAGCGCCGGACCGGGTGGGTGCGGCACGGGTCGGCTCAGCCGTTGGCGAGAGCCTGTACGCGGTCGTAGGCGCCGTTGAAGCGGTTGTGGTCGCCCACGTACGGGCCGGACTCGGTGTACTGCCACATCGTGTAGTAGCCCCAGCCGGCCGGGAGTTCACCGACCGTGCTGTTGTAGCGGGCCACCCACAGCGGGTTGGTGGCGCCGAAGCTCGCATTGTTGCCGGTGCAGGTCGTCCACCAGCTGGTCGAGGTGTAGATGACCGCGTCGCGTCCGGTGCGTGCCTTGTAGGTGTTCACGAAGTCGCGGATCCAGGACACCATGGCCGACTGGCTCTTCCCGTAGCACTGGTTGCCGTACGGGTTCCACTCGATGTCGAGCACGCCGGGCAGGGTCTTGCCGTCCCTGGACCAGCCGCCGCCGTGGTCCACGAAGTAGTTGGCCTGTGTGGCGCCGCTCGTGGTGTCCGGGGTGGCGAAGTGGTACGCACCCCGGATCATGCCGATGTTGTATGAGCCGTTGTACTGCTGCGCGAAGGAGGGGTTCGTGAAGTACGTCCCTTCTGTGGCCTTGACGTAGGCCCACTTCACGCCGCTGTTCCAGAGCGTCGCCCAGTCGACGTTGCCCTGGTGGCCGCTGACGTCCACGCCTTCGGTCTGGACGGCGCGGGTGTCACGCGGCAGTCCGCCCTGGCCGTCATGGGCGACGACGCCCATGCCCATCGTGGCCGTGCCGCGCGCGGGCTTCTTGGCCGCTGCGGCGGTGTCGTGGGTGCCTGCGGCGCTCGCCGCGCCGGGCAGGGTGAGGAGTAGGGAGAGGGCTGCGAGCAGAGTTCCGGCTGCGGCGAAGCGTGGGCGACGCGATGTTCCGGTTCTGGATCTGAGCACCGGCATGTGAGTGCCTCCGAGGACTTGGTGGGGGGACGTGCTGATCCCAGGGGGGCGTCGGGTGAACGAACCCCTGTCGGCATGTCATGGTGTGAACATGCCATGCATGACGCTACGCACGTAGACCCGTGCCGCGGAAGGGGGGCGTGACACTGCCGTTGGTCTATGCCTGCGAAATACTGGCCAAGCTGCGGCGATGACCAGCGGAGAAAGTAACTTTCAGTGTCGGGAAAGCTTATGAGGGGTGTTGACGTGCACGGGAGCGAAAGCGGTAGTGAACCCGGCGCGACCGGAGAAAATGGTGTGGACCACGCATTCCTAGCGCTGGAGCGGGAGTTGGCCGTCTTTCTGCGCCGTGCGCGCGCCAGCTCCGGGGAAATGGCGCGCGAGGTGCACCCCGAACTCGAGGCTGCCGCGTACGGACTTCTCGTACGGCTGGAGTCGGCCGGACAGCAGCGGGCCACCGATCTCGCGGCCTACTTCGGGGTCGGCAAGGCGACCATGAGCCGTCAACTGCGCGCCCTGGAGGGCCTCGGACTGGTGGCGCGCGAGCCCGATCCGGCCGACGGCCGGGCCGCCCTCGTCCACCTCACCGCCGACGGCCTGGCCCGCTATCGCAGCGTCCGCGACGCCCGCCGCGACCGCTATGCGCGCAAGCTCGCCGACTGGGACCGGGCCGAGGTGGCCGAACTGGCCCGGCTGCTGCATCACTTGAACGCCCGAGCCGAGGACTGACGCCCCGCGCCGGCCCGCCTCTCCCGGTGGGCCGTCACAGCACCGCGTAGACCGCCGTCGCGTCGTCATGGGTCTTGCCGCGGCGCAGGCATGTGCGCTCCCTGTCCGCGTCCTCCAGTGCCCGGACGCGGTCGATCAGTCCCTGTGCGCCTTCTTTCCGGAGCACCTCGAGGCAGTCCGCCCAGTCGCCCTCGCGGAACATCTCGGTCCAGCGGGCCGCCCCGTCGGTCATCGCGGCCACCACCCGTACCTGGCCGAGCGGGGTGCGCCCGGTGACCGCGCGGGCCGCCACGGAGGGGTCGGCGGCGGCGGTGAAGAAGCCGCCCTCCTTGTTGCGTACCTGTGCGTCGGTGATCGCTTCGTCGGCCAGCGAGCCCGGCGGCAGACGGTCCAGCCGGTCGTCCAGGAGAGGGCGCACGGTCCCGTCCGGTGCCTCGAACAGCAGTACGGAATCGGAGAGCACCAAGTGTTCGATCTCGCGTTCGTCCCAGCGCGCCATGACCACGGTCGCCTGCGGCGTCCTCGCGTGAGAAAGGTCACACAGGGTGCGGTGTGCATCGGCGGTGTGCCGGATGGATTCGGCCAGGATCTCCTGGAGGGTCAGATCCCGTCGCGAACCAGACAGTTCGATCAGTGTGCCACCCAGCCGTGCGGTGAACCAGGGGACCGAGTGCACACAACCGTCGTCACCCCGAGGCGGAGTCACTCCGTCGAGCAGGATCAGCGTCCCACCCCGGCCGGAAGCGGGCAGGGCGGTGGCGGCCCAGTCCTCGTTCGGCCGTTCGGCGCTACCGGCGACGGTGGCGAGTTCGATTCGCATACAGCCAGTCTGCACGACGCCTTCACGAGCCCTGCGCTGCCCAGGATTGGCCCGCATCAGCAGGTCAGGCGGATGCCAGGAGCGGAAGGAAAGGCTCCGTGCGGCGTGCGGGTGGGCATCCTGCCAAAGCCTGGGCGGAAGTTCCAACCGACGGTCCAGGTGTGCCGGACGCGCCCCGGGGGGAGAGTTGTTTGTCAACTCCGGAGTGATGTTCACTCGTTCAGGTGGCGGAGTGGTTGATGTGTGCCCCCCTCTCAAAAGCACTGGAATGGTCGGAAGCCGTACCAGGGGTCGGGGCGCTCGTTCACATGTGACCGTGCGTCACCTCTGCTTCAAGGGCGGACGAGTCAAGAATGCGAGCACCGGTGCAGAAGAAGCGGCCTCGGAGCAAGGGCAACAAGCACAGCGGTTCCGGGGTTACGCCTCCGGCACCCGCCGAGAGCGAGGGCACCAGGCGCAGCGTGCGCGTACGCAGTCGGCTGGTTGCCGGTGTCGCGGTCGTCGGTATCACCGTCATCGCGGCGGGCACGCCCGCGGTCCTCAGCGCTTCCGCCGACCTGAACGAGTCGCAGCGGCTGGTCACGCTCGCCGAGCTGAACCAGCAGGCCATCGCGCTCGCCCACGCCCTCGCGGACGAGCGTGACGAGGTCACCGCCTACATCGCGGCCGGCCGAGACGAGGAGTCCGGCCCCAAGGCGGAAGGCAAGGGCGACCCCGGCAGCCGCAGTGCCCGCGTCGACCAGCAGGTGGACGAGATCAGAGACGCGGCCCCGGCCGCACTGCGCCGGGACCTCTCCAGGATTCCCTCCCTGCGCCGCGACGCGCTCAGCGGCAAGGGCACCGCGCTGGAGGCCCATCAGGCGTACTCCGAGGTCATCGCCAAGCTCCACGACCTCGCCGACGAGCTCGCCGAGAAGACCCCGCCGCGCATCGCGGAGTCCACCCGGGCCCCGCTCGCCCTCGGCCAGGCCACCGAACGGGCCTCCGCCACCCGCGGACTGCTGGTCGCCGCGCTCTCCGTGCCCCACGAGGCCACGACCCCGGAGATCGACCCGGCCACCGGGCTGCCCCTCCAGACCCAGGGCGAGGGCGGCAGCAAGGACGACCGCACCCGTGACGAGCTGAGCGCCGCCGCCCAGCAGGCCCGGGTCGGCGAACTCTCCTCACTCGCCGACTTCGACCAGGCCGCGGGCTCCACCGCCCGCGACAAGCTGTCGTCCACCGTCACCGGGCCCGAGGTCAACAGCGCGGAGAAGTACCTCAACTCCCTCACCGACCGCCCCGAGCTGTCGGGAACCGACCAGCAGGCCGACAGCAAGAAGGTCGAGGCGGCACTCTCCGCCCGGATCGACCGGATGCGGAGCGTCGAGTCCGCCCTCGGCACCGCACAGGTCCAGCGCCTGGAGCAGCTGCGCGACGACGACGTCACCGCGCTCGAACTGCGGATCGCGCTGCTCGGCGGCTGTCTGCTGATCGCCGTCGGCGTCTCCACCGCCGTGGCCCGCACCCTCACCCAGCCGCTCGCCGTCCTGCGGATCGGTGCAGCCCGCCTCGCCGCGGAACCCGCCACCGCCGAGCCGGTCCGCTACACCGGCCGCAACGACGAGTTCGCCCAGGCCGTACGGTCCATCAACGCCCTGCACGGCAAGCTGCACGGTCTGCTCCACGAGTTCAACGGCCGCTTCGAGAACCTGGAGACCGAGCGTGCCGAGCTGATCGCCGGACGCGAGGCCCTCAGCGTCCAGCGCGCCGAACTCCAGGTCATGACCTCCGACCTCACCGCCCAGCTGGAGCGGCTGAAGAACACGGTCCACCACACCTTCGTCAACCTCTCGCTGCGCAACCTCGGCCTCGTCGAGCGCCAACTCGGTGTCATCGAGAGCCTGGAGGAGCGGGAAGACGACCCGGAGCGGCTGGCCACCCTCTTCAAGCTCGATCACATGGCCACGGTCATGCGCCGCCACAGCGAGAACATGCTGGTCCTCGCGGGCGCCGAGCACGGCCACGGGCACGCGGGCTCGATCCCGCTGGTCGACGTGTTGCGTGCGGCCGTCTCCGAGATCGAGCGGTACGAGCAGGTCACCATCCAGTCCCTGCCGCCGCACGCCCAGATCGCCGGTTTCGCCGCGGACGACCTCAGCCACCTCGTCGCCGAACTCCTGGAGAACGCGACCTCCTTCTCGCCGCCGGACACCCAGGTCCAGCTCTCGGGCTGGCTGATGGAGACCGGAGAGGTGATGCTCTCCGTCCAGGACGAGGGCATCGGGATGTCCGCCGTACGGATGGGCGAGCTCAACACCCGGCTCGCCGACCCCACGTTGTTCGAGGCGGGGGAGCAGAGTGCGGACGGGGCCGGGCTCGGCCTCCAGGTCACCTCCCTGCTGGCCGCGCGCCACGGCGTACGGGTCCAGCTGCGCGACCACAAGGGCAGTGGGGGGGTCACGGCGGTCGTCGTCCTGCCCCAGACCATGCTGCCGAAGGGCCCATCGGACGCCACACCGCCGCCCGTGAAGATTCCCGGGGACGCGCCCGCGCCGAACTTGCCGGAGTCGTCCGCCGAGGCCAACTCCAACGCACTGCCGGGGCGTACGCTCGCCCAGCCCGGCGACCCGCTGATCGCCGCGGCCGAGCGGACCATCCGCGAGTCCGAGGCCGCTTCCGAGCCCGTGCCGGGGGCCGCTTCCGAGCCCGAGTCCGAGCACGGGCACGGGCACGCGGCGGGCCACGTCCCCGCCCCCGCTCCGGTCGCTGCCGAGGCCGAGGCCGAGACCGAGACCACGATGCAGGTACGGCTCCCGGTGGTTCCGAAGCCCGCGGACGCCCCGGAGTCCACGGCGCCCGACCCGTACACCATCGGCCCCGACCGTCACGAGCGCACCGTCGACGAGTCCCCGGAGCCGTACACCGCGCCGACGACGGCCCCCGCGCCCGTCGCCGAAGCCCTGCCAGGCCCCCGGCAGCCGGAGCAGCACACGCAGCCACAGGAGGAGCGCATCACGGACAAGGGGCTGCCCAAGCGCACCCCCAAGATCGCCAAGCCCACCGAGGCACCCGGAACCGAGCGCAAGGGAAGCCTGGACAAGGAGGTGCTGCGCAGTCGGCTCGGCGGCTTCCACCAGGGCGCGAAGGACGGCCGTCGGGACGTCGAGGCCGAGATCGCCGAGACCACGGCGACCCAGCCGTTCCCCGGGGCCCCCGCACCCGCCGGGCGCTCCGCGCTCACCGAGCACAGTGAGCCGGCCGACCGTAGCGACGGCCGAACCGATGAGACGGGGGACACAGTCGAGGAGGCACGCAGGTGACTGCGCCCAGCACATTGGGGATGAGTACCGAGGCCCGGAACCTTCACTGGTTGCTGAGCAATCTGGTGGAGGAGGTGCCAGGGGTCCACTCGGTCACCGTTGTCTCGTCCGACGGGCTGATGCTGCTCTCCTCCGACCCCGGCCATCTGACCGCTCAGGACGCCGGTGGGCAGGACGGCCCCAAGGGCTCCAGCGCCGACCTGGCCACCATCGTCTCCGGCATCGGCAGCCTCACCATCGGCGCCGCCAAGCTGATGGACGGCGGCGGCGTCAAGCAGACCATGGTGGCCATGGACGAGGGCAGCGTCTTCGTCATGTCGATCAGCGACGGCTCGCTGCTCGGTGTGCACGCCACCCCGGACTGCGACATGAGCGTGATCGCCTACCACATGGCACTTTTCGTCGGCCGAGCCGGACACGTACTCACCCCCGAACTCCGCAGTGAACTGCGCAAATCGATGGAGAGCGCCCAGTGACGCCCGCTGTTGGACCCGCCCCCAAGCTCCCCGTCCGCGGGTCCGACCGAAGGCCGGCACGTGTCCGCCCGTACTCGCTCACCGGCGGTCGCACCCGCTCCGGTCACGTCCTGCTCGTCGAGACGTTCGTCGCCGCGATCGAAGCGCCCGAGGAGCGCCGCGAGCTGACCAACGGCAACCTGGCCATCCGTGTCATGCCGGAGCTCCAGGCCATCGTGGAAATCTGCCGCCGGATGCGTACGGTCGCCGAGATCTCCGCCCTGTTGAAGATCCCGCTCGGCGTGGTCCGGGTGCTGCTCAGCGACTTGGCCGACCAGGGAAAGATCCGCGTGTACGGGACCGGTCACGGCACCGGCCAGCCCGACCGCGCACTGCTCGAAAGGGTGCTCGATGGACTCCGCCGTCTCTGAGTCGCCGCTCTTCGCCCCGCGCCGGCCGGAGGCCAAGGACCAGGCCGAAGAATCGCTGCAGGCCTGGCAGCTGGACCGCACCAGGGCCCCCATCGCCACGAAGATCGTGGTCGCGGGCGGGTTCGGCGTGGGCAAGACCACCTTCGTGGGGGCGGTCTCCGAGATCACCCCGCTGAAGACCGAAGCGATGATGACCCAGGCCAGCGAGGAGACCGACGATCTCTCCGCGACGCCCGACAAGGTCACCACGACCGTCGCGATGGACTTCGGCCGGCTCACGCTCGCCGACGACCTCGTGCTGTACGTGTTCGGCACACCGGGCCAGCAGCGCTTCTGGTTCATGTGGGACGACCTGGTGCGCGGCGCGATCGGAGCGGTCGTGCTCGCCGACACCCGACGGCTCGCCGACTGCTTCCCCGCACTCGACTACTTCGAGAGCTGCGGCCTGCCGTACATCGTCGCCGTCAACCACTTCGAGGGAACACCGGGGTACGAGGCGGAGGACGTCCGGGAGGCCCTGACCGTGCCTCCGCACGTGCCTGTTGTGATCATGGACGCGCGTAACAGGAACACCGTCGTCGAGTCGCTGCTGGCCCTCGTCGGCCACGCCCTCGACGCCAGCCCGGCATAGGAAGGCGCCGAAGATCTCGTCCGGGCTCGCGACGCCCGGCACGCACATCTGCGGCGTTGCCGAAACGGCTTGGTCGCTCCTTCCCTCAGGCTCTCAAGGAGCAGGGGAGGCCCCATCAGAGGCCATCCGGGCTTCTCGCAGCTGCGCGCACCGAACGCCGCTCCCCGATCCGGCCAAGATCTTCAACACCCTCCTGGCTTGCACGCAATACGTAACGGAGAACCGCGATGCGGAAGATACTCATAGTCGGAGCCGGTCAGTCCGGTCTCCAGCTCGCCCTCGGACTGCAGTCCAAAGGGTACGAAGTCACCCTGATGTCCAACCGCACCTCCGACGAGGTCCGCTCCGGCCGGGTCATGTCGACGCAGTGCATGTTCCACACCGCGCTCCAGCACGAGCGTGACTACCAGCTCAACTTCTGGGAGTCCCAGGCCCCGCGCATCGAGGGCCTCGGCGTCTCGGTCGCCGCGCCCGACTCGTCGCGCGCCGTCGACTGGGTCGGAAAGCTGAACGGCTACGCCCAGTCCGTCGACCAGCGCGTGAAGATGGCCGGCTGGATGGAGACCTTCGCCCAGCGCGGCGGACAGCTCGTCATCCACGGTGCCGCCGTCTCCGACCTGGACTACTTCTCCCGCGCCTACGACCTGGTGATGGTCTCCGCGGGCAAGGGCGAGCTGGTCTCCATGTTCGGCCGGGACGCGTCCCGTTCGCCGTTCGACGCCCCGCAGCGTGCCCTGGCCGTCGCATACGTCCACGGCATGGGCCCGCGCCCCGAGCACCCCGATTTCGACGCGGTCCGCTGCAACCTGGTCCCCGGCGTCGGCGAGCTCTTCGTGATGCCGACCCTGACCACGTCCGGCCGTGCCGACATCCTGTTCTGGGAGGGCATCCCGGGCGGCCCGCTCGACGTGTTCCGGGACATCAAGGACCCCTCCGAGCACCTCGCCAAGACGCTGGAGCTGATGGAGCGGTTCACGCCGTGGGAGTACGCCCGCGCCACCAAGGTCGAACTGACCGACGCCAACGGCACCCTGGCGGGCCGCTACGCCCCGACCGTCCGCAAGCCGATCGGCCGGCTGCCCAGCGGCGGTCTGGTGCTCGGCGTGGCGGACGTCGTCGTCGCCAACGACCCGGTCACCGGTCAGGGCTCCAACTCGGCCTCCAAGTGCGCCAACACGTACCTGGAGTCGATCATCGAGCACGGCGACCGGGAGTTCGACGCGGACTGGATGCAGGCCACGTTCGACCGTTACTGGGACATCGCGCAGCACGTCGTGAAGTGGACCAACGCGATGCTCGGCGTACCGCCGGAGCACGTGCTGAACCTGATCGGCGCCGCGGGCCGGCTCCAGCCGGTCGCCAACCGCTTCGCCAACGGCTTCAACAATCCGGCGGACTTCGAGAACTTCTTCTTCGACCCGGAGAAGACCGACGCGTACCTGGCCGAGGTGTCCGGGGCGGCACAGGCCGCCTGACCGCAGCAGTCGGGCCGGGTCCCGTCGGGAATCCGACGGCACTCGGCCCGACTGTCATGTGCGGATGTCACGGACCGGCTGCCTAATGCTGGGGCGCCGACGACGAGCTGTACCCCGCGTCCGAGCCCGAGGACGCTCCCTGCGGGAGCTGTGGCGGCGTGTACGCGGAGAGCGGCGCGCTCCGCGGATCCGGCCGTACGGCACCCAGCAGCGGATTCGACGCCACCGGCGAGACCTTCACCTGCGAGCCGGGCCGTGGCGCCTGCACCACCTGGCCGTTGCCGATGTACAGCGCAACATGAGTGGCCTTCGGGAAGTAGATCACCAGGTCGCCCGGACGCAGTGCGTTCAGCGGCACCTTCGGCAGCTGTCGCCACTGCTCCTGCGAGGTCCGCGGAATGAAGCGGCCCGCCTTCGCCCAGGCCTGCGAGGTGAGCCCCGAGCAGTCGAACGAGTCCGGCCCCTCGGCGCCCCACACGTACGGCTTGCCGACCTGCCGGATCGCGTACTCGACCGCCTCGCCGCCCGCCCGGGACGGAGACCTGGTCGAGGACAGGGACCCGGAGGCTGCCAGGGCGCTCTGAACCTTCGTCATGCCCTGCTGTTCCAGCCGGGACAGCTCGGCGAGCTGCGTGCCGGAGAGTGTGGCCAGCTTCGCCTCGACAGCCTCCAGCCGCGACTGCACCGCGTCCCGCTGCTTCTTCTGCCTGGCGGCCAGGACCCGCTGCCGGTCCAGCACCTTGCGGGACTCGGTCGCCAGGTCGTCGGCGCGCTTCTCGGCGTCGGTGAGCCGCTTCACGGTCGCCGCCCGCCCGGCCGCCGCATGCCGGATCACATGCTCCTGGTTCAGGAAGTGCTCGGGATCGCGGGCCAGCAGAAGCTGCATGTACGAGGAGATGTCGGAATGCCCCTGGTACTGCTCACGCGCCAACTGCCCCGCGTCGTCACGGCTTTCGGACAGCGCGGTACGGGCGGTGACGAGGGAGGCGTCCAGCTTCTTCGCCTGCGCCTTGCGCTTCTTCAGCTCCGCCGCGGTCCTGTTGTACGTCTCGGTGGCCTCCTCGGCCTGCTGGTACAGCTTCTGCAGCTCGGTCAGCAGCTGGGCGACGCTTTTGTTCGCCTTCGCCTTCGTCCCCGTGGCCACGGGTGCGGCTGCTGCCGGCGAGGTTACGACGAGCACGGCCAGGGACGCGGTGCAGACCGTTCGCAGGACTCCGCCTGACATGACATCACCTCCGGTGACGGGGCGAATCCCGGGACTACCCCATGAGTGAGCGCAACGGCTCAATACGGTCACTCGATGTCGTGACAGGCAAGAACCGCACGGCATGGCGGCAGACGTGTTCGCCCGGAAGGCGGCGGTCGGGCGGCCAGGGCGTTTTTCGAAAGTAGCGTCGTCCGCCCCGGCCAGACGGGACTTTCGAAACACGCCCTGGGCCAGGGCGAGGTCGTCAGGCGACCGGGAACGCGTAGAAGATCCGGTCGCGCTGGACCACGGAAGCGGGCTCGCGTCGTCCAGGTCGTCAGACCGGCCGAGCCCCGGCCCGGCCGGGTCCCGCCCCCTCAGCCCGGTTTCGACCAGGGCCACTTGGGGGTGTGCCGCTCACGGCCCTCGGGTGCGTACTCGTACACCCAGCCGCGCGGAATCCCCAGCCGTTTGGAGTGGCCGGCCGACACCCGGCGGTACGCGTACACGGTGGCGGGCCCGCCGTCGGCGGCCGGTACCGGGACCTCGTACCACTTGGGCGGATGGCCGGTCGGACCGACGAGGACGGGCAGTACCCGCCCGTCCAGGGGCCCTCCGGTGAAGGGGGTGTTCTCGCTTCTCACCACCCCAGTCTGACCGATCAATCCTCGGGCAGCAGATGGGCCGCCCCGTCGGCCACCGGGATCAGCCGTTCCGCCAGCCGTCCGGCCGGACCCGCGGCGGTCTCCTGCGGCAGCAGCTCGGCCACCGTCGACGCGGTCGCCGGGTCCGTCGCCGCCGTCGCGGCCAGCACCGCGATCAGCTGGTCGACCAGCCAGTCGCGCAGTTCGGCCGCGGCGGGCTGCTTCCCCTCGTCCAGCCAGATCAGGGACGCCGCCTCGACGGCTGCGATCCAGGTGCGCACCATCATCCGCAGCCGGGGCCCGGGCTCGGCCCCGGCATCCGCGCCGCCCCGGCCCAGGTGCAGCAGGATCTGCTCGGCCGCCGCCCGCCGGACCTCGTCGACGATCGCGGTCGTACGCGAGGTCTCGACGACGCTCCCGCCGCGCAGCAGTGCGCTGAAGCCGGCGTCGTGCCCGTCCACGAAGGCGAGATATCGGTCGAGTACTCGCACCACCCGCTCGGTGGGCGGCCCCACGGGCGGCTCGCTGAAGCACAGGATCAGTTCCTCGGCGGCGGACCTGAGCGCCGCCTCGTACAACTGCTGCCGCCCGCCCGGGAAGTAGCGGTACACGAGCGGACGGGAGACCCCGGCGACCGTCGCCACCTCGTCGAGCGAGACCTCGTCGGGGGCCCGGTGTGCGAACAAGGTGAGTGCCGCACCGAGGAGTTGGGCGCGGCGGGCCTCGACGCTGAGCCTTCGGTATGCACGGGTCGGCGGCACGGCAGCGGTCATGCCATGAAGCCTAATCCCCATCACGGGGGAGGCCGTAAGCGCTCCGAACGGGCAACGGGCTTCGGCTCAGGCAAGCAGGCCGGAGCTCTTCCACAGCCTGCGTCCCACCCCGTTGAGTACCCCGATGTCGTCCAGGAAGTCCGTCAGCCGCTTCGCGCCGGTCTGCATGATCTCCGCCCGGTGGCCGCTCGCCTTCACCTGGGCGACGGCCTCGCGGCGGTCCAGGCCGATGTTCTCGTACACCAGCGGGTTGATGAAGCAGACGGAGAAGACACGGGCCGCCTCGCCGCAACCGACCCGGGCGAGCTCGCGCTCCCAGCGCGGGGCGGTCACCATCTGGCGGCGCAGTTCCTCGCGGGCGTACCGGACGTGCCGTGCCTCCTCGACGACATGGATGCGGGTCACACCGCGCACCAGCGTCTGGACGCGCTCGTCCGGGAACGTCAGCCGTTGCATCCAGTCGAGGATCTCCTCGCCGAGCAGGGTCGAGGCGAACGAACCGGGCGTGGTGGAAACGGTCTTCAGTACGCGTGCGAGGTTGTGATAGACGCGCGGCACGGGATATTCGGGCGAACCGGTCCACTTGATCAAGCGGGCGAACATCATCGAGTGGCGGCACTCGTCGGCTATCTCGGTGAGTGCGTAGCGGACGTGGTTGCTGGTCACCGGCTTGTCGTAGATGTGCCGGACCAGCAGCTGCATGAGGATGATCTCGAACCAGATGCCCAGTGAGGCCAGTGACGCCGCCTCGTGCCTGGCCAGGTCCAGCCGCTGCTCCTCGGGCATCCTCCGCCACAGCGGGGTGTCGTAGAGCGAGACGAGCTCGGGCGGCCAGAACCACTTGCCGTCCTCGATCGCCGAGTCCCAGTCGATTTCCTTGTCCGGATCGAAGGAATGCTTGGCCGAGGATTCGAGCAGCCGCTCCGCGATCTGCTCGCGGTCCCGGAGCGGGCCGAGTGCATCGCGAAGCAACTGCACGTCGCTTTCGGTCACTGGCGTCATGGCTGGAGGCACCTCACACATGGGTTACCGGCGGTCACTTCTTATGAGACTCCATGTCAGCAAGGTCGTCAATCCCTTGCGTACGACTTGTTGACCCGGCGTCTACCAACGTGTGAACCTGCCAACTGACGCAAGCGTCAAGGGATTTGGGTTGACCGCCCCCATGTTGCCGGTCGGTCATATCGGAGCACGCAAGGCGAAAGGGAGCCGTCCGTGGCGACACACGACCTCTACACCACTGCCCCCGACACACCGTTGTGGCAGGTGCCCGCCTCCGGCGCCGCCCGCTTCAGCTGGGACTACGACGACGGCCGCGAACGCCTGCTCGCCCTCTACCAGAAGGGCAAGGACAAGCAGTGGGACGGCAACAAGCGCATCGACTGGTCCCTGGAGGTCGACCCCGCCGACCCGCTCGGCACCCCGGACGAAGGCCTCACCCTGTACGACACGCCGCACTGGGCGAAGATGACCGACAAGGACCGGGGCGAGCTGCGCAAGCACTACACCGCCTGGCAGTTCAGCCAGTTCCTCCACGGTGAGCAGGGCGCCATGGTCTGCGCGGCCAGGATCGTGGAGTCCGTCCCCGATCTGGACGCGAAATTCTACTCCGCGACCCAGACCATGGACGAGGCCCGGCATGCCGAGATATACAGCCGGTTCCTGCACGAGAAGGTCGGGATGCTCTACCCGATCAACGACAACCTCCAGGGCCTGCTCGGCGACACTTTGCGCGACTCCCGCTGGGACATGCCCTACCTCGGCATGCAGGTCCTCATAGAGGGCCTCGCCCTGGCCGCGTTCGGCATGATCCGCGACACGACGACCAAGCCGCTGCCCAAGCAGATCCTCGCGTACGTCATGCAGGACGAGGCCCGGCATGTCGCTTTCGGGCGGATGGCGCTGCGCGACTACTACAAGCAGCTGAGCGACGCCGAACTGCGCGAACGCGAGGAGTTCGTCATCGAGGGCTGCTATCTGATGCGCGACCGGCTCAGGGGTGTCGAGGTGCTGGAGAACTTCGGCATCGGCAGGCGGGAGGCCGAGGAACTTACCGAGCAGTCACCGTTTGTCCAGCTCTTCCGCAAGCTGCTGTTCAGCCGGATAGTGCCGTGCGTCAAGGACATCGGCCTGTGGGGCGAACGGCTCCAGAAGGCCTACGTCGACATGGGCGTCTTCGAGCTCGGCGACTCCAGCCTGGACCTGCTGATGGCCCAGGACGAGGAACTGGCCGAGCAACTGGACCGGGACCGTTTCGCGGCGGAGGAACGGGCCAGGGTCGCGGAGGTCGAGGAGGCGATAACGCAGGGGGAGTCGAGCCCGTCCGGGGAGTGAGAAGACAACGGCTGTCCGGCAGGGAGCGGGAACTCACAGCCGTGAGACGAATCCCCGCACCAGCTCCGCCACCTGCTCCGGCACCTCCAGCAGCATCGCGTGTGTCGCTCCGATGCCCTCGGCTGTGACGCCCGCCCGTTCCGTCGCCAGCTTCGTCAGATCCCGGGCCAGGCCCTGTCCGTACGCGTCCATCAGCTCGTCCAGCCACTCCAGGCCGGGCGTCGGCGGCACCCGGTGCAGGGCCCGGACAAGCAGCAGCGGGCAGGGGATACGACGGAACAGTGCGAAGAGATCGAGGGTGTCCATCGCGTCCAGCATCTCCAGGGCGCACTCCTGGGCCGGCAGCAACTGGAAGCCGCCGTCGGGGAGTTCTCGCACGCTGGCGCGGAACGATGCCTCGGCCCGCTCGTAGGGGATGCCCAGCCCCACGCTGTACGTGGCCTGTTGCTCGACGTACTCCGCGGGCATCCGCTGCGCCGCCGACGCCCGGGTCATGTCACCGATGTCGGCCAGCCGTCGGGCCACCTCGTCCGGGTCCAGCCCCGGGTACTGCGCGGGCGATCCCCACCAGAATCCGTCCAGGTTCACCGCCCCCGGCACCAGGCCCGGCCGCTCGGCCGCGTACAGCGCGGCGACCATCCCGCCCAGCGAATGCCCGACGGGGATCACGGGGCCCGTGATCCCCAGGGCGACGAGGGTCTCGTCCAGGTCGCTCAGTACCGCGTCGAAGGACCACGACGAAGAGGTGCTGAGGCCGTGGCCGGGCAGGTCGACGGCGAGCACCCGGTGGCCGGCGGTGAGTTGCGGGGCGACGGCGTCCCAGTCGGCGAGGGAGCGCGAGGCCCCGTGGAGCAGCAGGAGGGCCGGACGGCCGTCGTCGTCGGGGCCGCTGTGATCGCGTACGTGAAGAACGGTCATGGGGCCACGGTAGGACGCCAAAAGCGGCCCAACATCGTTCGACAGCAGGAGGGAACAGGGCACCTCCGGCGGCCATAATGGATGTATGCCATCCGCCGCCCCGGAAGGAGACGCGGGTGCGGTGGCGGTCGTTGTTGCGGCGACACTGTCGGGTCGGTTCGAAATCGCGTTCGCATGCGTGACGTAACGTGGTGCCATGACCATGCCACCGCAGCCGCCACAGGGCCCGTACGGGCCACCGCAGCCGCACCACGGCCCGTACGGGCCCCCGCAGCCCCAGCCCCAGTACAACGCGTACGCCCAGCAGACCCCGTACGGCCATCCGCAGCAGCAACTTCCGCCGCAGGGTCCGTGGGGGCAGCCGGGGTTTCCCGGCCTGCCCGGCGCGCAGCTGCCGAAGAAGAGGCGGACCGGACTCGTCATCGGGATCACGGTCGCCGTACTCGCGGTGGTGGGCGGGCTCGGCTACGCAGCCTTCAAGCTGGTGGATGCCGGCAACGCGGTCGCGGGCAGCTTCCCGTCGGCGGAGTACAGGCTCACCGTGGAGAAGAAGCTGCTGGACGGTGAGTTCACTCTGACTGAGGACATGTCGCAGACCCAGGGCAAGGGGGTCGAGGACACCTACGATCCCAGCATCCGGAATCCGAAGGCGGCCGTCGCGCAGTACACCTCACCCGAGGGTGGTGTGCTGGTTCTGTCCGGGATGTGGGGGCAGCTGCGGAACCCCGAGTCCGCGCGGGGCAAGATCCTTTCGGGGGCTGCGGAGGCGGAGGGTGCGACCCTTGCCGTACCCGCCAAGGAGTTCACCCCCGACGGATACGGCATCACGGTCGAGTGCCAGGTCGTGCGGCAGAAGACCGGCGGCGTGTCGAGCAGCCTCCCCATGTGCGCCTGGGGCGACGGAAACACGGGCGCCATGGTCGCCGTGGTCACGCCCAGGACCGCGATGATGGACCCGCAGTCCGTCGACCTGAAGCAACTGGCGGCGGACACCGCGAAGGTCAGGTCCGAGTCGCGGAAGCCGATCGGCTGATCAGTCCGTTCAGCCCGCAGCCGGGGCGGGTGCCGGGAAAGTCGTGCGTAGGGTGAACGCCCGCTTCGTCGAGCCGTGTTCACGTAGATGGCGCAGGCGCTCCTCGGCGTCCGGCATCGTCGGGCGCACGCCCGCCGGCACCCACCACAGGGCGGTCATGGCCTCCTCCACCCGCTCGAACCATTCATGACCGCACGGTAATCAGCACATTCTCCACCGCAAGGGCCATACCGGGCAGCGAGACGTCCGCCCCGCGCTGCGCGACCAATTGGAGTCCGACCGGGCAGCCGTTCGCCGTGAATCCGGCGGGCACACTCGCGGCGGGATGACCGCTGAGGTTGAACGCCCAGGTCAGCGCCGTCGAGTAGAGCTCGCCCGGACCGTCGTGGCCGTGCGTCGGTTGGGGGTGAGCAGCAGAGGGGTTGCGAGCTGCTGCCGGTTTGCTGCGCTGAAGTGAGTTGTGGTGAGCGGGAGTGGGTCCTGTCGGTGGGTTCGCGGGGTGGGAACGGGAGTTCCGGAGCCGAATGGGTGACCTTGGCGGTTGCTGCTCGTTGGGCTGGGTGGCAGGTGTCCGGGGTCGGTGGGAGGGGGCGGTGTGGTGGGTGGTTTGCGGGAGTTGGCGGCGCCGTTCGTGGTGCCGGGGCCTTGCGGGGTGGCGGTCCGGGACCGTCTGAAGCACCTCACGCCCCAGGACGAGAACGTGCTCCGCCTGGTCGGTGAGCATCAGGGCCGTCTGGCCTCGCGTGATCTCAAAGCCCGCTGCGCGGATGGTCTGGAGCACAGCGCGGACACCTGGGCGTCACGCAAGCGGAACCTGACCGCGCTGTCGTCGTCACGGATCGCGGGCACGATCACCAAGGCCACACACGACCAGTGGGCACTGGCCCGCCGCTGCCAGACCGCACACATCCAGACACTCGAAACCGCGATCAGGACGCTGCGCCACCGACTGTCCCTCCCGATCGGTACGCCGGGGACGAAGCGGGCCGCGGGCGGCTACCGCTCCCGGCGTGAGTGGTTCCACAAGTCCCGGCGCCTGGCCGCCCTGGAGGCGCGGCATGCGGCTGTGGTCGCCGACCGGCAGGCTGGACGGGTGCGTGTGGTGCGGGGCGGCAGACGTCTCCTCCACACCCGCCACCACCTCACCCAGGCCCGGCTGGCCGAGGAGCGGTGGCGGGAGCGGTGGGAGGCGGAGCGTTGGTTCATCGCGGCTGATGGTGAGTCGGGGAAGCGGTTCGGGAACGAGACGATCCGCGTCACCCCGGACGGCGAGGTGTCCATCAAGCTGCCCGCCCCGCTCACCCACCTGGCCAACACCAAACACGGCCGCTACACCCTCACCGCCACCGTCGCGTTCGCGCACCGGGGCGTGGAGTGGGCCGACCGCGTCACCGCGAACAGGGCCGTCGCCTACCGCATCCACCACGACACCGACCGCCGCCGCTGGTACCTCACTGCCTCCTGGCAACGCCCCCTTGTGCAGACCATCCCGCTGGCCACCGCCCGCGCCCGGGGCGTGGTCGGCGTCGACACCAACGCCGACCACTTCGCCGCCTACCACCTCGACCCACACGGCAACCCCATCGGCAACCCCCACCACTTCCCCTACGACCTCTCCGGCACCACCACCCACCGCGACGCACAGATCCGCCACGCCCTGACCCAATTGCTGCACTGGGCCAAGCAGACCGGTGCCGCCGCGATCGCCATCGAAGACCTCGACTTCACCACCGACAAGACCCGCGAGAAACACGGCCGCAAAACGCGGTTCCGGCAGCTGATCTCGGGTATTCCGACCGGCAGGCTCAAGGCGCGGCTGGTCTCCATGGCCGCCGAACAAGGCCTTGCGATCGTGGCCGTCGACCCTGCCTACACCTCGATGTGGGGTGCACAGCACTGGCAGAAACCGCTGGCCACCCCGCACCGCAGAATGTCCCGTCACGATGCCGCCGGCATCGTGATCGGACGCCGCGCCCTCGGACACCCGGTCCGGCGTCGGACGGCACCGCCCCCACACGACCGGAGTGATCGTGCGGGGCATCGGACCGCCCAGGCCAGGCCAGGCAACCGGGGGCGTGAGGGAACCCGCCCACCCGCAACGGATCACGCCCCTGGAGGCGTGCCGCCGAGCGGGACGCGAAAGCGGGAACCCAGCGCATCCAACACCGTTCGGGATGCGCCCAGAACGCAGCAGTGGGTCCAGGACCCACTCCTGCGCACTGGTTAGGAACGGTACGGGCGAACAGGGCGTCGAGCCGGAGGTCGTTCTCGCGCCGGATCTCCGCGGCGGCCGGGGACGGCTCCCCGCCCCGGACCGCCTGCCATGCCTCTCGCGGGTCGAGCAGCTCGCACGTACGGTCCACGAGCCGCACCACCCCGCTCGCCACGAGCCGCCGGGCCGCACGCCGGACGACCGACTCGACTTCCGGATCGACCTCCGCGTACCCCAGATCGGGGCTGAAGACAGCAGGGATCGGAAGGTCCGCCGTCGCCGGTTCGCAGCCGTCCAGGACACAGCGCAGATAGGTCTGGGCGTGAGCCACCGAGCGGGTCAGCACCCCGGCGGAAGCGAGCCCGGACCGGTCGGGGGAGGGCAGCAGGCCATTCGTCGTCTTCAGGCCGAACACCCCGCACCACGCCGCCGGAATCCGTACCGACCCCGCCCCGTCGCTGCCGGTCGCCAGCTCCACCAGATCCGCCGCGACCGCCACCGCCGAACCCGCCGAGGAGCCGCCGGGCGTGCGGTCGGGGCGCCACGGGTTGACCGTACGGCCGTGGGCGCCCAGCCCCCAGGTCTGCCACGGCGTGCCGGGGCCGGGCACCGAGGTCGCGCCGACCGGGACGCCGCCGGCCGCGACCAGCCGGCGGGCCGCGTACGAACGGATACCGGTCGACCCCTTGACCGCGAACGGCAAACCGGCCAAAGGAAGTTGACGTGCCTGCTCCTCGTCGGCGAGCGCCCTTCCGGGCCACACCTCGATGAACGCGCACAGGCGCGGATCCTCCCGCCCGATCCGCTCCAGTGCCCGGCCCACGCCCGCATCCGCCACGCGATCACGACCTCGCCCACGATTGTCAGCGGCGTCGCGGTGTCTGGGACCTCCGCCTCCGGCGTTGTCGTCAGTCGCCGACGCGCCGCGTCGACTCCCTCCTCCGCCTTGGATTCGAAGGCCCCAGACACCGCTCCTTCTCCCACTGCCAATCGTGGGCGAGGTCGTCAGTCTGTCAGGGCCGCCTCCATGACGGAACGGGCGATCGGGGCAGCGCTGCCACCGCCGCTGATGTCGGCCCGGTTCGCCGCGGCGTCCTCGACGACCACGGCTACCGCGACGGCGGGCTGCGTCGCGGCCGGCGCCTGTGCCCAGGAGATGAACCAGGCGTACGGCCTGCCCGAGTTGTCGATGCCGTGCTGTGCGGTGCCGGTCTTGCCACCGACCTTCACGCCGTCGATCGCGGCGTGGGACCCGGTGCCCCGCTCCACGACGTCGACCATCATCCGCCGCAGTTGCATGGCCGTCCGCCAGCTCATCGCCTGGTGGTAGGTGCGTGAGCCGTTCCGGTGGACGGTCGAGCCGCTGCTCGTGGTCGTACGGTCCACCAGATACGGGTACTTGAGGTCGCCGCCGTTCGCCACGGCCGATGCCACCATCGCCATTTGGAGCGGTGTCGCCGTCGTGTCGAACTGCCCGATCGACGAGAGCGCCAGCTGGTCGTCGCTCATCTCGGTGTCGAAGTTGCTCTTCGCCACCCCCGACGGGATCTTCAGCCCGGAGTCGTTGAAGCCGAACTTACGCACCGCGTCCACCATGTCCGTCAGCCCGACCCGCACCCCCAGCTCCGCCAGCACGGTGTTGCAGGAGACCCGGATCGCCTCGGCGAGCGAGGCGTTCTCACAGCCTTCCGCCTCATTGGGGAGCGTGGTCGTCGTACCCGGCAGCACATAGGGGGACGGGGTGTCGGTCCTGGCGTCGGGATCGGTGACGACGTCGGTGTCGAGGGCGGCCGCCGCTGTCACGATCTTGAAGGTGGAGCCCGGCGGATAGGTCTGCCGGATCGCCCGGTTGAGCATCGGCCGGCTCTTCGACGCGTTCAGCAGCTGCCAGGCGTCGGTGACGGACGAACCGGTGCCGGAGAGCAGCCCGGGATCGTACGAAGGGGTCGAGACCAGCGCCAGGATTCTGCCGGTCGACGGCTCGACGGCGGCGACCGCGCCCCGCCGCCCGCCGAGCCCGTTGTAGGCGGCGCGCTGCATCGAGTCCTTGATGGTCGTGACGACATTGCCGCCGGGCTGCTGGCTGCGGGTGATCTCGTTCCACAGAGGGAACGGGGCGAGCATCGAGTCGGTGCCGGAGAGGATGTCGTCCTCGGCGTTCTCGATCAGGGTCGTGCCGTACGTCTGCGAGGCGTAGCCGGTCACCGGCGCGTACAGCGGGCCGTTCTTGTACGTGCGCTCGTACTTGAGCTGCTCACCGGTGTTCTCGGAACCGGTGACGGAGTTGCCGCCGACCAGGATGTTGCCGCGCGGCTGGCTGTAACGGGTGATCGTGAGACGGCGGTTGGCGGGGTTGTCGTTCAGGCTGTCGGCCTGGAAGACCTGGATGCGGGCGGCGTTCAGCAGCAGCGCCACGAGCAGGAGCAGACAGAGCGCGGCGGCTCGGCGGATGTAGCGGATCACGGCCTGGCCTCCGGGGCTCGCGGCGGGTACGGGATCACGGCTCGCGGGTACGGGATCACGGCTCGTCCTCCGCCACCGGCGCGATGACTCCGGTCTCCACGTGGTCGGGGTGGGGTCTGCGGGCCTGGTCGCTGATCCGGATCAGCAGCGCCACGATGATCCAGTTGGTGACGACGGACGAACCACCCTGGGCGAGGAACGGCATCGCCATGCCGGTCAGCGGGATCAGCCCCATCACCCCGCCCGCGATCACGAACACCTGGAGCGCCAGGATCGAGGCGAGGCCGATCGACAGCAGCCGCCCGAAGGTGTCGCGCAGGGCGAGGCCGGCCCGGTATCCGCGGGCGACCAGCAGCGTGTACAGCAGGAAGATCGCGGTCAGCCCGGTCAGACCGAGCTCCTCGCCCGCGGTCGCCAGAATGAAGTCGGACTTGACGGCGAAGCCGATGAGGATGGAGTGACCGAGCCCCAGCCCGGTACCGAGCATCCCGCCCGCGGCGAACGCGAACAGCGACTGGGCCAGCTGGCTGGGGCCCTCACCGGCGGCGATGGAGGCGAACGGGTCGAGCCAGTCCTGGACCCGGCTGTGCACATGCGGTTCCAGGGAGCCGACGACGAACGCGCCGACGGCGGCGAGCACCAGGCCCACCGCGATCCAGCCGGTCCGGCCGGTCGCCACGTACAGCATGATGACGAAGAGGCCGAAGAAGAGCAGCGAGGTGCCCAGATCGCGTTCCAGGACCAGCACACCGACGCTGAGCAGCCAGATCGCCACGATCGGGCCGAGCACCCGGCCGGTGGGGAGCTGGAGCTTCCAGATCTGGCGGCCGGTGTAGGCGAGGGCATTGCGGTTCGCGGCGAGATACGCGGCGAAGAACACGGCGAGCAGGATCTTGGCGAACTCGCCCGGCTGGAAGGAGAATCCGCCGATCCTGATCCAGATCTTGGCCCCGTTCACCGCCGGGAAGAAGATCGGCACGATCATCAGGACCAGGGCGGTGGCGACCGAGAGATAGGCGTACCGCTGGAGCACCCGGTGGTCGCGCAGGAAGACGACCACCGCGATGAAGAACGCCACGCCGAGCGTGGACCAGATCAGCTGGGTGGGGGCCGCCTGGTCCTTCGGTGTCTCCAGGTCGAGCCGGTAGATCAGCACCAGGCCGAGCCCGTTGAGCAGCACGGCGATGGGCAGCAGCAGCGGATCGGCGTACGGGGCACGGAAGCGGACCGCGAGATGGGCGAGGAGGGCGAGCAGCCCGAGGCCCGCGCCGTAGGCGGCGACGTCGGGCGGGACCGCGCCGCTCCTGGCCAGGCCGACGGCGGCGTAGCCGTAGACGGAGATGAGGACGGCCCCGATGAGGAGCAGCAGTTCGACTCCGCGCCGCTTGGGCAGCCGTAGATCGGGCGGGGGTGCGTCCGCCGTCGTTGCGGTCATGCCACGCAACGTAGCAAGTGGTGGTGTCTATGTCCCTTATGTCATAGCGGGTATGTCTACCGATATGTTCATCGGGGTCTGCGTGGTGGCCGGTGCCGGCGCGGTGTGAGCCGACGGCCCTCATTCCTTGTACGGCCTCTCACCCATACGGCGCCTCACCCCTTGTGCTGCGGCCCGGATTCCGGATCGTCCCGGCTCTCCGGCGCATCGTCGCCCGGTCGTACGTACTCGGGGAGCGTCAGCCGGGCCACCGCCCCGCCGTCCTCGGCGTTGGAGAAGGCGAGGTCGGCGCCGATCACCTCCGCCTGGCCGACGGCGATGGTCAGCCCGAGCCCGTGTCCCTTGGCGCCGCCCTCGGTACGGAACCGCTGCGGTCCGCTGTGCAGCAGATATTCCGGAAAACCCGGACCGTGATCGCGTACGGTCACCACCGGCCCGTCGATCGTCAGCACCACCGGGGGGCGGCCATGCTTGTGCGCATTGGCGATCAGATTGCCCAGCACCCGCTCCAGACGCCGCTTGTCGGTCTCGACCTGTACGTGCGCCTGCGGTCGCCCTGTGCCCGTCTGTCCGAAGCGGACCTCGGTCTGCGTTCCGGAGGCGCGCACCACGCGTTCGACGAGCGGCGCCAGTTCGTGGACATCGAGATCCCCGTGCTCCGTATGGGTGTCGAGCCGGGAGATCTCCAGCAGATCCTCCGTCAACCCGCGCATCGTCCGGACCCGGTCCCGCACCAGTTCGGACGGTCGCCCCGGCGGCAGCAGTTCGGCGGCGGCCGAGAGGCCGGTCAGCGGGGTGCGTAGTTCGTGCGCCACATCGGCGGTGAACCGCTGCTCGGTCAGCAGCTTGTGCTGGAGCGTGGACGCCATCGTGTCCAGCGCACCGGCGACAATCGCCACCTCGTCCTGCGGGCGCGAAGGGTCCGCCGTACGCGGGTCGTCGACGCGGGCGTCGAGGTCGCCCGCACTGATCCGGCGGGCCACCTGGGCCGTCTGGTGCAGCCGTCGGGTGACCCGGGTGACGGCGAACGCGCCGACGAGCAGGGTGGCGCCGGTGGCCAGCAGGGAGGAGCCGACGATCGCCCCGTCGAGATCGTTGATCGTGCGGGCGCTCTGGCTGTAGTCCACCTCCGTGGCCAGCGCGCGGCCGTCGGCCGGAGCCGCCGCCCACATGACCGGACGTCCGTTGTGATAGGCGACGCGCGTGCCCCGCCGACCGCTGACGGCCAGGGCGCGCAGGGAGGCGGGCAGCCCCGGGGGATCGATGCCGGAACCCGGCGGTAGTGGCTCGCCCGTCTCGTACGCGACGGTGACGCCCTCAAGGCGGGTCAGCGCCTCCGCGCGGGCCTGGCCGACCGTCTGACGGGTCACCGCGGTGTGGACCAGCACGCTCAGCAGCGCCGCGAGGGCACAGCACATCACCGTGATGAAGACGGCCGCCTTCCAGGTGAGCGTCGCGGTCCAGGAAGGCGCGCGCGGCCTGCGCCACTTCGTCCCGCCCCGCCCGGCCCCGTGCCGCCTCATCGGCGCTCGGCGGACACACCGTCGGGCGGTGCGGCGGTGGGGCCGGCGGTCGTGGGCCCGGCGGTCGGCCGGGTGGTCGGGGGGTGCGGCTGCGGGGCCCGGGACGCGGGCATCCGCAGGATCTCGTCCCGGGCGGGCAGCATCGCGTGCTGCCGGCCGTCCCAGGACCAGGCGGTGCGGTACTCGTACCCGGTGATGGCCGATGGCACCCGCATGATCAGATCCCGCCCGGCCAGCTCGACGCTGATCACGGCGTCCGTGGTGGACAGGATCCGGGTCAGCCCGCCCGCCTCCGGCATGTAGACCCGTACGGAGAGCTGGCGTCCGGGCATCCGGATGCCGAGCACCATCTCGTCCTTGCCGTCGCCCGTGAGATCACGGTAGTAGGGCTGCAGCACGGGACAGGAGGCGGGCTCGGTGCGGCACGCAAGGATGTGGCGGACGGTGTCGGCGGGGAGGTCGGCCGAACCGCTGGGCCGGTTCGGCCGGGCCTTGAG
Organism: Streptomyces sp. NPDC018000; assembly: GCF_044328025.1. NCBI lineage: Bacteria > Bacillati > Actinomycetota > Actinomycetes > Kitasatosporales > Streptomycetaceae > Streptomyces > Streptomyces sp. NPDC018000. The sequence goes on from NZ_JBIRGM010000003.1 coordinate 515,258, forward strand.
ACCGGCCTGCACCACCGCCACTGGGTTCAGACGGTGCACATCGCCGTCCGGCACCGATATCCCCGGGATACGTGCGGTCTCGCCCTCGCCGTAGTCGTACGGAGCGGCGGAAGCGGGCGGCAGTTCGGGCCAGAGCCTGGCGGGCCCCACGGCATCCGGAACCGGTCCGGCGCTCCGCAGCCCGCCGCCGGTGTTACAGCCGGCCAGCAGCACTGCGCCGACGACGGCCCCGAGGGCCGCCGCCGCGCGACACCGCACCCGGCGATGTGGACGCATGAAGCCCTCCCTTCCCGCGGTCCATGCCTCATAGACCTTATTCGGAAGGAAGTCCTTTTTACCTATTTAGTACCTATCGGTTTCGTGCCGGGGCGGGGCGCTGTTCGGGTGCTGCTTCAGTGCTGGTAGGGGTTCTGGCCCTGTCCGCCCGGTGCGTATCCCGGCTGTCCCTGCCCCTGCCCCTGCCCCTGCGCCTGCCCGAACGGATTGCCGTTCTGCGAGGCGGCATGCTGCGTCAGCAGCTGTTCGGCCTGCTCCTTCGGGATCTGCTGCTCCCCGCCGCAGAACGTGCACTGCGTCGCGAACTTCGTCGAGAACGGGAACAGCGGCACGAAGAACAGCGTGAACTTGGTGACCCGCTTGCGCAGCGTGTGCGCGGCCGGATTGCCGCACCAGCCGCAGACCATCGTCAGGACGGCCAGTTGGTACAGATAACCCCGCGTACCGAAAATGATCACGTTGTAGGTCCCTTCCCCGGATGACCCGAAAGCGCCTGACGGCAGAGCGCCAGCAGCTTTTCGTCCTCGTATGTGTCGTGGCTGCCGTATCCACCGTCCATCGCGTTGTGACGGCGTGCGGAGGCGAGCTCGGCGCTCAGCACACGCGCCACGTCCGACCCTGCACCAGCGATACCCATCCGCGCCAGACATTCCGCCACCCGGACCCTGATGTGACGATTCTTCTCCCAGGCCGCCAGGAGCACCGGCACGGACTCCTCGGCGCGTCCGGACACGTCCCACAGCGCGATCGCCGCATCCACCCGCAGCCACAGCTCCTCGTGCCCGAGCAGTGCGCGCAGCCGGGGCGCGGTCACCGCCGCCCGCGTCCCGAGCCTGCCCAGCGCGTTCACCGCGGACCGCCGCTCGTGGACCCGCTCCGCCTGCAAGCCCTCTATCAGCACCGGGAGCACGGTGTCGGCATCCCCGTCGACCGCCCACAGGGCCTGAGCGACCTCCGTCGCCGAAGTGTTGCCGGGGCGGCGCAGCAGCGTACGCAGCTCCGGTACGACACTGTGCGCCGCGGGCCCGAACGAACCGAGCGCCCGCAGAGCCGCCGTACGCAGCCACTCGCCCCGGTAATCCGGCGCGCCGCGCAGCACCCGCAGCACCTCCGGCATCGCCTCGTGCGCCCGTAGCGCGGTCAAGCCCGTGAGCAGCGGGCTCACCCGGTCGTACGCCCCCTCGTCGAGATGGACCTCGCCGAGCCTGCGGCGCAGCACAGCGGTCAGCGGGGCCGCTGCCACCCCCATACAGTCGATGGCGAACCCCACATCGTGCGGCACCTCGGGCCGCTCCAGCGCGGCGGCCAGCGCGGGCACGGCGCGGGCATCGCCCAGCCCGGCCAGCGCCTTCACCGCACTGCCGAGCCCCGGAGGCCCGCTCGGCCAGTCCTGAACCCACGCGCCGGGGTCCGCCGCCACCCGCGCCGCAAGCGCGTCGGCGGCGGGCGCGGCGAGACCGAAGAGATCCTCCAGCACATGCGCGGCAGCCTCGGCCAGCCGTGGCTCAGGGGTGGCGAGCTGTTCACCCACCAGCCGGACCAGCTCCTCGTACGATCCGCGCCACACCCGGACCAGCCCGCTGCTCATCCGGAGCGCATCGATCCGCTGCTGGTGGTCGGGGCTGCGCAGCTGATCCGTCAGCAGCGCCGTCCGCTCGGCGACCCGGTCGTCGAGCCCGACATGCAGCGTCCGCAGCAGGTCCGCCGTCCAGGGGACGGAGCGCCCCGAAGTCCCTTCGTCGGACAGCGCCCGCAACTGCCCCACGGTCACAGGCGCGGCCCGCTCCTCGACGGGAGGCTCCCCGGCCGGCTCCGAATGCGCGTCGACAGCCGTGACCGCCTCGGCCGCACCGGCCTGCGCATCGATCGCGGGAGCCGCCCCGGCCCGGCGCACCGGCACCGAGCGCAGCTGCCGCAGCAGCCCCGTCACCACCCGTACGACATCACCCGGCAGGGCATCCGGTGCGCACCGCGCCAGCTGGGCCAGCGCGGCCAGCCGCAGCCCTGGCGGGAACCCCTCACCGGCCAGTCGGGTCAGCCAGCCGGCCACCTGTCCGGCCAGCCCCTGATGGCGCAGAGCCACCCGCCCGGCGGCCTCGACCAGGGCGAGCCGTACCTCCTCGGCCGGCTCCACCGGCAACCGCTCCCGCAACAGCGCGAGAACCCGCACGGGGTGGCTGTGGAGCGTGGCGAGTGCCAAGGGCGCGGCGAGCCGCACGCCCCGGTCCTCGTCGGCCATCAGCTCGAAGAACACCCCGGCGCCCACGGTGACGGCGGTCGCCGCCATCGCGTAGTTCGCCGCGGCCTCGATCTCCTCCTCGTCGAGCTCGTCCTCGTCGTCCCCGTCCAGATCGATGCCGCCGATGCTGGTGAGCAGCTCGACGATGCTGCCCCGGTCCCGGATCCCCGGATCCGCGACCAGCTCGAAGAGAAAAGGAATGCAAGCCAGCGTGCAGGCGTACACATCGCCCTGGTGGTGGACGGCCCCGTACATGCCGTCCAGCGCCGCCTCGCGCTCCGCCGGATCGGCGGACGCGAGACCCCGCAGCATCGCCGGCACATCATCGGCAGGCCCGTAGGCATGCTCCATCGAGGCCCAGTCGACCTCGTCGATCCCTGCGAACACGCCATCGCCTCCCCACACAATTCCACCAAGCAGTGTCTGCGAGGAGTGTGCACCACGGCTCGGACGTTCCGCCCTCGACATGCTGTCTTTTCCTGACGGACATGACAAGATCGTCCGCTATGCGCTATGCGCTCCGGGGGCGAATTTCGGACGTGTCGATCGACCGATGGAATCAGCCCGTCCGGCGATCGAGGGCCGGACGGCGGTCGGCGCCACCCGGCTCGGGCCCCGCCCGCCTTACCGCCCGGCGGCCGGCAACCGCCGAGCCCGGTCCGGGTCGATGAGCGGCCCCAGCAAGTCTCCGTACCGATCCAGCCGCGCCCCCATGTCGCCGGCCAGGAAGACCAGATTTCCCGGGTTCCGGCACTCCTCGATCTCCGCCCAGGTGACGGGCGCCGAGACGGTCGGTTCGGACCGGGCGCGCAGCGTGTAGGGCGCGGCGGTCGTCTTCGACGCCGCATTCTGGCTGAAGTCGACGAACACCTTCCCCGGCCGCAACGCCCGCGTCATCCGGTACACGACCAGCTCCGGAAGGTCCTGCCCCGCCTCGACGGCCAGTCCTTTCGCGTACGCCGACACCCGATCGGCGGGGGTCGGCTCCAGCGGTACGAGCAGATGCAGCCCCTTCGACCCCGAGGTCTTCCCGTACGCGCGCAAGCCGTCCGCCGCCAGCCGCTCGCGCAGCCACAGCGCCACCGTGCAGCACTCCACCACGGTCGCGGGTGCGCCGGGGTCCAGGTCGAACACCATCCGGTCGGCGATCCCGGGAGTGTCGGCCTGCCACTGCGGGGTGTGGAATTCCACCACCAGATTGGCCGCCCACATCAGCGAGGCCAGGTCCTGTACGACCACCTGTCTGGCCTGTTTGTCCTCATGGTGCGGCACGGCGGTGGTCCGTACCCAGGACGGCGTACCCGGCGGCGGATTCTTGGTGAAGAAACGCTGCCCGTCCGGCCCGTCCGGATAGCGCAGGAAGGACACCGGCCTGTTGTGGAGATGCGCGAGCAGGACCCCCGCCGCGGTGGCCGCGTAGTAGTGGAGCACCTCGCCCTTGGTGGTTCCGGTGGCCGGATACAGCACCTTGTCGAGATTGCTGAGCGCCAGCCGCCGCCCCTCCACCTCTGTGATCGGCGTCATACGATAAGAATCACACGTTTCCTGGATCTAAAGGTATTGATACGGACACAAGGGGTGAATAGTGCGGTCCATCTGGAACGGCGCCATCTCCTTCGGGCTGGTCAGCATCCCGATCAAGCTGGTCAACGCCACCGAGAACCATTCGCTCTCCTTCCGCCAGATCCATCTCGCCGACGGCGGCCGGATCCGCTACCGGAAGGTCTGCGAGATCGACGAGCAGGAGGTCACCGCCGCCGACATCGGCAAGGCGTACGAGGACGCCGACGGCTCGGTGATCCCGATCACCGACGAGGACCTCGGCTCCCTCCCGCTCCCCACCGCCAAGACGATCGAGATCGTCGCCTTCGTGCCGGCCGCCTCGATCGACCCGCTCCAGATGGACGCGGCGTACTACCTCTCCGCCAACGGGGTCCCGGCGGCCAAGCCGTACGTCCTGCTGCGTGAGGCGCTGAAGCGGAGTCAGAAGGTCGCCGTGGCGAAATACGCGCTGCGCGGCCGCGAACGGCTCGGGATGCTGCGGGTGGTCGACGATGTGATCGCCATGCACGGTCTGCTCTGGCCGGACGAGATCCGCAGCCCCGAGGGCGTCGCCCCGGAGATCGAGGTCACGGTCCGCGACGCCGAACTGGACCTGGCCGACGCGCTGATGGCCACCCTCGGCGAGGTCGACATGGACTCGCTCCACGACGACTACCGCGAGGCGGTCGAGGCGCTCATCGCGGCGAAGGCGGAGGGCCGGACCCTGGAGCCGGCGGGGGCGGACGCCTCGGGCGGCGGCAAGGTCATCGACCTGATCGCAGCGCTGGAGAAGAGCGTCCGGGCCGCGAAGGAGGCCCGTGGCGAGGAGCCGGAGGCCGGGCAGAAAACGGCGGAGGCCACCGTAGCCGAGGTCACTTCGCTCACCGGCCGCAAGAAGTCGGGCGGAACCGGGGCGAAGAAGAAGGCCGCGGCGTCCACCAAGAAGACGGCCGCGAAGAAGCCGACGCCGAGCAGGGCGCCCGCCAGGAAGACCGCCGCACGGTCGACGGCGAAGTCGTCCGCCAAGACGACGACGAAGAAGACCACCGCGAAATCGGACACGTCGCCGGCGACGACGCCGGCGACGAAGAAGGCGGCTCCTCGCAAGCGCGCGTCGGCCTGAGGGCGTGGCACGGAAACGGGCCGGCTCGCGAGGACGGACGTCACGCCACGGCGGACACCTTTGGCTTACGCAGAGTCGGATAGAGGGCCAGAGCCCAGCCCACAAGAGTCGCGCCGAATACAACGTTGATCACGAGGATCAACCACCGGGTCCTTGTTGCTCCGGTTGAAGGCGATCAGCGACGGCAGAAGGTACAACGCCGCGCCGATCACAACGGCTATAGCGGTCAACACCGTTCTCATGGAGGCCCTTTGCTCGAAGAATCGGCGCGGTAACTGCACATGGTCGAAGCTGCTGAGGCCGCGTCACGTGTGCGGGCGCAGGCTCGGCCCCCTCGCCCTGGACCGAACCCGGACCGGCGAAGGCGCGAAGGCACGAATGACCGACTGACCACAGGTCGCACGGTTCCGCGCCTATGCTCGCTGGATGGAGCAGAGCGAAGTAGTGAAGCGTGTGGTGGGAATCCTCACGGAGGCGGGCGAGATCCGCCGGCTCCTCGAAGAGAACGTCGACCGTGACGACGTGGAAACCGATTCGAGTGTGGTGACCGCGCTCCTGAACGAGACGATGCCCCGGATCACGATCCCCGAGGACGCCTCGATCGAAGAGGTCGCGGCCCTCGTCGGGCGGGAGGTCGGCGGCGCGGTGGAACAGCTGGTCGGTGCGTTCACCCTGGCCTTCGCCATGCTGGCCCAGGTGCACGACTCCGGGCAGACGGACGTGTCCTCCGCCGACGTGCTGCAGGACCTGGCGCTGCGAGCAGAGCAGATCGGCTCGGGCGGCCCGGAGGATGAGGACCCGTAGAACCACACGGCAGGCTGTCACCCACGCGGCCACGGACGCCCGTCGACGCTCTCGGCATCGCGGTTGGGGCGGATGGTCCGGAACGACGACGGGGCGGCGTACGCCGACGCGGTGTCGGGGTACGCCGCCCTGGAGCGGGACGAGCTGGGGGTCGCGGCCTGTAATGCTGCCGGCCCGCTACTTCGGGTCGCGGTTGAACAGCGACTTGGACCAGACGTAGCCGAGCGCGGCCAGCCCCAGGCACCAGACGACGGCCAGCCACCCGTTGTTGCCGATCTCGGTGCCGAGCAGCAGGCCGCGCAGCGTCTCGATGGCCGGGGTGAACGGCTGGTACTCGGCGATCGGCTGGAACCAGCCCGGCATCGCGTCGACCGGCACGAAGGCGCTGGAGAGGAGCGGCAGGACCATCAGCGGCATCGCGCTGTTGCCGGCCGCCTCGGCGGTCGGGCTGGACAGGCCCATCCCGACCGCGATCCAGGTGAGCGCCAGGGAGACGAGCGCCAGCAGCCCGACCGCCAGGATCCACTCCAGGACGGTGGCGTTCGTGGCCCGGAAGCCGATCGCCACGGCGACGGCCCCGACGAGCACCACGCTCATCACGCACTGGAGCACGCTGCCGATGACGTGCCCGATGAGCACCGAGCCGCGGTGGATCGCCATCGTGCGGAAGCGGGCGATGATGCCCTCGGTCATATCCATGGCGACGGACACCGCGCTGCCGATGGTGGTGCCGCCGATGGTCAGCATCAGGATGCCCGGGACGACGTACGCAAGGTACTCGGACCGGCCGGCATCGCCGTCCCCGATGCCGGCGCTCATCACATCGCCGAAGATGTAGACGAACAGCAACAACAGCATGACCGGCGTGAACAGCAGGTTCAGCGTCATGGACGGGTAGCGGCGGGCATGCAGCAGATTGCGGCGCAGCATCGTGGACGAGTCGCGTACGGCAAGGGAGAGGGAGCTCATCGGACAGCCTCCTTGGGCTGGTTCGGCTGGTCGGTGCTGCCGGTCAGGGCGAAGAACACGTCGTCGAGGTCGGGGGTGTGCACGGTCAGCTCGTCCGCCTCGATGCCGGCCGAGTCCAGCCAGTCGAGGACGGAGCGCAGCTCGCGCTGGCTGCCGTCGCTGGGGATCTGCAACGACAGCGCCTCGTCGTCCCTGGTGACCTCGCGCAGAGCGGAGGCGGCTGACTGGTACGCGGCCGGGTCGGTGAAGCGGAGCCGGACGTGTCCGCCGGGGATGAGCCGCTTCAGCTCTTCGGCGGTGCCCTCGGCGGCGATCTTGCCGTCGTGGAGCACGGCGATGCGGTCGGCGAGCTCGTCGGCCTCCTCCAGGTACTGGGTGGTGAGGAAGACGGTGACGCCGCCCGTGACCAGCTCGCGGATGATCTGCCACATGTTGTGGCGGGAGCGCGGGTCGAGGCCGGTGGTCGGCTCGTCGAGGAAGATGATCCGCGGGTTGCCGACCAGCGTCATGGCGATGTCCAGGCGGCGCTTCATACCGCCGGAGTAGCTCTGGGCGGGCTTCTTCGCGGCGTCGACGAGGTCGAAGCGCTCCAGCAGCTCGGCGGTGACCCGCCGCCCCTCGCGCTTGGACAGGTGATGCAGGTCCGCCATGAGGAGCATGTTCTCCTCGCCGGTGATCAGCCCGTCGACGGCGGAGAACTGCCCGGTGACGCCGATCGCGGCACGCACCTCGTTCGGTGATGTGGCGATGTCGTGGCCCGCGACCTGGGCCTGCCCGCCGTCGGCGGTGATGAGCGTGGACAGGATCTTCACGGCGGTGGTCTTGCCGGCGCCGTTGGGCCCGAGCAGCGCGAACACGGACCCGGCCGGGATGTGCAGATCGATGCCGTCGAGGACGGTCTTGTCGCCGTACGACTTGCGCAGACCGGTGGTGGAGACGGCGGCCGGCGACGGGTGACCGTCGCCCCGCCTGGACGTGGGCATGACAGATGAAGGCATGGTGCCCTCCGTTCGAAGGCTGAAGTGGATGAGGGATGGGGCCGGTTGAGGATGTGGCGCTCAGGCCTTGGCGCGGCGGATGTCGATGTTGCCGTGCCGGGTGCGGGCGCGGACCTTGACGGTGTCCTCGGTCTTCTCCGGCGTCTCGGACGCGGTGAGCGTGTTGCGCACCTGTCCGGAAACCGAGCTGACGTCGAGCCAGGCGGCCGTGCCCTCGCGGACGCCGACCTCGATGGCACCGTAGGAGGTCTCCAACTGGACGGTGCCGCTGGCGACTTCGCCCAAGCGCAGAGTGCCGTGGGCGGTGGTGGCGGTGACCGAGTCCTCGGCGCGCCGGATCTCGATGTCGCCGTTGGCGCCGCTCACCCGCAGCTCGCCGGTCGCGGCGTCGACGGTCGTGGTGCCGTGCGAGTTCTTCAGGACGGCGGGGCCGTCGACGAGGCCGATGCGCAGGCTGCCGGAGCTGGTGGTGATCTCGGCCATGCCCTCGACCCGGTCCACGGTGATCGAGCCGTGCGACGCGGTCAGCTTCAGCGGGCCGGTCGCGTCGAGGCGGACGTCCCCGGACGAGGTCTTCACGCGGACCTCGCCGAGCCGGCCCTCGCCGAGCACCTGGGTCCAGGCGCCGGTCATGTCGACGCGTGAGCCCGTGGGCAGTTCGACCGTCACGTCGACGGTGCCGGTGCGGCCGAACATATTGGACTTGGGCGTCCTGACGGTCAGTACGCCACTCGCGTACGTGACCGCGGTCTGGTCGGCCGCCCGTACGTCCTGGTCCCGCTTCGGGTCGCGGGGCTGCACCTCGACGACGGTGTCCGTGCGGTCACCGGCGGTGAACTGGATGGAACCGGCCTCCACGTGCGCCGTGGCCGAGATCGGTTCGGGAGTGTCGAAAGAAGGCATGGCTGTCCCGTCCTCGTGAGTCTTCAGGACGTCCCCGCTGGTGGGACGTGGTGTGGGTGAGGTGGTGCGGGTGAAGTCGTGCGGGTGAAGTGGTGCGGGCGGCGGCGCGGTCAGCGCACCCAGCCCGTGAAGCTCTGTCCGACGGTCCGGGTCTTCTCGGGCGTACGCGGCCGGGTGCCGCCGTCGACCGCGGCCGACACGGCGCGCACCAGCCACGCGTTGACCGACAGGCCCTCGCGGGTCGCGGCCTCCTCGGCGCGGGCCTTGAGGTGGGCCGGTAGCCGCAGGTTGACGCGGGCGGTGCCGCCCTCGTCGCCGTCGGCCGGGGCCGGGGTCCTGAACGGTTCGACCGGCGCGGCCGGCTCCGCGGGGGCGCCGCTGTCGGTGGGCGGCGGGGTCACCACGAAGTCGGGGTCGAGTCCGCGCAGCCGTACGTCGACCGAGCCGGGGGCGAGTTCGCGGGTGACCTCGTCCATCGCGGCGGAGAGCACGTTGAGCATGGCCAGCCGGGTCGCCGACTCCAGGGGAGCGGTGAGCCTCTCGGCCAGCTCACGGGCTTCGTCGCCGCCGGCTTCGGCGGCCACCGCGAGTTCGCGGCGAAGGGTGTCGACATACGGGGTGAGGTCCATAACGCCATCATGGCACCATGATGGCGCCATGTGCAAGCCTGGGTGGCACCGTATGTGGGGTGGGCTCCAGGATGGGCGCCCTACCTGCGGAAACGTGAAGAGGGAGACCCGAGTCATTGTGGCGCCATGCGTGCTCCTGCGCTTGTGAGGCGTGGAAAGGCGCCGGATGGGACCGGGTGGCACCGGGCGGCGCCAAGTGGCGCCACTCGGTGTCATGTGATGCCATGTGACGCCAGGTGATGCCACAAGAAGGTGACCTGTCCCGCCACGCGCCCACCCGCCGCGACGGCGGACCCCGTGGCCAGGCAACCGACGGAGCCCACCGCCCGCCGGTGACGAACCGCCCGCCGGTGACGAGCCACGCGCTGCCGTAAGCCTCCGCGCCTGCGGCGCCGACCGGCGGTCATTACCCTCCCCGCGGCGCCGAGGTCAAGGAATCCCGCGCGATTGGCGGCCGAACCGCCGCGTGCGACAAGGTGGGGTCACGCCGAAGCCCGCGCGGGTGCGTGCCGTACCAGCAGACAACGCTCCAAGGAGTCCCGTGTCCGACCTCGCCGCCGCGCCGTCCGACGGCGCCTTCGGTATCGACGCCTTCACGCTGGAAGACCGGCTGCGGCTGTTCCACTTCGCGGCGGCCGAGAAGCGCCACGCCTACTTGTGGGTGCTGCGCGCCGTGGATCTGGGCCGGGCGGACTACCAGGTGCTGCTGCACGAGGGCCAGGTGCGCGCCCGCCTCGGCCGGCTGGCGGAGGGGCATCCGCAGGCGTCGCTGGACGGGGAGGACGTGGGAGCGCTGCTGGAGGCGCTCGCCGACTGGCAGGTGCTGGACCGCAGTTACGACGGGACGCGCGCGGCGACGCTCGCCGAGTACCGCAACCGGCACTACGTCTACCAGTTCACGCAGGCCGGACACCGGGCGTTCCGCGCGGTGGAGGACGTGCTCGGCGCGAGCACCGAGGACGCGGCGCTGTCCCGCCTGGTGTTCCCGGACATCCTCGCCGACCTGGGCGCGCTCGCGGACGCGGTGCATGCGGGGGACGCGGAGGAGGTCTACCGCAAGCTGTCCCGGCTGGATCAGGCGCTGTCGGACATGGCGCAGCGCGCCGCCCGTTTCTACCTGATGCTCGGCGACCTGGCGCGCACCAACGACACCCGGCCCGAAGTGTTCCTGGCGCACAAGGACGCGCTGCTGGCGCACATGCGGGAGTTCCACTCCGAACTCGCCCGCTACGCACCCCTGTTGGCGGCAAAGACCGCCGAGGTCGCGGCGGTGCACGGGCAGGGCGGGGTTCGGCTCGCGGAGCTGGCGGCCGAGGCGGACGAGCGGCTGTTCCGGACGCCGGTCGAGCGGGAGGCGGACTGGCAGCGGCGCTGGGCGGGCGTCGAGCAGTGGTTCACCGCCCGGCCGGCAGGCTGGGCTGCTGATGGCCGCAGGCCCCCGTCCGCCGAGGATGGCGGCGGGAGAGGCGCGGGCGGCGCGGAGCGGCGCAGCGAGGCGGACCGGCTGCAGGACGCGACGATGACCGGGATCGCGGCGGTCACCGCGCTGCTGCGACGGGTCACCGAGGCACGGCGCGGCGGAGTGAGCCGCGAGTCGCAACTACGCCACCTGGCCCAGTGGTTCGCGAACTGCCCGGGCGACGAGGACGCTCACGCGCTGTACCAGGCGGTGTTCCAACTGGGTTCCCCGCGCCACGCGGGCGTGCTGTACGAGGACCCCGAGGAGATCCCGGCCCGCACCTCGTGGTGGGAGGCCGAGCCGGTCGAGTTGTCCCGCACCCTGGTGCGCACCGGCCGTACTCCGGCCCCGCGCGCGCCCGGCCGGATCGAGCGGGACGAGGCCGGGCGGGCCCTGCTGCGCGAGCGGCAGCTGGCCGAGACCGCCGCGCGCCGGGCGGCTGTTCAAAGGCTGGCCGAACACGGGCCGTACGAGGACGAGTTGGACGAGGCGGAGACACAGGCGCTGCTCGCCCTGCTGGACCTGGCGCTCGCCGCCCGGGCGCCCGCCCCGGTCAGCCGCCGTACCGGCCCGCTGGGGGCGGGCAGCCAGCACGGCGTACGCCTCACCCTCCACCCGCACGCCGGGGCGACCAGCGTGCGCACCGTGCGCGGCACGCTCCACCTGGACGGGCTGCGCCTGGAGGTGACTGCCGCATGAGTACCGTCCCCGCACCTCGCCCGGCCGCCGACGTCGACACCCACCAGCTCGCCGACTACCAGAAGGCGATGCGGCTGATCCTGCGCCACCCGCTGGTCACCGAGGTGTACCCGGACCCGGGCGCCCTCCCGCTCGTACGCCGGTTCGCGCCGCAGCTGCGCCGCGACCTGGCGGACGCCTTCGACTACCGGCTGCTCCTGACGTACGGCACCGCGCGTCTGCTGCGCGCCCAGGACGGCCTGGACACCACGCGGCCCGCGCTCACCCGCACCGGCCGTCCCTTCGACCGCCGCCGTTACGCGCTCCTCGCGCTCACCCTGTCCGCGCTGGGCCGGGCGGGCACCCAGGTGGTGCTCGGCGAGCTGGCGGACGCGGTGGCTGCGGAGGCCGGGCAGGTGGACGGGCTCGGCATGGACACCGGGCGGAAGGCCGACCGGGACGCCTTCGTCGACGCGGTCACGTTCCTCACCGGGCGCGGGGCGCTGCGCATGGCCGACGGCTCGGCCGCGGACTGGGTCAGCGACCCCGATAAGGCGGAGGCGCTGTACGACATCGACCGCGAGGTCGTCGACGCCCTCTTCCGGCCGGGCAGGGTGCTGCAGCACCTGGAGTCGGTGACCGGGCTGCTGGCGGCGGCAGGTGCGGGCATGCTCTCGCAGGGCCGCGAGGCGCAGCGGCGGCAGGCGTCACGCGCCGCGCGGCGGCTCGTCGTCGAGCGGCCCGCCGTCTACTACGCCGACGTGGACCCGGCCCTGCACGGGCAGTTGCGCGCGCCCGCCCTCGCCCAGGACGTGGAGCGGCTGACCGGGCTCACGCTGGAGCGGCGGGCGGAGGGCGTGGCGCTGGTGGACCCCGCACGGCGGATGACGGACCTCGCCTTCCCGGCCGGCGGCACGGTGGCGCAGGCCGCGCTGCTGCTGGCCGTGCGGATCGCCCAGTACGTGCAAGGTCCTGCCCGCTCCCGGATCGAGCACCTGCCGCACGCGAGCGCCGCCGAACGGCTCGCCCAGGCGGCGGCCCGGCTGGATGCGGCGCTGCCCGCGCGCCCGGCCGCCGCCGAGCAACTGCTGGCCGAGACGGAAGCCGAGCAGCTGCTGGCCGGGACGGAGGACGACACCGCACCCCCGCCGCCCGGTGAGGCCCCCGACACGGACGAGGCCCGCTACCCGTTCGTCACCGAGGCGTGGCTGCGTCGGGCGTTGAAGGCGCTGGTGGACGAGTTCGGCGCGGGCATGTCCGCCACTCACCTGGCCGACCGGGACCGGCTCCTCGACGAGGCGCTCGCCCTGCTGGCCGCCATGTCCCTGGTGGCCCGGGTCGACGGCGGCGTCCTGGCCCTCCCGCTGCTGGCCCGCTACCGGGGCGCCCGCGCCGAGGTGAAAACAGCCCGCCGCGCCGCGCCCCGACCCTCGGCCCAGGAAACCCTGTCCACCCCCGAGGCCGACCCCCTCGCCGATTCCCTCACCGATTCCCTCACCGATTCCAAGGACGGCAGCGCGTGACCCGCTTCCAGCCCACCCGGGCCGGCATCGTCAACCTGTGGGACTACCGCGACGAGGAGTTCTGCTTCGCCGACGGCTGGCTGGTGCTGCGCGGCGCCAACGGCAGCGGCAAGACCAAGGCGCTGGAAGTCCTCTTCCCGTACGTTCTGGACGGCCGGATCGACCCCAAGCGGCTCAACCCGTTCGCCGCCGAGGACCGCACCATGAAGTCCAACCTGCTCTACCGCGGGCAGGAGAGCGCGCTCGGCTATGTGTGGCTCGAACTCCGTCACCAGGACACCGGAGAGGCGGTCACGGTCGGCATCGGCCTGCACGCCCACCGGCACCGCGACACCCCGCAGCGCTGGCACTTCGTCACGTCCGGCCGCGTGGGCAGGGACTTCTCCCTGCTCACCGCCGACGACCGGCCGCTGACCCGCAAGCAGCTCGCCGCCGAGCTGGGCGAGGAGGTGCTCGTCGGCTCGGCCGCCGACTACCGGGCCGCGATCGACCGCCGCCTGTTCGGGCTCGGCAGGGAGCGCTACGAGCAGTTCCTCACCCTCGTGCTGACCCTGCGCCGCCCGCAGCTGGCGAAGAACCTCGACCCGGCGAAGCTGTCGGACACACTCTCCGACGGCCTGCGCCCGCTGGACGACGATCTGATCGCGGAGGCGGCCCGCTCCTTCGACGACATGGAGTCCGTGGCCCGCACCCTGGAGGGCCTGGCCGCCGCCGACGAAGCCACCCGCGCCTTCCTCGCCACGTACTCCACCTACCTGCGCGTCCACGCCCGCTGGGCGGCCGACGCGCTCAGCCGCCGCCGCGCCGCCACCGGCGAGCAGCGGCAGGCCGTGGCGGACGCCGCACGCGCATGCCAGGAGGCCGAGGGGCGGCGCTCCGAGGCGGAGGCGGCGGTGGAGAGCTGCCAGGCGGCGCAGTCCGCACTGCGCGCCCGCCTTGACCAGCTGAAGTCCTCCGCCGCATACCAGGCGGTCGAGCAACTGGCCGATCTGGAGCGGCTGGTGCGCACCTGCGAGGAGGCGCTCTCCGCCGCTGTGCACACCGCCGAGCGGCGGGCCGCGCAGACCGCCCGTGCCGAAGCACGAGCCGCCTCCGCCCGCGGGCTCCTCCAGGAGCTGGTGGCGGCGGCCTCCCGTACCGCGGCCGAGCTCGCCGACCGGGCGCTCGCCGCGGGCATCGGCTGGGGCGAAGCGGACGCCGATGAAGCGGGGCTCGCCGAGCGGGCCGCCGCCCGCGCCGCCGAGCGGCAGGACGCGGTACGGGCCGTGCGCGGCGCCCTCGCCGCCGGCCGGGAGGCGGACCAGGCGCACACGCTCGCGCAGCGCGCGGCCGACGACGCGGGCCAGGCGGCCGGCGAGGCCGAGGAAGAGGTACGCCGACACGAGCTCGCGGTCGACGAGGCCCGGCAGACCGCCGAAGTACGGCTGTCCGCCTGGGAGTCGGCACACCCGGAACTGCTGGACGACGCCGGACTGGCCGCCGTGCGAGAGGCCCTGGCGGCGGTCGGCGAGGCAGGCGCGAGCGCGCTGCCGTCCGCGTTCGACGAGGCCGCCCGCGAGCGCCTGGCAGCGCTGCACGAGCGACGCCACACGCTGCGCGGCGAGCGCGAGACGCTCCTGCGGGAGAGGGAGCACACCGCGGGGGAGCGGGCGGAGGTGGCCGCCGAGCGGGACGACGCCCCGCCGCGCCACCCCGGCCGCACCGCCGACCGTGCCGGGCGGGACGGCGCGCCGCTGTGGCGCCTGGTCCGGTTCGCGGACGGGCTCGGCGAGGCGCGGGCCGCCGCCGTGGAGGCCGCACTGGACGCCTCGGGAATGCTGGACGCCTGGCTCGCCCCCGCCCCGGCCGCCCGGCACGAGGGCGAGGACGCCTGGCTGGAGCCCTCGGCACCGGTGACCGGGCCGAGCCTGGCCGACGCCCTCGTGCCCGAGGAATTCCCCGAAGAGGACGCGCCCGTACCCGCACCCCGGATCGCCGCCCTGCTCGCCTCGATCGCGCTCGGACACGGCGAAGGCACCGGCGAAGGCACCGGCGCGCGGGTCGGCGAAGGCACCGGCGCGCGCGTCGGCCAGGACGGCGGCTGGGCACACGGCGTCACCGTCGGCCGCGCCACGAAGGCGCACCCCGAGTACATCGGCGCCACCGCGCGGGCCCGCCGCCGCGCCGCCCGCCTGGACGGGCTGGACGCCCGCCTGGCCGAGCTGGAGCGCCAACTCCTCGTCCACGAACAGGATCTGGACCGGGTGGCGGCGCGTGTGGAGGCGTACGCGGCAGCCCGTACCGCGTTGCCGGCCACCGCGCCGATCGCCGCCGCGCTGCGTGAGGCGCACACCGCCGCAGGCGCCCTGCGCTCGGCGCGCCAGGCCTCCGAAGCGGCCCGCGCCCGCCTGGACGAGGCCTCGGCCCACCGCGCCGCCGCCGAGCGACGGCTGCGCCGCACCGCCGCCGAGCACGCGCTCGACCCGGAGCGGACGGACGCGGTGGCGGACGCGGTGCACCGCTTCGAGTCCGCCGCCCGCGACCTGATGCAGTGCCGGCGCGAGCACGCCCGGCAGCAAGAGACCGTGGACGAGTCCGCCGCCCGCCTCGCGGAGGCCGCCGAGGAGGAGCAGGCGGCCCGTGACGCCGAGCGCGCCGCACGCCTCAACCACACCGAGGAGAAGGCCAAGCTGGACGCACTGCACGAGGCGGTCGGCGCCGAGGCCGAGCAGGTGCTCGCCGAAGTGGAGCGCGCCCGCGTCGAACTGGCCGGGGCCGAGGGCGGATACGAACGAGCGGTCGCATCCGAACGGGCCGCGTTCGCCGAGGCCACCGGGGCCGCCGAACGCGCGACGGCGGCCCGCGTCGCCCTGGCCACGGCCGCCCGCGAGGAGCTGCAGACCGCGCGCGCCCTCGGCCCGTACGCCACCCGGGAACTCCTCGACCTGCTCGGCTGTCCGCCCGAGGCCAACTGGCCCGCGCAGGAAGCCGACTGGTCCGGTGACGAGCTGCCCGCTGCCGCGGTCGCCGTGCACGAGGCGATCCTGTACGCCACCCGCGACCTCACCCCCACCGACAACTCCCTCAAGCAGTCCACCACCCGCCTCACCAAGGCCCTGGAGGACCTGCAGACACAGCTGACCGCCGCCGGGCAGGACTACCACCCTTCCTGGGACAGCGCCGACGGCGTCATCACCGTGCGCGTCACCGACGAGACCGGGCCGCTCCCGGCCGCCGTGTTCGCCGGGCGGATCGCCGCCGCCCGGCACGACCAGCAGATGCTGCTCTCCGAGGCCGAGCAGCGCATCCTTCAGGACGCCCTGCTCACCCGCCTCGCCCAGCAGATCCACGAGCGCACCCTGGACGCCCGCGACCTGATCCGCGGCATGGACCGCGAGATGCGAGCCCGGCGCATGTCCTCGGGCACGACCGTCGGTGTCGCCTGGCAGCTGGCCGACCATCTCGACGACACCCAGCGCGCCGTCTGCAAGCTGCTCGACACCGACGCCACCCGCCTCACACCCGACCAACTCGCCTCGATGCGCGCCCACTTCGCCGACCGCATCAAGGCCGAACGCGCGGGCCACCGCGAACAGCCCTACCGCGAACTCCTCGCCCGCGTCCTGGACTACCGCACCTGGCGCACCTTCGCCTTCCACCTGGCGCGCCCCGGCGGCGAGGAGGAACGCCTCACCCGCGCCCGCCACTCCCGCCTCTCCGGCGGCGAGCAGTCCGTCTCCCTCCACCTGCCGCTGTTCGCCGCCGCGCACGCCATGCTCAACTCGGCCGCGTCGCACGCGCCCCGACTGCTCGCCCTGGACGAGGCGTTCGCCGGGGTCGACGACACCGGTCGCAGCGAACTGATGAGCCTGGCCGCCCAGTTCGACCTGGACCTGTTCATGACCGGCTACGACCTGTGGGCCGCCCACACGGACGTGCCCGCCTGCGCCCACTACGACCTGGCGCACTCCGCCGTCGACCACACCGTCAGCGCCCTGCTGTTGCTGTGGGACGGCAAGGCACTGATCGCCGACGACGCCGACGACCTCGCCCGCGCCCTCGGCTCCCCCGGCACCCGCGTACGCCCCGCCCGCCCCGCCCGCCCCGAAGAGGACGCCGGGTGAACCTGACCGAGGACGCGGACGCCGAGCTGCGCGGCCCGGGCTGGCAGCGGCTGCTGCGAGCGGCCCGCCGCCGCCTGGAGCGCGACGGGGCGAACGAA
This sequence comes from Streptomyces sp. NPDC018000, assembly GCF_044328025.1. Lineage (NCBI taxonomy): Bacteria > Bacillati > Actinomycetota > Actinomycetes > Kitasatosporales > Streptomycetaceae > Streptomyces > Streptomyces sp. NPDC018000. The sequence continues at coordinate 532,602 of NZ_JBIRGM010000003.1, forward strand.
TCGACCCTCTCCCGCGCATCCGTGTCCCTCGCCGACCCCACCGACGCGGAACGCCGCACGGTCATCGGCCTCACCGGCAGCTACCGCCCCGGCACCGTCAAAAGGCTGAGCGTCCGCCTCGCCGACCTGGACCGTGCGCTGCGCGCCCGCTGCGGCCCCGAAGGAGGCCTGATCCCCGTACTGGCCTGCCTGCACGGCCCGCTGCGCGACCGCCCCGCCGAACGCGCCCGGCTCGCCGAACACCGCGACCACCTCGCCGAGACACTCACCGCCTCCCCGCTCAGCGGGCAGGGCTGGTACGACACCTGGCGCGACCAGCTCGCCGCCGACGGCACCCTCACCCGCCACGCCCGCACCGCCACCCCGCTCGCGGCCCAGGCGCGCGCCGTGCTGGAGGCCCTCGCGAACACCCCCGGCGACTGCCTCGTCCCCCTGCCCGTCCTCGCCGAACGCACCTGCGGCGACACCAAGGCCCTCACCCCCGGCAGCCGCCTGGAGCACCTCGTTCTGCGCGCTCTGGCGCTGCGCGCGGGCCTGGACGCCGTCCCCGCCGGCCACACCGCACGCCGCGCCCTGTGGGAGACGGCCGGAGCCGTCACCGACGACCTCGCCAGCCAGGTCCTCGTCCTCGGCCTGCGCTGCCACCCGGACACCGTGACCGGACGCTGGCTGACCGAGGCAGCCGACGCGGGCCTGTCCTTCCGCCTCACCCTCCGCCAGCTCACCGCTCACCCCGTACGACCGCTGCCCGGCGAGGTGTACGTGTGCGAGAACCCGGCCGTACTGCGCACCGCCGAAGCCGAACTCGGCCCCGCCTGCCCCCCGTTGATCTGCACCGAGGGCATCCCCTCGGCCGCCTGCCACCACCTCGCCACCGCCACCCGCGAAGCGGATTGCACCCTGCACTGGCGCGCCGACTTCGACTGGACAGGACTGCGCATCACCGCCGACGCCGTCCACCGCCACGCCGCACGCCCCTGGCGGATGACCACCCAGGCGTACACCGCGGCCCTCGCCGAGGGCGACTCCGTACCCCTCAAGGGCAGCCCCGCCCCCTCCCCCTGGGAACCCGCCCTCGCGGACGCCCTGCACGCCGGGGGCCGGGCGGTCATGGAGGAGCGCCTCCTCACCCGCCTCCTCGCCGACCTGCGGCTCGCGGAGAGGCCGATCCACTCCGACCCGCAGCCGATTCCGCGCACGCAGAATGCTGTCGCCGCCGCTCTGCCCCCTGCACAGCGCATGGAGTTTTACCGCGAGATGGGCGAAGCCACCCCGGAGACGATCGGGCACGTCCTGACGAACTGGTGGCTCCTCGTGCAGGTTGCAGGCGACCCTCGGACCGCTCGCACCGCCGCCGCGGTGAAGGCGGGCACCGCTCCTGGTCGCCCCGCGTCCACGGTCATGCGAGAGCTGCGGGAGCGTGGACAGTGAGCGACGGGTCCGACCCGTACGAAGGTCCGGAAGAGGAAGTCCGCTGACTCTTTCACCACAGGTCGAAGAGGTCCTCTTCAGCCTCGACACCCCCGCCGACGTGATGTCGGCCGTCTCCTCCGTCATGGTCGAAATGCGTGAGGCCCTGGAACTGGGCGCCGACAGGTGGGAACGGCGGCGGGCGGTAGTTTCTGGGACCGTGGGTGCTGCTATGTTGCGGCTCGGCTTGTGCGCGAGGGTTGGTGTGGGATGGACGTCCTTGGGGTCGACGCCTGTGGTAAGCAGGGGTGGGTCGGGATCAGACTCACGGACGGCGCGTACGCGGGCAGCCTGGTGGATCCCCGGATCGAGAGGCTGATCGAGCGCGCCGCCGAGGTGGATGCGATCGCCGTGGACATGCCGTTGGGCCTGGTCGAGAAGGGCTGGCGCGCCGCAGATCTCGCGGCCAGGGCGCTGCTCGGGGTGCGGCGCAGCAGCGTTTTCCCCATAGCGCCAAGAATGGCGTGGCAGGAGCAGGACTACAGGGCGGCCGCCGACCGATGCCAGGAGCTCACCGGTAATCGGCTGAGCCGGCAGGCGTGGGCGCTGAGACCGAAGCTGCTTGAGGCGCGGGCGTGTTGGCTCGCCGATGAGCGGATCCACGAGGTGCACCCCGAGGTGTCCTTCTACGCCTTGGCCGACGGAGTGCCGCTGGCTTACGCCAAGAAGACCTGGCGCGGCCAGAACCTGCGCCGCTCCCTGCTGTCCGAGGCCGGCCTCGTGCTTCCGGACGAGCTTGGCGAGGCGGACCGCATTCCCGTGGACGACGTGCTCGACGCCGCTGTCGCGGCCTGGTCGGCGCACCGGATCGTGCTCGGGACAGCGAACCGGGTTCCTGAGGTGCCCGAGCCGGATGCAGAAGGGCGCCTCGTCGAGATTCGATACTGATCAATCCATCAAGTATCGAATGGGTCCCGGCGCACCGCCGTCATACGCGTATTTACGATGCCTTCGTGGCAAAGGCGCGCATCACCTGCCACGTCGCGTTCCGTTTCACCGAGGGGCGATCGCTTTCCGTATGAGCTCACCGAGATGAGCTCACCGAGATGAGCTCACCGAGCGGGGAAGGTGAGCCGCAGAACGATCTCGCCGTCGTCGATCTCCCCGGTGGGCTCGAACCCGAACTTCTGGTAGAAGGGCCACGGTTCGCCGTCGCCGGGATCGTAGCTGGTCAGCAGCTCGGTGGCGCCGTCCGCGCGAACCAGGTCGGCGATCTGCGTGAGCGCCTCTCGGCCGATCCCTCGCCTCTGGTGCCGCTTGTCGACGAGGAGGCGCCAGATGAAGTGCCGCCCTTTGTAAGGACCAGCCGGCGGCTTCCACGACAGCATCACGAAGCCGACTGGCTCGTCGCCGCGGTACATGGCGCGGTACCAGGGATTGGCCTCCGGTTTCCTTGTCGCATCCTTGAGCGACTTGGAGACGGAGGCGACGAACTGCTTCTGGTCACGTCGGACGCGGAGGGCACGAACGGCATCCCGGTTGTCGTCGGTGATCTCCCGCAGGTGCACGCCTGGGGACGTCATGCCACACCTCTTCCTGCATTCGGCAGCTGCGCCATCCGGGCCGACGTGAAGAGCCGCTGCCGTGCGCAGTCCGCTGTGCGTACGCAATTTCAAGGACGTCAGATTGGACGTCTCCGCAGCGTATTCGACGCAGCGGAACTGGAACGGGACTGGCACGCCGGGCTGAGTCCGCGTCCGAGGTAGCTGCTTTGATCTGGGTAGACGCTCCAAGATCCTGTCGATGAATAGTCCACAGACGGCGTCATAGGGTCGCTCAGGGCGGCACACGCCTGCACATACAGGGGACTCGGAGCATAGGGACGGCCGGTACCGCTGGTCGGCGGCGGGCAGTTGGTCGTTCAAACGGTGGTGCGGCTGAACCGGTAGGCCGACAAGAAAGACGCTCGGCCGGAGAGCGAACCAGCGGCTCTTTCGGACTCCGATGCTCGATGGTGAGGCGGTCGGCAGGCGTCCCGTCGCGTACGGTTAAATCGGTGGCTTCGGCCGGTGGTCCGTCATGCTCGGGTGGAGCGATGGGACGGTCTGCCGGTTTCCCTCGACTCGACAGGAGACGCCCCGCGATGCCCAGAACCACGCAGTTGCGTACGTACACCGCCCGTGACGGGCTACTCGACGAGTGGGTGGAGCGGTGGCGCAGTGACATCGTGCCGCTGCGGCTGGAGTTGGGCTTCGAGATCGGTGCGGCCTGGGTTGACCGGGAGCGCAACCAGTTCATCTGGCTGATCTCCTACGACGGTCCCGAGACCTTCGCGGAGCGAAACGCGATGTACTGGGCGTCGCCGGAACGCAAGGCGATGGGCCTCGACCCGGACGACTATCTCATGCGCACCGACGACCGTACGGTCGAGCAGCGCTACTGACTCAAGCGGGATCCGGCGGCAGCAGGTGATGCCGCCGCTCCTCGGCGTCGAGGGTGCGGAAGACCCGCCCGCGCGCCCGAGCCTCGAGCCGGTCGTAGTCGGGGTCCGCCGGCCACACACGCGCGGTCCCGTCGGTGGACGCCGTGAGCAGCCGGGTACCGTCCCCGGACCAGGTCACCGAGGTCACTTTGTCCCGGTGGACCCCGACGACACCCTCCTCCTCGAACGTGATGGCGGACCAGAGCCGTACCGTCCGGTCGTCCGAGCCGGTCGCGATGCGGCGGCCGTCCGGTGACCAGGCGATGGCACGGACCCGCCCCTCGTGTCCCTTCAGCACGTCGATACGTCGCCCCGTGGCCGCGTCCCACACGGCGGCCGTCCAGTCGCCGGACGCTGTGGCTACGCGCTCCTCGTCGGGGGACCAGGCCGCGTCTTCCACATAGTTGCCGTGCCCGCGGAGCACGGTCAGCTGGGTGCCGTCGGTGGTGTCCCACAGGCGGCAGGTGCGGTCATCGGAGCAACTGGCCAGCTTTCGCCCGCTCGGGGACCATGCCACGCGCCCCACCCAGTCCTGGTGTCCCGTTAGTTTTCGCAGCTCCGTGCCGTCGACGGCCGACACGATGCGTACGGAGCCGTCGTGTCCGCCGGTCGCGATCCGCCGGGCGTCCGGGGACCATGAGCATCCCTCGACGGGTTCGCCCTGCAGCTCGAACACTGTGCCGTCCGCGCCGTCGACGACGCGGAACAGGCCGTCCGCGGTGCTGAGGGCGAGGCGGTCGCCGTGCGGTGCCCACGCCACGCTCCAGACGCGTTCGCCGAGTGTTGACACCGGCCCGGCGGGTGCACCCGACTCCGCGCTCCAGACACGGGCGGTGCCGTCGTCCGAGGCGGTGGCGAGACGGGTGCTGTCCCCGGACCACGCGGCCTGGTTGACCGGCCCGTCGTGCCCGTGGACCAGGACGGACTCGGCGCCCTGCGGCTTCAGGTCCCATACCCGGCCGGTACCGTCCGTCGATGCGGTGGCGAGCCGGGCACCCGACGGTGACCACACGACGGACCACACCGTGTCGGTGTGCCCGCGCAAGACCGCCACCTCCTTCGCGTCCTCTGTGCTGACGACACGAACGGTCCGGTCGGACGACGGGGTCGCGAGCATCCGGCCGTCCGGCGAGAAGGCAGGGTTCCACACGTAGTCGGTGTGGCCGCGCAGCAGCAGCCGCAACGCGCCCGTTCGGGCGTTCCAGATCCGGGCGGTGTGATCACCGGAACCGGTCGCCAGCAACTCCCCGTCCGGCGACCATGCGACGCCTTCGACGAATTCCGTGTGGCCGGTCAGGGTCGCCGTGGCCGATCCCGTCGCCGCGTCCCAAACGATCACCGTTCGGTCGTGCGAGGCGGTGGCGAGGCGGGTGCCGTCCGGTGCCCAAGCGACGCCCCAGACGTCGCCCGTGTGGCCGCGCAGTTCGTGCGTGATCCGGCCGGTGTCGGCCTCCCATAGTCGTACGACCTGGTCCCTGAACGTGGCGGCGACCAGCAGCCCGTCTGGCGACCACGCCACCTGCCGTCCGATGTCCCCAGCACCGGTGAGATGCCGGACTGGTTCACCGGATGCGACGTCCCAGACGCGCACGATGTGATCGCGGCCCGCGGTGGCCAACCGTGTTGCGTCGGGGGAGAAGCACACCGACTCGACCATGGCCCCGTCGCACGGCAGCACGCACAGCTGACGTCCCGAGCGTGCGTCGTACACGCGGGCCGTACCATCCCTGGATGCGGTGGCCAGCAGATTCCCGTCGGCGGACCAGGCAATGTCCCGAACCGTGTCCGAGTGTCCGTCCAGCTGGGTACGGAGGTGTCCGGCGGCAAGCGCTGTCATGAGTCCGCGCCGCGCGGCCGGCGTCGGCGCGCACTCGCCGAGTGCGGCCAGGGAGAGGAGTAGAGCCCGTTCCGGCTCGGTCTCCGCACTCGCGATCACCTGACGGCCGATGCTGTCGGAGACGCGACTGAGGAAGGCCAGGTCCCGGCGCTGCGAGGCGTCAACGAGCGCCTGGGCGGTAGCCGACGCCTGGCCTGCCTCCTCCAGCGCGACCAGCCACCTCTGGGCGACGGCGAGTCGCTCACCGGTGAGGAGGTAGTCCATGCTGCGCCCGGACCGTTCCCAGTCGGCGGCCCACCGTTCCAACTCTGCCCGCTCCCGGAGGCGTTCGGCCCGCGCCTCGGCCTCCTGTCGCAGCGGCGCCCACTGGCGGAACAGGGCCTCGTGCGTCACCTCTGCGTACGCCTCCCGGTGTGCGCTCACGTCCCCCGCCGTTCCTTCCACCGCGTCGGACCGGATGAGGCGCGCGTCGATGAACGCGTCCACCACGTACCGCTCCTGGTCGGTGAGTTCGGACAGACGTACCGGGCGGCGGGCGAGGTCGCGCTCTTCGAACGTGACGAACTTCAGCAGTACCCGCAGGGCGAACTCGATGCCGTTCGGGGGGTTGAGGGCTGCCACGGTGTTGTCGGCCTGCCGCGCAAGCGCCCCAGCCACGCCCCCGAGCCGCTGGTACTTCTCCTCGGTGACTGTGCCGCCCGGCCCGCAGGCGAAGTACAGCTCCTGGAGGAGGTAGGCGAGGAGAGGAAGTGCGTCGTCCGTGCCAGTGTCGTCCACGATGGTCTCGACGAGACCGGGGGCGAACGAGATCCCCACCAGGGCGCCCGGCCGCTCGACGACCTGAGCGAGTTGAGCCCTGCTCAACGTGCCGATCGCCACCGGATGCTGCAAAAGCTGCGCGTGCCTGGTACTGAGGAGCCTCCCCAGCAGATCCACCCGGCAGGTGGCGAGGACCCGGACGGTGGGCTCCTGCCTGAGGCATGTGTGCAACGCTTCCAGGAACTGGGCCCGTTCTCGCTCGCTTGCAAGGGTGACAAGCTCCTCGAACTGGTCGATCACGAGCAGGGTCCGGCGGAACTGCCCGCTGCGCAGCCGTGACACCTCGGCCGCCAGGCTGTCCGGTCCCTGCCGCAGCCGTCGCACCACCGCACTGACCGACTCGGAGCCGCCGCCGGCCACGACCAGGGATGCCGCCAGAGCGTTGAGCGGGTTCGACCCTGGTGTGAACGTCGGCACGATGGTCCACCGGCGCCGGCGCAACCGAGGCATCACCCCGGCCCGTACCAGCGAGGACTTGCCGCTGCCGGAGGCTCCGGTCAGCAGCAGGAACCGGTCGACCGGGCGGGGCCCGGAGGCGTGCAGCCTGCGCGTGAGCTCGGCAGCCTGTGCCTCCCGGCCGAAGTAGACGGTGGCCTCGTCCTCGCTGTAGGCGTCCAGCCCTGGGTACGGAATTCGGTCACGCGGCCACTCCGTTTGCTCGGGCGCCGGGTTCTCCAGCCGGTACACAACGACCTGACCGATCACCATGGCGACGATGAGCAGCCCGATGGCCGGTATGGCCCCCCGCCGGATGACCTCCAGTGCCCAGGGCACGTGGGTCGCGTTGGTGGCGTAGTTGGTGGCGATGCCGAGAAGGCAGGCGACCAGCGCCAGCATGATCTGGAGTGCCACTTGCAGGCGCTGCCTCATGCGGCACCTGCCCCGTCTCGGCGTGCTCGATACCCGCGCACCACTGTCACGCCCCCGTCACGTTCGTCATCCTGTGCCCCTTCGTGCACTGGGACCGCGCGAGTCCACGGTCCGGAGATGTGCGAGGAAGCCCTGGACATCATCAGCGGGTGACAAGGCAGGATTCAAGAACACCTGCCGAAACCGGCCACCCGGACACTCGACCAAGAGGCGTCCGGACGGGCACCCGATATTCGTGAACCGCTCCTCAATCGCCGGCGCTGGCAAACTTGGCTGCGCGGTTCAGCCGCTGGTGGCGACAGTGCCGTTGCAAGTGTTCGCGTGCGAGTGAGCGACGGCTCGGGGGAACGAGGTGGATCAGCCTCGGAACCTGGTGGAGTCCGTCGCAGTGGAGTGAGCTTTCAGGGCCTCGACGAAGGCGGTGAAGGCTCCGGTCGGGAAGGAGAGGGTTGCCCCGGCTGGGGCTTTGGAGTCGCGTATGGATACACGAGTGGGCGCGTTGGCGATCTCCACACAGTCGTTGCCGTCGCCCGGACCCGAGTAGGACGACTTCCGCCAGTTGCTGGGAGTGGTCATTGGACGCCTCACAGTTCCTTCGCCAGCCTGTGGATGAAGTCACGGGACTGGTTGGGTTGGAGTGATACGGCTTCCACTCTACGGAAGAGCGTTCGAAAGGCGTCCAGTTGGGCCTCTGAGTCGATGAATGCGGTGCCGTGGGGTGCATCTCGGACCACTGTGTCGAGCTTGGGTACGGCGCCGCCCGCGTATTTCATCGTGCTCGTGGCTCCGGCGAAGCCATCCAGATCGAAGGGGATGACGCGCAGAGTGATGTGCTCCGCTTCGGAGAGCTCCAGGAGACTGGAAAGCTGGGCCCGTGAGGCGGTGCGGTCGCTGACTCTGATCCGCAGGGCTGCTTCGTGGATGACTGCTTCGTAGGGGACCGGGGCGGGTTCTTCGAGGATCACCTTGCGCTGCATCCGGTGGCGGACACGCAACTCAAGCTCATGATCCGGAAGTTCAGGAACTCTGAAGGAGTAGACGGCGCGGGCGTAGTCCTCCGTCTGAAGCAAACCGGGGATGTGCGGCAGTGCAACCTCTTGCAGGAACGTGGCGTGGTGCTCCAACTCGGCGAGGTCGAGGAACGGTGCGGGCAACAGCCTGCGGTACTCCTCCCACCAACCACGTGTCCGGTCGGTTGCCATCGCTGCCAAGGCGTCGATGAACACGTCGTCCGTACAGGCGTAGTGCGCCGCAAGGCGGCGCAGCCGCTGCTCGCTCACGCCCGAGATGGCGGCTTCGATCTGGCTCATCTGGACTGAGCTCGCGCCGAGCAGGCTCGCAGCCTCGGTTGCCTTGAGTCCTGCGGCCTCACGCAGCTTCCGCAGTTCGGCGCCCAGGCGTACCTGACGCGCTGTGGGGTGCCGTCTTGCTGGCACGGCGTCCTTCTTTCCTTCAACGTCCCTGCTTGGACAACTCGTTCGGGGGTCAGGTTACGCGACCCGCTTGCGCGGACTGAAATTTATGACCTACCGTCAGTGATGAGACGTACACGCTGCGGAAGTGCACCGCTCCGTCCTGCTGCGACGGCTGCGGCAACGCCACCGCCTGCCCGGTAACCAACCCCACCCAAAACGGAGCTGACGCATGCCCGAAAATCTGACCGAACCGTGGGAGTACTGCCTCTACATCCCGAACGACCTACGCGCTGTCACCATCAGCCGCCGCACACTCCGCCTCATCCTCACCATGCACGGCCTGATCCGCCTGGTCGACACCGCCGAACTCCTCGCGACCGAGCTGATCTCCAACGCCGTACGCCACACCAAGGGCCCGGCCGCACTACGATTGCGTTGGTCGGCGGGGGTTCTGAGGCTCGGGGCCTGGGATGCCGACCCCGAGCCACCGGAGCAGCCCGTGTCTCTTGAGCAGGTGGCCGACGCGGTGGAGGAAGGGCGGGGGCTGGCGCTGGTCCAGGCGTGCGCCGACCTGTGGGGCTGGCAGCCGCTGGCGAGAGACGGCAGCCGGGGGAAGGTCGTATGGTGCGAGTTGGCCGCCGCGTAAGCCGCTCCGGCACTGATTGGTAGATGCGTTCCATCACCTGGATGCCCGACCTCACGGATGGTCCACGGCTCCTAGCAGCCGTGGACGCGGGCCGTTTCGCTTCGCTGTTGCGTTCCGGGCGTGAGCTTCGCGTCGTAGTCGGCGATCTGACGGGCCACCGAGACGCTGGCGGCAGTTCGAATCAGGGGCCCCTCGGTGTCGTGCCGGCGCATCTCCATCTCGCCGCAGTGGAAGTCCGCCGTGCCTGGTTCGTTCTTGCCGATCCGGCAACACGTGCAAGCACCCGGCCCATCGGCAAGAGCACGTCGAGGTCCCATAGCTGAACCATGGGACGCTGGCTGCTGCCTCTGGCAAAGTGATCGTCACTGCTAGACCATTCTCGTGAGGAACCTTGTGAGCACGCTCGGTAGCTTCATCTGGTCAATCGCTGACCAGCTTCGGGGCCCCTATCGCCCCAACCAGTACGGGACAGTGATTCTTCCGTTCACGATCCTGAGACGGCTTGACTGCATACTCGAGCCGGACCGCGCGGCGGTACGGGAGCTGGCTGCGAGGTACGAGAACCCGAACCGGCTCAAGGTTGAGGTCAAGAAGGCCACGGGGCGGACGTTCCACAACACCTCCAACTACGAGTTCGTGAACCTGCTGGCCGATGCGGACGGGCTGGCGGACAACCTCGCTGACTACATCGACCGGTTCTCCCCCGACGTGGACGTGTTCGAGTACTTCGACTTCAAGAAGGAGATCCTGGCCCTGGAGAAGGCCGGGCTCCTCCGCGAGATCGTCAAGTCCTTTGGCGCTGTCGATCTCCACCCCGATGTGGTGTCGAACTCCGACATGGGCGATGCCTTCGAGTACATCATCCGCAAGTTCAACGAGGCCGCGAACGAGACCTCCGGAGACCACTACACGCCGCGCGATGCGATCCGGCTGCTGGTCGACCTGCTCTTCGCGGAGAAGGACGTCGACCTCACCGAGGGCGGCATCATCCGGTCGCTGTACGACCCCACCGCCGGCACCGGCGGCATGCTCTCCCTGGCCGAGGAACACCTGCTGGCGCAGAACCCCGAGGCGAAACTGAGCCTGTACGGCCAGGAGTACAACCCGCAGTCATACGCCATCTGCAAGTCCGACCTGCTCGCCAAGGGTCATGACGCGACCAACATCGCGTTCGGCAACACGCTCACCGACGACGCCTTCAAGGGGCGCCAGTTCGACTTCTGCATGTCCAACCCGCCCTACGGGGTGGACTGGAAGCAGTACGCCAAGGCGGTTAAGGAGGAGCGCGACTCCGCCGGCCCCTACGGCCGCTTCGCGCCGGGACTCCCCGCAACCTCGGACGGCCAGATGCTCTTCCTGCTCCACTTGGCCCACAAGATGCGTGCACCTGAGGACGGCGGCGGCCGCGTCGGCATCATCATGAACGGCTCACCGCTCTTCAACGGCGCCGCGGAATCCGGCCCCTCCAACATCCGCAGGTGGCTGCTGGAGAACGACCTCGTCGAGGCGATCGTCGCCCTGCCGACCAACATGTTCTTTAACACTGGCATCGCCACCTACATCTGGATCCTCGACAACACCAAGCACCCCGACCGCCAGGGCAAGGTCCAACTCATCGACGGCACCTCGTTCTGGACCAAGATGCGCAAGAACCTCGGCTCCAAGGGACGCGAGATCAACGACGCCAACCGCGCCAAGGTTGTGCGGCTGTACGCCGACTTCGAGGATGCCGACCCCGAACTCTCCAAGACGCTGCGTAACGATGAGTTTGGCTACTGGACCATCACGGTCGAGCGTCCCCTGCTGGATGAGAACGGGAACCCTGTCGTCGATCGCAAGGGCAATGCGAAGCCCGACTCGAAGAAGCGCGACACCGAAAACGTGCCCTTCATCTACGGCGGCGCGAACACCGGCGCGACACGGGAGCGCGAAACCATCCAGGCGTACTTTGACGCGGAGGTGAAGCCGCACGTTCCAGACGCCTGGATCGACTGGTCGAAGACCAAGATCGGCTACGAGATTCCCTTCACCCGCCACTTCTACAAGTACGTTCCGCCCCGCCCGCTTGCCGAGATCGACGCTGACCTGGAGAAGCAGGTCACCAAGATCCTCGGATTGCTGCGCGAGATCGAGGGGTGATGATGCCGTACGCCGAGTATCGGGACAGCGGTGTCCCTTGGGTTGGTCGCATCCCTAATGGCTGGGACACAGTGCCGTTGATGTCCGTGCTCCACGAGTCGAAGGTCAAGAATGTAGGGCTGACCGAGAGTAACCTTTTGTCCCTCAGCTTTGGACGCATCATCCGAAAAGACATCGACGCCGTCGGTGGCCTCCTGCCTGAGTCCTTCGAGACGTATCAGATTGTCGAGCCGAACCATCTGGTCTTCCGTTTCACTGACCTTCAGAACGATCAGCGCAGCCTGCGATCGGCGCGCGTGACTGAGCGCGGGATCATTACTTCCGCATACGTCTCAGCGAGGCCAAGCGGAATCGACCCGCGTTACGCCGAACACCTAATGCGGTCGTACGACCTCACGAAGGTCTTCTACGGTCTGGGCGGGGGTGTTCGCCAATCGTTGAAGTTCTCGGATGTTGCTCGCTTGCCGGTCGTCCTGCCACCGGCTGAGGAGCAGCGCGCAATCGCTGATTACCTCGACCGAGAGACGGCCTGCATCGACACGCTCATCGAGGAGCAGCAGCGTCTGATCGACATGCTTCGCGAACGGCGGTTTGCGCTCCGCGTCAACGTCGCCTTGCACGGAACAGCGCCGACCGAGGAGATCGAGAGCACCCTGCCGTGGGCAGCAAAGCTCCCCGCGGATTGGCGCGTTGTCCCGCTGACGTCAGTTGCTGAGATCGCAAGTGGGCACACGCCGAGCCGTTCCCGCGAGGACTGGTGGCGGGACTGCCATATTCCGTGGGTAAGCCTCCACGACGTCGGGACGATGCGGTCCGTCAAGTATCTACACGACACGACACAGCGCATCAGCGACGCTGGGATCGCCAACAGCTCTGCCCGACTCCTCCCGGCACAGACCGTTGTCCTCTCTCGAGACGCTACTGTCGGTCGTACGGCGATCATGGGCGTTCCGATGGCGACATCGCAGCACTTTGCGGTGTGGACGTGCGGCCCGGATCTTGACCCTGAGTACCTCTGGGTCTTGTTCGGGGATGCTATGCAGCCCTTCTTTGACTCGTTCCAGAACGGATCGACGATCCGAACGATCGGGATGGGGGACCTGAAGGCCTTCCGTATCCCGCTCCCGCCGCTCGACGAGCAGCGCCGCATCGTCGAATGCCTCGATGAGGAGACCGCGAAGATCGACTCGCTCATCGTTGAGACGGAGCGGTTCGTCCAGCTCGCCAAGGAGCGGCGGTCGGCGTTGATCACAGCAGCGGTGACGGGGCAGATCGACGTACGAGAGGTGACGTGATGGCTGACCACAACGAGGTGGTCTTCGAGACAGAGATCTGCGAGCACCTGGAGACGCACGGCTGGCTGTACTCGAAGAACGACCATGACGGCGGGGAGTACGACCGGGAGCGAGCGCTGTTCCCGCAGGATCTGTTCGCGTGGCTGGAGGCAACGCAGAAGTCGGCCTACGAGAAGGCGTTGAAGGCGGCGGGCTCGCAGGCGAAGTTCCTCGACGTGCTGACCGCGGCACTCGACCGGCCGCTGGAACATGGCGGTGGGACGCTGAACATCCTGCGTAACGGGGTGCAGTACATCGGCGGCGGTCGGTTGAAGATGGCGCAGTTCCGTCCGGAGACGTCGCTCAACGAGACCACGACGGCGCACTACGAGGCGATGCGGGTGCGGGTGGTGCGGCAGGTGTACTTCTCGACCGCCGACCAGCGCATTATCGATCTGGTGTTCTTCGTCAATGGGCTCCCGGTGGCCACGGTGGAGCTGAAGACCGACTTCACCCAGTCGCTGGACGAGGCGGTCAACCAGTACAAGCAGGATCGCAATCCGTTGACGAACGGGCGGCCGGAGCCGTTGTTGTCGTTCGGTCACCGGGCGCTGGTGCATTTCGCGGTCTCGAACGACCTGGCGGCGATGACCACGAGGCTGGAGGGGGAGAAGACCCACTTCTTGCCGTTCAACATCGGCTTCGACAGCGGTGCCGGCAACCCGCCCGGCGCGGACGGACGGTCGTCGACGGCGTACCTGTGGGAACGCGTCTGGGAGAAACACGCCTGGCTGAACATCATCGGGCGGCTGGTGATCGTGCAGACCAAGGAAGAGTGGGACGTCACTACTGGTACGTCGGTGCGGCGTACGAGCATGCTCTTCCCGCGGTTCCACCAGTGGGAGGCCGTCACGAGCATCGTCGAGGCGGTGAAGGAGGAGGGTGTCGGGCAGCGGTACTTGATTGAGCACTCGGCCGGGTCGGGGAAGACGAATACCATCGCCTGGACGGCCCACCGGCTGGCGCGGCTGCATGTCGATGATCGGAAGGTCTTCGACTCGGTCATCGTGGTCGTGGACCGCACCGTGCTCGACTCCCAGCTGCAGGATGCGATCCGGCAGATCGACGGCACGGGCAAGATCGTCGCGACTATCAGCCCCGAGGACGTCCGCAAGGCTGGCGCGAAGTCGAAGTCGGGTCTGCTGGCGCAGGCGTTGAAGAACGGTGAGCTAATCATCGCGGTGACGGTGCAGACCTTCCCACATGCGCTGAACGAGATCCGGACCGACGCTGGCCTGAAGGGCAAGCAGTTCGCCGTCATCGCCGATGAGGCGCACTCCTCCCAGTCGGGTCAGATCTCCTCAAAACTGAAGCAGGTGCTGACGGCCGAGGAGGTCAAGGAAATCGAGGAGGGTGGCGAGGTCGATGTGGAGTCGGTGCTGGCCTCGGAGATGACCGAGCGGGCCGAGTCGGAGAACATCTCCTACTTCGCCTTCACCGCGACGCCGAAGAACAAGACCCTTGAACTGTTCGGTCGCAAGGACGCCGACGGGAAGCCGCGCGAGTTCCACCTGTACTCGATGAAGCAGGCGATCGAGGAGGGCTATATCCTCGACGTGCTCAAGGGCTATCAGTCCTACGACACTGCGTTGAAGATCGCCGGCAGGGCCGAGAGCGGCGACGGAGGTGAGGTCGAGGAGGCCGCAGCCCGCAAGGGTCTGATGCGATGGGTGCAACTCCACCCGACGAACATTAGCCAGAAGGTGCAGATCATCGTCGAGCACTTCCACGCCAACGTCGCCTACCTCCTCGAAGGCAAGGCGAAGGCGATGGTGGTGACCGACTCGCGCAAGTCCGCGGTGAAGTACAAGCTGGCCATCGACGCCTACATCGCCAGGCGCCGCGCCGAGGACGCCTCGTACAACTACCGCACCCTGGTCGCCTTCTCCGCCGGGGTGACGATGACCGAGGACGAGACCTGGCACAGCGACTGGGGCCCGCAGCCGTCGAAGGACGACGAGTTCACAGAGGCCAACATGAACCCCGGTGCTGGGGCTGATCTGGCGGCTGCGTTCAAGGGCGAGACGTACAAGATCATGCTGGTCGCCAACAAGTTCCAGACCGGCTTCGACCAGCCCCTGCTCTCGGCGATGTACGTCGACAAGAAGCTGTCGGGGGTCACCGCGGTGCAGACGCTCTCGCGACTCAACCGCACCCACCGCACCGCTGGTGGGGAGCAGAAGCGCAAGACGTTCGTCATCGACTTCGCCAACAAGCCCGAGGACATCAAGGCGGCCTTCGAGCCGTACTTTAAGAACGCGACCTTGGAGACCGAGACCGATCCGTACGTCGTTGTCCACCTGGCTGCCAAGCTTGCCCAGGCCGGAATCTACACCGAGGACGACGTCCGCAAGGTCGCCGCGCTGTGGGTGACCCGGAAGGGCAACAACGCGCTCTCGGCGGCGATCAGCCCGGCGCAGCACGACTTCCGGCGCCGCTACGCGCGGGCGATCGAGGAAGAGGACAAGGTCACGCTCAAGGCGCTCGACCTATTCCGCAAGGATGTCTCCACCTACGTGCGCCTCTATGACTTCATGTCCCAGATTGTCGACTACGGCGACCCCTACATGGAGATGCTCTCAATCTTCCTGCGTCTCCTGGAGAAGGTCATCGCCGAGTCCGCCTGGGCCGCCGACGTCGACCTCTCCGACGTGGTGCTGGTCGGGGTCAAGCACAACAAGGCGATCCCGGTCGACATCTCGCTCGTGGGCGATGGGCAGCTGAAGGGCATCAGCGCCGCCGGCACGGGCACGAAGAAGGATCCGAAGTACGTCGCGCTTCAGGTTGTTATAGACAAGATGAACGACCTCTTCGGCGCCGAATCGTTCGCCGAGTCCCAGGTCCGGGAGTTCGTGCAGGGGCTCGTCCAGCGGTTGCTCGCCGACCCGAACCTGATCAAGCAGACCAAGGTGAACTCCAAGAAGCAGTTTGTGGAGTCACAAGACTTCCAAGCAGCCGTTACGGAGGCGGTTGCAGACAACCAGGACGCCCACAACGCGATGGCTGACTACTTTTTCACCGACGGGCCGGCTATCAACTCGATCATTGTCGCCCTCGCGGATGCCTTCTACGAAGCAGCGGTCGATCAGCAGGTGGATTCTTAGATACGGCAGCACGCATGTTCCGCCCCAGCAGACCACCTCGCTGCGGAGGTGAGGGCAAGCAGGATTTGTGGCCCTGCTGCCCGAGCCCGGACCCAGTAGGCCGCGCCTACCACTACGCTGAGCGCGGCGCGCAAACGGCCGCTGACCTGCACGGCAAGGTCGGACTTTGGCTCCTCGGTTTCCAGGCCCGGGCCGCCGCGATACTGGGCGATGCGGAGACCGTACAGGTCGCCAACGAGCAGGATCCCTCCCGTCCAGCGGACGGGAGGGATCCTGACCTGGTGTTTTGTTGTGCCCCCGGCAGGATCCGAACCTGCGACACCTTCTTTAGGAGAGAGGCTGGCGAACGCTGCCGCTGACCTGGGGCTTCGATATCAGGCAGGGTGGATGACAACTCGACTGTAGAACAAACTCGTTGACCGTAGCTGATCTTTACATCTGGCACGGTTGTGGCACGAACCTCAGCCGACGACAGCCAGCCACGAGGGCGGGTGCGTCGACCGATCAGGCGCGCGTGTGTCTCGCTGCCCCCCATCGACCTCGGCAACGCTGTCCCGCGACGTCCGTCAGAGCAGGCCGCGATGGCGGAACCGTGGTGGCGGGGCATTGAAGACCCCTTCACCTCGAACGGTTGGCTACAAGCTCATTGCGGCGAAGAACAGTGACGAGTGACCCTCGCGGCATCTAGATTCGCCGCATGAAGGTGATCAGGTCGTGGATCCACGGTTCCGAAAGCCGACAAGTTGGGCGCCATCCCGTAGTAGGCATGGGGCCACGCATAGCCAACCCAGAGCAATAGATGCCGTTAGGGGAATTTTGTGGCGTATGTCATAATTTTGACCAAGGAGGACGAAAAGGAGCTTCACGGTAAGCTCACGATTCGCCAGTCCTTCACTTGGAATATCCCAGGGAGGTTGCGTCGCAATTTCGACGAAACCGGCCCTAATTTGACTCTCATCTTCGTCGCCGATGACGAGCAAAAGCTACCTATCAGCAATAAGGGCGACATGGAAAATGTGTCCCTTGCCTGGGTTGGTGCAATACTTAGCGGAATCCATCAGAAGTCAACCTCGTTGGACTATCGCGCACGCATTAAGTTGGTCCGTAAGGTGTCGCGACCTGTATCCCTGGCAGACCTGGCTCGCGTCCTCCGGAAGCATGAGGGGCGCGCCCTTCAAGTCGCCGCCATGGAGCCTTCCGGAATCTACTCGCTCGCCAAGGATATGGCCAGGGCGACGCTCGGAGCTATCCGGTACCTGCGCCCCGAAATGAACGAACTGTTGGACTTCCTTGAAGTGGCGGTGAATTCAGACTCGCTAGACTCGACCTCGCCCGAAGATCAATTCTGGCGCGAAGAGCGTGACGCTATGCGCACGGTATTGCGAATCGGTCAATTCTCCACGGCTCTTGCGGGGATATGGCGCAGGCCGGCTGACAGGAACGCACCGTACTTGGCTGGCTTGATACGCGACCCCACCGAGGCGGCCCTTATGGAGCATGACACGCGCTTCTTCGGTGGATGGGCCGGGGGTAAGTATCCGCAAGGGAGGTGCGATATCCAGGTCTTTACAGATGGGGCTCGACGGCTGGAAATAGCTAACGTAAATGCCACGCCCATAGAAGGTAGGCTCGGGACAGATTTGATCTATTATCACCACGGTACTCACAGTTTTACACTCGTCCAGTACAAGAAACTGAGCCACGGTGGGCGCCCTATGTACGTAGGCCCTAATGACCGACTGCATGTTCAGATTGACCGACTTGAAGCCGTGAATAAGCAAAGTCGGGTGCCGGAATTCGCACGCGATTGGCGATTGTCTAGTGATCACTGCTTCATCAAGCTTGCTCACTGGACAGAAGAAGACTCCGCGGGCGACGCAGCACCAACGAATGGCCTGATCTTGCCGGTGACGTATGTTCATCTGTTGCTGCGAGATTCTGCAACTGCTACTCGCGGGGAAGGGCGGAAACTTGGCTACGAGCAAGTGGAGCGCTATCTCACTAATTCGCAGTTTATCGAACTTGTTCAAGATGGCTTCATCGGCAGCGTGGGTGTTGACGTGGAAACCCTTCGAAATATTGTTGACGAGCGCGTAGAGCAAGGGCAAGGAACGCTTGTAGCGATAGAAGCAAGCAACGAGACGCCGTCCGAGAGGAGGCGGAGAAACCACTCCCGCAGCACCTAGTGTCTCGTGATTCCGTTTGATTTACTTGGCGCCGATGGGTTCGTTGTTCACGGCATGGATCTCTCCTCTGAACAGATGAATGATTTGCGGGAGTTGGCGAGCTCGCGTCATTCTTCTGCTGATGTGGCCTTGCGGGCCCGGATTGTGTTGTGGTCCGCCGAGGGGCGGCGTCGCAAGGATGTTGCCGAACTCGCCGGAGTGGTGCCGGTGACGGTGGACCGCTGCAAGGCCCGCTATGCCACGCGCGGGCTGGCCGGCCCGGAGGAGAAGCGTCGTGGAGGACCGCGCGATCAGGTGCCGCCGCGGACGCGGGGAAGGGTGATCGCGCTGACAAAGGTTTCGCCTCCGGCCGATTCGGGTCTTTCGCACTGGTCCACGCGAACCCTGGCCGATCACCTGAAGCGGCGCGAGGGCATCTCGGTGCCCTGGCACTACATCGCGAGGATCTGGCGCGAGGAGCACCGGCCCATCCCCGACCCGCCGCGGGCCTCAGCGGTCACCTACATCTTCCAGCTTCGCGGGCTGGACAAGCTCGGCTACGACGCCATTGCCGACCGTCTGAACCTGGACCTCGTCGGGTACCCGCCTCCTGAACCGATCGGCCCCGACGCGGCCTTGGGTCGCTGGAGCGGATCCGCTGTGCGAGAGATCCTGCGCAACCCCAAGTACACGGGCTACAAGGTCTGGAACCGCCGCGCGACGAAGAAGGGCGGCCACAACAACGACCCGAAGGACTGGGTGTGGTCTCCGCGGCCCACCCACGAGCCTCTCGTCACCAAGGAGCTGTTCGACACCGTCTCCACTGTGGGCCGTAAACGCCAGGGATCCCGCACCACCCACGGAGCCAACGCTCACCCGGCTACCAAGCGCCCTACCTCCTGCGACATCTGTGACCGCCGCATGTTCAGTAAGACCCGCCACGCAGATCCCGCCGACACCGCGGCTCTGCTGGATGCGCTCCCGCACCTCGATGTGGACCTTGTCCTGGTTACCGGAGGAGATCCAACGGCGGCTCTACAACGCCCTCGGGTTGGAGGTCCGCCGCAGCTGGCCCCGCGAAGAACTGACCCTGCGGGTGCGGATCCCGGGCTGCCTGCTTGATGGACTGGTGTCCGTCACCCGTGAGCTGGAGCCATGGAACAAAAAAATCGGGCGCCTGCACATACGCGAAGACCCCGGCCTCAGCGTTTCCGCTGGTGACGGGGTCTTTGGGCACCTCATACAGGGTGCCCCCGGCAGGATTCGAACCTGCGCACACGGCTCCGGAGGCCGATGCTCTATCCCCTGAGCTACGGGGGCGTATCGCTGTGTTGCTCGGCGACGGGAGAAACACTACCAGCTTCCGCAGGGTGACCGTGAACAGCTATTTCCGCGCAGTCGGAGGCGGCGGCGCGGGCCGCGTACAAGGGCTGCGGGGTGGTCCTGGGTACATCCGGCCACCCCGAGCGCCACACGTCCGGGGTCGGAAATGGGCAAAACCCGGACGCAGCCCCTACGTCCCGCCTACGCTCGGAGTGTGTCAAGGGCGTGTGGCCGCGTGCTTGTTGTCGACGACAACGAGGTCATCCGGCAGTTGATCAGGGTCAATCTCGAGCTTGAGGGCTTCGAGGTCGTGACCGCGGCCGATGGTGTCGAGTGTCTGGATCTGGTGCATCGGGTCCGCCCCGATGTGATCACGCTCGATGTCGTCATGCCCCGGCTGGACGGTCTGCAGACCGTCACCAGATTGCGCTCCGATCCGCGGACCAGGCATCTGCCCGTGGCGATCATCAGTGCGTGCACGCCTTGCGGGGTGGACGGCGGGGGCGCCGCAGACGTCGATGCGTTCCTGGCGAAGCCCTTCGAGCCGAGCGAGCTGGTGCGGCTCGTACGGCAGTTGATGGACAGGGAGGACCCGCCGCCGCTCGACGGCAGACATGGTGCCGGGCGGGCGGAGAGTGCCGCAGGGTGACCGCATGGCGAAACCGGGTCGCGGGGCGCCCCCCTTCCTCCCATACGCTTGTCCTGTGACCCCCGCCGATCTCTCCAGGACCGTGCTGCACGCCGTGCGCCGCGCGGTCGACGAGGACGCCTTGCGCGCGCCCGTGCCCGCGCGCGTGCGGGTGGAGCGGACCCGGCCCGGCGGGCGTGGTGACTACGCCTGTGCCGTCGCCCTTCAGCTGGCCGGGCCCGCCGCGCTGCCGGCCAGGGAAGTGGCCGAGATTCTTCGGGAGAGGATTCTTCGGGAGCGAGTGCAGGGCGCGCCGGGGATCGGTGGCGTCGAGGTCACCGGGCCCGGGTTCTTGAACTTCACCCTGGACGGTGACGACGGCCTGGCCGCCCTTGTCGGGGCCGTCGACGCCCGCGGTACGGAGTACGGGCACGGGGACGCCCTCGTCGGCGTATCCGCCTCGTTCGCACCCGTCGACGAGCTGCGCGCCCGTGTCGTCACCGAGACCGTCGAGCGGCTGCTGCGGACCCAGGGGGCGGAAGTCGGGGCGCGGGCGGCCGGCGGGGAGGCGCTGCATGTGGTGCCCGTGCCTGCCGCGGACGGTGATCTCTTCGCGAGGCTCGGGAGCGACGCCGCACGCTGGGCACTGCTGCGGGCCGCCCCGCACGACCGGGCCCGGTGCGCGGGGAGCGACGAGCTTCTCGTACAGCGGGAGAGCAATCCGCTGTTCCGGGTGCGGTACGCGTACGCCCGGACCCGTGCCCTGAGCCGGAACGCCGAGCAGCTCGGATTCCGGGCCGCGTACGAGGAGAACGTGGACGCGCCCGTCCTCGGTGCGCGTCTCGCCGATCATCCCGGTGTGCTCGCCGCCGCGGCCCGCCACCGTGAGCCCGACCGGCTTGCCCGGCAGCTGGAAGCGGTCGCGCAGGCCTTCTTCGACTTCCACGACGGCGCCGCCCCACTCCCCGTCGGTGACGAGAAACCCTCGGCCGCCCACCGTTCCCGGCTCGCCCTCGCCGAAGCCACCGGGACGGTGCTGGCAGGCGGCCTGTCCCTGCTCGGCATCAGCGCACCAGAAGTCCTCTGAGAGTCCCGAGAGAGCAGAGCAGCACCATGAGCCGATCCGCACACCCCGCCGGACCCCGTCACGCCGATGTCATGACGGAGGGGCACTACACGGCCCCGCCCGCCGATCTCAACGTCCTGGACGAGAAGGTCTGGGCCCGTACCGTCGCCCGTAACGAGGACGGTGCGATCACCGTCGGCGGGATCGAAGTGACGCGGCTGGCCGAGGAGTTCGGCACCCCTGCCTACTTCCTCGACGAGAGTGACTTCCGGGCCCGCTGCCGGGCCTGGGCCGACGCCTTCGGGCGGGACGCCGATGTGTTCTACGCCGGGAAGGCGTTCCTGTCGCGGGCGATCGTGCGCTGGCTCAAGGAAGAGGGGCTCAACCTCGACGTCTGCTCCGGGGGAGAGCTGACCTGCGCACTGGACGCCGGGATGCCCGCCGAGCGCATCGCCTTCCACGGCAACAACAAGACCGTCGCGGAGATCGAGCGGGCGGTCACCGTCGGCGTCGGGCGGATCGTGCTCGACTCCTTCCAGGAGATCGCCCGGGTCGCGCACATCGCGCAGCAGCTCGGCAAGCGGCAGCGCGTACAGATCCGGGTGACCGTCGGTGTCGAGGCGCACACCCACGAGTTCATCGCCACCGCGCACGAGGACCAGAAGTTCGGGATCGCGCTTGCCGGGGGACAGGCCGCGGAGGCGGTACGCCGGGCGCTCGCCCTCGACGGGCTCGAACTCGTCGGTATCCACTCGCACATCGGCTCTCAGATCTTCGACATGGCCGGCTTCGAGGTCTCCGCCCGGCGCGTGGTGCAGCTGCTCGCCGAGGTGCGCGACGAGCACGGCATCGAGCTGCCCGAGATCGACCTGGGCGGCGGGCTGGGCATCGCCTACACCTCCGAGGACGACCCGCGCGAGCCGCACGAGATCGCCAAGGCGCTCGGCACCATCGTCACCCGTGAGTGCGAGGCGGCCGGGCTCGCCACCCCGCGGATCTCCGTCGAGCCGGGACGCGCCATCGTCGGCCCCACCGCGTTCACGCTCTACGAGGTCGGCACCGTCAAGCCCCTGGAGGGGCTGCGTACGTACGTCAGCGTCGACGGCGGCATGTCGGACAACATCCGCACCGCGCTGTACGACGCCGAGTACAGCGTCGCACTCGCCTCGCGCACCTCCGACGCCGAGCCGATGCTCGTGCGCGTCGTCGGCAAGCACTGCGAGAGCGGTGACATCGTGGTCAAGGACGCGTTCCTGCCGTCCGACCTGGCGCCCGGCGATCTGATCGCGGTGCCCGCCACCGGTGCGTACTGCCGCGCCATGGCGAGCAACTACAACCATGCCCTGCGTCCGCCCGTCGTCGCTGTGCGCGACGGGGAGGCGCGAGTGATCGTCAGGCGCGAGACGGAGGAAGATCTCCTGCGTTTCGATGTCGGTTGATGAAATAGATGTCTCAGGATCCGGACGGGTGACAGAAACTCCCGTCCGGTGAGTGAGACTGGTCCATACGTCAGATGTAAAGGAAACGAGGTCGGATGATGCGTACGCGTCCGCTGAAGGTGGCGCTGCTGGGCTGTGGAGTGGTCGGCTCAGAGGTGGCGCGCATCATGACGACGCACGCCGACGACCTCGCCGCGCGCATCGGCGCGCCGGTCGAGCTCGTCGGCGTCGCCGTGCGCCGGCCCTCCAAGGTGCGGGAGGGCATCGACCCCGCACTGATCACCACCGATGCGACAGCCCTGGTCAAACGCGGCGACATCGACGTCGTCATCGAGGTCATCGGCGGCATCGAGCCCGCCCGTGCCCTCATCACCACCGCCTTCGAGCACGGCGCGAGCGTCGTCTCCGCCAACAAGGCGCTGCTTGCCGAGGACGGCGCCGCTCTGCACGCCGCCGCCGGGAAGTACGGCCGGGACCTCTATTACGAGGCCGCCGTGGCCGGCGCCATCCCGCTCGTACGGCCGCTGCGCGAATCCCTCGCCGGTGACAAGGTCAACCGGGTCCTCGGCATCGTGAACGGCACCACCAACTTCATCCTCGACCGGATGGACACGAGCGGAGCCGGATACTCCGAGGCGCTCGACGAGGCCACCGCCCTCGGATACGCCGAGGCCGACCCGACCGCGGACGTCGAGGGCTTCGACGCCGCCGCCAAGGCCGCGATCCTCGCCGGTATCGCCTTCCACACCCGGGTCGGGATCGGTGATGTGCACCGCGAGGGCATCACCGAGGTCACCGCCGCGGACATGGCCTCCGCCCGCCGCATGGGCTGCACCGTCAAACTCCTCGCCATCTGTGAGCGTGCCGCCGACGGGCAGTCCGTCACCGCGCGTGTGCACCCCGCGATGATTCCGCTGAGCCACCCGCTGGCCTCCGTCCGAGAGGCGTACAACGCGGTCTTCGTCGAGGCCGAGGCGGCCGGACAGCTCATGTTCTACGGTCCCGGCGCCGGCGGCTCGCCGACCGCCTCCGCGGTCCTCGGCGACCTCGTCGCGGTCTGCCGCAACAAACTCAACGAGGCCACCGGCCCCGGTGAGTCCGCGTACACGCGCCTGCCGGTCAGCCCCATGGGCGACGTCGTCACGCGGTACCACATCAGCCTCGACGTGGCCGACAAGCCTGGCGTACTCGCTCAGGTGGCAACGGTCTTCGCCGAACAGGGCGTATCGATTGATACCGTCCGTCAGCAAAGTAGAAATTCAGGCAGTGGCGACGAAGTCGCCATCGAGCAGGGTGGCGCCGGGCGGCGAACGGGCGGCGGCGACGCCTCCCTCGTCGTCGTCACCCACCGCGCGCTCGACGCCGCCCTCTCGGCGACCGTCGAAGCGCTGCGCAAGCTCGACACCGTGCACGGTGTCGCCAGCATCATGCGTGTTGAAGGGGAGTAAGGACCCATGACCAGCAAGGGCACCCACCAGTGGCGCGGCATCATCGAGGAGTACCGGGACCGCCTTCCGGTCACGAGCACGACGCCGGTCGTCACGCTTCGTGAGGGCGGTACGCCGCTCGTTCCCGCTCAGGTCCTCTCCGAGCGCACGGGCTGCGAGGTGCACCTCAAGGTCGAGGGCGCCAACCCCACCGGGTCCTTCAAGGACCGCGGTATGACGATGGCGATCACCCGGGCCAAGGAGGAGGGCGCACGGGCCGTCATCTGTGCCTCCACCGGCAACACCTCCGCCTCCGCCGCCGCGTACGCGGTGCGGGCCGGGATGGTCTGCGCCGTCCTCGTACCGCAGGGCAAGATCGCGCTCGGCAAGATGGGCCAGGCGCTCGTGCACGGCGCCAAGATCCTTCAGGTCGACGGCAATTTCGACGACTGCCTGACACTGGCCCGCTCGCTCTCGGACAACTACCCGGTGGCGCTCGTCAATTCGGTCAACCCGGCCCGTATCGAGGGCCAGAAGACCGCCGCGTTCGAGATCGTCGACGCGCTCGGCGACGCCCCGGACGTCCATGTCCTCCCGGTCGGCAACGCGGGCAACATCACCGCGTACTGGAAGGGTTACAAGGAGTACGCGGGCGACGGCATGGCCACGCACACTCCGCGCATGTGGGGCTTCCAGGCCTCCGGCTCCGCGCCCATCGTCCGCGGTGAGATCGTCAAGGACCCGTCGACCATCGCCACCGCGATCCGGATCGGCAACCCGGCCTCCTGGCAGCACGCGCTGGACGCCCGGGACGAGTCGGGCGGTTTCATCGACGAGGTGACGGACCGTCAGATCCTGGCCGCCTACCGGCTGTTGGCCTCCCAGGAGGGTGTCTTCGTCGAGCCCGCGTCGGCCGCGTCCGTCGCCGGTCTGCTGAAGGCCGCCGAGGAGGGCAAGGTCGACCCGGGTCAGAAGATCGTCTGCACGGTCACCGGCAACGGGCTCAAGGACCCCGACTGGGCCGTCGCGGGCGCTCCGCAGCCGGTCACGGTCCCGGTCGACGCGGCCACCGCCGCCGAGAAGCTGGGCCTCGTGTAACCAGTGCCGCGACCGGGCCTCGCGCAACAGGTTCACCTGTCGGTGAGGACCGAGCCGAGCTCCACCGCCCCTTCTCGGGGCGGAGAGCGCATAGGAGGCGGGCGACACGCATCGTGCGCCTCCTGTGCGCCCTATGTCGCCACAGAACTTTCCTTCGATAAGCTGTAACCGACCCGCCCCGCCGCATCTGCCGCGGTGCAAGGGCCGTTGCAGCCGTCGGGTTCCCCGGAATTCCACTCCGCGCCGCCACGACCTTCCGCAAGCATTGAGAAAACGCTTCACCACCCCCCGCTGTCTCACAAGGAGAGTCGTCCAACCGATGGCCGGTCCCGCCTTCCGAGCCGCCGCCGTCCGGGTGCGCGTCCCCGCGACCAGCGCCAACCTGGGCCCGGGCTTCGACGCCTTCGGCCTGTCGCTGGGGCTGTACGACGACGTCGTCGTCCGCGTGGCCGACTCCGGACTGCACATCGACATCGCGGGTGAGGGCGCGGACACGCTGCCCCGCGACGAGAGTCACCTCCTCGTACGCTCCCTGCGCACGACCTTCGACCTGCTCGGCGGACAGCCCCGCGGCCTGGAGGTCGTCTGCGCCAACCGCATCCCGCACGGGCGCGGCCTCGGCTCCTCCTCCGCGGCCATCTGTGCCGGCATCGTCGCCGCCCGCGCCGTGACGAGCGGCGGTGACGCCCGGCTCGACGACGCCGCGCTGCTGGAACTCGCCACCGAGATCGAGGGCCACCCCGACAATGTCGCGGCCTGCCTGCTCGGCGGATTCACACTTGCCTGGATGGACGGCGGATCGGCCCGCGCGATCAGGATGGATCCCGCAGATTCCATCGTTCCGGTGGTTTTCGTCCCCAGCAAGCCGGTCCTGACCGAGACCGCCCGCGGACTGCTGCCCCGCACGGTCCCGCACGTCGACGCCGCCTTCAACGCCGGCCGTTCCGCGCTCCTCGTCGAGGCCCTGACCAGACGCCCCGAGCTGCTGCTCACCGCCACCGAGGACCGGCTGCACCAGGAGTACCGCGCCCCGGCGATGCCGCAGAGCGTGGAGCTCGTGAACCGGCTGCGCGCCGACGGCGTTCCCGCGGTCATCTCCGGTGCCGGGCCGACGGTGCTCGCGCTGGCCGAGGACGGTACGGCCGACAAGGTCGCACGGCTGGCGGGTGAGGGATGGGCGGCCAATCGGCTGACTCTCGACGCCCCGGGTGCGAGCGTGCTGCCGCTCGCCCCGTAGCCGAGAAGTGATTGCCGGTGAGTGAGAGGGGGAATGTTTGTTGGAGCCGGTAGTGTTAACCTCAAGTCTGCAACCGACGTCTATGTGGCGCGTTGCTTCGTGTCCCTTTCCGGGACCACCATTTCTTCCGGGAGCCTCCCCAACTGCCTGAGCAGCCTGCCTGAGCAGTTTCGTGCACGCTCCGGAACCGGCACGACACCCCTCGCTTGTCCAGGAGTGGGCCGAGCAGGGGGATGCTCGCGCCGGACCCTTGCACACCTTCATTCCTCCGCCGTACCCGGCGGACCACCGCCCCGGCACGGTCCGCAAGAAGAAGACCGCAGTCGGACAGCACAACCGGTCGCCGAGCCAGAAGGCCGACGTCCGCTCCAGGGAAGGACCCTTCGTGAGCGACACCACCGATCTGATGGGCGTGACTGCCGACAAGACCGTCGACAGCGCCGCGCCCGCCGAAGGTGCTGCCACTGGCACCACCGCACGGCGCCGCCGCTCCGGCACCGGCCTTGACGGCATGGTCCTGGCCGAGCTGCAGCAGGTCGCGTCCGGCCTCGGCATCAAGGGCACTGCGCGGATGCGCAAGGGCCAGCTGATCGAGGTCATCAAGGAGGCGCAGGCCGGTAGCTCCGCCGCGCCCAAGGCCGCCGCGCCCGCCGCGGATGCCGTGACCAAGCCGAAGCGCCGTGCCACCTCCAAGGCGCGCACCGGGGACGAGTCCCCGGCCGCCGCGCCCGCCGAGAAGGCCGCCGCGCAGCAGCAGATCGACATCCCCGGCCAGCCGGCCAGCGACGACCAGCCCACGGGCGAGCGTCGTCGGCGCCGTGCGACCGCTCAGGCGGGCAGCCCGGAGAGCAAGGCGGAGAGCAAGCCGGCCGCCGAGGCCAAGGCTCAGACGCAGGCCGAGCCGAAGAGCGACGAGCGCGCCGAAGCCAAGGCCGAAGCCGCCGCCGACACGGCCGAGGGCCGCCGGGGCGACCGCCAGGACCGCGGTCAGCGCGGCGACCGTCAGGACCGGGGCGAGCGCGGGGAGCGCCGCGACCGTCAGCGCGACCGCCGCGGCAAGGGCGACGAGCAGGGCGGCCAGGGCCAGCAGAGCGGCCAGCGCCAGCAGCGCCAGGGCCAGCAGGGCAGCGGCCCGCAGGACGACGGTTACGACGACGAGGCAGGCGGTCGTCGCGGTCGTCGCGGCCGCTACCGCGACCGTCGTGGCCGTCGTGGCCGTGACGAGTTCGCCAGCGAGGTTCCGGTCTCCGACGACGACGTCCTGATCCCCGTCGCGGGCATCCTGGACATCCTCGACAACTACGCGTTCATCCGGACCTCCGGCTACCTGCCGGGCCCGAACGACGTGTACGTCTCGCTCGCCCAGGTCCGCAAGAACGGCCTGCGCAAGGGTGACCACGTCACCGGTGCGGTGCGCCAGCCCAAGGACGGCGAGCGTCGCGAGAAGTTCAACGCGCTCGTCCGCCTCGACTCGGTCAACGGCATGGCGCCCGAAACCGGCCGAGGCCGCCCGGAGTTCCAGAAGCTGACCCCGCTCTACCCGCAGGACCGGCTCCGCCTGGAGACCGACTCCAACGTCCTGACGACGCGGATCATCGACCTGGTCGCACCGATCGGCAAGGGCCAGCGAGGCCTGATCGTGGCCCCGCCGAAGACCGGCAAGACCATGATCCTTCAGGCGATCGCCAACGCGATCACGGTCAACAGCCCCGAGTGTCACCTGATGGTCGTCCTCGTGGACGAGCGTCCGGAAGAGGTCACCGACATGCAGCGGTCGGTGAAGGGCGAGGTCATCTCCTCGACCTTCGACCGTCCCGCCGAGGACCACACCACCGTCGCCGAGCTGGCCATCGAGCGTGCCAAGCGTCTCGTCGAGCTGGGTCACGACGTGGTCGTCCTGCTGGACTCCATCACCCGCCTCGGCCGTGCGTACAACCTCGCGGCCCCCGCCTCCGGCCGCATCCTGTCCGGTGGTGTCGACTCGACCGCGCTGTACCCGCCGAAGCGCTTCTTCGGTGCCGCGCGCAACATCGAGGACGGCGGTTCGCTGACCATCCTGGCCACCGCGCTCGTCGAGACCGGCTCGCGCATGGACGAGGTGATCTTCGAGGAGTTCAAGGGCACCGGCAACATGGAGCTCAAGCTCGACCGGAAGCTCTCGGACAAGCGCATCTTCCCGGCGGTGGACGTCGACGCGTCCAGCACCCGTAAGGAAGAAATCCTGCTCGGCAGTGACGAGTTGGCGATTGTCTGGAAGCTGCGCCGGGTGCTGCACGCGCTCGACCAGCAGCAGGCGATCGAGCTCCTCCTGGACCGGATGAAGAAGACCCAGTCCAACGCGGAGTTCCTGCTCCAGATCCAGAAGACGACGCCGGCTCCGGGCAACGGCAACGACTGACGTCGTACCCGGATCGGCTGAATCACAGGGCCGCCCTCGTCACTCCGGTGACGGGGGCGGCCCTGTGTCGTAGGGCCCGCGAATGTGACGCAGTCGATTCGACGCCTTCCGGTCGGTCAGAGACCTTCGCCACACAACCGTCACGGCGAAAGAGGCCACCACGATGCCCGCACCTGGAGAGAAACCGCAGGTGAGCGCGGGATCACTAACTGTTCATCAAGGTCACGCGTCCCTTTTGCCCTCACGCGGACGTGACAGGTCACTGTGCAACCCTTCTTCGTGCTGCGACGTCGTACGAAGTAGAAAGACGTCGTACGAAGTGGAAACAAGTCGCGAAACAAGTCACCAAAGCCGACAAAACCAGTGCCCGAACACCGCTGCAGGGGGTAGCCGGGAGACGCTGACGACCGGAGGAGAAGGATGAGCGGGCACAGAGGGAGCGGTGGCCGAATACGCCCGACCGGCAAACGCCGCAAGAGGCCTTCCCGCCGCCGCAGGGCGAAGGTGATCGCCGCCTGGACCCTGGCTGGTGCCCTGGCCGTCGCAGGCGGCGGGCTCGGATACGCCTACTTCAAGCTCAACGGCAATCTGAAGGCCGTCGACATCAACGCGGCGCTCGGCAAGAACCGCCCCGACAACGTCGACAACGGCTCCCAGGACATCCTCGTACTCGGCTCGGACTCCCGTTCCGGCGCGAACTCCGAGTACGGCGTCGACGAAGGAACGGCCCGTTCCGATACCGCGATGGTCGTGCACATCAACAAGGGCCACAAGAGCGCCTCCGTCGTCTCCATCCCGCGCGACACCCTCATCACCCGCCCCGACTGCACCAGCGACACCACGGGACAGCCCGTCCCGGGCGAGCAGCGCGCGATGTTCAACTCGGCGTACGAGGTCGGCGGACCGGCCTGTGCGGTCAAGACCGTCGAGTCCATGTCCGGCATCCGCATGGACCACTACGTCGAAGTCGACTTCACCGGCTTCAAGAAGCTCATCGACGAGCTGGGCGGCGTGGAGATCACCACCACCCAGGCGATCCACGACCCCAAGAGCCATCTGGATCTCGAACCCGGCACCCACACGCTCGACGGCGAGCAGTCGCTGGCCCTCGTCCGCACCCGCAAGGGCGTCGGCGACGGCAGCGACCTCGGACGCATCCAGCTCCAGCAGGCGTTCATGAAAGCGCTGATGGAACAGGCCAAGAGCGTCGGCGTGTTCACGAACCCGAAGACTCTCTTCGACCTCGCGGACGCGGCGACCAAGGCCCTCACCACCGACTCCGAGCTGGGTTCGGTCGAGGAACTCACCAGCTTCGCGAACGGCCTCAAGGGGCTCGACGCGGACAACGTCCACATGGTCACTCTGCCCGTGCAGTACGACCCGGCCGACCCGAACCGCGTCATACCGCTGGAGGAGGCCGACCAGCAGGTGTGGACGGCGCTCAAGCACGACAAGCCCATCCCCGCCTCCGCCACCGAGAAGTCGGCGGGCGACAAGGGATCCGCGGGCAGCGTCGTGCAGTGACCGGGCGGGCCGGGAATAGTTGCGGCCCGCCCCCGGTTTTGGGAGATACGGCCAGTCCTGGCAGACTGGTACGTCGGCCCCGGTTCACGGACACGCAATCCGCGCGTACGACCCGGCGCCCTCCCGAACCTAGGAGAAACCCTTGAAGCGCGACATCCACCCCGAGTACGTCGAGACGCAGGTCAGCTGCACCTGTGGCGCCTCGTTCACGACCCGGAGCACCATCGACGGCGGCACCATCCGCGCCGACGTCTGCTCCGAGTGCCACCCGTTCTACACGGGCAAGCAGAAGATCCTCGACACCGGTGGCCGCGTGGCCCGCTTCGAGGCCCGCTTCGGCAAGGCTGCCGGCTCCGCCAGCAAGTAGCGAGCCACTGCGCCGGTTCTCGGCGCCCTCTTCCCGGGGGCGCCGAGACCGGCGTTTTTTTCCGGCCCGGGCTACCGGCCGTCCCCGTAACCCG
This sequence comes from Streptomyces sp. NPDC018000, assembly GCF_044328025.1. Classification (NCBI taxonomy): domain Bacteria; kingdom Bacillati; phylum Actinomycetota; class Actinomycetes; order Kitasatosporales; family Streptomycetaceae; genus Streptomyces; species Streptomyces sp. NPDC018000. Next base: position 563,424 of record NZ_JBIRGM010000003.1, read on the forward strand.
GGCCCGGACAGCATCAAGCCGTCCAGCAGGCACGTTTGAGTGAAGAAACCAGGAGCCCGGAGATGTTCGAGGCGGTCGAGGAACTGATCGGTGAACAGGCCGATCTCGAGAAGAAGCTCGCGGACCCGGCGGTCCACGCCGACCAGGCCAACGCGCGCAGGCTCAACAAGCGCTACGCCGAGCTGGCCCCGATCGTCGGCACGTACCGCTCCTGGAAGCAGACCGGGGACGACATCGAGACGGCACGAGAGCTCGCCGCCGACGACCCCGACTTCGCCGACGAGGTCAAGGACCTGGAGAAGCAGCGCGAAGAGCTCACCGAGAAGCTCCGCCTCCTCCTGGTCCCGCGCGACCCCAGCGACGACAAGGACGTGCTCCTGGAGATCAAGGCGGGCGCGGGCGGCGACGAGTCCGCCCTGTTCGCCGGCGATCTGCTGCGGATGTACCTGCGCTATGCCGAGCGCGTCGGCTGGAAGACCGAGATCATCGACTCCACCGAGTCCGAGCTCGGCGGCTACAAGGACGTCCAGGTCGCCGTGAAGACCAAGGGCGGCAACGGCGCCATCGAGCCCGGCCAGGGCGTGTGGGCCCGGCTGAAGTACGAGGGCGGGGTGCACCGCGTGCAGCGGGTGCCGTCCACCGAGTCCCAGGGCCGTATCCACACCTCCGCCGCCGGTGTGCTCGTCACTCCCGAGGCCGAGGAGGTCGATGTCGAGATCCACGCCAACGATCTCCGCATCGACGTCTACCGCTCCTCGGGACCCGGCGGCCAGTCCGTCAACACCACGGACTCGGCGGTCCGCATCACACACCTGCCGACCGGTGTCGTCGCCTCCTGCCAGAACGAGAAGAGCCAGCTCCAGAACAAGGAGCAGGCCATGCGTATCCTGCGTTCGCGACTGCTCGCCGCCGCCCAGGAGGCCGCCGAGCAGGAAGCCTCGGACGTACGGCGCAGCCAGGTGCGTACGGTCGACCGTTCCGAGAAGATCCGTACGTACAACTTCCCGGAAAACCGCATCTCGGACCACCGCGTCGGCTTCAAGGCGTACAACTTGGACCAGGTGCTCGACGGCGACCTGGATTCCGTGATCCAGGCCTGTGTCGACGCCGACTCCGCCGCCAAGCTCGCCGCCGCATAAGTTCAAACCCGCCCCGCCCGTAACCCCGTACGGAGAACCGCGATGAACCTGCTGCTCGCCGAGGTGGCCCAGGCCACCCAGCGGCTGGCCGACGCCGGTGTGCCTTCACCGCGATTCGACGCGGAGGAGCTCGCCGCGTTCGTGCACGGTGTCAAGCGGGGCGAGCTGCACCGTGTGCCGGACGCGGACTTCGACGCCCGCTACTGGGAGGCCATCGCCCGCCGCGAGGCCCGCGAACCCCTGCAGCACATCACCGGACGCGCCTTCTTCCGCTACCTGGAGCTCCAGGTCGGACCCGGTGTCTTCGTCCCCCGCCCGGAGACCGAATCGGTCGTCGGCTGGGCGATAGACGCCGTCCGCGCGATGGATGTCGTCGAGCCGCTCATCGTCGACCTCTGCAGCGGATCGGGCGCCATCGCCCTGGCCATGGCCCAGGAGGTTCCCCGCTCACGCGTGCACGCCGTCGAACTCTCCGACGACGCCCTGAAGTGGACCAGGAAGAACGCCGAGGGGTCGCGGGTCACCGTCCACCACGGAGACGCGCTCACGGCCCTTCCCGAGCTCGACGGCCAGGTCGACCTGGTCATCTCCAACCCGCCGTACATCCCGCTCACCGAATGGGAGTACGTGGCACCCGAGGCCCGGGACCACGACCCGCAGATGGCCCTCTTCTCCGGCGAGGACGGCCTCGACACCATCCGCGGCATCGAGCGCACCGCACACCGCCTGCTGCGCCCCGGCGGCCTCGTCGTCATCGAGCACGCCGACACCCAGGGCGGCCAGGTGCCGTGGATCTTCACCGAGGAACGCGGCTGGGCCGATGCGGCCGACCATCCCGACCTGAACAACCGGCCGCGGTTCGCCACGGCCCGCAAGGCCACGCCGTGAGCGGCGGCCACCACCCGCACGACCTGTACCCGTCACACCCGTACATGCTTGAGGAGGCCGGCTGATGGCACGGCGATACGACTGCAACGACGCGACCGATCGCACGACGGGTCTGCGCGAGGCCGCGTCCGCCGTCCGCCGCGGCGAACTGGTCGTGCTGCCCACCGACACCGTGTACGGGATCGGTGCGGACGCCTTCAGTGCCGAGGGCGTCGCCGACCTGCTGGCAGCCAAGGGCCGCGGCCGCAACATGCCGACGCCCGTCCTGATCGGCTCCCCGAACACCCTGCACGGACTGGTCACCGACTTCTCCGAGCAGGCCTGGGAGCTCGTCGACGCCTTCTGGCCCGGCGCCCTCACACTCGTCGCCAAGCACCAGCCGTCGCTGCAGTGGAACCTCGGGGACACCCGCGGCACCGTCGCCATCCGGATGCCCCTGCACCCGGTCGCCATCGAACTGCTCACCGAGGTCGGCCCGATGGCCGTCTCCAGCGCCAACCTCACGGGACACCCGGCCCCCGAGGACTGCGACGCCGCCCAGGAGATGCTCGGCGACTCCGTCTCCGTGTACCTCGACGGCGGCCCGACGCCCGGCATCGTGCCCTCGTCGATCGTCGACGTGACCGGCAAGGTCCCCGTACTGCTGCGCGCCGGTGCGCTCTCCGTCGAGGAACTCCGCAAGGTGGTACCCGACCTCGAGGTGGCCAGTTGACCGCCCCTGAGGGGCGTGGCATAGCGGGGCAGGCCGACACTTTCCGCATCCTCCACGTCAGCACCGGCAACGTCTGCCGCTCACCGATCACCGAGCGGCTGACCCGGCACGCCCTGGTGGACCGCCTCGGAGATCCGCGCCAAGGCGGACTGATCGTGGAGAGCGCGGGCACCTGGGGCCACGAGGGCGCCCCCATGGAGGCCAACGCCGAGACCGTCCTCGCGGATTTCGGCGCCGACACCACCGGCTTCGTCGGCCGGGAACTGCTCGACGAGCATGTGATCCGCGCCGACCTGGTGCTCACCGCCACCCGCGACCACCGGGCACAAGTGATCTCGATGGGTCACTCGGCCGGCCTGCGGACCTTCACCCTCAAGGAATTCACCCGGCTGGTCCGGGCCATAGACCCCGCCACGCTGCCCGACCCGCGCGAGGAGGGCGTCGTCGAGCGTGCCCGCGCACTGGTCCGTGCCGCGGCCGCGCTGCGCGGCTGGCTGCTGGCCCCCACCGTCGAGGCCGACGAGGTGTACGACCCGTACGGCGCGCCGATCACGTTCTTCCGGTCCATCGGCGACGAGATCAACCAGGCCCTCGACCCGGTGCTCACCGCGCTGACCGGCGTATCCACCCCGCACTGACGAGCGCGCCTGTGCCACTCTGACGGCCGTACGCACGGGCCGGCCACTGGGGGCCGGGCGGGTGGACGGCGTCGCCGCACAGCGGGCAGGGGGCCCGTCACGGGCCTACATTGGAGCTGACGCCAGCGCACCTCTCCCCAGGCCCGGAGCCGTCAGATGCCGGTCACCACTCCTGCCGCACCCACCCTCGCCGCCGGGGCCGCCCTGCCGCAGGACTTCGGCGCCCTGCTCCGGGAGGACCCGAAGATCGCCGCCGTGCTGCTGGAGGAACTGCACCGGCAGTCGAGCACCCTCCAGCTGATCGCCGCCGAGAACTTCACCTCGCCCGCGGTCCTCGCCGCCCTCGGCTCACCGCTCGCCAACAAGTACGCCGAGGGCTACCCCGGTGCCCGCTACCACGGCGGCTGCGAGCAGGCCGACGCCGCCGAACGCATCGCCTGCCGGCGGGCCACCTCGCTCTTCGGCGCCGAACACGCCAACGTCCAGGCGCACTCCGGCTCCTCCGCCGTCCTCGCCGCATACGCGGCCCTGCTGCGCCCCGGCGACACGGTGCTCGCGATGGGACTTCCCTACGGCGGGCATCTCACCCATGGCTCGCCCGCGAACTTCTCCGGCCGCTGGTTCGAGTTCATCGGTTACGGGGTCGACTCCGAGAGCGGCCTGATCGACTACGAGCAGGTGCGCACCCTGGCCCGCGCGCACCGGCCCAAGGCGATCGTCAGCGGCTCGATCTCGTACCCCCGCCATCCCGACTACGAACTGTTCCGGGAGATCGCCGACGAGGTGGGCGCGTATCTCATCGCCGACGCCGCGCACCCGATGGGGCTGATCGCCGGGGGAGCGGCGCCGAGCCCCGTCCCGTACGCCGATGTGGTCTGCGCGACCACGCACAAGGTGCTGCGCGGTCCGCGCGGCGGGATGATCCTGTGCGGTGCGGAGCTGGCCGAGCGGATCGACCGGGCGGTCTTCCCGTTCTCCCAGGGCGGCGCGCAGATGCACACGGTCGCCGCGAAGGCCGTCGCGTTCGCAGAAGCGGCCACGCCGACGTTCACGGCGTACGCCCACCGAGTGGTGGCCCATGCCCGGGTGCTGGCCGCAGGTCTGGAGGCCGAGGGCTTCGAGATCACCACGGGCGGCACGGACACCCATCTGATCGTCGCGGACCCGGCCCCGCTGGGCGCCGACGGGGCGACCGCCCGCGCCCGGCTGGCAGCGGCGGGCCTGGTGCTGGACACCTGCGCGCTTCCGTACGGGGACGCCCGGGGCATCAGACTCGGCACCGCGGCCGTCACCACTCAGGGTATGCACGACGCCGACATGGCACGGCTGGCCGTGCTCCTCGGAGCGGCGGTACGTGAGGAGGGCGACATCCGCGCGGAGGTCGAGGAACTGGCCCGGAAATATCCGCCCTATCCGGGATAGACGTGGTCCATGCAACCATCGGCCCGGCCTCCGTGTCCTCAACCATGAGCCCGACGTTTTAAGGTGTGGGCTGAGATGGCCGGCGAAATCTGTGGGGCAGCCCGTGCGTGATTATCTGCTGACGCTCTGTGTCACGGCCGCGGTTACCTATCTGCTGACCGGCCCGGTGCGCAAGTTCGCCATCGCGGTCGGGGCGATGCCCGCGATCCGTGCGCGTGACGTCCACCGAGAACCGACACCGAGGCTCGGCGGCATCGCCATGTTCGGCGGACTGTGCGCCGGACTGATCGTCGCGTCCCATCTGCACAACCTCGACTGGGTCTTCCAGCTCTCCAACGAGCCGCGGGCGCTGCTCTCCGGGGCCGCGCTGATCTGGCTGATCGGTGTTCTGGACGACAAGTTCGAGATCGACGCACTGATCAAGCTCGGCGGGCAGATGATCGCCGCCGCGGTCATGGTCCTCCAGGGCCTGACGATTCTGTGGCTGCCGATCCCCGGCGTCGGCACCGTCGCGCTCACCCAGTGGCAGGGCACGCTGCTCACGGTCGCTCTGGTCGTCATCACCATCAACGCGGTCAACTTCGTCGACGGTCTGGACGGTCTCGCGGCGGGCATGGTGTGCATCGCCGCCGCGGCGTTCTTCCTGTACACGTACCGGCTCTGGTACGGGCACATGATCGAGGAGGCGGCCCCCGCGACGCTCTTCATGGCGATCCTGATGGGTATGTGCCTGGGCTTTCTGCCGCACAACATGCATCCGGCCCGGATCTTCATGGGCGACTCGGGTTCGATGCTGATCGGCCTGGTGCTGGCGGCCGGAGCGATCTCGGTCACAGGGCAGGTCGACCCGGACACGATGAAGCTCTTCGCCGGCAGTGAGCGCGAGGCCACCCACGCGATGCTGCCGGTCTTCATCCCGCTGCTGCTGCCGCTGACCATCATCGCGATCCCGGCCGCCGACCTGGTGCTGGCGATCGTGCGGCGTACGTGGAACGGCCAGTCGCCGTTCGCGGCGGACCGCGGCCATCTGCACCACCGGCTGCTGGAGATCGGCCATTCGCACAGCAGGGCTGTGCTGATCATGTACTTCTGGTCCGCTCTGATCGCCTTCGGCGCGGTCGGTTACTCCGTGCACTCGGCGTCCCTGTGGATCGTGCTGGTGATCATGGGGATGAGCGCGCTGGGCCTCGTACTGCTGCTGATGCCCCGCTTCACCCCGCGTGCGCCGTACTGGGCGGAACGCTTCGTACCGCCTCGCTACCGCCGCTCTCGCGGCAGGCGCACGGCGCCCGAAGCGGAACCCTCATCCGTACCCGAGGCCCAACAGGGGCCGCTGGAAACACAGATGGGGCAGGAGGGCCACGAGGGCCAGGAGCGGGCCCCGATCGTCGTGGGAGTCTCCGGCGTCAACGGGGCGACTGCCATCGGCCCTCGTTCGCGTTTTTCGGACAGAGATAGGGCTGATTCCACTCGGTGACAACTCGGTCATCAAGGCGCAATACCAGACAAGCCATTGAGTTGTCTTGCTCACACGCGCAGATCCACTCTCACGTGTGACAGCAAGCACACTTTCTTGGTAAAGACCTCATCAAATAGTTTGTGATACCGTTCACTAAGCCCGGTGACGGAGTTGAGGGACCTGAGTGCCACGGTCCATCGGCCCAAGGCATCGACTCGGACCGGGCCTACGCTCGTCCATGACGACACACTGCCCATCCCCTGCAAGCGGAGCTGCCCCATGCCGTCCAACGACGCCCGGACTCTCCTTCAAGCCGCCGTACCCACCGCTGTCGTCGGCGCTGTTGCCGCCGCCATCAGTGGTGGCGTCGCGGGCGGCAAGGGAGCCCTTGGCGCGGTCGTTGCGACGATCGTGGTGATCCTGTTCATGGGGATCGGACTCGCGGTACTGCAACGGACCGCGAGGTCCCTGCCCCACCTGTTCCAGGCGATGGGGCTGATGCTGTACACAGCCCAGCTTCTGCTGCTGTTCATCTTTGTCGCCGCATTCCAGGACACCACGATGTTCAACCCGAAGGCCTTCGCGATCACACTGGTCGCGGCGACCCTCGTGTGGATCGGCGCACAGGCGCGTGCACACATGAAGGCCAAGATCCTTTACGTCGAACCCGAGTCCGACAAGCGTGAGAAGCTCGAAAACACGGGGTCGAAGCCGTGAAGGGTAGGGGCGGGATAAGCAAGGGTTCAAGACCCTGCTATCGTCCGGTTCCAACTGCGGCATTGCGGGCGCGGGCATGTGAGCTGACGCCTGCTCGATCGCGAGGCTCAATGCCTGACTGCCGCTCACACATCCGTTACACCAGTCCAGTGCCGAACCGCGGCTGCGCGCCGCGCCGACACAACGAGGTTGCCGTACCTATGCGCCACGCTGAAGGAGCCCGCGGTGAGTGCTGACCCGACACAGGTGCTCGCCTTCGAGACCGATTGCCACATCTTCGACGGTTGTGGTTTCCCGGCACCCGGCTTGCACTCGTTCCTGTTCGAGCCCATCTGGGGCGACGCGGACAGCAACCTGTACTTCAACAAGCCGATGCTGCTGGCCCTGCTCGGCTCGATCATCGTCGTCGGTTTCTTCTGGGCCGCCTTCCGCAAACCGAAGGTCGTCCCGGGCAAGCTGCAGATGGTTGCCGAGGCGGGCTACGACTTCATCCGCCGCGGCGTCGTCTACGAGACGATCGGCAAGCGCGAGGGCGAGAAGTACGTTCCGCTCGTTGTCTCGCTGTTCTTCTTCGTCTGGATGATGAACCTCTGGTCGATCATCCCGGTCGCGCAGTTCCCGGTGACGTCGATCATCGCCTACCCCATCGGGCTGGCGCTGATCGTCTACGTCCTGTGGGTCAGCCTGACCTTCAAGCGCCACGGCTTCGTCGGTGCCCTCAAGAACTTCACCGGCTACGACAAGAGTCTCGGCCCGGTGCTGCCGCTGGCCATGCTCATCGAGTTCTTCTCGAACCTGCTGGTCCGGCCCTTCACCCACGCGGTCCGACTCTTCGCGAACATGTTCGCGGGGCACACGCTCCTGCTGCTGTTCACGATCGCCAGCTGGTACCTGCTCAACGGCATCGGGATCGCCTACGCAAGCGTCTCCTTTGTGATGGTCATCGTGATGACCGCGTTCGAGCTCTTCATCCAGGCGCTGCAGGCGTACGTCTTCGTGCTCCTGACCTGCACCTTCATCCAGGGCGCGCTCGCCGAGCACCACTGAGCATCCCGCACTCGACCCTTATTCGTCCGGTGGCCAACCCCCACCGGTCCGTGAAAGAGAAGGAAGAACTGGCATGTCCCAGACCCTTGCTGCCGTCACCGGCTCCCTCGGCTCCATCGGTTACGGCCTCGCCGCCATCGGCCCCGGCGTCGGCGTCGGCATCATCTTCGGTAACGGCACCCAGGCTCTCGCCCGTCAGCCCGAGGCTGCCGGCCTGATCCGCGCCAACCAGATTCTCGGCTTCGCCTTCTGTGAGGCGCTCGCCCTCATCGGTCTGGTCATGCCGTTCGTCTACGGCAAGTGATCTTCGGATTCACGACCAGCCAACTAGACGAAAGGCACTGATGTGAGCCAGATGCTTACGGTCGCGGCTGAGATGGAAAACCCTCTCATCCCGCCGATTCCCGAGCTCGTCATCGGCCTCATCGCCTTCCTCATCGTCTTCGGCTTCCTCGCCAAGAAGCTCCTCCCGAACATCAACAAGGTTCTGGAAGAGCGCCGCGAGGCGATCGAGGGCGGTATCGAAAAGGCCGATGCGGCCCAGACCGAGGCCCAGAGCGTTCTTGAGCAGTACAAGGCTCAGCTCGCCGAGGCCCGTCACGAGGCCGCTCGCCTGCGCCAGGAGGCGCAGGAGCAGGGCGCCGTGATCCTGCAGGAGATGCGGGCGGAAGGCCAGCGGCAGCGCGAGGAGATCATCGCTGCCGGCCACGCCCAGATCGAGGCCGACCGCAAGGCCGCGGCCGCCGCGCTGCGTCAGGACGTGGGCAAGCTCGCCACCGACCTGGCCGGCAAGCTCGTCGGCGAGTCCCTCGAGGACCACGCCCGGCAGAGCGGCACCGTCGACCGGTTCCTCGACGAGCTCGAGGCGAAGGCCGAGGCTGTCCGATGAACGGCGCGAGCCGCGAGGCACTGGCTGCCGCACGTGAGCGTCTCGACGCGCTGACCGACAACACGTCGGTCGACGCGGCGAAGCTCGCCGAGGAGCTGGCCGCCGTAACGGCGCTGCTCCAGCGCGAGGTATCGCTGCGGCGGGTCCTGACCGACCCGTCGCAGGCCGGCGAGGCCAAGGCCGAGCTGGCCGGACGACTGCTGCGCGGTCAGGTGGGCGGCGAGACCGTCGACCTGATCTCCGGCATGGTCCGCTCCCGCTGGTCGCAGTCGCGCGACCTGGTCGACTCGGTCGAGGAACTGGCGAACATCGCAGACCTCACCGCCGCCCAGCGCAGCGGAGACCTCGACGACGTCGAGGACGAGCTGTTCCGGTTCGGCCGGATCGTCGCCTCCGACAAGGAGCTGCGCGCCGCGCTCACCAGCCGGTCCGCGTCCGCCGCCGCCAAGGGCCGGCTGCTGCGCAGCCTGCTCGGCGGCAAGTCGCGGCCCGCCACCGAGCGCGTCGTCGTGCGGCTTGTCACCCAGCCGCGTGGACGTAGCCTGGAAGCGGGACTGGAGTCCCTCTCCAAGCTTGCCGCGGAGCGCCGGGACCGCATGGTTGCCGTGGTCACCTCGGCAGTGCCGCTGAGCGATCGGCAGAAGCAGCGTCTCGGCGCCGCACTGTCGAAGATCTACGGTCGGCCGATGCACCTGAATCTCGATGTGGACCCCACGGTCCTCGGCGGGATCGCGGTGCGGGTCGGTGACGAGGTCATCAACGGCACCATCGCGGAGCGCCTCGACGAGGCGTCCCGCCGCATGGCCGGCTGACGAGCACAGCGCAGCAACAGAACACAGCAAGACCAGCGGCCCGGTTGGGCCGTGCAGAAACTGCAGAAGATTCCTGGGGGTCGGCCCCCAGACCCCCTTAAGAAACTTCGGGCCCAACAAGGAGAGCAGGGAACCCAGATGGCGGAGCTCACGATCCGGCCGGAGGAGATCCGGGACGCGCTGGAGGACTTTGTCCAGTCGTACAAGCCGGACGCGGCCTCGCGCGAGGAGGTCGGTACGGTCAGCGTTGCCGGCGACGGCATCGCGAAGGTCGAGGGTCTTCCCTCGGCCATGGCGAACGAGCTGCTGAGGTTCGAGGACGGCACCCTCGGTCTCGCCCTCAACCTTGAGGAGCGCGAGATCGGTGCCATCGTCCTCGGCGAGTTCAGCGGCATCGAAGAGGGCCAGCCGGTGCAGCGCACCGGTGAGGTGCTCTCCGTCGGCGTCGGTGAGGGTTACCTCGGCCGCGTCGTCGACCCGCTCGGCAACCCGATCGACGGTCTCGGCGAGATCGCGACCGACAGCCGCCGCGCCCTCGAGCTGCAGGCCCCTGGCGTCATGGTCCGTAAGTCGGTGCACGAGCCCATGCAGACCGGCTACAAGGCCGTCGACGCCATGGTGCCGATCGGCCGCGGCCAGCGTCAGCTGATCATTGGCGACCGTCAGACGGGTAAGACCGCTCTGGCAGTCGACACGATCATCAACCAGCGCGACAACTGGCGCTCGGGCGACGTGAACAAGCAGGTGCGCTGCATCTACGTCGCCATCGGTCAGAAGGGTTCCACCATCGCCTCCGTGCGCGGTGCCCTGGAAGAGGCCGGCGCGCTCGAGTACACGACCATCGTCGCCGCCCCGGCGTCCGACCCGGCCGGCTTCAAGTACCTGGCGCCGTACACCGGTTCGGCCATCGGTCAGCACTGGATGTACCAGGGCAAGCACGTCCTGATCATCTTCGACGACCTCTCGAAGCAGGCCGACGCCTACCGCGCCGTGTCGCTTCTGCTGCGCCGTCCGCCGGGCCGTGAGGCCTACCCGGGCGACGTCTTCTACCTCCACTCGCGTCTGCTGGAGCGCTGCGCGAAGCTCTCCGACGAGATGGGCGCCGGTTCGATGACGGGCCTCCCGATCGTCGAGACCAAGGCGAACGACGTGTCGGCGTTCATCCCGACCAACGTCATCTCCATCACCGACGGCCAGTGCTTCCTGGAGTCCGACCTGTTCAACGCCGGCCAGCGTCCGGCCCTGAACGTCGGTATCTCGGTCTCCCGTGTCGGTGGTTCCGCCCAGCACAAGGCCATGCGCCAGGTCTCCGGCCGACTCCGTGTCGACCTCGCCCAGTACCGCGAGCTGGAGGCGTTCGCCGCCTTCGGTTCCGACCTGGACGCGGCTTCGAAGGCGTCGCTGGAGCGCGGTAAGCGCATGGTCGAGCTGCTGAAGCAGCCGCAGTACAGCCCGTACCCGGTCGAGGAGCAGGTCGTCTCCATCTGGGCCGGCACCAACGGCAAGATGGACGACGTCCCGGTCGAGGACATCCGTCGCTTCGAGAGCGAGCTGCTGGAGCACCTGCGCCGTGAGCGCAAGGAGCTCCTGACCAGCATCGCCGAGGGCGCCAAGATGTCCGACGACACGCTGCAGGCGATTGCCGACGCGGTCGCCACCTTCAAGCGGCAGTTCGAGACCTCGGACGGCAAGCTCCTGGGCGAGGGCTGATCGATGGGCGCTCAGCTTCGCGTTTACAAGCGCCGCATCCGCTCCGTCACCGCCACGAAGAAGATCACCAAGGCGATGGAGATGATCGCCGCTTCGCGCATCGTCAAGGCGCAGCGCCAGGTGGCGGCGTCGACGCCGTACGCGACCGAGCTCACCCGTGCGGTGACCGCGGTGGCGACCGGCTCCACCACCAAGCACCCGCTGACCACCGAGGCCGACACTCCGGCACGGGCCGCGATCCTGCTCATCACGAGCGACCGCGGTCTGGCCGGCGGTTACTCCTCCAACGCCATCAAGGCCGCGGAGCGACTGACCGAGCGGCTGCGCGGTGAGGGCAAGGAGGTCGTCACGTACGTGATCGGCCGCAAGGGTGTCGCCTACTACGGATTCCGCGAGCGCAAGATCGAGGAATCGTGGACGGGCTTCACCGACAGCCCCACGTACGCGGATGCCAAGGGGGCTGCGGCCCCGCTGATCGAGTCGGTCAGCAAGGAGACCGCCGAGGGCGGCGTGGACGAGCTGCACATCGTCTTCACCGAGTTCGTGTCGATGATGACGCAGAACCCGGTGGACGACCGGATGCTGCCGCTCAGCCTCGGCGCTGCGAAGGACGAGGACGGCAAGGGCGAGATCCTGCCGCTGTTCGACTTCGAGCCGTCGGCGGAGGACGTCCTCGACGCCCTGCTTCCGCGGTACGTCGAGAGCCGGATCTACAACGCGCTGCTGCAGTCGGCTGCTTCCGAGCACGCCGCCCGCCGCCGTGCGATGAAGTCGGCCACCGACAACGCCGGTGAGCTCATCAAGAGCCTCTCCCGGCTTGCCAACGCGGCCCGCCAGGCCGAAATCACCCAGGAAATCAGCGAGATCGTCGGTGGTGCCAGTGCGCTCGCCGACGCGACCGCGGGGAGTGACAAGTAATGACGACGACAGTTGAGACGGCCGTTGCCACGGGCCGCGTCGCCCGGGTCATCGGCCCGGTCGTCGACGTGGAGTTCCCCGTCGACGCGATGCCGGACATCTACAACGCGCTGACCGTCGAGGTGGCCGACCCGGCCGAGGACGGCAAGCTCAAGACGCTGACGCTCGAGGTCGCCCAGCACCTCGGCGACGGCCTGGTCCGCGCGATCTCGATGCAGCCCACCGACGGTCTGGTCCGCCAGGCCCCGGTGACCGACACGGGCACCGGCATCACGGTCCCGGTCGGCGACATCACCAAGGGCAAGGTGTTCAACACCCTCGGTGAGATCCTGAACAAGCCCGAGGCCGAGGCCGAGGTCACCGAGCGCTGGCCGATCCACCGCAAGGCGCCCAACTTCGACCAGCTCGAGTCCAAGACCGAGATGTTCGAGACCGGCGTCAAGGTCATCGACCTTCTCACCCCGTACGTCAAGGGTGGAAAGATCGGTCTGTTCGGTGGTGCCGGTGTCGGCAAGACCGTTCTGATCCAGGAAATGATCTACCGCGTGGCCAACAACCACGACGGTGTGTCGGTGTTCGCAGGCGTCGGCGAGCGCACCCGTGAGGGCAACGACCTCATCGAGGAAATGGCCGACTCGGGTGTTATCGACAAGACGGCGCTTGTCTTCGGTCAGATGGACGAGCCGCCGGGCACCCGTCTGCGTGTCGCGCTGGCCGGTCTGACCATGGCGGAGTACTTCCGCGATGTGCAGAAGCAGGACGTGCTCTTCTTCATCGACAACATCTTCCGGTACACCCAGGCCGGCTCCGAGGTGTCCACCCTGCTCGGCCGTATGCCGTCCGCGGTGGGTTACCAGCCGAACCTGGCCGACGAGATGGGTCTGCTGCAGGAGCGCATCACGTCGACCCGCGGTCACTCGATCACCTCGATGCAGGCGATCTACGTCCCCGCGGACGACCTGACCGACCCGGCCCCGGCCACCACCTTCGCCCACCTCGACGCGACGACGGTTCTCTCCCGTCCGATCTCCGAGAAGGGCATCTACCCGGCCGTGGACCCGCTGGACTCCACGTCCCGGATCCTGGACCCGCGCTACATCGCGCAGGACCACTACTCGGCGGCCATGCGTGTCAAGGGGATCCTCCAGAAGTACAAGGACCTCCAGGACATCATCGCGATCCTCGGTATCGACGAGCTGGGCGAGGAGGACAAGCTCGTTGTCCACCGTGCCCGTCGTGTCGAGCGCTTCCTGTCGCAGAACACCCACGTCGCCAAGCAGTTCACCGGCGTGGACGGTTCGGACGTTCCGCTCGACGAGTCGATCGCCGCGTTCAACGCGATCTGCGACGGTGACTACGACCACTTCCCCGAGCAGGCGTTCTTCATGTGCGGTGGCATCGAGGACCTCAAGGCCAACGCCAAGGAGCTCGGCGTCTCCTGAGCCCATGGCTCACCGAGGGGGGCGGGTGCGTCCCGTCCCCCTCACCACGCCCCGTAGAATTGACCCAACACCCGGCATGAACGGCCGGGTGGTGACCCGAGGAGCCACCCTTGGCTGCTGAGCTGCACGTCGAGCTGGTCGCCGCGGACCGCAGTGTCTGGTCCGGCGAGGCCACCCTGGTCGTCGCGCGCACCACGTCCGGCGACATCGGCGTCATGCCCGGTCACCAGCCGCTTCTGGGTGTGCTGGAATCGGGCCCGGTGACGATCCGTACGAGCGACGGCGGGACCGTGGTCGCCGCTGTGCACGGCGGTTTCATTTCGTTCGCGGACGACAAGCTCTCGATGCTCGCGGAGATCGCGGAGCTGGCGGACGAGATCGATGTCCAGCGCGCCGAGCGTGCGCTGGAGCGTGCGAAGTCGGACACGGACGCCGCCTCCGAGCGGCGCGCCGAAGTGCGACTGCGTGCGGTGGCGGTGCGCTAGCGCCCCGCCACAACGTAGCTTTACCCTCAGCCGCGGCCCGAGCTGGAGACCACTCCAGACCGGGCCGCGGCTGAGGCGATGCAGGTGCGGTTCTGGGGTTTCCGTTACTCGACGACGCGAGGAGGTCGGTGGAGATGTTCCTCGCGCTGTGGGTGGGCGGGCTGGTCGTCGCACTGATCGCAGTTGGTCTCTTCGTCTTCGGTCTGCGCCGGCGGCTGATTCAGCGCTCCGGCGGGACCTTCGACTGCAGCCTGCGATGGAATGTGCCGGAGGAGCCCGACCTCTCGGGCAAAGGCTGGGTGTACGGGGTCGCCCGGTACAGCGGCGACCGGATCGACTGGTTCCGGGTCTTCTCGTACGCTCCCCGCCCGCGCCGGGGTCTGGAGCGTTCCGCGATCGAGGTGGTCGCCCGTCGGCTGCCCGAGGGCGAGGAGGAGCTGGCGCTCCTGTCCGACGCCGTGGTGCTCGGCTGTTTCCATCGTGGGACCCGCCTGGAGCTGGCCATGAGCGAGGACGCACTGACCGGGTTCCTCGCCTGGCTGGAGGCGGCTCCGCCCGGCCAGAGGGTGAACGTGGCCTGAGAGCCGAAAAACCGGGGAGACAGGGGGCGGGCCCGTCTCCCCGGCTGCTTTTCGGGGTTGTGCGCGGTACTGAATGGGGGCTGGACCGACCGGCGGTCGGTCCTACTTCAGACCGTTGTTGATCGCGCTGACGAGTTCACCGTTGGTGGTGTCCCCGCTGAATTCCCAGAAGAACGCGCCTCCCAGGCCCTGGCCCTTCGCCCAGGTCATCTTGGACGCGATGGTGGCCGGGGTGTCGTAGCTCCACCAGTTGGTGCCGCAGTGTGCGTACGCCGTACCGGCGATCGTGCCGGTGGCCGGGCAACTGGTCTTCAGGACCTTGTAGTCCTCGATGCCCGCCTCATAGGTGCCGGGCGCCGCTCCGGTGGCGGTGCCGCCGGGCACGTCCTGGGTGACACCGGTCCAGCCGCGGCCGTAGAAGCCGATGCCGAGCAGCAGCTTCGACGCGGGAACGCCCTGCGCCTTCAGCTTGGCGATGGCGTCGGCGGAGTTGAAGCCGGCCTGCGGGATGCCGCTGTAGGAGGTGAGCGGGGAGTGCGGGGCGGTCGGGCCCTTCGCCTCCCAGGCACCGAAGAAGTCGTACGTCATCACGTTGTACCAGTCCAGGGACTGGGCCGCGCCGGCGTAGTCGGTGGCGTCGATCTTGCCACCGGCGGAGGCATCGGCGGTGATGGCGGCCGTCACCAGGTTCTTGCTGCCGAACTTCGTGCGCAGCGCCGAGGTGATGCCCTTCAGGGCGGCCGGTCCGCTGGTGTCACAGGTCAGACCGCAGGCGTTGGGGTACTCCCAGTCGATGTCGATGCCGTCGAAGACATCGGCCCAGCGGGGGTCCTCGACCAGGTCGTAGCAGGACTGGGCGAACGCGGCCGGGTTCTTCGCGGCCTCACCGAAGCCGCCGGACCAGGTCCAGCCGCCGAAGGACCACAGGACCTTGATGTTCGGGTACTTCGCCTTGAGCTTGCGCAACTGGTTGAAGCTGCCGCGCAGTGGCTGGTCCCAGGTGTCGGCGACGCCGTCGACGGACTTGTCGGCGGTGTACGCCATGTCGTAGTCGGCGTAGGCGTCACCGATCGCGCACTTGCCGCCGGTCACATTGCCGAAGGCGTAGTTGATGTGCGTGATCTTCGCGGCCGAACCCGAGGTGTCCAGGTTCTTGACGTGGTAATTCCGGCCGTAGACACCCCAGTCGGTGAAGTAACCGAGGTTGATCTTGCCGCCGGTGCCGGGGTTGCCGCCGCCACCGGTGGTGTGGACCTTGACCGCGCCGCTTACCGGACCGGTCTGGCCGGCGGTGTCACGGGCCTGCACGGTGTACGAGTAGTCGGTGCCCGCGGTGAGACCGGTGTTGGTGTACGTCGTACCGGTGACCGTTGTGACGACGGTGCCGTCGCGCAGGACGTCGTAGTTCTTGATGCCCTTGTCGTCGGTCGCCGCGGTCCAGCTCAGCTTGACCGAGGTGTCGGTGATGCTGGTCGCGGTGGGGGTGCCCGGCGCCGAGGGGGCGTTGTCGCCGGGGACGCTGCCGCCGTCGCAGGAGGCGCCGTTCAGCTTGCAGCCGGTGGGGGCACCGGGGCCGGTGCCGTTGAAGCCGAAGGAGACACTGGCGCCCGGTGCGACCGAGCCGTTCCAGCCGAGGTTCTTGGCGGTCCAGTGGGTTCCGGAGTTGGTGACGGTGGCGTCCCAGGCGGAGCTGACCGCGGTGCCCGAGGGGAAGTCCCACTCGATGGTCCAGGAGGAGAGGGCGGTGGTGCCGGTGTTCTTCACCGTCCACTGGCCCTCGAAGCCGCTGCCCCAGTCGGACTTCTTGACGTACGTGGCGGTCGCCGAGGTGGTGGCTTCGGCGGGGGAGGCCAGGCCGACCATCGCGGCGAGCGGAAGGAGCAGTGCGGTGAGGCCCGCGACCGCTCTGGATCTGGTGGCTCTGCCGGTCCCGAGTCCGAATCGGGCCCGGCGTAAAGGGGTTTCAGTGCTCAACGGTGCTCCTCGGGTGAGGTCCGGAGAAACGGGGGGTGGTCCGTGGACTGCAAACCCTGCGCCGCCCTGAGCACGCCTTGACACGGCGAACTCACCGCAGTGTGTTCGGTGAGACTAGGAAGGTCTGGACCAATCGTCAAGAGGTTCAGACCAAAGTTCGGGGTGGTCGGTCCAAGCCTCAGATGCCCAACTCCTGTGCCATCACTGCCGCCTGGACGCGGCTGCGCAGCTCCAGTTTGCCCAGCACCCTGCTGACATGTGTCTTCACTGTCGCCTCGGCCATCGAGAGCCGGACCGCGATCTCGGCGTTCGACAGCCCCGCACCGAGACAGCTCAGCACCTCCCGCTCGCGCCGGGTGAGCGCGTCGAGCGCTGCCGGGTCGGGCGTGTTCGCACGCCTGACGGGGGTGGCCCCGGCGAACTCCGCGATCAGGCGGCGCGTCACGGCCGGGGCGATCATCCCCTCGCCGCGCGCCACCGTGCGTACGGCTTCGAGCAGATCGTGCGCATCGGTGTTCTTCAGCAGGAAGCCCGCAGCCCCCGCCCGCAGTGCCCCGAAGACGTACTCGTCCAGATCGAACGTCGTCAGCACCAGCACATCCGCGAGCTTCTCGGCCACGACCTGCCGGGTCGCCGACACCCCGTCCAGCCGCGGCATCTGAACGTCCATCAGCACCAGATCCGGCCGCAGCTCGCGGGCCAGGCGCACCGCCTCCTCCCCGTCCCCGGCCTCGCCGACGACCTCGATGTCCGGCGCGCTGCGCAGAATGAGCACCAGCCCCGCACGGACGGCCGACTGGTCCTCGGCGACCACAACCCGGATCGTCATCCCCTTACGGTCCCTTCCTCCACGGGCAGTTCGGCCCGTACCCGCCAGATCTTCGTCCCGTTGCCGGTGCTCACCGGACCCGCCTCGATCTCTCCGCCCAGCAGCGCCACTCTCTCCCGCATCCCCACCAGGCCGGCCCCCGACCCTGGTGCGCGCGGACCGGGACGGTCGCCGAACACACTGCTGACCTCCACCATGAGCAGCTGCCCGGCCCGTCCGAGCCGCACCACGACCGGGCCGGGCGCGGCATGCTTGAGCGCGTTCGTCAGGGACTCCTGGACGATCCGGTACGTGGCCAGCTCGACCGGCGCGGGCAGCTGGTCCCGCTCGCCGCGGTTGTCCTCGAACGTGCAGGTCAGCCCGGTCGAAGCGGCGTTCGTGCGGGCCTGTTCGACCAGTGCGTCCAACGAGGCGAGCGTCGGCGAGGCGCTCGGCTCCGGACCGGCGCCGCCGGCACGCAGCAGTCCGATCAGCCGGCGCATCTCGGCAAGACCGTCGACGCTGTTCTCCCGGATCACCCCCAGCGCCTCGCGCGAGGTCTCCGGGGTGTCGATGGAGAGCGCGGCGGTGGAGTGGATGGCGATGGCGGAGAGATGGTTCGCCACCATGTCGTGGAGCTCGCGGGCCATCCGGGTGCGCTCGGCGGTCACCGCCTGGGTACGGTCCATCTCGGCCAGCAGCGCGGTCTGATCGGCGTGCAACCGGGCGGTCTCGGCGGCCTCCCGGTGGTTGCGGACGCTGACACCGGTGATGGCGGGCAGGAACGAGATCATTCCGGAGACGACGCCGACGAGCAGCGCCTGGGGATCGCGGAACCATGCCAGGAACCCGATCGTGACCGCGACCGTGATCAGAAACGTGGTGACCGGGATACGGCGGGCGGCGGACGGTGTCCCGTACAGCACGGCCGCGTACATGAGGTCCGTGAACATCACTACGGTCGCCAGGTTCCCGACCGTGAACTGGTCCGCGACCAGCGCGAGCGTGCCGATGACCAGCGCGGTCTGCGGGGCGGTCCTGCGCACCAGTTCCAGCAGTGAGACGACGGTGAGCGGCACCAGGGAGAGCCACGGGGCGACGAAGGTCCGGTTGCCCTGCAGGTGCAGTCCGAGCATCCACAGGAACAGGCCGCCGAGGAGGCCGATGACGGCGATCAGTACGTCGTGACGGTGCGGGCGGGCGTAGGAGAGCACCCTCCCATCCAACACGGTGGCCTCCCCCAGGACCTCCCTACCGGGGGTGAGGCCCGAGTACATCGAAGGATGCAGTCACGGTTCGTCACTGACGACGACGACCGCGGGCGCCGTGGCCGGAAGGATGGAAGGGACCGGAAGGAGAAGTACCGTGATCGTCACGCTGATCGTGCTCTGCGAAGTCGGCTTCTGGGTGCTGTTGGCTGCGGGGCTCGCACTGCGGTACCTGGCGAAGAAGCCGCGGCTGGGTGCGGCCGTGCTCCTGTGCGAGCCGCTGCTGGAGATCGTGCTGCTGGTGGTCACGGCCATCGACCTGAAGAACGGGGCCGAGCCCGACTGGAAGCACGGTCTCGCAGCGGTCTACATCGGCTTCACGGTGGGGCTCGGCCACTCCACGATCCGCTGGGTCGACGCCCGGGTCGCCCACCGCTTCGCGGGCGGCCCGCCGCCGGTGAAGCCGCCGAAGTACGGGATGGAGCGTGCGGTGTACGAGTGGAAGACCGCGGCGCGGTGGACGGTCGCGGCCGTGACGGCGCTGGCGCTGCTGCAGGCGGCGATCTGGTACGTGGGCGGGGACGGGGATGTGACGTCGCTGCAGTCGTGGCAGCGGACGATGCTCTTCGTGATCGGGATCAACGTGGTCATCGCGGGGAGCTACACGCTGTTCCCGAAACGGTCACCGGGGGCGTCCGGGTGACGCTTGTCCTCAACCGCCGCACGGCCGAGCCCGTGCGGCGATCGGGACGCAGCGGCTACCGCTCGCCGCCCGGTACCCACAGCACGTCGCCGACCGCCTTGTTCGCCGTCCTCGCGAGGATGAACAGCAGGTCGGAGAGCCGGTTGAGATACGTCGCCGTCAGCGCGTTCATCACCTCGCCGTGCACCTCCAGCGCCGCCCACGTGGACCGCTCCGCACGCCGGACCACCGTGCACGCCTGGTGCAGCAGCGCCGCCCCCGGCGTCCCGCCCGGCAGGATGAAGCTGCGTAGCTTCTCCAACTGCTCCAGGAAGTGGTCGCAGTCGGCCTCCAGCTTGTCGATGTAACTCTGCTCGACGCGCAGCGGCGGATACTTCGGTTCCTCGACGACCGGGGTCGACAGATCCGCGCCCACGTCGAACAGGTCGTTCTGCACACGGACGAGGACCTTCACGACATCCTCGGAGAGCTGCCCGAGCGCGATCGCCGTACCGATGACGGCATTGGCCTCATTGGTGTCGGCGTACGCGGAGATCCGCAGATCGGTCTTGGCGGTCCGGCTCATGTCGCCGAGGGCGGTGGTGCCCTGGTCGCCGGTGCGGGTGTAGATGCGTGTCAGGTTGACCATACGACCAGCCTAGGCTGCGCCGGCCAGGAGATGGCCGACCGCTAAGGGCTGTCCCGTAATCCCTGGTGGGCGCGCGACGACAGCTGTGGCACCTCGCCGCGTTGTCGGGACGCCCGAATACATCCAGTATTCGGGCGTCCCTCCGTCTTGCGATGCACCACATCTGACGCCGCGCGCTGATCCACCACGGATTACGGGACAGCCCTTAGGCGGTCGACGTCTCGCGCGAGGTACTCGTCCTGCTCGACGAGATCGAAGACCTCCTCGGCGAGAAGGTCCTCAACTACGCCCGGCGCGCGGTCGGATGACGTGTGCCGGTGTGATGTCCGTCATCTGAGACGTGACGCGCATCTCTTCACGGCCCCAGAGTCCCTCACGGGTACTAATCTCCGCCGGAGAGCATGTGAGCAACTGTGAGGACCGTGCCGTGCAGGGACCAACTGCAGGGGCGAACAGAAACCAAGGGGTGTACACGTGGCCAGGAAGCTCGCCGTCATCGGAGCCGGACTCATGGGATCCGGCATCGCGCAGGTCTCCGCCCAGGCGGGCTGGGACGTCGTGCTGCGTGATGTCACCGACGAGGCCCTGATCCGTGGTCGTGACGGCATCAAGGCCTCGTACGACAAGTTCGTCTCCAAGGGGAAGCTGGAGGCGGCCGACGCCGATGCCGCGCTCGGCCGCATCACCACCACCACCGACCTCGACGCGGTCGCCGACGCGGATGTCGTCGTCGAGGCCGTCTTCGAGAAGCTCGAGGTCAAGCACGAGATCTTCCGGGCCCTCGACAAGATCGTCCGGGACGATGCCGTTCTCGCCTCCAACACCTCCGCAATCCCGATCACCAAGATCGCGGCCGTGACGGAGCGCCCCGAGCGCGTCGTCGGTGTGCACTTCTTCTCGCCGGTTCCGATGATGCAGCTCTGCGAACTCGTGCGCGGCTACAAGACCAGCGACGAAACCCTCGCCACCGCAAGGGAGTTCGCCGAGTCCGTCGGCAAGACCTGTATCGTCGTCAACCGGGACGTGGCCGGCTTCGTCACCACCCGGCTGATCTCGGCGCTCGTCGTCGAGGCCGCCAAGCTGTACGAGTCGGGCGTGGCTTCGGCCGAGGACATCGACATCGCCTGCAAGCTGGGCTTCGGTCACGCGATGGGGCCCCTGGCCACGGCGGACCTGACCGGGGTCGACATCCTGCTGCATGCCACGAGCAACATCTACACCGAGTCCCAGGACGAGAAGTTCGCCGCGCCGGAGCTGATGCGCCGGATGGTGGACGCAGGTGACATCGGCCGCAAGAGCGGGCAGGGCTTCTACACGTACTGATCGTTTTCGGTCCTCCGGTTGCCTGATCTGCCGTCGGTCAGGCCCGGAGGTCCTGGGGGCTTCTCCTGGAATCGATGGATCCGTGTGGGTCCTCGCCGGGCCTTGGTCACTCCGCGGGGTGATTTCGGTGTCGGTTCGCTTACAGACGGCAACTTCCCTGTCTCTGTCACGGTCAGTTGTGACAGAGACAGAACAGACGAACGAACCTTGCTATGGAGCAATTCCGGGGAGCGCATATGCACATCAGGGGCGACCACGTCGAGCTGGTCGTCGGGGGCCGCCTCGACGTCCGTAGCGCGGCGGACGCCCGTACGGCCCTGCACTCGGCCCTCGACGACGGAGTCGGCGACCTGGTGCTCGACCTGACCGAGCTGGATTCCTGGGACGCCACCGGGCTCGGTGTCATCATGGGCGCGCACCGCCGGGCCGGCCGGGCCGGACGACGGCTCGTGCTGCGGGGTGTGCCGCCGCAGATGCAGCGCCTGTTGGTGGCGACCCGGTTGCACCGCATTCTGGCCATCGAGGGCGGAATCGCCGCGGACTCCCTGCCGCGCGTCTAGGGCGTGTTGCGAAAGTCCCGTCTGGCCGGGGGCGTCCGGCCCAAGGTGCGCAATCCGCGTGAGAAGCGTGCGCTTCGGGCGGTGTGGCCCCCCGACTGTGCGCGGACACAGGGCGACGGTCTAGGGTTCGGCCGTCCGCCGATTCACGAACCCACCGGGCGGACACCGGACCGGAAACGACAGCGGGGCGTGCGAGGCTCGGAGGGGCAAGCAATCGTGCGCGACGCGTCTGGGGGCTTTGGCGATGGACCCGACACACCGGCGGCCGGAAGAGTACGGCCGGGACAACGACAGCTTCGGTGAGGGAACCAGCCGACGGCAGCCGTCCCGCGATTCTTCCCCGAGTTCTCAGCTCCGTTCGAGCAGGGGAGGCCCCATCACCGCGGATTTCGGTCAGCAAACGCCGCAACAGGCGCGTGTCGTCCGACTGATATCGGGTGACTATCTCCTCACCGTCAACCCGGTCGACGGCAGCGAGGTCGAGTTGTGCCCGCCCGGGGAACATCCAGATCTGCCGGTCCGGCGCACCGCGGCCGAGCGCACCGACCGCGAACGCGCCACCGCACCGCCCGTGCCGCCGGGACCGCCCGCTTCCCAGCCGCCCCTCCTGGAGCGTGCGGAAGAGCGCGAACGGCTGGCACGCCTGCTGGCCCGAGGCCGCTCGGTGCGGGTCACCGGACCGGCTGGAACCGGTCGTACAGCGCTGCTGAACGCCGTCGCCGCCGACTGCGCGGACCTCGCACCGGACGGAGTCGTACGGCTCTCCGGCTACAAGCGGACCGCCACCGACCTGCTGTACGGACTCTTCGAGGCCGTCCATGACGCGCGGCTGCACCGGCCCGACCGCGCCGGTCTCCTCGAAAAGGTCCGGAGCATCGGCGCCGTCGTCGTACTCGACGACCTGGAATTCGGCGGGGCCGCCCTGGAGGAGCTGCTCGACGCCACTCCGGAGTGCGCCTTCCTGTTCGCGACGACTCCGGATGTCGCCGCACCCACCCCGGACTCGCACATCGAAGAGGTCTTCCTCGCAGGCCTCGGCCGCAGCTCCTCGATCGACCTGCTGGAGCAGGTCGTCGAGCGTCCGCTCACCGAGGAGGAGGCGAACTGGGCGGGAGACCTCTGGTTCGAGTCCGAGGGACTGCCGCTGCGCTTCGTCCAGGCGGGTGCCCTGCTGCGCCAGCGCGACATCCTGCGCACCGACCCCGACGCGTTCGGCGGCCTCGACGCCCGGCCCGCCGAAGCGCCCTTCGGGCACGACGAGGAAATCGACGGCGTCCACATACCGCTGCCCAGCCTCGGCGAGGGCGCGGCGCCCGCCGCACTGCTCGCCTCACGGCTGAGCGGGTCCGCCCGCGACACCCTGCGCTTCGCGGTCGCACTCGGCGGCGAGGTGCCGCATCAGGCGCACCTGCCGGCGCTCGTGGGGGACACCCACGCCGACGCCGCGCTCGGTGAACTGGCCGGCTGCGGACTGCTCTCCCCGGCCGGTGCCCGCTACCGGCTGGCCGCCGGAGTCCTCGTCCAGCTGGAGGCCGCCGGATACGGAGAAGACAGCATCGACCGGGCCCGGACGGCGGCCCAGCACTACGCATGGTGGGCCGGGCATCCCTCGGTCACCCCCGTACGGGTGACAGCCGAAGCCGACGCCGTCATCGCGGCGATGGCACAGCTCGTCCCCGGCGACGGGGCGGGGCAGACCAGCGTGGCCGTGCTACTGGCCCGCAGCGCCTCCCCGGCCTTCGCGGCAGGACTGCACTGGGGCGCCTGGGAGAAGGCCCTGCGGATCGGCCAGGAGGCGGCCAGGATCGCCGGGGAGGTCGCCGAAGAGGCGTACTTCCACCATGAGTTGGGCGTCCTCGCCCTCTGCACCGGCAATCCGGACCGGGCCAGGGCCGAGCTGGAGACCGCGATCGGCATGCGCGGGGTGCTCGCCGACAAGGCGGGCGCGGTGGCCGGACGACGCGCGCTCGCCCTGGTGGCGGACCGCTCCGGTGGCCCGCTGCCCGGCGGGCCCGTCCCGGTGGGCGATGACATGCCGGCCCCGTGGTACGAGGAGCCGGTGCCGTCGCCCGTCGGCCCGGCGGAAGCCGTGACGCAGGCGTTGCCGCGGCCGTACGAGGACGTCACCGCGGTGATACCCCGGCAGAGCGCCCCCGCAGCCGCCTCAGGAGCGCGAGGAGGCCGTTTCGGAGCGCTGGGCGGGCCCCGGCGCAAACTGGCCGCGGCGGGCACGGGCGTCCTCCTGGCCGCTGTACTCGGCACGGTGGTGGCGCTGGGGATGTCGTCCGGCGACGGCGATGCCCAGCGGAATCCGGGTGTCACGACCGAGGAGCCGGCGGGCCGGGACGACAGCGAGGACGGAGCCCCGGCCGACGGGCCCACGGACGGTTGGACCCCCGGAGACACGACATCCAGCGGCAGCGCGGAGACGCCGGCCCCGTCGGGCAGTCAGCCCACGCCTGGCGTGAGCGGTACGCCGTCCATGGGAGCGACGGGACCGAGCGGCACCCCGTCGTCGGACACGCCGTCCAGCGACAAGCCGTCTTCGGGCAAGCCGACCGAGTCGTCCGGCCCGACGGAGTCGTCCACGCCGACGAAGCCGAGCAGCCCGAGCCCGACCCCGACGGAGACCGACTCCCCGGACCCGACGGACTCGGCGACCCAGACCCCGCCGACATCGCCGAACACCTCCGACTCGGCGAACGGGCCTTCTTCTTCGCCGTCAGCGGCGGCCAGTGCGGACAGCAGCCCGACGGTGGCCTGAGAAGTCGCCGAACGCCGGACGGGTCCTGCGCGTCCGGCGTTCGCGGAAGGTCAGAACAGGCGGAGTTTGTCGTCCTCGATGCCGCGCAGCGCGTCGTAGTCGAGCACCACACAGCCGATCCCGCGGTCCGTCGCCAGCACCCGCGCCTGCGGCTTGATCTCCTGCGCCGCGAAGATGCCCTTCACGGGGGCGAGGTGGGGGTCGCGGTTGAGCAGCTCCAGATAGCGGGTCAGCTGCTCCACGCCGTCGATGTCGCCGCGCCGCTTCAGCTCCACGGCCACGGTCTGGCCGTCGGCGTCCCGGCACAGGATGTCGACCGGTCCGATGGCGGTGAAGTACTCACGGCGGATCAGGGTGTAGCCCTCGCCGAGTGTCTCGATCCGGTCAGCGAGAAGTTCCTGCAGATGTGCTTCGACGCCGTCCTTGATGAGGCCCGGGTCGACACCCAGCTCATGGGACGAGTCATGGAGGATTTCCTCCATCGTGATGATCAGTTTCTCGCCCGCCTTGTTGACCACGGTCCAGACGCCCGCGGTGTCGTCGGCGCCCTCCTTGAGGGTGCAGGGCGGTGACATCCAGTTGAGAGGTTTGTACGCCCTGTCGTCGGCGTGGATCGAAACACTCCCGTCCGCCTTCACCAGGATCAGACGGGGAGCGGAGGGCAGGTGGGCGGTGAGCCGGCCGGCGTAGTCCACGGAGCAGCGGGCGATGACGAGACGCATGGTCGGCAACGCTACTCGACGACGGGTGCTCCACGCGATTCTCCCCCTGCCGCACTACGGGCCCGGACCGGGGCGCTGGGGCTTGTCCCTCTTTGCCCCCTTCGTTATTGGCCGGTTGTGTTCCCAATCTCCTGGTGCGGCCAGGACTGCGCCCTTACGGTGGAAGCAGGAGGTCGCCGTCTGTGCACGCTGCGTCGCCGCCCTCCTGCCCTGCCCGTAAGGCCCCGGCCCGGCGTCGGGGTCGCGAGAGGAGAACCCATGTCGCTCGACGTCTCACCGGCGCTGTTGGAACAGGCCGAGCGAGGCGAGGTCGACGAAGCCGACTTCGTCGACTGCGTCCGGACCTCCCTGCCCTACGCATGGGAGATGATCAGCTCCCTGGTGGCTCGGCTGAAGGTCGACGGCGGAGAGTTCGCCGACAACCAGACGCCCCCGCCGGACGAGCAGGCACGTGGCCAGCTGCTGCGCGCGCTCGCGAGTGATGCGATACGTGGCGCTCTGCAGCGGCACTTCGGGGTGCGTCTGGCATTCCAGAACTGCCACCGCGTCGCGGTGTTCCCGCTGGACGCCTCGGTCGACGAGCGCCTGGCCCGTTTCACCTCGGTGAGGGGCCAGTTGCTCAATCAGTCGCCCGAACTACGGGACTGCTAAACGCTTCTGTTGCCGTTCCGGGCCGGGGGGTGCACCTGGCTCCGGGGCGGCAGCCCCCAGGTGCCGGCCTTACGACCTCGCCCACGATTGTCAGCGGCGTCGCGGTGTCTGGGACCTCCGCCTCCGGCGTTGTCGTCACTCGCCGACGCGCCGCGTCGACTCCCTCCTCCGCCTTGGATCCGAAGGCCCCAGACGCCGCTCCTTCTCCCACTGCCAATCGTGGGCGAGGTCGTTATGTGAGCAGCGGCAGTACTTCGGTGCCCAGCCGCGCTACGTTCTCCTCCGTGGCTGCCAGATCTCCCGAGCCCTCCACCAGGAGCGCGAAGCGGGTGATGCCTGTTCGCTCGGCGGTGGCGGCGAGCCGGTCGGCCGCGAGCCGGGGCGGGCCCACCGGATGAAGGCCGCACAGCAGTTCCGTATAGGCGACCGGGTCGCGCATCACCCGGTGCCGGCCGTCGACCGTGACATGGGCGTCCAGGCCCTGTCGCAGCCAGCCGGGCATCGCCTTCACGAGCGTCTCCACGGCGTCCTCGGCACGGTCGGCGATCTGGGCCACCCCTGCGGACACATGTCCGGCCTCCCGGACGCTCTCGGGCGAGCGGCCCGCGGCGAGGGCGGCGGAGCGCCACAGGGCGACCATCTCGGCCTTCTCCTCGTCCCCGCAGTGCATACCGAGCAGCATCGGCAGACCGTTCTCCGCGGCGAGCTTCACCGTTCTCGGCGAGGTGCACGCGACGATCACCTCGGGCCCGCCGGGGCTCTCGCCGTCGTCCACGCCGAGCAGTTCGTCGGCCCGGGGGACCACCGCCACCTCGCGGAAGCCGTACCGCTCCCCGCTCCCCGCCACCCGTGGCTTGGTCAGCCAGTCGAGCAGCAGCTCCAAGGACTCCGGGAAGCCCTTCTCGTACGCCTCCAGGCCTCCTCCGAACACCTCCAGGTCCACCCAGGGGCCGCCCCGGCCGACGCCGAGCGTGAACCTGCCGCCGCTGGTGAGATGGAGCAGCGCGGCCTGTTCGCCCAGCGCGACCGGATGCTGGGTCGGCAGCACGCTCACCGCCGTACCCACCCGGATCCTCCGGGTGCGGCCGAGCAGCAGCGCGGCCAGGGTGACAGCGGACGGGCAGACTCCGTACGGCACGAAATGATGTTCTGCCAGCCAGACCGAGTCGAGCCCGGATTCCTCCGCGAGCTCGGTGGACCGGATCGCGCGATGAAGCGCTTCCCCCGGTCCCTGTCCCGGAAACTGGGCTGCCAGTACGAACGTTCCCACACGCATCGCCTATTGCCTCCTTGCGGCCGACGCGGCTTCCGTACTGGCAACAACGTCTGACACGTGCCAAGGGCACGGTCCGGCAGCAAGCTGTTGCGATTTTCCGGTAACTCACCCCGCCCGGGGTGCTGTCCCGTGCGGCGCGGGACACCCGGCTCGGCCAAATGGCCCTACGCTGGACGGGAACTGTCCAGTCTGCCCCGTGAGGTGTTACGTGTCCCCGCGCCGCAACCGCCCCCGAGGCGGCGAGAGTCCCTACGACAGTGCAGCGGTGCCGGCGGCCCGGTACGGCGGCGGCGGACGCACCGAACAGTGGCAGGGTGAGGGGTGGTCGGTCCGCCCGGTGAGCGGCGCGAGCGCGGCCGGCAAGCGGTACCGCTGCCCCGGCTGCGACCAGGAGATCCCGTCCGGCGTTCCGCATCTGGTGGCCTGGTCCGAATACGGCGGGATCGACGACCGCAGGCACTGGCACAAGGCCTGCTGGAACGCGAAGGACCGCCGCACCACGCAGGTGCAGCGGTCCAGGAACGCGCCTCGTTACTGAGCTACGGCGAACGGCGGCCGGTCAGGCGTCGCGCTTCTCCAGCGACAGGTAGGCCCCGATCAGGGCCACGCCCGTGACGCCGAGCATGATCCACAGCGGCTCCCAGCCGGTCGGCCCCGACCCGGTGACCGAGGTGTCGTAGAACGCACTGAGCTGGCTGGGGATCGAGTACTCGAAGAGCGCCTTCTGTACGGCACTGAGCGACGTCGCGAACATGAACATGCCCAGCACCAGTGGCAGCAGCACCACCCCGATCATGACCGTGATCGCACCCGCGGAGTGCCGGATGAGAGCGCCGACCGCGAGTGAGAGCAGCCCCAGGGTCGCGATGTAGAGGCCGACGCCGACCGTGGCGCGCAGCCACTCGCCACCGGTGGGCGCCACTCCGCCGAGGATGGACGTCTGCAACGCGCCGACCAGCGTGGTCGTCACGGTCGTGATGACGAAGGTGAGCAGGAAGAAGACGACCGCCTTCGCGGTCAGCACCCGCGCGCGGCTGGGGCAGGCAGTCAGCGTCGTACGGATCATGCCGGTGCCGTACTCGGAGGCGATGGTCATCACGCCGAGCGTGATCACACAGATCGAACCGAGGAGCACCCCGAAGAAGCCGAAGCTGAGCACCGGGACGTCGCCCATCTCGGTGTCGGCCATGTTCATGAGCGCGGCCACCGCCAGTCCGAGGCCGAGCAGCAACACGATCATGACGCCGAGCGTCCACATCGTGGAGCGCACCGAACGGATCTTGGTCCATTCGGAGGCGAGCGCATCGCCGAGGGTGGCGCGGCGCACCGGGATCGGTGAGGCGTACAGAGGGGCCGATGCGTCCTGCCAGTTCTGCTGCTGGTACGGCGCCTGCGGGGTCGGCGGGGTGGTCATCGGGCGTCCTCGCTGGTCTTGCGCTCGGTCAGGTCTGCAGGGGCTGCGGCGGGCGCCGGCGGGGCCGCAGGGGCTGCGACTGGTGGCGCCGGGGCGGCAGGGGCGGGGGCGGCTGGTGCCGGCGGGGCTGCCGCGTACGGGTTCTGTCCGGGCGGTGGCGGGGCGTACCAGGCCTGCTGCGGCATCTCCGGGACCGGCGGCTGCGGCGCCCCGTAACCGGGCTGCTGTCCGTACCCGCCGTGCACCGGCTGCTGCAGCCCGGCCTTCTGGTCCACCGTCGAGCGGTAGTCCACGGCGCTCTGCGTCATCCGCATGTACGCCTCCTCGAGCGAGGCCTGGTGCGGCGAGAGCTCCCACAGCCGGACATCCGACTCGTGAGCCAGGTCGCTGATCCGCGGTAGCTGCAGACCGGTGATCCGCAGGGCTCCGTCCGGCTCCGACATGACCTGGCCGCCCGCCTCGGTGAGCGAGGCGGTCAGCTTCTCCCGCTGCTCCTGCACACCGTCCGCGACCCGCACCCGGGCGAAGTCGGCCGAATTGGCGGAGATGAAGTCCTTGACGCTCATGTCGGCGAGCAGCTGCCCGCGGCCGATCACGATCAGATGGTCGGCGGTGAGTGCCATCTCGCTCATCAGATGGCTGGAGACGAAGACCGTACGGCCCTCCGCCGCCAGCATCTTCATCAGATTGCGGACCCAGAGGATGCCCTCGGGGTCGAGACCGTTGACGGGCTCGTCGAAGAGCAGCACCTGCGGGTCGCCGAGCAGCGCCGCCGCGATGCCGAGCCGCTGGCCCATACCGAGCGAGAAGCCCTTGGACCGCTTCCGCGCGACGTTCTGGAGACCGACCACACCGAGCACTTCGTCGACCCGGGCGGCCGGGATGCCCGCGAGCTGGGCGAGTGACAGGAGGTGGTTACGGGCGCTGCGCCCGCCGTGCACCGCCTTCGCGTCCAGCAGCGCGCCCACCAGCCGCGGAGCGTTCGGCAGACTGCGGAAGGGGTGGCCGCCGATCGTGACATGGCCGGAAGTCGGTCGGTCCAGGCCCAGCATCATGCGCATGGTGGTGGACTTGCCCGACCCGTTGGGACCGAGGAATCCGGTGACGGTACCCGGCCGCACCTGGAAGGAAAGGTTGTACACGGCCGTCTTCGCGCCATAGCGCTTGGTCAGGCCGACTGCCTCGATCATGCTCCAGCCCCATCGACTTTGTCTCTCGTCGGGGGCCACGCCGTCCGGCCGCACGCCCCCCGTAAGAGTTATGAGGATATCCAGGCCTTGACGGTTCCGGCCAAGTCGTTACGAGAGCGCGTCGCTTCCCCGGCAGAGCGGACGGAGTGCTTCCGGGCTTGTTCGGTTCATGTGTCCGCCCGCCTGCCGTGCATCCCCGCCGGCAGGCCGTGCATCCGCCCGCCAGTCATGCGTCCCGCTTCTTCAGTAGGAGATAGCCGCCGATCAGCGCGGCCACCACCCACGCGACCAGAATGCCGAGCCCGCCCCACGGCCCGTACGGAGCGGGGTTGCTGTTCATGGCGTCCGGAACCACCTGCATGATCTTGGATCCGGCCCGGTCGGGGAAGTAGTGGGCGACCTTTTTCGCGCCCGGGACCACCGACAGGATCTGGGAGACCAGGAAGAAGAACGGCATCAGGATGCCGAGCGACAGCATGGAGCTGCGCAGCATCGTCGCCACACCCATCGAGAAGATCCCGATCAGGCCCATGTAGATGCCGCCGCCGACGACCGCGCGCAGGACATGTTCCGCACCGATGTCCGTGCGGTGGTCACCGAGGAGGAACTGCCCGAGGAAGAACGTGGTGAAGCTGGTGGCGATGCCGACCACCAGGGCCAGTACACCGGCCACCGCGACCTTGCTGAAGAGGAACGAACCGCGCTGGGGCACGGCAGCCAGCGAGGTGCGGATCATGCCCGAGCTGTACTCCGTACCGACCACCAGCACACCGAAGACGACCATGGCCAGCTGGCCGAGGACCATGCCGGAGAAGCTGATGAAGGTCGGGTCGAAGGTGGCCCTCTCCATCGGAGGGAGCTGGTCGAACTGGGCGTTCATCAGGGCACAGAGCGCCGCGCTCATCGCGACGGTGACGGCGAACGCGGAGATCAGGGTCCAGACGGTCGACGAGACCGTACGGATCTTGGTCCACTCGGAGGTCAGGACCGCGGGTACCGATGCCATCGTCGTCACGCCCCCTTGACGGTGCCGGAGGTGCCGGCTGCACCCGGCGTGCCGTTCACGGCCGTACCGGCGGCGATCCGCTGGTTCCACTGGTCGCCCCAGTGCGGTCCCACGGGCGGCGGTGCCTCACCGGGCTCCGAGTGCGCGTGGTACTCCACGGAGTCCGCCGTCATCTGCATGAACGCTTCCTCCAGGGAGGCCCGCTGGGAGCTCAGCTCGTGCAGCACGATCTGATGCCGGGCGGCGAGATCGCCCAGCGCCTCGGTGGTGGCGCCGTCGATCTCCAGCGTGCCGCTGCCCGTCTCGACCACGATCAGGCCCTCCTCGTGCAGCACATCCCGCAGCCGCTCCTGCTGCGGGGAGCGCAGCCGCACATAACTGCGGGAGTTCTGGTGGATGAAGTCGGCCATCGAGGTGTCGGCGAGCAGCCGGCCCTGGCCGATCACGATCAGATGGTCCGCGGTGAGTGCCATTTCGCTCATCAGATGCGAGGAGACGAAGATCGTCCGGCCTTCCGCGGCGAGCGACTTCATCAGAGTGCGGATCCAGTGAATTCCCTCGGGGTCGAGACCGTTGACGGGCTCGTCGAAGAGCAGCACCTGCGGGTCGCCGAGCAGCGCCGCCGCGATGCCGAGCCGCTGGCTCATACCGAGGGAGAAACCCTTCGACTTCTTCTTCGCCACCGCGCTCAGACCGACGGTGTCCAGCACCTCCGCGATCCGGCTCCGCGGGATGCGATTGCTCTGCGCGAGACAGAGCAGATTGCTGTACGCGCTGCGTCCGCCGTGCATCGACTTCGCGTCCAGGAGCGCCCCGATGTACTTGAGGGGTTCTTCCAGGTCGCGGTAGTGCTTGCCGTTGATGCGCACCGTACCGCTGGTCGGGTTGTCGAGATCGAGCATCATCCGCATCGTCGTGGATTTGCCCGCCCCGTTGGGGCCCAGAAAGCCCGTCACCATTCCAGGGCTGACGCGGCATGAAAGCCGGTCGACGGCAACCTTGTTGCCAAAGCGCTTGGTGAGACCAACAAGCTCGATCATGCGTTCACGCTAGAACGGCCGCGCGCCCGGCGCCACCACAGGGGCGGCACCGGGCGCACAAGGGGTACAGCTGCAATACGCCGGGGTCAGCGGCCCTGCTGAGCCGGGACCCCGCGGGTGACCGGCTCGTCGTCGGCGGAGGAGCCGGCGGCGGCCACCGCGGCGCCGGTCAGCGTCGCCAGCATCTCGCGGACGTTGGTCAGCTGGGCGTTGATCGAGTCGCGGCGGTTGGTGAGCGCCGCCAGCTCGCGCTCCGATTCGCTGCGGATCCGGTCGGCCTTGGCGTTCGCGTCGGCCACGATGTCCTCGGACTGGCGCTGCGCGGTCTCCACCGTCTGACGGGCCCGGCGCTCGGCGTCCGTACGGAGCTTCTCGGCCTCCAGGCGGAGCTGCTCGGCGCGGTGCTCGATCTCGGCGAGGCGCTTCTCGGCCTTGGCCTGACGGGACGCGAGGTCGCGCTCCGACTGGTCGCGGCGCTTGGCCAGGTTGGTCTCGAAGTCCGCAGCGGCCTGGGCGGCCTTGGCGCGGGTCTCCTCGAAGAGGGCGTCCGCCTCCTCGCGCTTCTGCGCGGCGTCCTTCTGGGCGTCCGCACGCAGCGTACCGGCCTCACCCTTGGCCTTCTCAACGATGCGGACGCCCTCGTCCTCGGCCTTCGCCTTGCGCTCGGCGGCGAACGTCTCGGCGTCGTTGCGCACCTGCTGGGCGGCCGACTCGGCGAGCTCACGGTGCTGCTCGGCCGAGCGACGGGCCTCCTCACGCAGCTCCTTCGCCTCCTCCTCGGCCAGACGGAGAATCTTCTCCACGCGTGCACCGAGACCGGCGTACGACGGCTCCGCGTCGCTCACCTGGGCCTGGGCGCTCTGCGTTTCGAGGTGGAGCTCCTCGATGCGCTTTTCCAGAGACGTGATGCGGGTGAGAGCACTGTCACGGTCGGCGACGAGCTTGGTAATGCGGTCATCCACCTGACCGCGGTCGTATCCACGTCGCACGAGCTCGAAGCCGAAGGGGGAGGAAGGGTCGCTCATGAAATTCCTGTCGAATGAGACCGGTGAGGTGTTAGAGGGAATCCTAGGGGCCATGGCGGCGTGTCATCGAGCGGATGCCCGTTTGATCTGGAGAATGACACCCCTTTTGAGTGGCCGGCCCCCGCAACTCTTGCCACTCGGGGGTTTGAACGTCCTTGACGAGGCACGGGAGATGACCGGGCGGCTACCCATCGGACGACTTGCCGTTCGATCGATTGCCCGCTGAGGCCCCGGCCTTGACGCCATTGGCGGAGCCGCCCCCCGCGCCCTTGCTGCCGGCCGTCGGTGTCTCGAACGACTCCAACGCCTCCAACACGTCCTGGACACGGGAGATTTCGGTGTTGATGTCCTCGCGCCGACGCACCAGCAGATCGAGCTCGCGCTTGCCCTCGTCCACCGTGCGCTTCGCCTCGGCCTGGGCGTCGGCCCGCAGCTTCTCGGCCTCGCGGACCACCGTGGCCTTCTTCTGCTCGGCCTCCTTCAGCAGCGACTCGGCCCGCTTCACCGCGGCGATCCGGACCTTGCTCGCCTCTGAATTCGCGTCCGCCAGCAGCTCCTTGGCCTTGGCCGCCGACTCGTCGCGCTGCTCGGTCGCCGCCTTCATCAGCTTGTCGACACGCTCGCCCGCCGTCTTCATCTGCTCGGAGGTCTCCCGCCGGGCCCGGTCGTGCAGCTCCTCGATCTCGCTCTCGATCCGGGTCCTGAGCTCCTCGGCACGCTCCCGGATGGCCGTGGCGTCCCGGCGCGCGCCGACCAGCAGCTCATCCGCGTCCGTACGGGCGCGCTCCACCAGGGAGTTGCCCTCGACGGTCGCCTCCGAGGTGATCCGCACGGCCTCATTGCGGGCCGCGCCGACCATCGTGTCGGCCTGCTCCTCGGCCTCGGTGGCGGCGCGCAGCGCCTCCTCCTGGGCCTTTTCGATGAGCTGGTCCGCCTGCTCGGCGGCATCGGCACGGCGCTTCGCCGCGGCCTCCCGCGCCTCGTCGAGCAGCCGGTCCGCCTCCTCGCGGGCCTCAGCACGCATCTGCTCGGCCGCCGCCTCCGCGTCGGCGCGTACGTGCTCCGACTCCTCGCGGGTGCGGGCCGCGTGCTCCTGTGCGGAGGCGACGGTGGCCGCCGCCTTCGCGCGCAGCCGCTCGGCCTCGTCCGCGGCATCGTCCGCCACCCGTGCTGCCTGCTGCGTCGCCTCGTCGACCAGCAGGGTCGCCTGCTGTGTCGCCTCCTCGCCGAGCTGCGTGGCCTTCTGCGTCGCCTCGTCGACGAGCTGGGTGGCCTGCTGCGTCGACTCCGTGCGGATCCGCTCGGCCTCGCTCTTCGCCTCACCCACCAGCCGGTCGGCCTGGACCGCGGCATCGGAACGCATCCGGTTGGCGTCCTCACGGGCCTCGGCCCGGCTGCGCGCCGCGTCCTGCTCGGCCGAGGCCAGCGCGTCGGAGGCCTCGGTACGCATCCGCTGGCTGTACTCGGCGGTGTCCGCGCGCAGCCGCTCCGACTCGGCGATCGCATCGGAGACGGTCCGCTCGGCCATCGCCTTCGCGGCCTCGGACTCCTCCTGCGCCTCCCGGCGGATCCGGCTCGCGTCCTCGCCGGCCCGCTCCCGCTCCGCGTGCGCGTCGGAGCGGACCCGGTCCGCCTCCTCCTGCGCCTCGGACTTCGTCCGCTCCGCGACATGCTCGGCGGCGGAGCGCAGCCCGGCGATCTCCTCCTCGGCCTGCTCCTGCAGCCCGCTGACCGAATCCCGTACCTGCTGGGCTGTCTGCTCGGCCGCGGAGACCAGCTCGGTCGCCCGGCTGTCCGCCTCCTCGACCAGACGCTGCGCCTCGGCCTGCGCCTGCTCGACCCGCTTGCGGGCGGAGGCGAGGAGCTCCTCGCTCTGCTCGCGGGCCCGCTCGCGCTCCTGATTCGCCTCGGCGCGCGCAGCGTCGAGGGTCTCCTCGGCCTCACGGCGGCGCCGGTTCGCCTCCTCCTGAGCGGCGGCCAGCGCCTCGGCGGCCTCCGTACTCACCCGCTCCGCGGCGGCAGCGGCCTCGGAACGCACCCGGTCGGCGCTCTCCTGCGCCTCGGACTTGAGCCGCTCCGCCTCGGCCGCCGCCTCGCTGCGCAGCCGTACGGCGACGGACTCGCCCTCCGCACGCGACTGCGAGGCATCCGCCACGGCCTCGTCGCGCAGCCGCTCCGCCTCGGTCTCCGCCTGTTCCCGCAGTGCCCGCAGCCGCTCGGCGGCCTCCGCGCGCAGCCGCTCGGACTCCTCGTTCGTCTCGCGCCGGATGCGCTCCGCCTCGGCGCGCGCGTCCGTGAGCGCCTGCTCGGCGGTGGTGACCTTGGTCTCGGCCTCGGTGTGCAGCCGGGCCAGCTCCTCGGCCGCCTCCGCCTGCTGGGCCGCGACCGTACGCCCGGTCTCCTCGCGCAGCTCCGCCGCCGCCTGCTCGGCCGCGGTGGTGGTGGACCGGGCCTGCTCCTCGGACTCCGTACGCAGCTGCTCGGCCTCGGCTCGGGCGCGCTCCAGGGCCTCCTCGGCCTGCTTGCGCAGCGTGGTGGCGCGCTCGGCCGCTTCGGTACGGACCCGCTCGCTCTCCGCGCCCGCGGTGCCGCGCAGCTCCTCCGCGTCGGCCTTCGCCTTGGACAGCAGCTCCTCGGCGGTCTTCGCGCCTTCCTCGATCTGCTGGACGGCCTCGCGGCGGGCCTCGCCACGGATCCGCTCGCCCTCGGAGACCGCCTCGGAGCGCAGCTGCTCGGCCTCGCCGCGCAGCCTGCGCGCCTCCTCCTGCAGCTCGACCGTCTTGGCCCGGTACTCCTTGGTGTCGTCCTTGGCCGCGCCCTTGAGCTGATCGGCCTGCTCCGCGGCCTCGCCGCGCAGCCGGTCCGCCTCGGCCTCCGCCTCGCTGCGGATCCGGTCGGCCTCCTCGCTCGCCGCCCTGGTGGTGGACTTCGCGTCGTCGGACGCCTTGGTCAGCACCTCCTCGGCGGCCCTGGCTGCCTT
Organism: Streptomyces sp. NPDC018000; assembly: GCF_044328025.1. Lineage (NCBI taxonomy): Bacteria > Bacillati > Actinomycetota > Actinomycetes > Kitasatosporales > Streptomycetaceae > Streptomyces > Streptomyces sp. NPDC018000. The sequence continues at coordinate 599,555 of NZ_JBIRGM010000003.1, forward strand.
GGCGAGCTGGGCAGCGGCGTCCTCGGCGGCCGCGGTGCGGGCCTTCTCGGCCGCCTCCGACTTCAGCCGGTCCGCCTCGGCACGGGCATCGGCGAGTGCCTGCTCGGCCTCCGCCTTGAGCGACTCGGCGTCCTTGGTGGCCTCGCCGACCAGCCGGGCGATCTCCGACTTGGCCGTACGGGTGCGCTGCTCGTTCTGCGACTCGGCGGCGGCCAGCCGCTTGACGGCGGCCTCCTTCGCCTCGGCGGTGACCTTCTCGGCCGCCAGGCGGGCCTCGCGCAGCTGGGTCTCGGCCTCCTGCATGCGCTGCTCGGCGGCTCGGTTCAGCTCGGCGGTCTGCTGCCGGGTCTGTTCGGTCTCGGCCGTCGTCGCCGCACGCAGCTGCTCGGCGTGGCTGGTGGCCTCCTGCGCCTGGCTGGAGGCGGCGTTCAGCAGCCGCTCGGCGTCCTTGCGGGCGCGCAGCAGGATCGTCTCGGCCTCGGCACGGGCCGACTCCGCCTCGGAGCCGAGCCGCTGCCGGGTCTCGTCCGCCAGCCGGCCCGCCGCGGCGCGAGCGGCCGCCAGGGACTGATCGGCCTCGGCCCTGGACTCGTCCAGCAGCCGGCGCGCCTGGGACTCGGTCCTGGCCCTGAGCTGCTCGGCCCAGGCGACGTTCTCGTTGACATGGGCCTCGACGGTCTGGCGCCGCTCGGCCAGCTCCTGGTCGAGCTGCTGGCGCCGCTGCACGGCCTCGTTGTGCAGCTCGGCCTGGAGCCGCGCCTGGTGCTCGGCGTGCTCCTGGAGGATCCGCTGCGTCTGCGCACGGGCGTCACGGAGCTCCCGCTCGGCGTCGGTCCGCAGCTGTTCGGCCTGGATCTGGGCATTACGGAGCAACTGCTCGGTCTGGTAGCCGATGTCCGCGCTGTCGTAGGCGGGACGGGTCGCGAGATTGCGCCGAGCCTCGTGCAGCTTGGCGCGCAAGACCTCGACCTGGTAACCGAGGTCCTCGGCGTGCTGGACGGCCTTCTCCCGGTCGGTCTTCAGCCGGTCCATCTCGGCCTCGAACCGCGAGAGATGGTCGACTTCAGCTCGGTGGCTCTCCTGGCGTTCGTAGCCCCGCACTGCGCGGTCCCATCCTTCCCCGAGCTCTCAACTTCGTTCGAGCAGGGGAGACCCCAACCCTGGTCGCAACTCTCCAACGAGTACCGTTCGCCGGTGAACGGTCTCCCGGGGAATGGTGGCAGATCAACGGCTGCGGACGCGGTGCGGCCCCGACCCGGCCCCGGCCCGGAACAGCCCACTCTACCGGGCCAGGTATCCGGAGGTCAGTGCTCCGCTGCTGAGGTGACCAGTTCGGTGAGGACGCCGTGGCAGTCCTTGGGGTGCAGGAAGGTGATCCGCGACCCCATCGACCCGGTCCTGGGCTCGTCGTACAGCACCCTGATCCCCTTCTCCCGGATGTCCGCCGCGTCGGCGTCGACGTCCGCGGTGCCGAAGGCGATGTGATGGACACCCTCCCCGTTCTTCGCCAGCCACTTGCCCACGGCCGAGTCCTCCCGGGTCGGCTCCAGCAGCTGGAGGTAGGAAGCACCGCCGTCGGACGTATCGTTGATCTTGAGCATGGCCTCCCGTACGCCCTGCTCCTCATTGATCTCGGAGTGGAACACCTCGAACCCGTAGGTCGAGCGGTAGAACTCGACGGTCTTGTCGAGGTCGAAACAGGCGATCCCGATGTGGTCGATTCGCGTCAGCATGCAACCAGTGCAGCGCTCCACCGATGGTTACGCAACGTGCGCGCCATCACACTCGCTGCCGGATGACGGGCGAGGTACCGCTCAGTACATTCGTGTAAACCCTCGTTCACTCCTAATCCCAAGGGGCTGCGCCTCATGTCTGGAACGACTGGTACCACCTCAGTGATCGTCGCGGGCGCGCGTACGCCCATGGGCCGCCTCCTCGGCTCGCTGAAGAGTTTCTCCGGGGCCGATCTCGGCGGCTTCGCCATCAAGGCCGCGCTGGACCGGGCCGGCATCGGCGGCGACCAGGTCGAGTACGTGATCATGGGCCAGGTGCTGCAGGCCGGTGCGGGCCAGATGCCGGCACGCCAGGCCGCGGTCAAGGCGGGCATCCCGATGAACGTCCCCGCGCTCACCGTCAACAAGGTGTGCCTGTCCGGACTCGACGCGATCGCGCTCGCCGACCAGCTGATCCGCGCGGGTGAGTTCGACGTGGTCGTCGCCGGTGGCCAGGAGTCCATGACGAATGCCCCGCACCTGCTCCCGAAGTCCCGCGAGGGCTACAAGTACGGTGCGATCGAGATGCTCGACTCCATGGCGTACGACGGTCTGACCGACGCCTACGAGAACATCCCGATGGGTGAGTCCACCGAGAAGCACAACACCCGTCTGGGTCTGAACCGCGCCGAACAGGACGAGATCGGCGCCCTCTCCCACCAGCGCGCCGCCGCCGCCCAGAAGAACGCCGTCTTCGAGGCCGAGATCACCCCGGTCGAGATCCCGCAGCGCAAGGGCGACCCGGTCCTCTTCTCCAAGGACGAGGGCATCCGCCCGGAGACGACTGCGGAGTCCCTCGGCAAGCTGCGCCCGGCCTTCACTAAGGACGGCACGATCACCGCGGGCACCTCGTCGCAGATCTCCGACGGCGCCGCCGCGGTCGTCGTGATGAGCAGGACCAAGGCCGAGGAGCTGGGCCTGGACTGGATCGCCGAGATCGGCGCCCACGGCAACGTGGCGGGCCCGGACAACTCGCTCCAGTCGCAGCCGTCCAACGCCATCAAGCACGCCCTGAAGAAGGACGGCCTGGAGGTTGCGGACCTCGACCTCATCGAGATCAACGAGGCGTTCGCGGCGGTCGCCGTCCAGTCGATGAAGGATCTCGGCGTCACCTCGGACAAGGTGAATGTCAACGGCGGCGCCATCGCGCTGGGGCACCCGATCGGCATGTCCGGCGCCCGTGTGGTGCTGCACCTGGCGCTGGAGCTGAAGCGGCGCGGCGGTGGCATCGGTGCGGCGGCGCTGTGCGGCGGCGGCGGTCAGGGCGACGCACTGATCATCCGCGTCCCCAAGTAGGAACGGCCCGGGCAAGCAGTACGTAGTAGTACACGTAGAGCACGCAGCGAGTGAACGGAGCGGTGATGGTGGACGTCCCCACCCTGGTCGAGCAGGCCCGTGCGGGCCGGCCGCGGGCCGTGGCCCGGCTCATCTCCCTGGTGGAGGGGGCGTCGCCGCAGCTGCGCGAGGTGATGGCGGCCCTGGCGCCGCTGACGGGCAACGCGTACGTCGTCGGCCTGACCGGCTCACCCGGTGTCGGCAAGTCGACATCGACGTCGGCGCTGGTCTCGGCGTACCGGCGGGCCGGCAAGCGGGTCGGCGTCCTGGCCGTCGACCCGTCCTCGCCCTTCTCCGGAGGGGCGCTCCTCGGCGACCGGGTACGAATGTCGGAGCACGCCTCCGACCCGGGCGTCTACATCCGCTCCATGGCCACTCGCGGGCACCTGGGCGGCCTCGCCTGGTCGGCACCGCAGGCGATCCGGGTACTGGACGCCGCAGGCTGCGAGGTGATCCTGGTGGAGACGGTCGGCGTCGGCCAGTCGGAGGTGGAGATCGCCTCCCAGGCCGACACCTCCGTCGTCCTGTTGGCGCCCGGCATGGGCGACGGCATCCAGGCGGCGAAGGCCGGAATCCTGGAGATCGGCGATGTGTACGTCGTCAACAAGGCCGACCGGGACGGCGCGGACGCCACAGCGCGCGAGCTCAACCACATGCTGGGCCTCGGCGAGTCCCGCGGCCCCGGCGACTGGCGGCCGCCGATCGTGAAGACGGTCGCCGCCCGGGGCGAGGGCATCGACGAGGTCGTCGAGGCGCTGGAGAAGCACCGGGCGTGGATGGAGGAACACGGAGTTCTCGCCGATCGGCGCATGGCCCGTGCGGCCCACGAGGTCGAGACGATCGCCGTCACACGGCTGCGTGAGCGCATCGGCGATCTGCACGGCGACCGCCACATCGGCGCGCTCGCCGAACGCATCGTGGCGGGGAGCCTCGACCCGTACGCGGCGGCGGACGAGCTCGTGGCGGGACTCACCGAGGCCTGACCGGACGGTGCCCGGGGCGGCGTGCGGGTCGCGCCCCGGGCACCGTTCAGCCGGAATCGCCCGCCCCCAGGCCGACCCCCGGGCCGGGCCTCAGTCGTCGCCCTCGTGGTCCTCGTCCCGGCCGTGGTCGTCGTCCACCCGGTCCGCCGTCACCGTGCCCGTCTTCGCGTCGACGTCCAGCTCGTGCTGCTTGCCGTCCTTGCCCCGGACGTCGACCTCCCAGAGCGGCGCTCCGCCGCTCCGGTCGTCGCCGTCGTCCAGGTCGACCGATGTCACCGTCCCGGGCGCCGCCTTCAGCGCGGCGTCGACCGCCGCGTTCAGCGACACGGGGGCGGATCCGGGCGCCTGCCGGTCGTGGTCGTCGTCATCGTCCGAGACGTGCTTGCCGAGCACCTTGCCGTCGCCCGCGTCCACCGTCACGTCGTGCCAGGCCTTGTCGGAACCGTACACATCGACCTCCCAGACCAGCCCGCCGTCCTCGTCCTCCAGCTCGGCCTCGGTGACCGTCCCCGGGACGGCCTTGACGGCGGCCGCGACCGCGTCCTCGACACCGACGCGGGCGGTGCTGCCGCTCGCCGCGCTGCTCCTGGTGTCGTTGTCGTGGCTGTCGTCGTCCGCGAAGGCGACGGCTGTGGCGCCGCCGCCGACGAGCACGGCCGTGGTGACGGCGGCGATGACGATCTTTCGCTTCATGGGTTCCTCCCTGATCGGGTGGCCGGTTTCGGCATGGACCACCTTGCCGGGGTGATGCTGAGCGCAGCCTGAAGCCACCTGAAGCCGTCTTCAGGTTCGGTTTGGGACCCTGGAGCTATGCGTCTGTTGATCGTGGAGGACGAGCGGCGGCTGGCGATGTCCCTGGCCGGGGGGCTCACCGCCGAGGGTTTCGCCGTGGACGTCGTGCACGACGGCCTTGAAGGGCTGCACCGGGCCGCCGAGGGAGCGTACGACCTCGTCGTCCTCGACATCATGCTGCCCGGGATGAACGGCTACCGGGTCTGCGCCGCCCTGCGTGCCGCCGGCCAGGAGGTGCCCATCCTGATGCTGACGGCGAAGGACGGGGAGTACGACGAGGCGGAGGGCCTGGACACCGGGGCCGACGACTACCTGACCAAGCCTTTCTCGTACGTGGTGCTGGTGGCCAGGATCAGGGCGCTGCTGCGGCGGCGGGGTGGCGGCTCCCGCTCGCCGGTGGTCACCGTCGGCTCCCTGCGCATGGACACCGCCGCCCGCCGGGTGCACCTCGGCCCGGCCGAAATCGCCCTCACCACCAAGGAGTTCGCCGTACTGGAACAGCTGGCGCTGCGGGCGGGGCAGGTGGTGAGCAAGGCGGACATCCTGGAACACGTCTGGGACTTCGCCTACGACGGCGACCCGAACATCGTCGAGGTCTATGTCAGCGCGCTGCGGCGCAAGCTCGGCGCCGCGGCCATCCGTACGGTGCGCGGTGCCGGTTACCGGCTGGAAGCGCTGTGAGGTCGGTACGGGCCAGGGCCGCGCTCGGAGCCACGGCGGTGGTGGCCGTGGCACTGATCGGCGCCGGGCTGGCCGTACTCCTCGTCCTGCGCGCCAACCTCACCGACCAGGCGGGGCTGCAGGCCGAGGTGGTGGCCCGCGAGGTGGCCGGGCAGCTGGCCCTCGACGTGCCGTACGACCGGCTGGAGATGCGCGAGGAGGAGGACCATCCGGTCCAGGTGACCGACGAGCACGACCGCGTCGTGGCCGTCTCCAAGGACCTTCAGGCGATCTCGGGCACCGGTACGGATCAGGTCACCCCGGCCCCGTCAACGGCCGCCGGGAAGTCCGGCGGCAACGGCGGCGACGACGGAAGCGATGACCACGGGGACGATGACCACGCGGACGACGGCAACGGCGGTCACAGCACCCCCGGACGCGGTGAAGTCGACTCCGGTGACCCGGACTTCAGCAACGGCACCGCCACCGTCGACGGCGACACGGCCGACTACCGCTTCGCGTCCGTGCAGGCGACCACCTCCGCCGGGGTGACCCTGACCGTCCACGCGGGCGCCCCGCTGGCCGCCGAGCAGGAGGCCGTGAGCACGGTGCGCGGGTCGATGCTGATCGGGCTGCCGGTGCTGCTGCTCGTCGTCGCCGGGGTGACCTGGCTGGTGACCCGGCGGGCGCTGCGCCCGGTCGAGGGCATCCGCCGCGAGATGGCCGCGATCACCGCGTCCGAGGATCTGAGCCGGCGGGTGCCGGAACCCGGTTCGCGCGACGAGATCGCCCGGCTGGCCCGTACCACCAACGAGACCCTGAGGGCCCTTGAGGCATCGGTGGACCGGCAGCGGCGTTTCGTGGCGGACGCCTCGCACGAACTGCGCAGCCCGATCGCCTCCCTGCGCACCCAGCTGGAGGTGGGCGCCGCGCATCCGGAGCTGCTGGACGTGCCGGGCGCGGTCGCCGACACCGTACGGCTGCAGGCGCTGGCGGCCGATCTGCTGCTGCTGGCCCGGCTGGACGCGGGGGAGCGGCCGGGCCGTACGACGCTGGACCTGGGCGCGCTGGTCCATGAGGAGGTCTCGCAGCGCACCGGCGACCGGCTTCCGGTGGCGGTGTCCGTGCCGGACTCCGGAGCTTTCGAAACGGCCGGTTCGCGTGGGCAGTTGGCGCGGGTCATCGGCAATCTGCTGGACAACGCCGAGCGCCATGCGCGCAGCACTGTGACGGTCTCGGTGCGTGGGGAGCGGGGCGGCGTGGTCGTCGCGGTCACCGACGACGGGGCAGGGGTGCCGCCGGAGGAGCGTGAGCGGATCTTCGAACGTTTCGTACGCCTCGACGAGGCCCGTACCCGGGACGAGGGCGGCGCCGGTCTCGGTCTGGCCATCGCCCGTGACGTCGTGGTGCGGCACGGCGGCCGGCTGACGGTGGACACGGCGCCGGAGGGCGGCGCGCGGTTCGAGCTGTGGCTGCCGGGTACCGGCTGAACGCCACCCCGCCCCGCAGGTCACACCTTGCCGCGGCGCCCCCGCAGATGGTCCGCGACCGGGGCCAGCGCCGCGCGCAGGTCCGCCAGTGCCTCCGGCGTCAACAGGTCCATGAAGTGCTTGCGCACCGACGCCACATGGTGCGGCGCCACCTTCCGCATCGTCTCGGCACCGTCCTCGGTGAGGACCGCGTACAGTCCGCGCCGGTCGGACTCGCAGTTCTCCCTGCGGACCAGTCCCGCGCTCTCCATGCGGGTGATCTGGTGCGAGAGCCTGCTCTTGGACTGCAGCGTCGCGGCGGCGAGGTCGCTCATCCGCATGCGCTGGTCGTCCGACTCCGAGAGGTTGACCAGGATCTCGTAGTCGTTGTTGGTCAGGCCGAACGGCTGGAGGTCCTTCTCCAGTTGGTGCATCAGCAGCCTGCTGACGTCCAGGTGGGTACGCCAGGCGCACTGCTCCGCTTCGTTCAGCCAGCGAGTGGCCGTCTCGGTCTCCATATGTGGATTCTACCTAAGAAGTTGAAAGCCGGACGAGGTCGGGATGTGTGACGTCCGGCAGCCGCTCGAAGACGGGCTCGGCCGCGGTGTGCAGACGCTTGACGTCACACTCCGCAGACTACCGCTCACAAACCGAAGCGGCGTTGGAGGTCCCCGAGCTGACCCGGCAGACGGGGTGTGGAGCCAGGTTGACCCGCACCACCCGGCACCCCCGTCTGCGCCGACGTCGCCCCCGTCGGCTGCTCGGGCATCAGGATCTCGGTCGACTGGAGCAGCACCGTGCCCGCCCCGACGAACTCGAACTGGTGCTCCTCGCCCGAGGTGCCGCCCACGCCCGTGATCGACCGCAGCCCGCCCAGCACCCCCGTCATATAGCCGTGGTCGTAGTGGTGGCACGGCGAGGGACAGTCCGCCCAGCCGACCAGGGCCTGCGGATCGACGCGCAGCGGGGGCTCCATGAAGACCACCGGACCGTTGGACGCGGCCACGAACTTCCCCGTACCGATCAGCGTCAGAAAGCCCGGCACGATGGACTGCTTGAGCGCCAGCGTCGGCTGGTAGGCGAGGAGGTTGCCGGACCGGATGGTCAGATTTCCGTCGTCCAGGTCGTAGGAGTTCACATCGAAGGCCCGGTCGGCGAGGAGCATCTTGCCGCTGCCCTCGGCCACCACCCAGTCGCTCGCGTGCAGCGGCGAGTGGAAGCTGGTACGGAGCAGTCGCTCGAAGCTGCCGTGGCCGATGCCGTTGAACTCGATCCGCCCGTAATAGGCGATCATCTTGCCCTTCTGCAGGAACCACTGGCTCCCCTTGAGCTCCACGCAGAAGGTGTACGAGTTGACGTTGTCGTCCGACGGCAGCGTCATCGGGTCGAAGACCACGGGCGTGCTCACAGCTTCTCCTCCGAGGTCTGGACGTACACCGCGCCGCTGCCGCTCAGCTCCAGCTGGAACGCCTCGCCGGAGCCGCGTCCCACCATGTCCCGCCAGCCGAGCGCGGTGGAGAGCTTGTTGCGTACGTCGCCGTGGTGGGCGACATACGCCTGCGGGTCCACATGCACCTCGCGGCCCGGCGTGATCGGCAGCTCGATCACGCCGCCGTGCGCCATCACCGCGACCGCGCCATGACCCTTGAGGGTCGTGGTGAACAGCCCCTGCCCGGTCACCTGGCCGCGCACCATGCCCATCACTCCGCCCTGCGAACCCATGAACATCGTGCCCTGCTGCAGCGTGCCGTCGAAGGCGAGCAGCCGGTCGGCCTCCACGTACAGGGTGTCGCCGGACAGGTTGATCACCTGGATGTGATGGCCGCCGTGGCCGAACATCACCGTTCCGTTGCCTTCCACCGTCATCAGCGGAGCCGCCTCATTGGCCACCCGGCGGCCGATCATCGACATCACGCCGCCCTGGCCGCCCTGGATGTTCGGCGTGAACGACACGTCGCCGCGGTACGCGAGCATCGCGCCGCGCTGGCTGTACATCTTCTGGCCGGGGAGCACCGTCGCCTCGACCATCTTCGAGTTGATCTCACGGAACGGCATCAGACGTCGCCCCCGATGGTGTTCCGCTCGCTCGGCTGGACGTAGACGAGACCCTCGCCCTCGAACCGGATCTGGAAGGACTCGCCCGATCCCTCGCCCATCAGCGTCCGGAAATTCACCCCGGACTGGAGGTGCTGTTGCAGATTGCCCTGATGGGCGACGTAGGCGCCCGGGTCGACGAACAACGGGTACTGGGCCGAGACCCGCAGCGCCACCGCCGAACCGTCCGACATGATCGCCGCCTGACCGGTGCCCTCGACGGTGGTAGTGAACAGGCCGTTGCCGCTCGCCCCGCCGCGCAGGCCGGTGAAGGTGGTGCCGGTGCGCAGCCCGGCGTCGGTGCAGAGCAGATTGCTCGCCTCGACGTAGAGCTTGTCACCGTGCAGCGAGACGAGGCTGATCTCGCTCGCGCGGTCGGCGAAGTAGCAGGTGCCCTGCCCCTTCACCTCCATCACGGTCATCTGCTCGCCGGTCAGCCGGCGGGTCACCATGCCGCGCAGGCCGTCGCCGCCACCGGTCATCTTCTTGAACGTCATCCGGCCGTCGTACGCGACCATCGAGCCATTCTTCGCCTTGACGGCGTCGCCGGTCAGGTCGACGGCGAGCGTTCTGCTGCCTTGGAGTCGGAACATTGCCACAGAGTGACGGTAGCGGCAGTCAGCCTGCCGGGACAGAGCCCCGGTGAGGAACCGGCACCCCGAACCGTCCCCGACACGCATCCGGTACGGGACGGAGGCGGGCGGCGCACGCGGCGGCGGGGCGGGACGTTTCGCGACACATGCCGCCCCCGCCACCGAGTGCCGCAGCCGCCGATGCCACAATGGGTTTCGCTTGTGCCTCTATTCACAAGCTGTCACGATCCTCCCACCGAAGGTGCCCTTGTGGACATCAAGACCGCTACCGCCCTGCACCGGCTGCGCCTCATCTCGATTCCCGAGGCGCTCTCCTTCCCGGCGCTGATCATCTTTGGCTCGATCCTCAGCCGGGTCTCGGACATCGACTTCCTGATGATGCCGCTCGGCATCATCCACGGCGTGCTCTTCGTGATCTACTCCGTCCTGCTCCTCGACGTCTGGTCCAAGACCAAGTGGCCGCTGAAGCGCATCGCGTTCTTCTTCCTGCTCGCCCTGGTGCCGTTCGGCGGGCTGTACGGCGACAAGGTGCTCAAGCGCTACGAGGCCGACGGTGTCATCGCCGCCCGCGCCCGCAGGGAAGGCGTGGTCAGCGCGTGATCGTCGCGTTCTCGGTCAGCCCGCTGGGCGTCGCGACCTGACACCCCGCCCGTTCACGTGATCCGACGAGCCCCCGGCCCCACCCGGCCGGGGGCTCGTCCCGCTCCCGCGCGCCGGATGGAGAACAGTACCCACCGACCGTATTCGGACCGAAGTTCGAGACAGGGCTGACCGGCATATGACCAATGGGTAAGGTCGATGCCGTGCCGAAGCCGCTCAGTCTCCCCTTCGATCCCATCGCCCGCGCCGACGAACTCTGGCGGCAGCGCTGGGGTCCGGTGCCCTCGATGGGGGCGATCACCTCGATCATGCGCGCACAGCAGATCCTGCTCGCCGAGGTCGACGCGGTCGTCAAACCGTACGGACTGACCTTCGCCCGGTACGAGGCACTGGTGCTGCTCGCCTTCTCGAAGGTCGGTGAGCTGCCGATGTCCAAGATCGGTGAGCGGCTCATGGTCCACCCCACCTCCGTCACGAACACCGTGGACCGACTGGTGCGCTCCGGCCTGGTCGCCAAGCGCCCCAACCCGAACGACGGCCGCGGAACCCTCGCCTCCATCACCGGCAAGGGCCGCGAGGTCGTCGAGGCGGCGACCAGGGACCTGGTCGGCATGGAGTTCGGGCTCGGGGTGTACGACGCCGAGGAGTGCGCGGAGATCTTCGCCATGCTCAGACCCCTGCGGGTGGCGGCGGGGGATTTCGAGGAGTCGTAGGACACCATTTCGAGGTCCGGCCCGCTGCAAGATCGCCCCGGACGTCCGGTTAGGCTCGATGCCATGAAACGCAGTGTGCTGACCCGGTACCGGGTGATGGCCTACGTCACCGCAGTCATGTTGCTGGTGCTCTGCACCTGCATGGTTTTCAAGTACGGCTTCGACAAGGGTGAGGACCTGACGCTCGTCGTCTCCCAGATCCATGGCGTGCTCTACATCATCTACCTGATCTTCGCCTTCGACCTGGGCTCCAAGGCGAAGTGGCCGATGGGCAAGCTGCTCTGGGTGTTGATCTCCGGCACCATCCCGACGGCCGCGTTCTTCGTCGAGCGCAAGGTCGTCCGCGAGGTCGAGCCGCTGGTTGCCGACGGTTCTCCCGTCACCGTCAAGGCCTGAGCCACCCAGGCCCGGCCCGGCCCGCACCACCCGAACCGCCCCGTGCGAAGCACCGGGCGGTTTGCCATCGACATTTACTAGGACGTCCTAGTAAATTCGATGGTATGGACGCTGACGCGATCGAGGAAGGCCGCCGCCGCTGGCAGGCCCGTTACGACAAGGCCCGCAAGCGAGACGCGGACTTCACCACACTCTCCGGAGACCCCGTGGAACCCGCGTACGGCCCCCGCCCCGGGGACACGTACGAGGGATTCGAGCGGATCGGCTGGCCCGGCGAGTACCCCTTCACCCGGGGGCTCTACCCGACCGGCTACCGCGGCCGGACCTGGACCATCCGCCAGTTCGCCGGCTTCGGCAACGCCGAGCAGACCAACGAGCGCTACAAGATGATCCTCGCCGCGGGCGGCGGCGGGCTCAGCGTCGCCTTCGACATGCCGACGCTGATGGGCCGCGACTCCGACGACCCCCGCTCGCTCGGCGAGGTCGGGCACTGCGGCGTGGCCATCGACTCCGCCGCCGACATGGAGGTCCTCTTCAAGGACATCCCCCTCGGCGACGTCACGACGTCCATGACCATCAGCGGACCGGCCGTCCCCGTCTTCTGCATGTACCTGGTCGCCGCCGAGCGCCAGGGCGTCGACCCGGGCGTGCTCAACGGCACGCTCCAGACCGACATCTTCAAGGAGTACATCGCGCAGAAGGAGTGGCTCTTCCAGCCCGAGCCCCATCTGCGCCTCATCGGCGACCTGATGGAGCACTGCGCCCGCGACATCCCCGCCTACAAGCCGCTCTCCGTCTCCGGGTACCACATCCGCGAGGCCGGGGCGACGGCCGCGCAGGAACTCGCGTACACCCTCGCCGACGGCTTCGGCTATGTGGAACTCGGCCTCTCCCGCGGGCTGGACGTCGACACCTTCGCGCCCGGTCTCTCCTTCTTCTTCGACGCGCACCTCGACTTCTTCGAGGAGATCGCCAAATTCCGCGCGGCCCGCCGGATCTGGGCCCGCTGGATGAAGGAGACGTACGGCGCGAAGACCGACAAGGCGCAGTGGCTCCGCTTCCACACCCAGACCGCCGGTGTCTCGCTCACCGCCCAGCAGCCGTACAACAACGTCGTGAGGACGGCGGTCGAGGCGCTCTCCGCGGTCCTCGGCGGCACCAACTCGCTGCACACCAACGCCCTCGACGAGACCCTCGCGCTCCCCTCCGAGCAGGCCGCCGAGATCGCGCTGCGCACCCAGCAGGTGCTGATGGAGGAGACCGGCGTCGCCAATGTGGCCGACCCGCTGGGCGGTTCCTGGTACGTCGAGCAGCTCACCGACCGGATCGAGGCCGACGCCGAGAAGATCTTCGACCAGATCAAGGAGCGCGGCACCCGGGCCCACCCGGACGGGCAGCACCCCATCGGGCCCATCACCTCCGGCATCCTGCGCGGCATCGAGGACGGCTGGTTCACCGGCGAGATCGCCGAGTCCGCCTTCCGGTACCAGCAGTCGCTGGAGAAGGGCGACAAGCGCGTCGTCGGCGTCAATGTCCACCACGGCTCGGTCACCGGCGACCTGGAGATCCTGCGGGTCAGCCACGAGGTCGAGCGCGAGCAGGTCCGGGTGCTCGGCAGCCGCAAGGACGCCCGCGACGACGCACGGGTCAAGTCGGCGCTGGACGCGATGCTGGCCGCCGCCCGCGACGGCTCCAACATGATCGGGCCGATGCTCGACGCGGTACGGGCCGAGGCGACGCTCGGTGAGATCTGCGGGGTCCTGCGCGACGAGTGGGGCACCTACACGGAGCCGCCCGGCTTCTGACGGTCGGGCTGACGGCCCCGGACCGGGCGTACCGGCTGGTCGCCCCGGGCCGGGCCGCGCCCCGCGGCTCCAGCCCGCCCCGCTATGTGGAGGCCGCCGACCCCAGCCCCGCGAGCAGCAGCACGGTGAAGCGCCGGGCCCAGTCGGCATCGACGGGCTCGGCGCTCACCAGGGCCCGGTGCACGACCGCGCCGGCGATTACATCGAAGATCAGATCGGCGGTCGTCGCCGCCACGGCCTCGTCCTGCTCGACGGGCAACTCGCCGCGTTCCTGGGCCCGTTGACGCCCCTGAAGCACCAGTCGCTTCTGCCGCTCCACGATCGAGTCGCGGATCCGGGTCCGCAGCGCCTCGTCGCGGGTCGACTCCGCGACCACCGCCATCAGCGCCGTCTGGGTCTCCGGCCGCTCCAGCAGTGCGGCGAACTGCAGCACCACCGCCTGCACATCGGCCGACAGGCTGCCCAGATCAGGCAGTTCCAGCTCGTCGAACAGGACCGCGACGGCGTCCACGACCAGCTCGTTCTTGCCCGCCCACCGCCGGTACAGGGTCGTCTTGGCGACCCCGGCCCGCGTCGCCACATCGCCCATCGTCAGCTTCGACCAGCCGAGATCGACCAGGGAGGCTCTGGTCGCCTCCAGGATCGCCTCATCGGCCGCGGCACTGCGCGGACGTCCCGTTCGAGGGGGTTTGGGGTGGCTGCGGCTCAGCATGCCGTGACCATACCGGTCAGTAAGTAGAGCCGGCCGGTCGCGCTCACCGTGAGACAGATCACCGAACGGTGAGACAGATCACCGAACGCACTTGTGCGCGAAGGGCGCAGGGAAGTTACGCTACGACCCGTAGCGTAAAGGCGGTGGTCATGCCGTCGTGACGCCACAACCGAACGACAGCCACAGGCACCGGGTGGGGACCCGGCGCCGAAACGGGTCTTTCAGGGGCCCTCGGACCGCTTCCGTCCGTGCCCCCGCACACCGGCGGGGACCGCGGACGGGTGCGGTTCCCGTATCGCTTTCCGTATCGGTGCGCCAAGGGGGGAGGATGTACGTATGCAGCCTAGGAACATGTCCATGAGCGGCGTCGTCGACCTCGCCGCGGTGAAAGCGGCCGGCGAGGCCAAGGTGAAGGCGGAGCAGGCCCGCGCCGAGGCCGCCCGGCAGGGTGGTGGCGGTGCCGTGTCGCCGTCCGCCCTGGTGATCGATGTCGATGAGGCGGGCTTCGAGAACGATGTCCTGCAGCGCTCCGCCGAGGTCCCGGTCGTCATCGACTTCTGGGCCGAGTGGTGCGAGCCGTGCAAGCAGCTGGGGCCGCTCCTGGAGCGCCTGGCCCATGAGTACAACGGCCGCTTCGTCCTGGCCAAGATCGATGTCGACGCCAATCAGATGCTGATGCAGCAGTTCGGCATCCAGGGCATCCCGGCGGTCTTCGCGGTCGTCGCCGGGCAGGCCCTCCCGCTCTTCCAGGGCGTGGCCCCCGAGGCCCAGATCCGGGAGACGCTCGACCAGCTGATCCAGGTCGGCGAGGAGCGGTTCGGGCTCACCGGAATCGTGGTCGACCAGGACGCGGCCGCTGCCGAGGGAGCCGCCCAGGCTCCGGCCGAGGCGCCCGCCGGACCGTACGACGCCCTGCTCGAAGCGGCCGTACAGGCCCTGGACGCCAGTGACTTCGCCGGTGCCATCCAGGCGTACAAGAACGTCCTGTCCGACGACCCGGCCAACACGGAGGCCAAGCTCGGTCTCGCCCAGGCCGAACTGCTCGCCCGGGTCAAGGACATGGACCCGCAGCAGGTCCGCGAGGACGCCGCGGAGAAGCCGGCCGATGTCACGGCGCAGCTCGCCGCCGCCGATCTGGATCTGGTCGGCGGCCATGTCGAGGACGCCTTCGGGCGGCTCGTCGAAACGGTACGCCGCACTTTCGGCGACGACCGGGACACGGCGCGGCTGCGGCTGCTGGAGCTGTTCGAGGTGATCGGCCCCGATGATCCGCGGGTCGGCGCCGCGCGTACGGCGCTGGCGCGCGTTTTGTTCTGATGTGACAACGCGGCCGCGGCACCCGTCGGGGTGCCGCGGCCGTTTTCGCGAACACGCGATAAGCGGCGACCTTGCTTTACCAAATCTTGATAAGAGTACGCCCTGTTACTCGCAGTAAAGCACCCCTCGGGATCTGTCCGCATATGGACCCCGATTCACCCTTTCGTCCTTCCGTTCGGCGCCACCCTGTGTGGCTGGGCGGTACTCCCCGGTCACGCATCGGTTATCGGGTCGTTACTAGCGAGTAACGAACCCCTTGTGCCACGGGCGGGAATGCACCACGATCGGCCACGCTCGGTCCAATAACGCCAGCCCGGCTGCCAGTTCGGGCGGCGGCCCAGTTGGGTCCCCACCGAGTGGGTCGGCGGCAGTGGAGCCGGCTCCGGACAGGGGGGTTCCTGCCGTCCGGGCAGGGCCTGTCCGAAAAGGTTGCGCGAACGCGTGGCCAGTGGTTGTCGCTCGGGGGTGATCGCCGGTGATTCGGACGCGGTTCCTGCCTCCGTACGCGGGCGCTCTCCTTTCCGAGGACGTAGCACTTCTCCCATCCCAGGACGGGCCAAGACCCGTACCGGAGATGTACGTCCGAGAAGGAGGAAAATTTATGAGTTCCCAGGTTCGTGGCGGTACCAGATGGAAGCGCTTCGCTCTGGTCATGGTGCCGAGCGTCGCCGCGACCGCCGCCATCGGCGTCGGGCTCGCGCAGGGCGCCCTCGCGGCGTCGTTCAGCGTGTCCGGCCAGGACTTCAAGGTACGTGCGGATAGCCTCGTCGGCCACAACTTCGTGCAGTACGGCAGCGTGGCCACAGGCAGGGACCCCGAGGGCAAGAACGGGGCACACGCCGTGGCCGTGTCCGGCTTCAGCGATGCCGAGATCACCAACATGTGCCAGTCGGTGGTCACTCCGAACCTTCCGTTCGGTCTCGGCACTGTCACGCTGGTGCTGAACGCGGGTACGAAGACGCCGGTCAAGGCGACCAACCTGTACCTGGACATCGCCGAGCTCGACGCGGACGCCTCGTTCAGGAACATCGACATCGGTGTTGCCGCGGGTTCCCTCAAGAAGAACCCGGAAGACCCTAAGTCGATAGGCATCCAGCCTCGCACCCAGGCGAACGAGGACGGCTTCGCGCAGCGCGCCGAAGTGGCCAAGCTGACCAACGTGCGGCAGAGGGCGTGGGCGACCACCGCCGGCACCTTCAAGCTCAGCAACCTGAGCTTGCGGCTGAAGTCTGGCAACGAGCCTTGCTACTAGGGCACTTGCCCAGGGTGGCCGGGGTGCCCGCCACGGACCTCCGGCCGCCCGCCCTTTCTCTTCTCACAGCAGTACCGGTTCCAGGGAGCTGTTTTCCATGAGCCCCGAGTCCACAGGGCAGAACGAGCACTACCTCCGCGTCTTCCGGCGGGGATTCCGAACCTGGCGGGGTGACCGGCCGTTCTGGGCGGGCCTGTTCACCATGGTGGGTGGTCTGCCCATCGCGTACTTCCCGTACGCCAACATGCATCTCGGCAACGTCACGCTGGCGATGTCCACGACCGCCGGTGCGGGATCGCTGATCATCGGGGTCCTGCTGATCACGCTGGGCCTCACGATGTGGTTCCACCACATCGTGAGAGTGTTCGCCGGAGTTGCCGCGATCCTGCTGGCGCTGATCTCCATTCCGGTCGCCAACATCGGCGGATTCCTGATCGGCTTCCTGTTCGCCCTGCTCGGTGGAGCGCTCTCCATCTCCTGGGCCCCGGGCGAGCCGAAGCCCGATGCGGCGGATGCCGGTGCGGAAGGCCGGACGTCCCAGGATGCCGGTTTCGGGAAGCAGGAGCCCGAACCCGAGTTCCACAGCACGGCGGTGGTGCCCCAGCAGCAGCCGGAGCAGTACGACACGACAGTTGAGGTCGACGGCGGGGGGCATCGTGCGGGGTGACGAGACGCAGCTGAACTCGACCGGGGAGGACCTCCGGACGAGAAGCGGACCGCGCCACGCGGCCCCCAGGAAGTCGTTGTTGACGAAGCTGCACATACCCGCGGGCAAGGCATTCGCACTTGCCGCGATGCCGACGGCCGTCTTCGTGGGCATGGGGCTCACCCCCAAGCTCGCGCTGGCTGACGACAGTTCGGACATCCCCTTCGCGCCCGGCCCCTGTGTGACCCGCTCCGACGAGCCGAGCGAGTCGCCCTCCCCGTCCGCGTCGAAGACCAAGTCGCCGTCCCCGTCTCCCTCCGCCACCGACTCCGGTGACGAGGGCGACACGACGACACCGGAGCCCTCGGCGACCCCGTCCACGAGCGACGTGGCGAAGCCGGAGGCGAAGGCCGCCGACGCACCGGCCGCCGTCTCGCCGAGCTCCTCGCCCACACCCACGCCTACGAAGTCGAGCAACCCGCTCGACCCGCTGGGCGTCGGCGACGCACTCAGGGACATCCTCCACGGACCGGACAAGGCGACGGCGAGCCCGTCCCCGAGCGCCACCACCGCGTCCCCGAAGCCATCGGCGAGCGACGCCGCCGAGCCGGCGGAGAAGGCCGCGGAGAAGCCGGCGGAGAAGTCCGCGGTGAAGCCCACGGGCGACGCGGCCGCGAAGGAGACGGCCGACAAGACCGCCGCCGCCATCCGCGAGGCCGCGGAGAAGGCCGACGCGTCGGTCGAGGAGCTCGACGACAGCGCCAAGGGGCTCGACGCCAAGAAGGACGAGGACATCCCGGACGGCGCCAAGCCGCGCTTCCCGTGCCCGACGGCCGACCCCGAGGCCCTGGCCGCGGCCGACCTGGAGACGGGCATGCCGCTGCTTCCCACCGATCCTTGGATCCTGGAAAGTTCGCTGCTCACCCTGAACGGGCTCGACTACGAGGGCATCGTCGAGGTGAAGACGTACGACGGCACCATCAAGAAGGTGCTGAAGTTCACCGCGAGCTCCATCGACATCAAGGACCTTCACCAGCTGACGGTCGGACCGGCCGGCACCACCGGCCATGTGCAGGCGCGGAAGGGTTTCACGTCCACCATCCGCGACGGCACGGTGACCATGTACACGGAGGAGCTGAAGGGTAATCTCTTCGGCCTCATCCCGGTCACGTTCAGCCCGCAGACACCGCCGCCGCTGAACGTACCCTTCGCCTTCTTCACCAAGGTCAAGGTGACCCAGGCCGGCCAGTTCGGCGGCACGCTCACGGTGCCGGGGTTGCACAACTACTTCACCGGCGGCAACAGCTAGCAGACACCGACCCGTTCGGGAGCCGCACAGAGCGCTGTGGGCCGCACTCCGGGAGGAGTGCGGCCCACAGTTTTGCCGTACGGCTGCCGCCGCGTCAGTCGCGCGCCCCGCCCCCCACATGGTGCACCCGCACCATGTTCGTCGTGCCCGGGATGCCGGGGGGCGAGCCGGCCGTGATGACCATCGTGTCGCCCTCGTTGTAGCGGTCCAGCTTGAGGAGTTCCGCGTCGACCAGGTTCACCATCGCGTCCGTGTTGTCCACGTGCGGTACGACGTGGGCCTCGACGCCCCAGCTCAGGGCGAGCTGGTTGCGGGTGGACTCGTCCGTGGTGAAGGCCAGGATGGGCTGCGCGGCGCGGTAGCGGGAGAGGCGGCGGGCCGTGTCACCGGACTTGGTGAAGGCGACCAGCGCCTTGCCGTTCAGGAAGTCCGCGATCTCGCAGGCGGCACGGGCCACCGAACCGCCCTGGGTACGGGGCTTCTTGCCCGGTACCAGCGGCTGGAGGCCCTTGGAGAGCAACTCCTGCTCGGCGGCGACGACGATCTTCGACATCGTCTTGACCGTCTCGATCGGATACGCGCCCACGCTGGACTCGGCCGACAGCATGACCGCGTCCGCACCGTCCAGGATCGCGTTGGCCACGTCGGACGCCTCGGCGCGGGTCGGCCGCGAGTTGGTGATCATCGACTCCATCATCTGGGTCGCCACGATGACCGGCTTGGCGTTCCGCCGGCAGAGCTCCACCAGGCGCTTCTGCACCATCGGGACCTTCTCCAGGGGGTACTCGACGGCCAGGTCGCCACGGGCGACCATCACACCGTCGAACGCCATGACGACGCCCTCCATGTGCTCGACGGCCTGCGGCTTCTCGACCTTGGCGATGACGGGGACCCGGCGGCCCACCTCGTCCATCACCTTGTGGACGTCCTTGATGTCATTGGCGTCCCGCACGAAGGAGAGCGCCACCAGGTCGCAGCCCATCCGCAGGGCGAACCGCAGGTCCTCGACGTCCTTCTCGGACAGGGCCGGGACGTTGACCGCCGCGCCGGGCAGGTTGATGCCCTTGTGGTCGGAGATGACACCGCCCTCGATGACGATGGTCTTGACCTGGGGGCCCTCGACCGCGACGACCTTCAGCTCGACATTGCCGTCGTTGATCAGGATCGGGTCGCCCTTGGCGACGTCGCCGGGCAGGCCCTTGTAGGTCGTGCCGCAGATCGACTTGTCACCGGGGACGTCCTCCGCGGTGATGGTGAACTCGTCCCCGCGGACCAGCTCGACAGGGCCCTCCGCGAACTTCGCCAGGCGGATCTTCGGGCCCTGGAGGTCGGCGAGCACACCGACCGCACGGCCGGCCTCGGCGGCGGCCTTGCGGACCCGGTCGTAACGGCCCTGGTGCTCCTCGTGGCTGCCGTGGCTGAAGTTGAAGCGGGCCACGCTCATGCCCGCCTCGATCAGAGCGACGAGCTGCTCATGGGAGTCGACGGCGGGACCGAGTGTGCAGACGATTTTGGAACGGCGCATGAGGCGGATCCTATCGGTTTGTTTCGCTACGGAATATTCCGTCTGGTGGAAGATACAAAGGGGCGCGAGGGTGCTCAGTTGTGGGCCTGTCCGACGAGCGCGAAGGTCTGGACGGCGATCTCCAGTTCCTCGTCCGTCGGCACCACGGCGACCGCGACCCGTGCGCAGTCGGGCGAGATCAGCCGCGGTGCGCCGGACGGTACGGCGTTCAGCTCCGCGTCCACCGCCAGGCCGAGCCCTTCGAGACCGGTGATCGCAGCCTCCCGTACGGGCGCCGAGTTCTCCCCGACCCCCGCCGTGAACACCACGGCATCCACCCGCCCGAGGACCGCCGAATAGGCGCCGATGTACTTCTTCAGCCGGTGTACATAGATGTCGAACGCCAGCGCCGCACGCTCGTCGCCCTCGTCGATCCGGCGCCGGATCTCCCGCATGTCGTTGTCGCCGCAGAGCCCGACCAGACCGCTCTTCTTGTTGAGCAGTACATCGATCTCGTCCGTCGACATCCCCGCCCGCTCGAGGTGGAAGGTGACGGCCGGATCGATGTCGCCGGAGCGCGTACCCATCACCAGCCCCTCCAGCGGGGTCAGCCCCATCGAGGTCTCCACGCACCGGCCACCCGCCACCGCCGACGCCGAGGCGCCGTTGCCCAGGTGCAGCACGATGACATTGACCTCCTCGGGGGTGCGTCCCAGCAGCTCGGCGGCCTTGCGGGAGACGTACGCGTGCGAGGTGCCGTGGAAGCCGTAGCGCCGGATGCGGTGCGCGTCGGCGGTCTCCACATCGATCGCGTACCGCGCCGCGTACTCCGGCATCGTCGTGTGGAACGCCGTGTCGAAGACCGCCACCTGCGGAAGGTCCGGACGCAGCGCCTGGGCGGTACGGATGCCGACGATGTTCGCCGGATTGTGCAGCGGGGCCACCGGGACCAGGCGCTCGATCTCCTCCAGCACCTCGTCGTCGATCACCACGGGCTCCGTGAACCGCAGCCCGCCGTGCACCACCCGGTGGCCGATCGCCGCCAGTGCGGGGGAGTCCAGGCCAAGGCCGTCGGCCGCCAGTTCCTCGGCCGCCGCCTTCAGCGCGGCCTCGTGGTCGGCGACCGGGCCTATGCGCTCACGCGTCAGCCCCCCGCCGACCAGCCGGGTGTGCACCAGCCGGGAGGTCTCCTCGCCGATCCGCTCGACCAGTCCGACCGCCAGCCGGGTGTGGTCGCTCATGTCCAGGAGCTGGTACTTCACCGACGAGGAGCCGGAGTTGAGCACGAGTACGCGATTCGCGGCCACGGTGACCGGGCTCGCGGTGCCGCCTTCTGCGGTCGGGGTGGTCATGCGGTTCGCTCCTTGCCCTGTGCCTGGATCGCCGTGATGGCCACGGTATTGACGATGTCCTGGACGAGCGCGCCCCGGGACAGATCGTTGACGGGCTTCCGCAACCCCTGGAGCACCGGACCGACGGCCACCGCGCCCGCCGAGCGCTGCACGGCCTTGTAGGTGTTGTTGCCGGTGTTCAGGTCCGGGAAGATCAGCACCGTCGCCTGACCCGCCACCTCGGAGCCCGGCAGCTTCGTCGCGGCGACACTCGGCTCCACCGCGGCGTCGTACTGGATCGGACCCTCGATCCTGAGATCCGGCCGGCTCTCGCGCACCCGGGCCGTCGCCTCGCGCACCTTGTCGACATCGGCGCCCGATCCCGAGGTGCCCGTCGAGTACGACAGCATCGCGATCCGCGGCTCCACGCCGAAACGGGCGGCGGTCGCGGCCGACTGCACCGCGATGTCCGCGAGCTGCTCCGCGTCCGGGTCCGGGTTGACCGCGCAGTCGCCGTACACCAGGACCTTGTCGGCGAGGCACATGAAGAAGACGGAGGAGACGATCGCGGCCCCCTCGGCCCTCCCGTCTCCCGCCGCCGCCCTGCCCGACGCGCTCCGCGCGGCCCCCTTTGTCTTGATGATCTCGAACGCGGGGCGGATCGTGGCCGCGGTGGAGTGCACGGCCCCGGAGACCATGCCGTCCGCGAGCCCCTCCTGGACCATCAGGGTGCCGAAGTAGTTGACGTCCGCGACGACGTCGTACGCCAGCTCCACCGTGACCCCGCGGTGCGCGCGCAGCTGTGCGTACCGCTCGGCGAACCCCTGGCGCAGCTCGGAGGTCTGCGGGTCGATGAGGTGCGTACCGGCGAGATCGATGCCGAGGTCCGCGGCCTTCTTGCGGATGACATCGACGTCGCCGAGGAGCGTGAGGTCGCAGACGTCGCGGCGCAGCAGTACGTCCGCGGCGCGCAGCACCCGTTCCTCGGTGCCCTCCGGCAGGACGACCCGGCGCCGGTCGGCGCGGGCCTGCTCCAGCAGCTCGTGCTCGAACATCATCGGGGTGACGCGGCCGCTGCGGGCCACCGAGATCCGGTCCAGCAGGGCGCCGGTGTCCACATGGCGCTCGAACAGGCCCAGTGCGGTCTCCGCCTTGCGGGGCGTCGCCGCGTTCAACTTGCCTTCCAGCGCGAAGAGTTCACCAGCGGTGGGGAAGGAGCCGCCGGCCACGGAGACGACCGGGGTACCCGGTGCGAGTCTCGCGGCCAGCCTGAGTATCTCCTCGCCGGGGCGTTCGTTCAGGGTCAGCAGCACACCCGCGATGGGCGGGGTCCCGGCGGTGTGCGCGGCCAGCGAGCCGACCACCAGATCCGCCCGGTCCCCGGGCGTGACCACCAGGCAGCCCGGCGTCAGCGCCTTCAGCAGGGTCGGCAGCATCGCACCGCCGAAGACGAAGTCCAGCGCATCCCTGGCCAGCCCGGAGTCGTCGCCGAGCAGCACCGTGCCGCCGAGCGCCGCGGTGATCTGGGCGACGGTCGGCGCGGAGAGCGCCGCATCGTCCGGCAGGACGGAACAGGGGACGGGCAGCCGGGCCGCCAGGCGCTCCGCGATGACATCGCGGTCCTCGGCCGCCACCCGGTTCACGATCATCGCCAGGACGTCGCAGCCCAGGCCGGTGTACGCCCGGTAGGCATTGTGGGTCTCGGCCCGTACGGACTCCGCGGGCTGGCCCTTCCCGCCGACCACCGCGATGACCGAGGCGCCGAACTCATTGGCGAGGCGGGCGTTGAGCGCCAGCTCGTCGGGGAGCTGTGTGGCGGCGAAGTCGGTGCCGAGGACCAGCACGACCTCGTACTTCTGGGCCACCAGATGGAAGCGTTCCACGAGCCGGGAGACCAGCTCGTCCGTGCCCTGCTCCGCCTGGAGCGCGGATGCCTCGTGGTAGTCCATGCCGTAGACGGACGAGGGGTCCTGGGGGAGCCGGTAGCGGGCCCGTAGCAGCTCGAACAGCCGGTCGGGTCCGTCGTGGACGAGCGGCCGGAACACCCCGACCCGGTCCACCTGACGCGTCAGGAGCTCCATGACTCCCAGATCGACGACCTGGCGGCCGTCTCCCCGGTCGATCCCGGTCACGTACACGCTGCGCGTCACGCGTGCTCTCCCGTCCATCTTTACGGTTTGGGATGGTATTGCCATGTTGACGATACCTGCGGGCGTCAAGACGCCGCCCGCCGGGCGAAAGGCCCTCCGCGGAGGGCGGAAGGGCCCCCGCCCGTCCGGCCGGACCGCCGCCGGATTCACTGCTGCATCCGGCGGAACACCCGTGCGGGAATTCCCCGGAGCGGCCGAGAACGCAAGGTTTAGACCTGACGTGGGACAATCGTTGTGGTTCACGGTACGGGGATTGTGCGGTTGCCCCCGAAATGGACAGCCCTCAGCGAGCAGGAGACACAGCACGATGCGCATCGGAGTTCTCACCGCCGGTGGCGATTGCCCGGGCCTGAACGCAGTGATCCGGTCGGTCGTGCACCGTGCCGTGGTGGGTCACGGCGATGAAGTGATCGGTTTCGAGGACGGGTTCAAGGGACTCCTCGACGGCCACTTCCGCCCCCTCGATCTCAATGCGGTCAGCGGCATCCTCGCCCGTGGGGGCACCATTCTCGGCTCGGCCCGGCTGGAGCGCGACCGGCTGCGCGAGGCCGCCGAGAACTGCGCCGAGCTGAGCCGCCGTTACGGCATGGACGCCCTCATCCCGATCGGCGGCGAAGGCACCCTCACCGCCGCGCGGATGCTGTCGGACGCCGGAATGCCCGTCGTCGGCGTCCCCAAGACCATCGACAACGACATCTCCGCCACCGACCGGACCTTCGGCTTCGACACCGCGGTGGGCGTCGCCACCGAAGCCATAGACCGCCTCAAGACCACCGCCGAATCGCACCAGCGGGTCATGGTCGTCGAGGTGATGGGCCGCCACGCCGGCTGGATCGCGCTGGAGTCCGGAATGGCGGGCGGTGCGCACGGCATCTGCCTTCCCGAGCGCCGCTTCCAGGTCGAGGACCTGGTCAAGATGGTCGAGGAGCGCTTCGCACGCGGCAAGAAGTTCGCGGTCATCTGTGTCGCCGAGGGCGCGCACCCGGCCGAGGGCTCCATGCCGTACGCCAAGGGCGAGATCGACCAGTACGGCCACGAGCGCTTCCAGGGCATCGGAAACAGGCTGGCCATCGAGCTGGAGACCCGGCTCGGCAAGGAGGCCCGTCCGGTCATTCTCGGCCACGTGCAGCGCGGCGGCACACCGACCGCGTACGACCGGGTGCTCGCCACCCGCTTCGGCTGGCACGCGGTGGAAGCCGCGCACCGGGGCGACTTCGGCCGGATGACGGCTCTGCGCGGCAACGACATCAGGATGGTTCCGCTCGCCGACGCCATCACCCGGCTCAAGACGGTGCCCGGGAACCGGATGGACGAGGCCGAGTCGGTCTTCTGACCCGGACGCGCGCGGCAGCCGCCACCAGCAGTGGCCGACGGCCCTGAGCGTCCCTCTTGCGGACGGTCAGGGCCGCTTGTGCCCCTGGGTCACCCACCGGTAGTACAGCTCCGGTCGCCCGATCTGGCCGTACTGCGGACTGCGTACCGCGCGCCCCACAGTCACCAGATGTTCCAGATAGCGGCGCGCGGTGATCCGCGAGATGCCCAGCTCCATCCCGGCCGTGCCCGCCGTCACCCCATCGGGGGCGGCTCGCAGCACCCGGGTGACGGCCTCCAGCGTCGGGCCGCTCAGCCCCTTCGGCAGCCGGGTCGGCTGTGGTGCGCGCAGTGCGCCGAGCGCCCGGTCCACCTCGTCCTGACCGCTCGCCTCCCCGGCCGCCGCGCGGAACTCGGCATAGCGGACCAACCGGTCGCGCAGGGTGGCGAAGGTGAACGGCTTCAGCACGTACTGGACGACACCGAGCGACACCCCCTCGCGGACCACCGCCAGATCACGTGCCGACGTCACCGCGATGACATCCGCCGAGTGCCCGGCCGCCCGCAGCGAGCGCAGCAGCTGCAGACCGTGCCCGTCGGGCAGATACAGATCCAGGAGCAGCAGATCGACGGGCATACGGTCCAGTGCCCGCACCGCCTCCGCGCGCGAGTGCGCCACCGCGGCCACCGTGAATCCGGGGACGCGGCCCACGTACAGCTGATGGGCGTCCGCGGCGACGGGGTCGTCCTCGACGACCAGCACCTGGATCACGCGGTGGCCTCCTTCGTGGTGTGCGCGGTGCGGTCGCCGATGGCCAGCGGCAGCCGCACGGTGAACTCCGCACCGCCGTCCGGGCCGCGGTCCAGCGCCACCGTTCCGGCGTTGCGATGCACTGCCTGCTGTACGAGGGCCAGCCCGATCCCCCGGCCCGCCCCGTGTGTCGACCAGCCCCGGTCGAACACCTCGGCGGCTTTGTCCGGATCGATCCCGGCCCCGGTGTCGGCGACCCGCAGCAGCAGTTCGTCCTCCCCGGCGAGCGCGGTGACGGTGACCCGGGCGCGGGCGGGCCGGCCCGGCACCGCCACCCGCTGGGCGGGCACGGCCTTTGGGCCGGGCGTACCGGCCACCTCCTCCGACGCCGCGTCCACCGCGTTGTCGATCAGATTGCCGAGGATCGTCACCAGGTCCCGTGGCGGCAGCGCCGCGGGCAGGGCGCCGTCGTCGATCAGGCTGTCGTCCGCGAGCACCAGCTCCACCCCCCGCTCGTTCGCCTGCGCAGCCTTGCCGAGCAGCAGTGCCGCCAGCACCGGTTCGGCGACGGCGCCCACCACCCGGTCGGTGAGGGCCTGGGCCAGTTCCAGTTCGGCGGTGGCGAAATCCACCGCCTCCTCGGCCCGGCCCAGTTCGACCAGCGAGACGACCGTGTGCAGCCGGTTCGCGGCCTCGTGCGCCTGTGAGCGCAATGCCTGGGTGAATCCCCGCTCGGAGTCCAACTCGCCTGACAGTGCTTGGAGTTCCGTGTGATCGCGCAGCGTCACGACCGTACCGCGCTGCTCCCCGCCCACCACCGGACGAGTGTTGACCACGATCACCCGGTCGGCCGTCAGATGCAGCTCGTCGACCCGCTCCTCGGCGGCGAGCAGCGCGCCGGTCAGCGGCGCCGGCAGATCGAGGTCGGCGACCCTGCGCCCGACCGCGTCCGGCCCCAGCCCGAGGAGCTCCCGGCCCGCGTCGTTGATCAGCGCGATCCTGCGCTGCCCGTCGAGCATCAGCAGTCCCTCGCGCACCGCGTACAGCGTGGCCTGGTGGTAGTCGTGCATCCGGCTCAGCTCGGCGGCGTTCATGCCGTGCGTGTGCCGCCGGAGCCGGGCATTGATCACATACGTACCGATGCCGCCGAGCGCCAGCACCCCGGCCGCCGTCAGCCCCAGCGCCCCGAGCTGCGCCCGCACCTGCGAGGAGACCCGCTCGAGCGTGATGCCCGCACTGACCAGGCCGGTGATCCTGCCGCCGTCCCGGATCGGGGTGACGACCCGGATCGAGGGTCCGAGCGTGCCGGTGTACGTCTCCGTGAACGTCTTGCCGCGCAGCGCCTGCGCGGTGTTCCCGAGGAATTTCTCGCCGATCCGGTTGTCGTCCGGGTGCGTCCAGCGGACCCCGTCCGGGGACATGATCGTGACGAAGGCGATCTCGGTGTCCCTGCGGACCTTCTCCGCGTACGGCTGCAGCACGGCGGACGGGTCCGGAGTGCGGATCGCCTCCCGTACGGACGGCGAGTGGGCGATCGCCAGTGCCGCCGCCCTGGCCTGCCGGGCCGCGGTCTCCTTCGCGTGCTCGCTGCCCGAGACGTAGGCGAAGAACGCGCATGCCGCCACCACGGCCGCGACCAGCACCACCTGCATGGCGAAGAGCTGGCCGGCGAGGCTGCGAGGGCGGGTACGGGGCAGGGGGAGACGCATGGCAACAGTCTGCCTGGCCGAAAACATATGAACGAAATGTACGTAACGGTGACCGGCGCCACAGGGAGCGGGATAGTCACCACGCCCCCCAGGGACGGGGGAGCGACCCGGACGAGCCGAGGAGAACCCCCGTGGGAGTGGCAGCCGCCAAGCGGGACCGTACGCATTATCTGTATCTCGCCGTGATCGCGGCTGTGGTGCTCGGCATCCTCGTGGGCTTCGTGGCCCCGGACTTTGCCGTCGAACTCAAGCCGATCGGTACCGGCTTCGTAAACCTCATCAAGATGATGATCTCGCCCATCATCTTCTGCACGATCGTGCTGGGCGTCGGTTCGGTGCGCAAGGCCGCCAAGGTCGGCGCGGTCGGCGGCCTCGCCCTCGGCTACTTCCTGCTGATGTCGACCGTCGCACTCGCCATCGGTCTGCTCGTCGGCAACATCCTGGAGCCCGGCCAGGGCCTCCACCTCACCGAAGAGGTGCGCGCCGCCGGCGAGAAGCAGGCGACGGGCCCCGGCGAGTCCACCGCGGACTTCCTGCTCGGCATCATCCCGACGACGATGGTCTCCGCCTTCACCGAGGGCGAGGTGCTGCAGACCCTGCTCGTCGCTCTGCTCACGGGATTCGCACTCCAGGCCATGGGCTCGTCGGGCGAACCGATCCTGCGCGGCATCGGCCACATCCAGCGCCTCGTCTTCCGCATTCTCGCCATGATCATGTGGGTGGCCCCGGTCGGCGCGTTCGGTGCGATGGCGGCGGTGGTCGGCGAGACCGGCATCGACGCGCTGAAGTCCCTCGCGGTCATCATGGTCGGTTTCTACATCACCTGCGCGCTCTTCGTCTTCGTGGTGCTCGGCACCATCCTGCGGCTGGTCGCCGGCGTCAATCTGTGGTCCCTGCTGAAGTATCTGGGACGCGAATTCCTGCTGATCCTCTCCACCTCGTCGTCGGAGTCCGCCCTGCCGCGCCTCATCGCGAAGATGGAGCACCTGGGAGTCAGCAAGCCCGTCGTCGGCATCACCGTGCCGACCGGCTACTCCTTCAACCTCGACGGCACCGCGATCTACCTCACGATGTCCTCGCTCTTCATCGCCAACGCGATGGGCGACCCGCTGAGCGCGAGTGAGCAGATCTCGCTCCTGCTCTTCATGATCGTCGCCTCGAAGGGCGCGGCCGGAGTCACCGGCGCGGGTCTCGCCACCCTCGCGGGCGGCCTCCAGTCGCACCGCCCCGAACTGGTGGACGGCGTCGGACTGATCGTCGGCATCGACCGCTTCATGAGCGAGGCCCGCGCCATGACGAACTTCGCGGGCAACGCGGTGGCCACCGTCCTGGTCGGCACCTGGACCAAGGAGATCGACAAGGAGCGGGTGAACCAGGTCCTGTCCGGTGCGCTCCCGTGGAACGAGCAGATGCTCAACCACGACGACGTGCACGGCGACGGCACGGGCGTTCCGGAGCCGCGGGACGGCGACCGGGAACTCACCATGACGAAGGCATAGTGCCGCGACGGGCACAGCGGAAGGGCCGTCGCGGGAACTCCCGCGACGGCCCTTCGTGCTTGCCTCGGCCTGTCCCGTGAACAGCGCGCCCCCGGTCAGCGCGGCTCGTCGGTGGCCGGGCCACCGCTTCTCCGGCCACTGAGTACCGCGGCGATCGGCAGGGCCGCTGCCAGGCCGCTGAGCACGACCGCGGCAAGCGCGCCCAGGATGGCGGGCTCATTGTCGAAGGCAATGCCGATCGCGGCCAGGGCGGGCCCCACGTTGCGCACCGAGGCGACGCTTCCCATGGTGGTGCGGCGCACCGGCGGGCCCGTGGCCAGCAGCGTGCCGACGGTGAAGGCAGCGACCGCGAGAACGAACCCGGCCAGGAGGGTGAGTGAGCCGAGCAGTGTAAGGACGTCACGCCAGCTGCCCAGGAGCATGCCCGCCAGCACGATCAGGAACGTCACGTTCGAGACGGTGGCCGCCGGGGGGTGCCACGATCGTGCGGTGGGTGCCGCGTAGCGGCGCAGCAGGAGGCCGATGACGAACGGTACGAGCTGCAGGAGGGCCACGGTCCGCACCAGCGCCACGACATCGAGGGAGACCCCCTTGCCGACCTCGGCGGCGGTGAGGATGCCGTTGGCGGTCGGCGCGAAGGTGAGGCTGCCGATGGTGGCGAGCAGCACCTGCATCGCCGCGCCGGCGACGACGTCGCCGTTCTGCACCATGGCCAGCTTCGCCCCGAAGGGGCCGCCCGGTGACGAGGCGACCAGGACGAGCGCGATGAACCCGGCGGCGGGCAGGCTGAAGAGCGCGCCGATGCCCCAGCCGAGCAGCGGGATGACCACCCCGTTGGCGACCAGTGCAAGCAGGAGCAGCGGAACGTTGCTGAAGATCCCGCGCAGCGCCGCGAACGTGGCCCCCAGACCGGCAGCGAACATGGTGGCCGCGATGAAGATCACGGTGACGGCGTTGAACAGCAGGTGCAAGGTGTCCATAGGGCATTCCACTTGGATGGCGGGGCGTCCCGGGGCGGTGCCACGGCGCGCGTCGCCGCACTGTCAGTTCCGGAGTTCGCCGAGCCGGCGCAGGGCGCTCAGGCCCGGCAGGAAGCAGTACTCGCCGCCGCGTGTGACGACGAACCGCGGCAGTGGGGACAGACGCCTTCGCAGCGGCCGCCGCGGGACGGTGCAGCCGGTACGGCCGTCGTGGGACCCGGTGATGGGGTCTTTGGCGCTGCCCGCGCCGAAGAAGACGCCGTCGTTCATCCACTCGGACTGGACGAATTCGAACTGCCGCCCGAGGTGGGCGCCGATGAAGGCGAACATCAGGCCGCGGTCGGCCCCGTCGTCCTCCAGCACGCCCTCGGGCAGTGGCGGACCGTAGACGGCGCCGCGTCTGATCAGCCGGTGCAGTCGCACTTCGCCCGCTACCGACGCGTCGCGGGGGTTGGCGCGGCGGATGTGGCAGCCGCCGGGGGTCGTGAAACCCGCCGGGTCGTCGCGCTCGTAGAAGAAGGTGTTGCGGCGATGCGGGTCGGCACCGAGAGCGGGATCGTCGTGCTGCGGACTGAGCGCCAGCGGAGCACCGCTGCGCCAGCGTCCCATGATCTTGGCTGCCAGCAGTTCCTCGTCCTCGGAGCTGGTGGAGTTGTCCTGCAGGTAGCGCCTGAACGCGGCGACCCGCTGGTGGAGTTTACGGAAGACCGCGTAGCTGCCGTTGCGCCCCAGCTCCTCCGGCTGCACGCTCTGGACACCGCCGATCTCGTCCCGGTGGCCGAGCACGAACTCGCCGGCCTTCAGCGGCACCTCCAGTTCGTTCGATCCGGCGATGCCGCTCCCTTCGATGGCCGGCTGGCTGACGCCGTCGCGATAGCCGAAATGCTCGGCCTCGGTGGGCAGCGAGTAGCAGTCCTGCCGCCAGATCGCGGTCACACCGGGAAGGCGGTCGTAGGCGGGGCGGGCCCGGTCTATGGCTGCCTCCAACTGTGGGACGTCAGGTGCGACCGCCGTGAACACCACATGGACATCCGACGTGCCCAGGGGCGCTTCCCAGTGCTCGGGGCTGCTCTCGCCGATGTCGCCCAGAGCCTTGGCGCGGGCGGCCATCCCCTGACGGAACTCCCAGGCGAACGTGTCGAGCGAGGTGCGCGGCACGCCCAGCGCCTCAAGTCCGTAACAGGTGACCGCGACGCTCACCCAGGTCTCCCCCAGAGGGCTGGCCGAGTCGGCGGCCGAGGTTGCCACCGTGCTCGCGCGGCGCATCAGCTCCCGTCCATGCGTCCGGTCGTCGATGCGGAACAGCAGGTACGTCGCTGCGTACGGGGTCGGGCGAGGGCTGAGAACCCCGGCTTGGATGTCGTCGAGTTCCAGCGCAACCCGCGTGTGCCCGCTCACGGTTCCGCCTCCTTACTACGGCACCACTACGGCACCGAACTACGGCACCGATTGGAGAACGGCGCTACTTCGAGACGAGGTTCCGCCAGAAGTTCCGCAGGCTTTCGTCGCCGCCGAACAACGAGCTGAAGATGGTGGAGTCCGCCAGGAGCACGTCGCCGGCCCGCTCACCGCTGGGGGGCATCCAGAGGAACATGTTGAATTCGGTGTTGCCGGCCTCGGTGAACGGATGCGGCCTGGAGGTGTCGATCGGCTGCCTGGCCAGCACATGAATGACATCCGGTTCGTCGGTCGTCACGGCGTAGTGCGGCAGGTGCATGTGGAAGTTGAAATTGGTCACCCCTTCCAGCCACCCTTTCGCGTCCAGGTCCCTGGCCGTGGAGAGCGGAGCGATCTTGTTCGGTTCTCGCACCGCGGGACGCAACCCGTAACGGTTCTCGACAGGCACCCCGAGCCCCTGCATCAAGCCCCGGACGTGCGTGGCGAAACGCTGCTGGCGAGGTACCAGAGGATCGCCGTGATGGCGGTACTCCATGTCCCGTACGGCCAGGTCGTCCGATGCCCCGACGTCATGGTGCGGCCCCAGGACCAGACAGGTGCCCTCTCGGCTCAGGAAGGCCCGCAGCGCATCGATCTCCCCGGGCTCGGCCTCCTGCCCGGTGATCATGTGGTCCAGCCCGAACACGAACAGGGTGTCGGTGTCGGCCAGTACGCGCTCGTCGACCGGGGTACGGAAGCCGGCCTGGTCGATGCGTTGATACACGGGGACGGGGTGTCCGGTGATCTCCTCGACGAACTGCTGGAATGGCACCCAGGCCCAGAAGAACAACTCCAGTGATCCCGAGATGCCCTGCTGGAACCGCAGTGGGTCGGACCACTTCGGGTCCTCGTAGGCGGGCCAGGCCACGCGCCGGACTTCGGTCAGGGTGGAGAACCGGTTGTCGAGCTCGGCAGTATTGTGGCCTGCCTCGGCCGGATAGCTCCACGAGACGTAGATGCTCACCCGTCGCCGACCAGCGGTGTAACCACGCGGGACGTGGTTCTGGTTGTAGGTACGTGCGGTTTTGACCTTGCTCATCCCGTCTCCCATCCGCAGTGGGACAGGCGTGCTGCAGCCCGTTCTCACTGCATCTGGTCGAGCATCTCCGACAGGGAACTCTTGATCTGCAGAGCCTTTTTGATCTCGTCGGCGCTTACGTACGGATACTCCCCGTACTCGATGAAGCTCGGACAGTGGTGTTCACGCACGAACCTGATGAACGCCTCAGGGTTGGTCTTCCAGTCCTCGGGGAACCCTTCGAGGTTCTCGAAAGCCGTGCTCACCCCCGCCTTGCCGAAAAGCGCGACGGCGTCTTCCGTGTACTTGTCGAAATCGGTGTCGAAGATCCCCTGATACATGAAACGCGTATCGTCGTCGAAGAGCACCCAGCGCAGGTAATGCAGCTTCAGCGGCGCGAGTAGATACGGATCGCGTTCCAGCGCCTCGGCCAGGCGGTAGCCGTACTGGCGTATCGCGTCTGCCGCGCCCGGTTTGACCTTCGCGATGATGGTGAACCCATAACATGCCGGTGTCTTCGGGAAAATGGGGCCGTATTTCCCCTGTTCGAGATGGTCGGTCTCCTTGGGGATGACGGCCGCCTGCGGCTTGATCTTCATCTCTGCTCCTACGCCACGTCTGGCCGGGAACTCCCTCATCGTCTCACGCAGCCAGTCCGTCTGCCCGGCGGGCAGTAACCGGCCGTCTCCGGGCCGCGAGCCCCGCAGTTGTCGCTCACACCGGCTCGAACCAGACCGTCGCCAGTGGCGGCAGCGTCAGCAGCAAGCTGCCGGGCCGGCCGTGCGCGGCCTCCGGTTCGGGCTTCACCGGCCCGGGATGGTGGACATCGCTGCCGCCGTACCGGACGGCGTCCGTATTGAGGACCTCCGCCCACGCGACCTGACCACCGAGGACGTCCGGTACGCCGATGCGGTAGTCGTGCCGCACCACCGGGGAGAAATTGCTGACGGCGAGCAGCGGCGAGCCGTGCGCGTCGTAGCGCAGGAAGGCGAAGACATTGTCGTCGGCCGCACCGCCGTCCACCCAGTCGAAGCCCTCCGGGACGGTGTCGCGCTGCCAGAGCGCGGGGGTGGCGCGGTACACCGCGTTCAGGTCCCCGACCAGGGTGCGTACGCCCCCGTGGTCGCTCTCCGCCGCATACGAGGGGTCGAGCAGCCACCAGTCCGGACCGTGCCCCTCCGACCACTCCGCCCCCTGGGCGAACTCCTGTCCCATGAAGAGGAGTTGCTTCCCCGGGTGCGCCCACATGAAGCCGAGGTACGCCCGGTGATTGGCGCGCTGCTGCCACCAGTCGCCGGGCATCTTGCTGACCAGCGCTTGCTTTCCGTGCACCACCTCGTCGTGGGAGATCGGCAGGACGTAGTTCTCGCTGTACGCGTACACCATCGAGAAGGTCATCTCGTTGTGGTGGTACTTGCGGTGCACCGGCTCCTTCGACACGTATGCGAGGGAGTCGTGCATCCAGCCCATGTTCCACTTCAGCCCGAAGCCGAGCCCCCCGAAGCCGTCGGGGCCGACATGGTGGGTGGCGCGGGTGACGCCGTTCCAGGCGGTGGACTCCTCGGCGATGGTGACGACGCCCGGATTGCGCCGGTAGACGGTGGCGTTCATCTCCTGGAGGAAGGCGACGGCGTCCAGGTTCTCCCGGCCGCCGCGCTCGTTCGGCGACCATCCCCCGTCCTCGCGCGAGTAGTCGAGGTAGAGCATCGAGGCGACGGCGTCGACCCGCAGCCCGTCGATGTGGAACTCCTCGCACCAGTAAGTGGCGTTGGCGACCAGGAAGTTGCGTACCTCCGTGCGCCCGTAGTCGAACTCCAGCGTGCCCCAGTCCGGATGCGCCGCCCGCGACGGGTCGGAGTGCTCGTACAGCGGGCGGCCGTCGAACTCCGCGAGCGCCCAGTCGTCGCGCGGGAAGTGCGCGGGTACCCAGTCGACGATGACGCCGATGCCGGCCCGGTGCAGCGCGTCGACGAGGAATCGGAAGTCGTCCGGTGTGCCCATGCGTGACGTCGGGGCGTAGAAACCGGTGACCTGATAGCCCCAGGAACCGCCGAAGGGATGCTCGGAGACCGGCATCAGCTCCACATGTGTGAACCCGAGGTCCTTTACGTAAGCGGGGAGTTGGGAGGCGAGCGCGCGGTAGGTGAGCCCCGGCCGCCAGGACGGCAGATGGACCTCGTACACGGAGAACGGCGCCTCGTGCACCGGCACGTCCCCGCGGTGCGCCATCCATTCCTGGTCCTGCCACTCGTGGTGCGAGGCCGTCACGATCGAGGCAGTGGCGGGCGGGACCTCGGTACGGCGGGCCATCGGGTCGGCGCGTGTGGTGTGCGAACCGTCCGGGCGACAGATGTCGAACTTGTAGAGCGTGCCCTCCCCGATCGCCGGCAGAAACAGCTCCCACACCCCGCTGGATCCGAGCGAGCGCATCGGAAAGCCGGTGCCGTCCCAGTAGTTGAAGTCCCCGATGACCCGCACACCGCGGGCGTCGGGGGCCCACACCGTGAACCGGGTGCCCGCGACGCCCTGGTGTTCCATCGGCTGAGCGCCGAGCGCGGTCCACAGCTCCTCATGGCGTCCCTCGCCGATCAGATGCAGATCGAGATCACCGAGCGCGGGCAGGAAGCGGTACGGATCCTGCACCTCGATCTCGTTCTCCCCGTAGGTCACCAGGAGTTGGTACTCGGGGAGTGCGGGCATCGGCAGCAGCCCGGAGAAGAGGCCGTCGCCGTCGTCGTGCAGCTGTGCCCGCAGCCCCTTCGCGAGCACGGTCACGGACCGCGCGTACGGGCGCAGCACCCGGAAGGTCACACCGCCGCGGACCATATGGGCGCCGAGCAGGTCGTGCGGGGCGTAGTGCTCACCGGCGAGCAGCCGGGTTCGGTCGCCGTGGTCGAGGGGGCGTGCCCGTCGTACGCCCTGGCTGCCGGCGCCCCGGCGGCGACGGGGCGGCGCGGCATCGGTACCGGTGGCGGCGGGCGTTCTGCGGGACGGCTTGCGGGCGGTCACGGGGACAGCCTCCTCGGAGGGTGTTGTCGGGGCGGAACCGGGCGGGCGACGGCACTTGGGCCGTCAGTCGGAGACGGTGGCCAGCCGGTGGATCGCGGCCATCGGCACCGGAAGCCAGTCGGGCCGGTGCCGTGCCTCGTACAGCACCTCGTACACCGCCTTGTCGGTCTCGTGGGCGCGCAACAGCTCCGGTTCGCTGCGTGGGTCGAGGCCCGAGGTGTTGGCGTAGCCCTCGCAGTAGGCGGTCCGGCAGCGGGCCGCCCACTCGGCGTTCCACGGGCGGTGCGAGCGGGCCGCGTAGTCGAAGGAGCGGAGCATGCCGGCGATGTCGCGCACCGGAGGCTGCGGACGGCGGCGCTCGGGCAACGGCCGGGCGGGCTCGCCCTCGAAGTCGATCAGTGACCAGAATCCGTCGGCCGCGCGGAGCGTCTGGCCGAGATGGAGATCGCCGTGGACACGCTGGGCCGCCCAGTTGCGGCCCCGGTGCCCCAGCGCGGCCACCGCGTCGAATGCGGTCCGCAGCCCCGGGACGTACGGCATGAGCGCCGGTACCGCCTGGGCGGCGGCCTCCAGCCGCTGCACCATTGCGGCGGCGAGATGCTCGGTCTGGGCGCGGCGCAGGGCGGGTGTCGGCAGGGCGGCGGCCAGCGCCGTGTGCACCTCGGCGGTGGCCCGGCCCAGCGCGTGGGCCTCGTCGGTGAAGTCGCGGCTCTTGGCGAGGGCGCGCAGTGCGAGCTGCCAGCCGTCCTGTGCGCCGCGCAGGAACGGCTGCAGCACGCCGAGGGTGAGCGGCTCGGGTGCGGTGGCCTCGAACCAGGCGACGGGGGCGGGCACCCGTCCGCAGCCCTCGCGCGCGAGCGCGAGCGGAAGTTCCAGATCGGGGTTGGTGCCCGGGAAGATCCGGCGGAAGATCTTGAGGATGTAGGCGTTGCCGTAGACGAGCGAGGTGTTGGACTGCTCGGCGTCGAGCACCCGCGGTGCGAGCCCCGCGGCGATGGGCGCACCGCCCCGGTCGAAACGCAGGGAGCCGAAAGTGCCGGGGGTGCGGAGCCTCTCCAGCAGGAGTTCGGCCAGGCGCGGGTCGTGCAGCGCCTCGTAGACGGTGCGGCCGGTGAGCGGTCCGTCGGTCACATGGCCGATGAGCGCGGGC
The DNA here is from genome assembly GCF_044328025.1 of Streptomyces sp. NPDC018000. Classification (NCBI taxonomy): domain Bacteria; kingdom Bacillati; phylum Actinomycetota; class Actinomycetes; order Kitasatosporales; family Streptomycetaceae; genus Streptomyces; species Streptomyces sp. NPDC018000. The sequence goes on from NZ_JBIRGM010000003.1 coordinate 635,852, forward strand.
GCCAGCCGTGGGGGCAGCACGGACCGTACGCCGAGCAGCAGTTGGTAGCAGTCGTCCGGTGACTGCGCGGGCATGGACGGCTGGTGGACCCGGACCAGCAGGTGGAGCAGTCCGGCCCCGGCCCCGGTACCGGCGCCGACGCAATCGCTGCCCACCGGCAGCATTTCGGTCGTCGACACCAGCGAGAACGCGGTGATCGGCCGTCCCTTGCCCGCGAACCACCGCTGCCGGGGCAGCCATTGGTGCAGCAGAGGGGCGAGTGACGGCAGCAGGGCTGTGTTGGCAGCCAGAGCGACCCGAGTGGATGCAGCCTCCGACATGGCACAGCGTCCTTTCCCCGGGCACCCACAGGATGCGAAGAGTGTCCCGGATTGCGGCAATAGCTGTCCGGCTGTGCGGGACGTGTCGGGTCAGGATGGTCCGTACGGACTCGACTCGAGGGGATCGAAGCACCGGACGGGACGCGGAAGGGCCGGGAAGCGCTCGATGCGGGGTGAGTGATCCGTGCGGGGCGGTGGAAACCGCCCCGCGGTGAGTGGTGAGAATTGACGCCCGGTCAGCTCGTCGGTACGTCCTTCCGCAGCCGGAACCAGTAGAACCCGTAACCCGCGAGAGTCAGCAGGTAGGGCCACTGGCCGATGGGGGGGAAGCACACCCCACCGATCAGTTCCACCGGATGACGCCCGTTGAACGACCGCAGATCCAACTCCGTCGGCTGCGCGAACCGCGAGAAGTTGTGCACGCACAGCACGAGATCGTCCCCGTGCTCCCGGGTGAAGGCGAGCACGGCGGGGTTCGACGACGGCAGTTCGCTGAACGAGCCGAGACCGAAGGCGTGGTTCTGCTTGCGGACCTCGATCATCCGCCGTGTCCAGTGCAGCAGCGACGACGGAGAGGCCATCGCCGCCTCGACATTGGTGACTTGGTAGCCGTAGACCGGATCCATGATCGTGGGGAGGTAGAGCCGCCCGGGATCACTGGAGGAGAACCCGGCATTCCGGTCGGGCGTCCACTGCATGGGGGTGCGTACGGCATCCCGGTCGCCCAGCCAGATGTTGTCGCCCATACCGATCTCGTCCCCGTAGTAGAGGATCGGGGAGCCGGGCAGGGACAGGAGCAGCGCCGTGAACAGTTCGATCTGGTTGCGGTCGTTGTCCAGCAGCGGTGCCAGCCGCCGCCGGATACCGATGTTGGCCCGCATCCGTGGATCCTTGGCGTACTCCGCGTACATGTAGTCGCGCTCTTCGTCCGTGACCATTTCGAGGGTGAGCTCGTCGTGGTTGCGCAGGAAGATGCCCCACTGACAGTTCTTCGGGATCGCCGGTGTCTTCGCCAGGATTTCGGAGACCGGGTAGCGGCTCTCGCGCCGGACGGCCATGAAGATCCGTGGCATCACGGGGAAGTGGAAGGCCATGTGGCACTCGTCGCCGCCGGCCTGGAACTCGCCGAAGTAGTCGACGACGTCCTCCGGCCACTGATTGGCCTCGGCGAGCAGCACGGTGTCCGGGTAGTGCGCGTCGATCTCCTTGCGGACCCGCTTGAGGAAGTCGTGCGTCTCCGGGAGGTTCTCGCAGTTGGTGCCCTCCCGCTGGTAGAGATACGGCACGGCGTCCAGACGGAACCCGTCGATGCCGAGGTCCAGCCAGAAGCGCAGCGCGGAGATGATCTCCTCCTGCACCATCGGGTTCTCGTAGTTGAGATCGGGCTGGTGCGAGAAGAACCGGTGCCAGTAGTACTGCTTGCGGACCGGGTCGAAGGTCCAGTTGGACGTCTCCGTGTCGACGAAGATGATCCGGGCGTCCTGGAACTGCTTGTCGTTGTCGGCCCAGACGTAGTAGTCGCCGTACGGCCCTTCCGGGTCGGTGCGGGACTGCTGGAACCAGTTGTGCTGATCGCTCGTGTGGTTCACGACGAAGTCGATGATCACGCGCATCCCGCGCTGGTGCGCGGCGTCGACGAACTCCACGAAGTCGGCCAGATCACCGAACTCCGGCAGCACGGCGGTGTAGTCGGACACGTCGTAGCCGCCGTCGCGCAGCGGCGACGCGAAGAACGGCGGCAGCCAGAGACAGTCGATGCCCAGCCACTGCAGATAGTCGAGCTTGGCGGTGATGCCCTTGAGGTCGCCGATGCCGTCGCCGTTGGAGTCCTGGAAGGACCGGACGAGGACCTCGTAGAAAACGGCACGCTTGAACCAGTCGGGATCGCGGTCCTTGGCCGGGGTGTCCTCGAACATGTCGTGGACGGGCTCATTGACGATCATGGTGTGGGTGACCCTCCGGTCGGCGGGGACGGTCGCAGGACCACGATGTGCGCGGGCGTGACGCCCGGCTCCAGACGCACATAGAAGGTCCTGCCCCAGTGATAGGTGTCGCCGGTGAGCTCGTCGCGCACCGGCACGCTCTCGTGCCAGTCGAGGCCGAGTTGCGGCATGTCCAACGAGACCGTGGCCTCCTGGGTGTGGTGCGGGTCGAGGTTGACGACCACCAGAACGATGTTCGAACCCGAACGCTTGCTGTACGCGATCAACGCGTCGTTGTCCGCGGAGTGGAAGTGCACGTCGCGCAGCTGCTGCAACGCCGGGTGGCGGCGCCTGATGCGGTTGAGCGAAGTGATGAGCGGAGCCAGCGAACGGCCCTCACGCTCTGCCGACTCCCAGTCCCTGGGCCGGATTTCGTACTTCTCCGAGTCCAGGTACTCCTCGCTGCCGGGCCGGACCGGGGTGTTCTCGCACAGCTCGTACCCCGCGTACACACCCCAGGTCGGGGAGAGCGTCGCGGCGAGAACGGCCCGCGCCTCGAAGGCCGGACGGCCCCCGTCCTGGAGGTAATCCGGCAGGATGTCCGGGGTGTTCACGAAGAAGTTGGGCCGCATGTAGGAGGCGGATTCGCCCGAAAGCTCCGTGACGTACTCGGTGATTTCCTGCCTGGTATTGCGCCAGGTGAAATACGTGTACGACTGCTGGAAGCCGATGGCGGCGAGCGTCTTCATCATTGCGGGCCGGGTGAATGCCTCGGCCAGGAAGATCACATCCGGGTCGGTCCGGTTGATATCGGCGATCACCTTCTCCCAGAAGATCACCGGTTTGGTGTGCGGATTGTCGACGCGGAAGATCCGTACCCCGTGATCCATCCAGAAGCGCAGAATGCGTAACGTCTCCGTGATCAGGCCGCGCAGGTCCTTGTCGAAGGCGATCGGATAGATGTCCTGATACTTCTTCGGGGGATTCTCGGCGTAGGCGATGGTGCCGTCGGCACGGTGGTGGAACCACTCGGGGTGTTTCTCGACCCAGGGATGGTCGGGAGAACACTGGAGCGCGAAATCCAGCGCGATCTCCATGCGCAGGGTACGGGCGGTCCCGACGAAATGATCGAAGTCGTCGAGGGTGCCCAGCTCGGGATGGACGGCGTCGTGACCGCCCTCTGCGGAGCCGATCGCCCAGGGCACGCCCACGTCGTGGGGAGCGGGGGACAGCGAGTCGTTGGGGCCCTTGCGGTGGGTGGTTCCGATGGGGTGGATGGGTGGGAGATAGACGACGTCGAAACCCATGGCGGCGACCGCGGGAAGCCGCTCGGCAGCCGTACGGAAGGTCCCGCTGATGATCCTCGCCGGCTGTTTGGCAGCCTTTCCGGGCTTCCCCGCCCTGGCCTTCGTCTTCGCCCCGGCCGCTTCGACCGGTTCGGCCCTGGCCCCCTCCGAGCGGGGGAAAAGCTCGTACCAGGAGCCGAACAGGGCCCGCCGGCGCTCGACCACCAGAGGAAACGGGCGGGATGCGGTGACCAGTTCGCGCAGCGGGTGACGGGTGAGCGCGGCCTGCGCTTCGGGGGCGAGCGCCGCGGCGAGCCGGGCGGCGGCCGGGCGGGACTCGTCGCGCAGCGCGTCGGCCGCGGACAGCACCGCCTCGCGCCCGTCCCGCTTGGGTACGCCCGCGGCGGCCCGCTCGTACAGCTCGGCACCCTCCGCCAGGACGAGCGCGGTGTCGATCCCCGCCGGGATCTTGATCCGGGCGTGCTGCTGCCAGGTGGTGACCGGGTCGCTCCAGGCCTCGACCGCATACATCCAGCGGCCCTCGGAGACCGGGGTGACATCGGCGCCCCAGCGGTCGGTGCCAGGGGCGAGTTCACGCATCGGAGTCCAGGGACCGGGGCGTCGACTCGGATCCAGCAGGACCACATTGGCCGCGACTGCGTCATGGCCCTCGCGGAAGACGGTCGCGGTGACCTGGAAGGTCTCTCCGGCAACAGCCTTGGCGGGCCTTCTGCCGCAGTCGACGAGGGGACGGACGTCGAGGACGGGAATGCGACCGATCATGGAATCACCTGAGGGGCTGGAGCGCGGGCTGAACGGGGCGCGATGCGGCAGCGGAGGGCGAAATACGCGCACCGCGACCGATGGAGTCCGTCCTTTCTAGCCGCTCCGTCGACGGCTGACGGGGTGTGGGCATGGCCGCTCCTGTCCGCATTCACTCGAATGGCACTCGAATGGCTGGGGCGCGGATGTGTTGCGCGGATGCGAACCGGATGAACGCCTGTCCCGCGGGTGCCTCGCATTCGTGCTGCATTCGTGCTGCATTCGCGTGGTTCCGGGATTACGACCTCGCCCACGATTGGTAGCGACGCCGCTGACAACCGTGGGCGAGGTCGTTACGGAAGCCCTTGGGCGGCAGATGCGCCTGGACCGGCCGACCCGCCGATGGCGTCGAGGGTGACGGATAGAAGCACACCGTGGTGCGTCCCCTCGGATTCGTACGCCCCCTGCAAAGGTGGAATACGTGAAGGCCATTCGTCGATTCACCGTGCGTCCCGTCCTCCCCGACCCCCTTCAACCGCTCAGTGATCTCGCCCGCAATCTGCGCTGGTCCTGGCACACCGAGACCCGTGAGCTCTTCCAGGCCGTCGACCCGGAGATCCGGCGGACGGCGGAATGCGACCCGGTGCGGCTGCTCGGTTCCGTATCCGCCGGGCGACTCGCCGAGCTGGCCCGGGACCGGCAGTTCCTGCACCGGCTGGCCGAGGTGTCCGCAGACTTCAGGGACTACCTGGACGGTCCCAGGTGGTACCAGGAACGGCTGGCCCAGGGAGCAGAGCTGCCGGCCGCCGTTGCCTACTTCTCGCCCGAGTTCGGGGTGACCGCCGCACTGCCCCAGTACTCCGGCGGGCTCGGCATCCTCGCCGGCGACCATCTCAAGGCCGCCAGCGATCTGGGCGTCCCCCTCATCGCGGTCGGCCTGCTCTACCGGCACGGCTACTTCCGCCAGAGCCTGTCCCGCGACGGCTGGCAGCAGGAGCACTATCCCGTACTCGATCCGAACGAGCTGCCGCTCACCCTGATCCGCGAAGCCGACGGAACCCCGAGCCGGGTGGTGCTCGCCCTTCCTGGCGGCCGTTCGCTGCGCGCCCACATCTGGCAGGCCCAGGTCGGACGCGTTCCGCTGCTGATGCTCGACTCCGGTGTGGAGGAGAACGCGCCGGGCGAACGCGAGGTGACCGACCGGCTCTACGGCGGCGGCAGCGAACACCGGCTGCTGCAGGAGATGCTCCTCGGCATCGGCGGCGTACGGGCCGTGCGCACGTACTGCCGCCTGACGGGGCATCCGGCACCTGAGGTGTTCCACACCAACGAGGGGCACGCCGGCTTCCTCGGACTCGAACGCATCCGTGAACTCTCCGGCACCGGACTCGACTTCGACTCGGCGGTGGAGTCCGTGCGGGCAGGCACGGTCTTCACCACTCACACGCCCGTGCCCGCCGGGATCGACCGGTTCGACCGCGAGCTCGTCGCCCGGTACTTCGGGGACGACGGCGAACTCCCGGGAGTGGGCGTCGAACGCATCCTGCAACTGGGCATGGAGACCTACCCCGGCGGTGAGCCCGAGCTCTTCAACATGGCGGTGATGGGGCTGCGGCTCGCCCAGCGGGCCAACGGCGTCTCCACCCTCCACGGGTCGGTCAGCCGCGAGATGTTCGCCGGCCTGTGGCCCGGCTTCGACGCGGCGGAGGTACCGATCACCTCGGTGACCAACGGGGTCCACGCACCCACCTGGGTCGCGCCCGAGATCCTCCGGCTGCGCAAGGGATACGGCGGCACTCCCGGACGCTGGGACTCCGCCGTCGACGTCCCGGACCGGGAACTCTGGGACCTGCGAGGGGCCCTGCGCGGACAACTGGTCACCGAGGTGCGCGAGCGGCTCCACGCCTCATGGCGCACCCGGGGCGCGGAAGCGGCCGAACTCGGCTGGATCGACAGCGTGCTGGACCCGGAGGTGCTGACGATCGGCTTCGCCCGCCGGGTGCCCTCGTACAAGCGGCTGACGCTGATGCTGCGCGACCGCGACCGGCTGAGGGAACTGCTGCTCCACCCCACCCGCCCGATCCAGATCGTCGTCGCCGGCAAGGCCCACCCCGCCGACGACAGCGGAAAGCGGCTGGTGCGGGAGCTGGTGCGGTTCTCCGACGATCCCCGGGTGCGCCATCGCATCGTGTTCCTGCCGGACTACGGGATGGCCATGGCGCAGAAGCTCTACCCGGGATGCGACGTCTGGCTCAACAACCCGCTGCGCCCCCTGGAAGCCTGTGGTACGAGCGGCATGAAGGCCGCGCTCAACGGCTGCCTCAACCTCTCGGTCCTCGACGGCTGGTGGGACGAGTGGTTCGAGCCGGACTTCGGATGGGTGATCCCGACGGCCGACCAACTGGCCATGGACGAGGACCGCCGTGACGATCTGGAGGCGGGCGCCCTCTACGAGCTGATCGAGGACAGGGTCGCGCCGCGCTTCTACGACCGGGGCGGCGAAGGGCTCCCGGAGCGCTGGATCGAGATGGTCCGCCGCACGCTGGGCGCCCTCGGGCCCAAGGTTCTGGCAGGACGCATGGTGTCCGAGTACGTGGAGCGGCTGTACGCGCCCGCCGCGGTCGCGCAACGTGCGCTGGACTCCGGTACGGCGCGGCAGCTCGCGGACTGGAAGGCCAGGGTCCGCGCCGCCTGGCCGCGCGTCGCCGTCGACCATGTGGAGGCGGTGGCGCCCAACGCGGCGGACGGCTCGGCCGAGCTGGGGTCGACGCTGGTGCTACGGGTCCGGATCGCCCTCGGGGTGCTGGAGCCGGACGACGTGGAGGTGCAGGCGGTGGCCGGCCGGGTGGACGCCGCCGACGGGATCTCGGATGCCCAGGTCTTCCCGTTGAAGCCCGCCGGGGGCCAGGACCTGGAAGGCCGCTGGCTGTACGACGGTCCGCTGGCCCTCGATCGCACCGGGCCGTACGGCTACACGGTGCGGGTGCTTCCCGCCCATCCGCTGCTGGCGACCAGCGCGGAACTCGGCCTGGTGGCGCTGCCCACGGAGTCGACGGGGGACAGTGCGGGCCTGCTGATGCGCTGATCTGCCGTCCTGTGGCTGACCTGCGCCCGCGGCACACAGGAAACCGCCCGGGAGGAGCGTGCGCTCCTCCCGGGCGGCTCGGCCGGGTCAGGCCCGGCTCCGGGTTCAGAAGGTCAGCTTGAAGCCGTTGATGGTGCCCTTGTCGCCCGAGTAGAGGTCCTGGACCTTGAGCTTCCAGGTGCCGTTGGCGACCTCGGACGAGGCGTCGACCGTGTAGGTCTCCACGACGTTGTCCGCCGAGTCGCCGAGCTGGGCGCTCTTCAGCCGGTAGGCCGTGCCGTCCGGGGCGACGAGGTCGATGGCCAGGTCACCGCGGTAGGTGTGGGTGATGTCCACGCCGACCTTGAGGGTGCTGGGGGCGTTGCCCGTGACACCGGTGACGTCGACCGAGGTGGTGACGGCCGCGCCGCGGTCCGGGACGGCGACCTTGGTGGTGTTCTCGAAGACCTTGCCGCCGGGGTCGGGGTCGCCGCCGCCGGGGCGCGAGCCGACGTTGATGGCGGCCCAGGCGTCGGCGACGGACTTGTACTCGGCGCTGGTCGTGCCGTACAGGTCACCGGCCACGGCGAGGGTGCCGGTGCGGGCCGCCGCGTAGTTCGTCGTGGACGTGAACTTGGTGGTGAGCGCCTTGAACCAGATCAGGGCGGCCTTGTCGCGGCCGATGCCGGTCACCGGCAGACCGTCGGAGGTCGGGGAGTCGTACGAGACGCCGTCGATGACCTTGGCGCCGCTGCCCTCGGAGAGCAGGTAGAAGAAGTGGTTCGCCGGGCCCGAGGAGTAGTGGACGTCGATGTTGCCGATGCCCGAGTACCACGAGTCCTTGGACGAGCCATCCTTGCTGGGCTTGTCCTGGTAGCGCAGCGGAGTGCCGTTGCCATTGATGTCGATCTTCTCACCGATGAGGTAGTCGCCCTTGTCGGTGGAGTTGTTGGCGTAGAACTCGACCGCGCTGGCGAAGATGTCGCTGGTCGCCTCGTTGAGGCCACCGGACTCACCGCTGTAGACCAGGTTGGCGGTGGCGGCGGTGACACCGTGCGACATCTCGTGCGCGGCCACGTCGAGGGAGGTCAGCGGCTTCGCGTTGCCGGTGCCGTCGCCGTACGTCATGCAGAAGCAGCTGTCCTGCCAGAACGCGTTGACGTAGTTGTTGCCGTAGTGGACGCGGGAGTACGCGCCGACGCCGTCGCCCCGGATACCGGTGCGGCCCTGCACGTTCTTGTAGTAGTCCCAGGTCTCGGCCGCGCCGTAGTGCGCGTCGGCGGCGGCCGTCTCGGCGTTCTGCGGCGTGCCGTCGCCCCAGATGTCGTCGGAGCCGGAGAAGAGCGTCCCGGTGCCGGAGGTCCCGCGGTTCAGGTTGTTGGTCTTGTGGTTGCCGCGGCCCGTGTCGGTCAGCGTGTACGACGGTGCGGTGCCGAGGGTGACCTGGCCGCTGTACTGGGTGTTCCCGGTGCCGTTCTCGACGCCCTGCCACTCGTACAGCTTCGCGCCGGTGGTGGCGTCCGTGATGACGTGCAGCTCGTTCGGGGTGCCGTCGTGCTGGAGGCCGCCGACGACCGTCTCGTAGGCGAGCTGCGGCTTGCCCTGCGCCATCCAGACCACCTTGCGGGGTGCCCGGTCGGCCTCGGTCTTCTTGGAACCGTCGGCCTTGGCGAGCCCGAGCGCCTGCTTCTCGGCCACGGCGGGCGCGACGTCGGCCGCCGTGTCCACGGCCTTCAGCTGGGAGCTGGAGACCTTGGACGCCTTGGTGACGCTCTCGGTCGCCCCGGCCTTGGACTCCTGGACGACCAGGTCGCCGCCGAGTACCGGAAGTCCGGCGAAGGTGCGCTCGTAACGCGTGTGCGTGGTGCCGTCGTTGTCCTGGACGACATCCCGGACGACGAGCTTCTCCTGAGAGCCGAGACCGAGTTCCTTGGCCGTGGCAGCCTTGCCGGCGTCGGCCTCGCGGATCAGCTCGGCGCGCTTGGCGGGGGTGAGTTGCTTGGCCAGGGCACCGCGGTCGGCGCCGGCGGTCGCCGACGCTGCCGCGGTGTTGCTGCCGGGGTTGGCGGTGGCCGTGCCGGTCTGGACTCCGACGGCGAGGAGGGCAGCTGCGGCTATCAGAGCGCCGGTCGCGGTGGCACGACGGTTGGGCGTGGATCTCACGCGGACTCCTTCTGCGAGGGGGGTACCAGCGGCCGGTGGGCCCGGCCGGGGCGAACGAGAAGTGCGCAGAACGGGGTGAAGAGTGTCAGCCGGAGGACGTTCCTGTCAGGACCGCGTCAAGAATTTGGCCGGAACTCGTTCGTTGCCGAAAAGGTCATGTTCGTTAAGCGGACGTTTCGCCGGTCATCACCGCGATGCCGTACCAGCGTTCGTCGCAGCCCGAATTCGAAGAGCGAGTCCAGCTCGAGCTCGAACTCATCATGTTCGAACGGCGATTTGCGGAACGGTGGTCACCACTGGCCGAGATGGCATTGACTGTGGCTCATTTCCTACCTTCCGCTCCGGCCCGGTCAACTACCACCACCACCTGGGGCCCGACACGCACAGCCGGGCCCCAGGTGGGCTCAGCCCGTACGGTCCTCCGTCAGGATGCCCTGCTCGGTCCGCAGTGTGCGGTCGTAGCTGCCCTCCGACCCGTCCAGCCGGTAGCGCCCGCTCGACGTGCCGACGGCGTGGCGCTGGTCACGCGGGACACCCAGCGTCCAGGCGGCGTCGCCGGTGTACGTGTCGTCGAGCCGCGACCAGGAGATGCGCTTGCCGGCGCGTACGACCGAGGTGTCCGCGCGGTCCCCGAGCGTGAGGACGGTGCGCAGCCGGTCGTCCGTGCCGATCGTGGTCTCGCCGTCCATGGTGTAGACGCGATGGGTGTGCGCGACCCGCGCCGGGCCGCGGCCGTCCACGGTCACCGTCTCGTCGTCGTCCCAGCGTGACGTGAGCCCGTCGGTGTTCTCGCCCTCCGTCCAGTGGTGGGCTGAGGTATTGGCGAGGGTGCGCGAGACGGTGGTCTCGACGCGCCCGTGCGAGGTGTTCACATAGCCGGCGACGGTGAGCCGGTGGCCACCCTTGGTGTCGAGCCGGTTCAGTGAACCGGGCGTGAATGTCGTCGAGTTGGAAAGATCACTCTGATCGTGCTTCGTGAGCGCCCCGGTGACGTGCTCGCTGCCCTCGTCCTGCCAGACGAGGACGTTCGTGGCCGTGCTCCAGCCGCTCTGCCCCTCGGGCAGGCCCGCGACCGACACCTCGACGCGGTGCTCGCGCCCGTCGTTGAGGATGCCGGCGAACGGCGTCAGGTCGTACTCGATCGGCTTCACGTCGAAGGCACGCGGCGCTGGAACGACGTACCACAGGAAGGGGTTGGACCAGCCGCCGGTCCACACGTTCGGGAACGGCGCCGCGATTCCCGCGAGTTGGCCGTCGACCTTGACCTGCACCTCGCGGTACGGGCCCTTGTCCGCCGTGCACGAGTAGGACGCGGCGTCCGGCACGGTCAGGTACCAGAACTCCTCGCAGCCGCCGCCGGATCCGGTGGCGTACACCTCGGCGACGATGCGCTCGGAGTTACGCGGCGTGGTCAGCGTGGCGCCCTCCAGCCGGAGGACCTTGTCCGGCGTCTCGGCGGCCTTCGTACTGCCCTTCGCGGCATAGAAGGTCAGCGTGACCTTGACGTCGATGACGCCGGTGTATGTCTCGTTGACTACATTGCCGATGAGTATTTCGACGGGCTGCTCGCGGCGCAGTGTGTCGCTGTAGTGGGTGACGTCCTTCTCCACCGACCAAGTGATCCCGTCGACGGAGGGTTCGGGCGTGGACGTACGGAACACCTCGACGCCGCCCATGCGGAGGTAGCCGAGCCGGTCGTACTGACGGCGCCCTTCACCTTTCCGTCGAGGCGCAGCACCACCTTGCTCCAGCGGTCTCCGCACTCCTTGGGTGGGGCGTAACTTCCCCTGTACGGCGTGAAATCGCGGAACTGCGCCTCCGCGATGCTGACTTCGCAGGATCGGGTGTCGGGCTTCTCGATGGCCGGCGCCGCGGTCAGCGGGTCGTGCCAGTCGGTGCCGAACTCCACGGGAACCGACTCGGCCGCGGCCGCCGGGCTCGCGCCGAGCACCGATCCGGCGGCCAGCACCAGTCCGGCGAGCATGGACGTGATCTGTCGTCTCATGAGGCAGGAGTGAAGCGCGGGACGAACAAGTGCGCCAGGGGCGAAATTCCGATCTTGGCGTGATCTGTGCGCTCGTGCGGAAAAAACGATTGTCGCGGACTCCGGCGGAACGCGAACCTTGCACGGTTACGTCGCAGCTGCTGTGCCCGGAGCCGCCCTCGCCCCGCCGTCCTGTGCGGGGCCGGGTGCGTCAGCCGGTGGTGAGAACCATCCGGAAGCGGGCGGCGCCGGACATCATCTTCCGGTACGCCTCAGTGGCCTCGTCCAGTGGCACGACCTCGGTCATCGGGCGGATCCGGTGCAGCGCGCTGAACGCCAGGGTGTCCTGTACGTCCTGCGCGGTGCCTGACGGGTGGCCCCTGACGACCTTGCCGTTCATGAGCAGTTGAGTCGGGCTGATCCCCAGCGGTTCGGTGTCCGCGCCGATGACCACCAGCTCGCCGCGGGGAGCGAGCCCGTCCACGGTCGCCGTGATCGCCCCGGAGTTGGCGGCGGTCGCCAGGACGGCCCTGGCGCCGCCGAGGGCCTGCAGCGCGTCCGCGACGGAGGTGTTCGCCGTGCTGTCGATGTAGTGGAGCGCACCGAGTTCCTTCGCGAAGTCGGCCTTGGCGGCTCCGCGGGCGATGGCCACGGTCTCGAAGCCCATGGCGGCCGCGTACTGCACCCCCAGGTGGCCGAGCCCGCCGATGCCGAGCACCGCCACCAGGTCACCCGGCCGGGCGGAGCTGCGCCGCAGCCCGTTGAACGTGGTCACGCCCGCACAGGCCATGGGCGCCGCATCGGTCGCGTCCAGCCCGTCGGGGATCCGGGCCAGGGCGTCCGCCGGCGCGATCACCTTCTCGGCATAGCCACCGTCGTACGTCCAGCCGGGGACCTTCAGGTACTGGCACACGACGAAGTCGCCCTGCCTGCACGGTGTGCAGTGGCCGCAGCTGCCGCCGAACCAGCCCACCGCCACGCGGTCGCCCACCTGCCAGGCGTTCTGCGTTCCCTCACCGAGCTCCTCGATCCGCCCGGCGATCTCATGCCCGGGGACCAGCGGAAACCGTACGCCCGGAAGCGCAGCGTTCACGAAGAGGGCGTCGCTGTGGCAGATCCCGCAGGCATCCACGGCCACCCGCACGTGGCAGGGGCCCGGCTGCGGTATCTCACGCTCGACGATCTCGAACGGACCGGCGGCGGCGGCGACTTGCGCGGATCGATAGACGCTCATCTTCAACTCTCCGGGATATGAGTGGACGGCGGCCCCCGGAATGAGCAGACCACCTACGGCCCGATCGCGCGCGCCGAGTGGTGCAGGCGAGGGCCTGGCTGCTCGGCCGCGCTGGTCTTCGTCGGGTTCGAAGGCGGTCCGCATGGCTAGTGCCGCGACCGGCAAGGTTTGCCCCGTCGCGACGCCCGGCACGCGCGCTCGCGGCGTTGGCCAAAAGCCCAGGTAGCGCCGCTACCAGGGCTTTTGGCCGCCTTGCGATCACACGCACCGGTCGCCGCTCCTTTACGGGCAAACCTTGCCGGTCGCGGCACTAGTTGGGCGGTAGGCGGTGAGCCGACAACAGCCGTACCGGCGGCGGCCCGGTGCGCCCTGTGGCTGTGGCGCGTCGGCCGGCCGGACGTTCTTGCTCGTGTCCGGCCGGTCTCGCGGCTTGGTCAGCGGTCAGCGCAGCTGGTCGAGTGCCTGTTGGAAGGCGGCCGCGCGTTCGGCCTTGTCGGCGGCGATGTTGCTGAAGTAGCGGTCGGCAGCGGTGTCACCGACGGCCTTCGCCTGCTTGGCAAACCCGGGGTAGATGGTGGTCGCCTCGGAGCGCTCCCCGGTGACGGCCTTGTCCAGGTTCTCCTTCGTGGTGCGCACCAGCCCGGCCAGTGCAGCCTCACCGGCGAGGTGCTCGTTCAGCTCCACTGCGGCTGTCCCTTCCCACAGGCGGGCCAGTGCGGGGTTTCCGCTCTGCTTCGCCTGCTCTGCGAACAGCATGTACTTGGCGTAGGCCAGAGCCTCGCCGTGCATCGCGGTGTCCAGGTTGGCTTTCGTGCGGGCGGCGTTCACCTGCGGCAGCCCGGCGAGTACCGCGACCGGGTCGGCCTTCTGTGGTACCGGGATGGTGCCACGGCCGGAGGTCAGGACGTCGAGTGCCGTACGGAAGGCATCGCGGTGACGGCCCTCGTCCGCGGCGATCTCCGTGAACAGGTCGGCGGCCTTCATATCCCCGTCCTGCCGGGCCCGAGTCGCGAAGTCGCGGTACATGATTTGGTTCTCGTATGTCTCCCCGCTGATGGCCTGACGCAGGTTGGCCGCGTTCCCGCCGGCGATGCCGGCCAGCGTGGCCGCCTCGCGCAGGTGCTCGTTCAGCTCGGTCTGCGCAGTGTTCGGGAAGAGCCGTCCGATGTCGGCGTGGCCCTCGCGGTCGGCTTGAGCGCCGAAGAGGCTGTAGATGGCGTCAGCGAACGCCTCATCCTTCATGGCAGTGGTCAGGTCGGAGCGGGTCTGCGGGGCCAGGGCCTTGGCGGCGTTGTAGGTGACCTTGTGCTGATCGGTCGACGCGACAAGGGCCACGGCCGTAGCCGCCTGAGACGCGGCGGTAAGTGTGCACAGGCCGACCAGAAGCGTACGAATCGAGTGGCGGACCATGATGCCTCCTTACGGGCACTGCTGGTGCGAGTGCCCCCTCCTCATGCGACCCTCAGACGCTCGCCCCCGCCCCTTCACGTGGCCCATTCGAGTGGACACGCACAGTGAGATCGTTCAGCGTTGCCGCTCCAGGGCGAGGTCAGCGGTGGTGATGGACGACATTCGACTCGGACTGCATCGGGCTCTTGAACGGAGTCGCGGGGCGGCGACTTCAAGCCGCGTCCGTCCGGGGCGGGGGTGTGCGCGGAGGCGAATGCAGCGCCCCGCCGCCGGTGTGCGTCGGCTGGTGACCGCTCGAAACGTTTGCGAGCCGTCCACCACGATGCTGCTCTTCACAGGTCCGCTCGCGCCACGCTGCAGACGCAGCCTCGGCTCCGCATACGGACGGACCGTGGCGTGTCCGGAACCCTGTGCGGCGGAGAACCCCTCCCCGTCACGTCAGGCTCTCCCGCCACGCCCGGTGGAGCCCGGCGAAGCGGCCCGTGCCGCCGATGAGTTCGGCCGGGGCGCCGTCCTCCACGATGCGCCCGTGCTCCATCACCAGGACCCGGTCCGCGATCTCCACGGTCGACAGGCGGTGGGCGATCACCACCGCGGTGCGGCCGTGCAGCACCGTGTCCATGGCACGCTGCACCGCCCGTTCGCCGGGGACGTCCAGAGAGCTCGTCGCCTCGTCGAGGATCAGCACCGCCGGGTTCGCCAGCAGGGCCCGTGCGAACGCGACCAACTGGCGCTGACCGGCCGAGATCCGGCCGCCCCTCTTGCGTACGTCCGTGTCGTATCCCTCGGGCAGTCCGGCGATGAAATCGTGCGCGCCGATCGCCTTCGCGGCCTGCTCGATCTCCTCACGGCTCGCGTCCGGGCTGCCGATCGCGATGTTCTCGGCGACCGTCCCGGAGAACAGGAACGCCTCCTGCGTCACCATCACCACACCCCGCCGCAGCTCGGGCACGGCCAGATCCCGCAGATCGGTCCCGTCCAGCAGCACCCGGCCGTCGGTCGGGTCGTAGAAGCGGGCCAGCAGCTTGGCGAGCGTCGACTTGCCCGCACCCGTCGAACCGACCACGGCCACGGTCTGGCCGGCCGGGATCGTCAGATCGAAGCGGGGCAGCACCTCGCCGCCCGTCCGGTACGCGAACCGCACCGAGTCGAAGACGACCTCGCGGCCCGGGTGCTCACCCGTGAGCGCGGGCAGCTCCTGCGGATCCGACGTCTCGGGCACGGAGGGGGTCTGGGCGAGCAGGCCCGCGATCTTCTCCAGCGAAGCCGCGGCCGACTGGTAGGAGTTGAGGAACATGCCGAGCCGGTCGATCGGGTCGTACAGCCGGCGCAGATAGAGCACGGCCGCGGCCAGCACACCGAGCGCCAGCGTGCCCGACGCCACGCGGTACGCGCCCCACAGCACGATCCCGGCGACCGCCGTGTTGGCGACCAGCCGGGAGCCGACGACATAGCGCGCCATCTCCAGCATCGCGCCGCCGTTCTTCCACGCGTGTGTGCTGTTGAGGTCCTCGAAGTGCCTGTCGTTGATCCGCTCGCGGCGGAATGCCTGGACGGGACGGATGCCGTTCATCGACTCGGCGAACTTCACGATGACCGCGGCGATCGCCGTCGAGCGCGCCGCGAAGAGCACTCCGGCCCGCCGTCGGTAGAGCCGTACCAGCAGATACAGGGGGGCGAAGGACAGCACCGCTACCGCGCCGACACCGAAGTCCAGCCAGAGGAGCACCAGCGAGATGGAGACGAAGGACAGGACGATGCCGATCAGTTCCTGCAGTCCCTCGCTGAGCAGTTCGCGCAGCGACTCCACATCCGTGGTGGAACGGGAGATCAGCCGGCCCGACGTGTAGCGCTCATGGAAGTCCACGCTCAAGGCCTGCGCGTGGCGGAAGATCCGCCCGCGCAGATCGAGCAGCACGTCCTGGTTGATCCGGGCGGAGGCCACGATGAACGCGTACTGCACGGCTCCCGCGGCCGCCGAGCACAGTGCGTACCCCACCGCCACCGCGATCAGCGGCCCGTACTCCTCGTCCCGGAAAGCGGGCACACCGCTGTCGATGGCGTACGCGACGAGCAGCGGGCCCGCCTGTACCGCCGCCTGCTGGATCAGCAGCAACAGCGCGGACACCAGCAACCGACCCCGGTGCGGCCGGAGCAGCGAAATCAGCAGTGCGCGGGTCGCACCACGGGGCGTGGGCAGATCGTCCCGGTCGAACCGATCCCCGCCACCGTCGGAGAGGGACGGGTCCTCGGGCTTCTTCGGTGCGTCGCGTTGCTCGGCGGGCCCGGTCGTCGTACTGGTCATCGGATGCGGCCCTTCTCGGCAGGGACGTCCGGCACCAGGCGGTCCTCCTCGGACGGGTCGGGGAAGGCGTCCTCGGCACGTGCCGCCTCCTGTGTGCTTCCGGCGCCCGACATCAGCCACGCGTACTCCGCGCTGCTGCGCAGCAGTTCCTGATGCGTGCCGACAGCGGTGATGCGGCCCTCCGACAGCAGCGCCACCCGGTCCGCGAGCATCACGGTGGACGGACGGTGCGCGACGACGATCGCCGTCGTCTCCTCGAGCACCTGCCGCAGGGCGGCCTCCACCAGCGCCTCCGTGTGCACATCCAGGGCGGAGAGAGGATCGTCGAGCACCAGGAAGCGGGGGCGGCCGACCACGGCGCGGGCCAGTGCGAGCCGCTGCCGCTGCCCGCCGGAGAGACTGAGCCCCTGCTCGCCGACCTGGGTGTCGATGCCCTCGGGCAGGTCGTACACGAAGTCGGCCTGCGCGACCGTGAGCGCCCGCCGCAGCTCTTCCTCCCCGGCGCCTTCGGCGCCCATCAGCACGTTCTCCCCGACACTCGCCGAGAAGAGCGTCGGCTCCTCGAACGCCACGGACACCAGCTCGCGCAGCTCCTCCCGGGGCATGGTGGTGATGTCCCTGCCGTCCAGCGTGATCCGTCCCGCGGTCGCCTCGTGCAGCCGCGGCACGAGCGCGGTGAGCGTCGTCTTCCCCGAACCCGTGGCCCCGACCAGGGCCATCGTCTCGCCGGGGCGGATGCGCAGATCGACCCGGGACAGTACGGGTACGGAACCGGCGCCCGCATCGGGGTAGCGGAACTCCACGCCCTCGAAGACCATTTCGCCCTGGCCGGCCGTGTCCCTCGGCGCGCGGCTGCCGGCCGCGGCCGTGTCCTCCTCCTCGGCCACATCCATCACTTCGAAGAACCGCTCGGTCGCCGTCGCCGACTCCTGGCTCATCGCCAGCAGGAAGCCGATCGACTCGATCGGCCACCGCAGCGCGAGTGCCATGGAGAGGAAGGCGACCAGCGTGCCCGCCGACAGCCCGCCGTCCGCGACCTGGACCGCGCCGAGGACCAGCGCCGCCCCGATGGCCAGCTCGGGGATCGTGGTGATGGCGGCCCAGATGCCCGCGAGCAGGCGCGCCTTGCCGAGTTCCGTGCTACGAAGCCGCTGCGAGAGGGCACGGAACGCGAGGGCCTGGCTGCGGTGTCGGCCGAAGCCCTTGATGATGCGGATGCCCAGCACGCTCTCCTCGACGACTGTCGTCAGATCGCCGACCTGGTCCTGCGCCTTGCGTGCCACGAGCGAGTACTTCGTCTCGAAGACCGAGCAGAGAATCACCAACGGCACCACCGGGGCGAGCAGTACCAGCCCCAGCGTCCACTGCTGCATCAGCAGAATGATGAAACCGATCAGGATCGTCGTCCCGTTGACCAGCAGGAAAGTCAGCGGAAAAGCCAGGAACATGCGCACCAGCATCAGGTCCGTGGTCCCGCGCGACAGCAACTGCCCCGATGCCCAGCGGTCGTGGAACGCCACCGGAAGCCGCTGCAGATGCCGGTACAGGTCGGCCCGCATCGCCGCTTCGACCCCGGCCAGCGGCCGGGCCACCAGCCAGCGCCGTATCCCGAAGAGCACGGCCTCGGCGATGCCCAGCAGCAGCAGGTACAGCGCGCCCAGCCAGACTCCCCCCGGGTCACGGTCCGCCACCGGGCCGTCGACGATCCACTTCAGTACGAGGGGGATCACCAGGCCGGTACAGGAGGCGACTATCGCGACCAGCGCGGCGCCGAACAGGCGGTTCCGCACCGGCTTCACATAGGGCCACAACCGCATCAGCGAGCGTACGACGGACCGTTTACTGGGCTCTACATCTTCTTCGGGCATCACAGGCGAGCCTACGATTCACCACGGACATCGCTCATGTGGTTTTTCGGCCGTCCGGCGGTGCCGGAACCCGTTGGTCGTACCCCGTATCAACCGATCGGCCGATGCCGCTTCGAGCGCGATGGACGATGGTGCGCCGCTTCCTGAGAAACGATTCTCGTAGGCATGGCAATCATCGAAGTGAACGCGGTGCACAAGGCCTACGCCGGGCGCCCCGCGGTCGACGGAGTGAGCTTCTCCGTCGACGAGGGGGAGATCTTCGGGATCCTCGGCCCCAACGGAGCGGGCAAGACCACCACCGTCGAATGCATCGAGGGGCTGCGGGTCCCCGATGCCGGTACGGTCCGCGTCGCCGGTCTCGACCCCGTCGCCGACCACGACCGGGTCACCCGGCTGCTCGGCGCGCAACTCCAGGAGAGCGAGCTCCAGCCCAAGCTGACCGTGGCCGAGGCCCTGGAGCTGTACAGCGCCTTCTACCCGGACCCCGCCGACTGGCGCGCGCTGGCCGAACGGCTCGGACTGCACACCAAGTACGGCACCAGGTTCGCCAAACTGTCCGGTGGTCAGAAGCAGCGGCTGTCCATCGCGCTCGCCCTGGTCGGCAACCCGACAGCGGCGTGACGGTCCTTCGGTCCTTCTGGTCACCCACTTCGTGACTCTTCCACCCCCTGGGGGTGGCTTCTCGCTATGCCGGTTGGGCTTCGCGACGGACCAGCCCGGCCCGTAGAACGTTGATTGCTCCGACTGTGTCGGCGTGCGCGGTGTGGCCGCACGAGGTGCAGTGGAACTTCTCCTGGGTGGGCCGGTTCTCCTTGGCGGTGTGGCCGCATGCGGGGCACCGCCGGGAGGTGTTGCGGGGGTCCACGGCCATCACTTCCCGTCCGGCGCTTTCAGCCTTGGCGGTCAGGATCGTCAGGAACACCCCCCAACCGGCATCGCTGATCGATCGGTTCAGCCCGGCCTTCGCCCCCGCCCCGTTGGGCAGGAAGCTTCCAGGCTGATCAGGGTCCAGCTTCGGTGCGGGGGCCCGGCTCATATGGGAGATCTTGAGGTCTTCGTGCGCGATGAAGTCATGCGCGCGTACGAGGCCGAGCGCGGTTTTGTGCGCGTGGTCAAGGCGCCGGCGACGGACCTTGCGGTGCAGGGCGGCGACTTTCTCCACGGCCTTGCGGCGGCGCTTGGAACCGCGTTTGCACCGGGACAGTGCCCGCTGAGCCCTTTCGAGCTTCTCCGTAGCCTTCCGCCCGTGACGCGGGTTCTCGACGAACCCGCCGCCCGAATCCGCGAGGAAGTTGGCAATGCCCAGGTCGATGCCGACCATACTGCCGGTCGCCGGGAGCGGCTCAGGCCGGGGCTGTTCGGCGGTCAGCACGACGAACCACTTACGGCCCTCGCGCTTGACCGAGACCGTCTTGACCCTGCCCACCACCGGCCGGTGCTGGTGCACCTTGACGTGCCCGACCCCCTGGATGCGCACGCGCGTGACCGGATCGTGCGGGGTGGAGTCCCAACGGCAGCCGTCTCCGTCCTTCGGGAAGACGACCGTGTCGAAGTGCCCTACGCCCTTGAAGCGCGGATAGCCCGGCTTCTCACCGGCCTTGACGCGGCGGAAGAACGCAGCGAACGCCTTGTCCAGACGCCGCAGCGTCGCTTGCTGGCTGGAGAACGACCAGCGGCCCTGACGCTCCGGGTCGAACGCCCGGATCTCCTTGAGCTGCACGGACTGCTGCCCGTACCGGACCGTGGTCTTCGAGGTGTGGTGCCAGGCGTCGCGGCGCTCCTGTAATGCCCCGTTGTAGAGCGAGCAGTGATCACGCAGCATCTCACCAAGCGCAATCTGCTGACCTGAGGTGGGCCGCAGGAGGAACTTGTACGCACGAATCACCCGGCCCACCCCTCCCCGATCCGATCCAACGGAGCCACACTACTCTTGGGAGTCGATGTCGGGCCGTGAGCGCGAGGTGCTCGAACTCGTCGCGAAGGGCACCTCGAACCGTGGGATAGCCGCCGAGCTGTTCATCAGCGAGGCCACGGTGAAGACCCACCTCACCCATATCTTCGCCAAGCTCGGCGCCAAGGACCGGGCCGCCGCCGTCGCGGTCGGCTACGACCGGGGCATCCTCGGCTGATCCTCACTCCCTGACAATCGTGGACGAGGTCGTGAGCGGCTGCACCGCCGGATCCGTCTTCAGCCGGAAGGCGCGCTTCCCGCAGGAAGCGATCCTGAGCACGGGCAAGTTGGGACTGAACGGTGACATCCGCGGGGTCATCTTCCCGTGATCAGTGTGATTATCTTTCGCTGAGCGCGCATGTGCAGCGCGCGGGGGCGGGGGCCTGCAGGGCTCCTGGGGCCTTGGCGGGGGCCAGGCCGTGTGAGGGGAGACGAGCACATTGAACGGGCAGCCGATATCGGGGACCTCGGCCGGGGCGAACAGCGGGCGGCGCGGGCGAGGGAGCACCGGACCGCTGGCTCTGGGACTGGGCGCGCTGCTGTTGCTGGTGACGGCGTGCGGCGGCGCAGACGACACCGGCAGCGCGGGCAAGGACCGCAAGGCCGAGGACACCACCGCCTCGCAGGCCGTGGTGACCGTTGCGCCGAAGGACGGGGAGGAGTCCGTCGCCACCAGCGGGGCACTGAAGATCTCCGCCGAGCAGGGGAAGCTGACCACGGTGAAGGTCGCCGACCCCAAGGGCACCGAGGTCGAGGGAAAGATCGCGGCGGACGGCACGAGCTGGACGCCGGACCAGCACCTGGCCGTGGCGACCAAGTACAAGGTCCACGCAGTCGCCAAGGACGCGAAGGGCCGTGAGTCGGCGAAGGACACCAGCTTCACGACGCTGGTCCCGCAGAACACCTTCATCGGGCAGTACACACCGGAGGACGGCTCCACGGTCGGCGTCGGCATGCCCGTCTCGATCCACTTCACCCGTGGCATCACCGACCCGGCCGCGGTCGAGAACGCCATCAAGGTGACGGCCGAGCCCTCCGTACCGATCGAGGGCCACTGGTTCGGCAACGACCGCCTCGACTTCCGCCCCGAGGAGTACTGGGCCGCAGGCACCAAGGTCACCGTGAAGCTCAACCTCGACGGCGTCGAGGGGCGCCCGGGCGTCTACGGCAAGCAGGCCAAGACGATCTCCTTCACCATCGGCCGCAAGCAGGTCAGCACCGTCGACGCGAGCACACACCGGATGAAGGTCGTCCGCGACGACAAGCAGATCAAGGACATCCCGATCTCCGCGGGTGCCCCGGCGACCACCACGTACAACGGTCAGATGGTCATCAGTGAGAAGCTCAAGGTGACCCGGATGAACGGTGACACCGTCGGCTTCGGCGGCGAGTACGACATCAAGGACGTGCCGCACGCGATGCGCCTGTCCACCTCGGGCACCTTCATCCACGGCAACTACTGGGGCGGCTCGGGCGTCTTCGGTTCGGCCAACACCAGCCACGGCTGCGTCGGTCTCCAGGATGTGCGTGGTGGCTGGAGCAAGGAGACCTCGGGGGCCTGGTTCTTCGACAACTCGCTCATCGGCGACGTCGTGGTCGTGAAGAACTCGCAGGACAAGACGATCCAGCCGGACAACGGCCTCAACGGCTGGAACATGTCCTGGTCGGAGTGGACCAAGTAGGACCGACCGGTCGGGCTAACCTGCCTCTCATGACCGTAACCCTCGAAGTACGCGACGGCGTCGGCACGATCCTGCTGGACCGTCCGCCCATGAACGCCCTGGATGTCGCCACCCAGGACCGGCTGCGTGAACTCGCCGAGGAGGCGACCCGGCGCGACGATGTGCGTGCCGTGGTCCTCTACGGCGGCGAGAAGGTGTTCGCGGCGGGCGCGGACATCAAGGAGATGCAGGCGATGGATCACACGGCGATGGTCGTACGGTCCAAGGCGCTGCAGGACTCCTTCACCGCGGTGGCCCGGATCCCCAAGCCCGTCGTCGCCGCAGTCACCGGCTACGCGCTGGGCGGCGGCTGCGAGCTGGCGCTCTGTGCCGACTTCCGGATCGCCGCCGACAACGCCAGGCTGGGCCAGCCCGAGATCCTGCTCGGACTGATCCCCGGAGCGGGCGGCACCCAGCGCCTTGCCCGGCTGATCGGTCCCTCCCGGGCCAAGGACCTGATCTTCACCGGCCGTCATGTGAAGGCCGAGGAGGCCCTGACGATCGGTCTGGTGGACCGTGTGGTGCCCGCAGCCGAGGTGTACGAGCAGGCGCACGCCTGGGCCGCCGAGCTGGCGAAGGGGCCCGCCCTCGCGCTGCGCGCCGCCAAGGAGTCCGTCGACGCCGGCCTGGAGACGGACATCGACACCGGGCTCACGATCGAGCGGAACTGGTTCGCCGGTCTGTTCGCCACCGAGGACCGGGAGCGCGGTATGCGCAGCTTTGTGGAAGAAGGTCCGGGCAAGGCCAAGTTCCTCTGATCGAACACAAGTTGGGTACAGAGTGACGCGGGTTCATCCTTGCGGGCGGATGAGCCGGGCCATGAGGGAACCTTGAGGCCCGGCTGCCCGAAAAGGCCGGCAGCCCCGTTGGGATGCGATGTCTGTGCAGCTCAGAAGGGGTGTGCCGAACCGCATTCGGCCAGCGGCATATGCCTGCCGACTTCTCCCGAACGATGCACTCCGGGTGTGGATTCCTTATGGAGCGGCCCCGGAGTGCTCGCCTTGCGGCCATGATGGTGTGCATGGCGGGCCTGGAGGGTGTGGAACAGCCGCGACCGCGCAGCGGCGCGACAGCGGCGCGCGGGATGCCGACAGTCGATGACGAACAGGCGTTCAGAGCGCTGGAGTTGCTCGGAAACCCGGCGGAGGGCGAAGTCCGGCTGCCGTCCCGCCCGGAGTCCGCGGCCACTGCCCGAAGACTCACCTCGTGTGTGGTGCTGCGCCAGTGGGCGCTCTCCCCACAGACCGCCGAATACGCCGTGCTGCTCGTCTCGGAGCTCGTCGGCAACGCGGTAAGGCACACCGGCGCCCGGGTCTTCGGGCTGCGGATGCTGCGCCGTCGTGGCTGGATCAGGATCGAGGTGCGCGACCCCTCGCGTGGGCTGCCGTGCCTGATGCCCGTCCAGGAGATGGATATCAGCGGTCGGGGGCTCTTCCTCGTCGACAAGCTCTCCGACCGGTGGGGCGTGGATCTGCTGCCGCGCGGCAAGACCACCTGGTTCGAGATGCGGATCTCCGACCGCTGACCGCCCTGGCGGGCTCGTGCCCGGATACCTGGCGGGCTCGTGCCCGGATACACAGAAGCCCCCGGTCTGCCGTGGTGCGGCGCTTCGGGGGCTTCTGTGGGGGCCGTGAAATGGGGGGTGTGTTCACGGCCGCTCGTGACGACTGGCTCGGGTCAATGCCGTCGTGTGACCAACTATGGCAGACGGGCGACCTCACCGCCAAAGGTGCAAACCATGCATTGATGGCCATAACATGACATTCATCAGGTGAATCGTAGGTGTGATGGGTCACTTGCCTGGAAAATCATGAATATTTATGGGATTCGCCGGATGATTCATTCGCATCGCCCATAAGTCTAAAATGTTATTTTTTGCACATTCAACCCCTACTGTTCTGCGCATGAACGCCTCCGATGCTCCGGTGCACCGCCGCAGCGCCCTGCGTGCGGGAGCAGGGGCCGCCCTGGTCGGCGCCCTCGCCGCCGGATGCGCGGACGGCGGCGACGCCCCCGGTACGTCGGCCAGGACCGTCCCGACCGCAGTGACCCCGAAGAACGCGGCCCCGCACCCCGCGCCCGCCCCGCACCGTTTCCCCGGGCAGCCGGTCCAGATCGACCACGGCCCCCGCGACCGCGCCCGCGTCGCCCTCACCTTCCACGGCCAGGGCGACCCCGCCATCGCCCGGACCGTACTCGCCGAGGCCGAACGCGCCCACGCACGGATCACGGTCCTCGCCGTCGGCAGCTGGCTCGACGAACACCCCGAGATGGCCCGCCGCATCCTCGACGGCGGCCACGACCTCGGCAACCACACACAGCGCCACATCGACATCTCCTCGATGGGCGAGGCCGAGGCGTACGCGGAGATCACCGGCTGCGCCCAGCGGCTGCGCCGGCTCACCGGCTCCATCGGCACCTGGTTCAGGCCCTCGCGCACCCGGTACGCCACCCCGCTCGTCCAGCGGCTCGCCGCCAGGGCGGGCTACCCGCACGTCCTCTCGTACGACGTGGACTCCCTCGACTTCACCTCTCCCGGCGCCGCGGCCGTCACCCGCAAGGTGGCCGGGGAGATCCGCAACGGATCGGTGGTGAGCCTGCATTTCGGCTACGCGGACACGGTCGCCGCCCTGCCTCTCCTCCTCACCGAAATCGACCGCCGCCGACTGAGCGCGGTGACGACCACGGAGCTGCTGACCTGATGCTTCCCTCCACCAAGCACACTGCGGCCCTGCTCGGGGGCGTCCTGCTGGCGGTACTCACCGGCTGCGGCACCCCCGCCGAGAAGGGAAACGCCGCGGCCACCACACCGTCCAGCAGGGCGAAGCCCGCACTGCCCGGCATGCCGCCGGTACTCGACGCCAAGGACGTCTACGCGGCCGACCGGCCCGGGAAGCTCTCCCCGGTCGTCAAGGACTTCCCGTCCCGCGTGTACGTCCCCAACACCAACTCCGACACGGTGTCGGTCATCGATCCCGCGACATACAAGGTCATCAGGACCATCGAGGTCGGCCGCCAGCCGCAGCACGTCGTCCCGTCCTGGGACCTGAAGACCCTGTGGGTCAACAACGACATCGGTGACAGCCTCACCGCCATCGACCCGGCCACCGGGAAGGTGGGCCGCACGGTGCCCGTCTCCGACCCGTACAACCTCTACTTCACGCCGGACGGCAAATACGCCGTGGTGATGGCATCGATGGACCGCGAACTGGTCTTCCGCGACGCCCACACCATGAAGACGGCCAAGACCGTCCCGGTCAGCTGTGCGGGCGTCAACCACGCCGACTTCTCCGCGGACGGCCGGTACTTCATCGTCTCCTGCGAGTTCTCCGGCGAACTCCTCAAGGTCGACACGGCGAGGATGAAGATCGTCGGCCAGCAGAAGCTGCCGGTCAAAGGCGCGATGCCGCAGGACGTGAAGCTGTCACCCGACGGCGGAACGTTCTACATCGCGGACATGATCGCGAACGGGGTGTGGGCGCTGGACGGGGAGAAGTTCACCACCCCGAAGCTGCTGCCCACCGGCAAGGGCGCCCACGGCCTCTACGTCAGCCGCGATTCCAAGGAGATGTACATCTCCAACCGGGGCGAGGGCTCCATCTCCGTCTTCGACTTCACACAGCGCAAACTGGCGAAGAAATGGCACCTGCCGGAAGGCGGCAGCCCCGACATGGGCGGAGTCTCCGCGGACGGCAAGGTCCTCTGGCTGAGCGGGCGATACCACTCCGAGGTGTACGCGATCGACACCGTCAGCGGCAAACAGCTCGCCCGGATCCCGGTGGGCAGCGGCCCGCACGGACTCGCCGTCTACCCGCAGCCGGGCCGCTACTCGCTCGGCCATACCGGCGTGTTCCGCTGACAGCCAGGCATCAACCACGAGCCGTGGCGCAGCCGATCCGCTGAACACTCATTCCGCGACCAGGAGGGCCTCCGAGCCCACCGGCCGGTAGCCGGCCGCCTGGAACGTCCGCACACTGCGGGCGTTCCCCGGCGACTGCTGCGCCCACACCACCGAGTCGGGCACCAGATGCCGGGCCGCCCGCGCCAGCCGTTCGCCCAGCCGTCTGCCGCGCGCTTCCTCGGCCACCTCGATCGCGGTCTCCCAGCGCCCGGCGACTCCCCGGCCGAGGATCACCACACCGCCGTCGGCGGACCAGACCCGCACCTCGTCGCGGTACTTCATCGCCCGTGCCACCCGCGGATGCTCCGGGTCCTCGATCTCCCGCAGCGCGATCTCCGGTTCGCCGGGCAGTGCGTCCGCCACCGTCAGCAGATCGATGGTGTTCATGTGCCGACCGCTGCGGTCCAGCAGCGCGCTCAGGAAGTACGGATTCATTGTCGCGGCGAGCGCGTCGCCGGGGGTGGCGGCCAGCACGGCCCGCACCCACCGCGGATCCTCGTCGGTGAATACGACGGAGTGCGCGGTGAACGCCAGCACTCCCGCATCCCGGGCACCCGGCTGCCTTACCACCGTCGTGGACCCGTCCGGCGGGGGAAACCGTCCGTGCGCCGCAGCCGCAAGGATCTTTGCCAGTGCGTCGTCCATCAGCGTCCCGCTCCCCGGTCCGGACCGCGGTCCGCCGGGCGGCGGACCCCCCACCCATGATCGACTACCGGCCGCCGCGACCGCCACCCGTCGCGCCCGTTAATCTGGCCTCCGCAATCAGACACTGGTCAGGCACTGGTCAGGCATTTACGAAGGGGCGGAACCATGGCGGACATCGAGTCGGCACGCAAGGCATTCGAGCGGTTCGATCTCAACGGCGACGGGCTGATATCGGCTGCCGAGTACAAGAGCGTGATGGCTCAGCTCGGCGACCCCTACGTCACCGAGCCGGTGGCCCAGGCCGTCATCAACTCGCACGACGGCAATGGCGACGGACTGCTCACGTTCGACGAGTTCTGGGCGGCGCAGAACAAGGCCTGATGGCCGGGAGGTCCCCCGGCCCACGGGCCGGGGGCCGCCGCCCGCGCTGCCGCGCCATGCTCTGCCGGCCGGTCAGTCGGCGAAGTAGCTCGACAGCGACTTCCGTTCGTCGATCTCCAACAGATCGGGACGGGTATAGCGCTCCGCTCGGGCGTGGTAGTCGAAGTCGCCCCGGACCATCCCGCGGTAGTCCTGCACGCACCGCTCCAGCGCGGCCCGGGTGCGGCCGTTGATCCCGGCCGCCTCGATTTCGTCGATCACTTCCTTCTCGGCGCGCTGCACCCGGTCCGCTATCTCCGCGAGCTGCGCCCCGGCCTCGTCGACGGCCTCCTGGAAAGTGAGTCCGCTGTCGCGCTGAATGAGCCGTACCGCATTGTGCTCGTAACCGAGAAGTGCCTCCTTCTCGAAGGAGCAGATGTCGTTGCAGAGCCCCGAGTGATCGGTTACCGCGTTGCGCAGAGCGACATAGGCGGGAAGGCTGCGGGCCGATTCCGGAAGGTCGATTCCGGCGGTGATCTCATGCAGATCCAGGAAGGGCTGCATGGCCACCGAATCCCGCCGGTGCTTCACGAATTCGTTCCTGGTCGGCACCTGTCCGGCGGCTCGTTCCACCGCCTCGGCGTAGTAGGTCCACAGCCAGGAGACCGTATCCCGCCGGAACTGCCGGATCCAGCGCGCCGAGCGGTCGTGGTACGTCCGGGCGCGCAGGCCCACGAGTGCGTACTCCATCGTGCTGCGCGGCTGTTCGCCGTCGAGTACGGCCACCAGCCGGTCGATCGTCGCCTCGCACATCCGGGGATCACGTCCGGCGGGGCCGTCGTCGAACTCGTCGTCGACGAGGAAGGCCCAGAAAAGCCACTGACAGAAGAGATCGAGATGCTGCTGTGAAGCAGTGGGGAACATGAGGGAAATCCAGAGTTCTGGCCTGGTCCGGATCATCTTCTTCCGGGCTGTCGGAGAGAGTGCGAGACCATTGGATTCGGCCCATTCCCAAGCGGCCTTCCTGGTCTCCTCGATGCCGGGATTGCATCCCGCGCTCTGGAACGGCATATGAAACTCTGGCAGCGCAATCTGGCTCATTGGTGCCCCTCGTCGAGACGATGCGGACGAACGATACGAACGGGGAACTGATCGAATTCACGCGTAGGTGCCAGTACACATCGGGGGCGGACCGCCCGCCCCCACCCACCCTTGGCCAGGGGGTCATCGTGCGAGACAAGGCCGACAACCGTGCTCACTCTCCTCTGCCGGGGGCCGGGGCATCGGGGCCGGGCTCGCGGGCCCGCGGTGGCAAGCGCCCTTGGCTCAGGACGGTGGCATCACCATGCGTGACCCACAGTCAACCTTCTGTGGTCGAGCGAGGGAAGTCGTTCGTGACCAAAACTGCCTGATCGTCATTGAACGAGCGGACATCTACCCGACCACCTCACTCACCGCGCGGCTGATGTGTCCGCGCACCACGTCGGCGGAGACGTAGGCGAGCGCCCTTGCCAGGGATTCGGTGGCCGCGGCGAAGCAAGTCTGCTGTTTGCGCAGGTAGGCGTCCAGGAAGGGGACGACAGCGCTCTGGGCGCTGCCGCGAGCCTGTCGTACGAACAGCACGGTGAGGGAGAACGCCCAGCACGCGTGGAGGAAGCCGAAGACAGGACGAGGGACGCCGCGCCAGGGCGAGCAAGTCGTGTCGCTCACCATGACCCGGCCCCGGAACCCCGGCCTCTACGACGTACCGTTGCTCACGTTCGGCTGACCGGCGGGAGCCGCCTGAGCCAGGGGTGATCGGGTGCGATCACACTGATCGCGTCCGCCAGCCAGGCGCGTGCCGGAGCGTCGAGCACCGGCAGTACCGCTTCGAAGTCGGTCTCGTCCTTCTCCCGGGTCACCTTCGCCTTGTAGAAGAGCTGCACCTCGGGCGCGAGATACGGGATGCCCGTCTTGCTCGTCCGCCCGAGCCGATCGATCGGGAGCCGGATCGCCGGGTCCCGCCGTGAGACCCACTGGGTGCCCTCGGCCTCGTCCAGCATGAGCTGCACCGACCAGGGCGCCTCCGGCCTTCGCCGGCACCAGATGTCGTGGAGCGGCGGCCGAAGGACCTCCCCAGGACGCCACGGTCGCAATTCCCCCTGGCCGGGTGGGTCAGCCACGAACAGGTCCCAGTCGTGCAGCAGATCACGTACGAGGGCCTGGTCGCGCCGGAGGACGAGAACGTCGAGATCACCGTGTGCGCGTACCTCGCGGCCGACCGCGAGTTCGATCGCGTAGCCGCCAGCGATCCACCACGGGAAGCCCGCCTTGACGAAGACCGCAGCCACATCCTCGGGACGATCCGGTACCCAGCGTCCCAATACGTCAGCACTCACCCGCCCATACTCTCAGTGACCGTATGCGCGGCAGTGAAGGCCAGCGGCGGTCTCGCTGGAGCGCCTTGTCGCTTGCTGGTCCCTTTGCTCATAAACGCCCATGAGCTTCGGGGGCTTCGGCGTCCATCGTTGAGTACGTGACTCGCGACCGGCCTCGTGGCTGGTGCTTGAGCCACGATCCTCCCGGGGCCGCGTGCCCGAAGCCAGGGCGCTTCCTGCGGCCGTACGCCTCTCGTGGCGAACGCACACGAGCACGCGTGCGGGCCGTACGAGGTACACGTCCGCTCGGCCGCCGGGAGGTTCATCTGCGAGATCCACGACGGGGATCCTCTGCTCCCCACGGGTCTCTACCTCGGTGCCACGCCCTCGCCGGGCACCGAACCGGCCGAGGGGGCATGCGGATTGCTCGTAGAGCGGGGACGGGGCCTGCGCATCGTGAACGAGCTGGCCCAGGGGCAGTGGGGGTTCCACGTCACGGAACGTGGCGCCAAGGCCGCCTGGATCGTGCTCGCCACGGCGTTGGCGGACACGTCCGACGGGAAGAGTGCTGGCGGCGCTCGGGCATCCTGTGTCGGGTTCGAGGCGGCCGGCCTCGCCCACCAGGTCGTGGCCAACGGAGCGGGCGCCATGCTCAAGGCCACCGAGGAGGGAAGGCCCTGACAGCACTGAAAGGCGCGAACGCGCTGGTCAGGGCCCGTTTCCCTAGCACTCGATGATGTTGACCGCCAGCCCGCCGCGCGCCGTCTCCTTGTACTTCACGCTCATGTCCGCGCCCGTCTCCTTCATGGTCTTGATGACCTTGTCCAGGGAGACCTTGTGGCTGCCGTCGCCGCGCAGCGCCATCTTCGCCGCCGTGACGGCCTTGACCGCGGCCATGCCGTTGCGCTCGATGCACGGGATCTGGACGAGACCGCCGACCGGGTCGCAGGTCAGGCCGAGGTTGTGCTCCATGCCGATCTCGGCGGCGTTCTCGACCTGCTCGGGGGTGCCGCCCAGGACCTCGGCGAGGGCGCCCGCGGCCATGGAGCAGGCGGAGCCGACCTCGCCCTGGCAGCCGACCTCGGCGCCGGAGATGGAGGCGTTCTCCTTGAAGAGCATGCCGATGGCTCCGGCGGCCAGGAGGAAGCGGACGACGCTGTCCTCCTTCTCCGCCTCGGTGGCGCCGCCCGCCGCGAAGTTCATGTAGTAGTGCAGCACGGCCGGGATGATGCCCGCGGCGCCGTTGGTGGGCGCGGTGACGACGCGGCCGCCCGCCGCGTTCTCCTCGTTGACCGCCATCGCGTAGAGGGTGATCCACTCCATCGCGTGGCTCTGCGGGTCGCCCTCGGCACGCAGTTGGCGGGCCGTGTTCGCGGCGCGGCGGCGGACCTTGAGACCGCCGGGCAGGATGCCCTCGCGGGACATGCCGCGCGCGACGCAGGCCTGCATGACGTGCCAGATGTCCAGCAGCCCCGAGCGGATCTCGTTCTCGGTGCGCCAGGCCTTCTCGTTCTCCAGCATCAGCGAGGAGATGGACAGGCCGGTGTCCTTGGAGAGCCGCAGCAGTTCGTCACCGGTGCGGAAGGGGTGCTTCAGCACGGTGTCGTCGAGGACGATCCGGTCCTCGCCCACCGCGTCTTCGTCGACAACGAAGCCGCCGCCGACGGAGTAGTACGTCTTCTCCAGGAGGGGGGCGCCCTCGTGGTCGAAGGCGAAGATCGTCATGCCGTTGGCGTGGTACGGAAGCGCCTTGCGGCGGTGCAGGACCAGCTGCTCGTCGGCGTCGAAGTCGATCTCGTGCATGCCGAGCAGATTGATCCGGCCGGTGGTACGGATCCGCTCCACCCGGTCGTCGGCGGACTCCACGTCGACGGTACGGGGCGACTCGCCCTCCAGGCCGAGCAGGACGGCCTTGGGGGTGCCGTGGCCGTGACCGGTCGCACCGAGCGAGCCGTACAGCTCGGCGCGTATGGAGGCGGTGTGGGCGATGAGGCCCTCGTTCTTCAGCCGGCGCGCGAACATGCGGGCCGCGCGCATCGGGCCGACCGTATGGGAGCTGGACGGGCCGATGCCGATCGAGAACAGGTCGAAGACCGAGATGGCCACGGAGAACTCCTAAGGATTGGTAGACGTCGTTGTCTGCCGGGTGATGCGGTACGGACCGGTCGGCCCGAAGAGCAGCGGGACAAGGGTTGGGGCACCGCGCCCACTGCCCAGTGTGCGCGGTGCCCCGCCCGAAAGGTGACGAACTGTGTCCCGGATTACTTTTCGGGACGACCTCTGTCCCGGACTACTTCAGGCCGGGGTACAGCGGGAACTTCTCGGCCAGCGCGGCGACGCGGGCCTTCAGGGCATCCGCGTCGTAGGACGGCTTGAGTGCCGACGCGATGATCTCCGCGACCTCGGTGAAGTCCTCGGTCTGGAAACCGCGGGTGGCCAGGGCCGGCGTACCGATCCGCAGACCCGAGGTGACCATCGGCGGCCGCGGGTCGTTCGGGATGGCGTTCCGGTTGACCGTGATGCCCAGCTCGTGCAGCCGGTCCTCGGCCTGCTGGCCGTCCAGCTCGGAGTTGCGCAGGTCGACGAGGACCAGGTGGACGTCCGTACCGCCGGACAGCACGGAGACACCGGCCTCGGTGACGTCGGGCTGGACCAGGCGCTCGGCGAGGATGCGGGCGCCGTCCAGGGTGCGCTGCTGGCGCTCCTTGAACTCCTCGGTCGCCGCGACCTTGAACGAGACCGCCTTGGCCGCGATCACGTGCTCCAGCGGACCACCCTGCTGACCCGGGAAGACCGCCGAGTTGATCTTCTTGGCGAGTTCCTGCGTCGACAGGATGACGCCACCGCGCGGACCGCCGAGGGTCTTGTGCGTGGTGGTCGTGACGACATGGGCGTGCGGCACCGGGTTGGGGTGCAGGCCCGCGGCCACCAGGCCGGCGAAGTGCGCCATGTCGACCATCAGGTACGCGCCGACCTCGTCCGCGATGCGGCGGAAGGCGGCGAAGTCCAGCTGGCGGGGGTACGCGGACCAGCCGGCGACGATCAGCTTCGGCTTGGACTCCTTGGCCAGCCGCTCGACCTCGGCCATGTCCACGACGCCGGTGTCGTCGACGTGGTACGGGACCACGTTGTAGAGCTTGCCGGAGAAGTTGATCTTCATGCCGTGGGTCAGGTGACCGCCGTGGGCCAGGTTCAGGCCCATGATCGTGTCGCCCGGCTTCAGCAGCGCGAACATCGCGGCGGCGTTGGCCTGCGCACCGGAGTGCGGCTGGACGTTGGCGGCCTCGGCGCCGAACAGAGCCTTGATGCGGTCGATGGCGATCTGCTCGACGACGTCGACGTGCTCACAGCCGCCGTAGTAGCGGCGGCCGGGGTAGCCCTCGGCGTACTTGTTGGTGAGGACGGAGCCCTGGGCCTCCATGACCGCGACCGGAGCGAAATTCTCCGAGGCGATCATTTCGAGGGTGGACTGCTGACGGTGGAGCTCGGCGTCGACAGCGGCGGCGACGTCCGGGTCCAGCTCATGGAGGGAGGAGTTGAGAAGCGACATCAGGTGGTCCCTTTGGGTCTCAGTTGCCGGAGAACTCGGTGTACTCGTCGGCGGAGAGGAGGTCCTTCGGCTCCTCCGCGACACGTACCTTGAACAGCCAGCCGCCCTCGAAGGGAGCGGAGTTCACCAGCGACGGGTCGTCCACGACGTCCTGGTTCGCGGCGGTGATCTCACCGGTCACCGGCGAGTACAGGTCGCTCACCGACTTGGTCGACTCCAGCTCACCGCAGGTCTCGCCCGCGGTCACCGTGTCACCGACCTCGGGGAGCTGGGCGTAGACGACATCGCCGAGCGCGTTGGCGGCGAACTCGGTGATGCCGACCGTGGCCACACCGTCCTCGACGGCCGACAGCCACTCGTGCTCCTTGCTGTAACGCAGCTGCTGGGGGTTGCTCATGACCTGAATTCTCCTGTATGCGGGGGAGTGCTGATGAACGGTGGTCTTACGGTGTGAGACGCGACTGCGTCACTTCTGAGGTGCGCGGACGTCACTTCTGGCGCTTGTAGAACGGCAGCGCCACGACCTCGTACGGCTCGTGGCTGCCCCGGATGTCCACTCCGACGCCCGTGGTACCGGGCGTGGCGTGCGCGGCGTCCACGTACGCGATGGCGATCGGCTTGCCCAGGGTGGGCGACGGGGCGCCCGAGGTGACCTCGCCGATGACCTGGCCCTCGGCGACCACGGGATAACCGGCGCGCGGCACCCGGCGGCCCTCGGCGACGAGTCCGACCAGCTTGCGCGGCGGGGCGGTCTCGGCACGCTCGGCGGCGGCCTGGAGGGCCTTGCGGCCGACGAAGTCGCCCTCCTTCTCGAACTTCACGACCCGGCCCAGACCGGCGTCGAACGGGGTCAGGTCGGTGGTCAGCTCGTGTCCGTAGAGCGGCATGCCGGCCTCCAGGCGCAGCGTGTCGCGGCAGGAGAGCCCGCACGGGATCAGGCCGTGGGAGGCGCCCGCCTCGGTGAGGGCCTTCCACAGGTGCTCGGCGTGCTCGGGGGCGACGAACAGCTCGAAGCCGTCCTCGCCGGTGTAGCCGGTACGGGCGATCAGCGCGGGGACGCCGGCGACCGTGCCGGGCAGACCGGCGTAGTACTTCAGGCCGTCCAGGTCGGCATCGGTGACGGAGGCAAGGATGGCGGGGGACTCGGGGCCCTGGACGGCGAGCAGCGCGTACGCGTCGCGGTCGTCGCGCACCTCGGCGTCGAAGCCGTCGGCCCGCGCGGTCAGCGCGTCCAGCACGATCTGGGCGTTCCCGGCGTTGGCGACGACCATGTATTCGGTGTCGCCCAGGCGGTAGACGATCAGGTCGTCGAGGATGCCGCCGTCCTCGCCGCAGATCATCGTGTAGCGGGCGCGGCCGACGGCGACGGTGCCGATGTTGCCGACCAGCGCGAAGTTCAGGAACGCCGCGGCCGCGGGGCCGGTGACGGTGATCTCGCCCATGTGCGACAGGTCGAAGAGACCGGCGCTGTTGCGCACCGCGTTGTGCTCGTCGCGCTCACTGGCGTACCGCAGGGGCATGTCCCAGCCCGCGAAGTCGGTCATGGTCGCGCCCAGCGAACGGTGCAGGGCGTCGAGGGCGGTAAGACGGGGGGCGGTGCTCATGGATGTGGCTCCCGGGGCATGACGACGAGGACAATCCCTCCCCATCTGTCATCGGAACCTGAGAGGTTCGCCGAGAGCCCCGGAAGGGCTCGGCTTGCACCTTGGGTGGAGCCGCAGAAGCGGCCCGCTTTTCAGATCTGCCTCATCCACGCGGTACGGGGCCTGAGAGATTCAAGGGAGGAACTTGCTCCTTCGGCGCCCGGCACATGCAGTGGCCGGAACTCTCCCGCGCGGATTCAAGCGGCCTTTATGCAGTTGGCCGGGTCATCATTGCATGCATCTCCCCGGAGTGGGGCCCCGGTCCCTCACGGGAAAACAGCGGCGTGGACGGTCGCGCCGTATTACCTTTTCTTTACACTTCATGGGCATACGTGGGATGACCCTCGTGGGCATACGTGGGGTGACCCGACAGGGGGAGGGTGATGACCTTGCACCGGTACGCGACGACCGCGGGGGTCGCGCAAGGCGCGATGCCCGCACAAACAGGGGCTCCGGCCACGGAAACGCTCGGCACGCACGCGCCCGTCGTGCGGGATCTGCGGGAGCGGGCCGGGCGCAGCCCGCGCAGCCTGCATTTCGCGGCGGGCGACGTTGTGGTGGTCTCCGGGCTGCCCGGCAGCGGCAAATCGACACTCATCCGGCGGGCGGTCACTACGGCCCGCACCATCGACTCCCAGGACACCCGGGACCGCTGGGCGGGGCTTATGCCGCGTTTGCTCCCGTACGCCCTCTACCGCCCCGTCGTCCGCATCGCCCACTACTGGGGACTGCGGCGGGCGCTGCGCTCCGGTGAGTCCGTCGTCGTCCACGACTGCGGAACCCAGGCGTGGGTACGCGGCTGGCTGGCCCGTGACGCGCGGCGCCGGGGCCACGCCCTCCACCTCGTCCTGCTCGACGTCACACCGCAGACGGCGAGGGAGGGCCAGCGGGAGCGCGGACGCGGCGTATCCGGATATGCGTTTGCCCGGCACCGCAGGGCGGTGGGGAGGCTGCTGCGGAACACCGAGGCCGGCCTGTTGCCGCCCGGGTGTGCTTCGGCGGTGCTGCTGGACCGGGAGGCGGCGGGGAAGCTGGACCGGATCGCGTTCGCGGACGCATAGGGCCTGAGAGGGCGAGGGGTTTGAGGGGGGCGCGGGGTCTGAGGGAGCGAGGGGCCGTAGCCACCTGGCGGCCGGACGTTAATCTTCTGCCGGAAGGCTCGGGCAAGAAGGGGAAGCAGTGGACATTCCGGCACAGGTCCAGTCCCATCCGCAGAGCGGATGGCCGGTCAATGAGCTCGAAGAAGTTCTGACGGCCTCGGTGGGCAGCCCGGAGGCGGGCGGACGGCTCGTCGAGGTGCTGGGGCGCAGTGACGTCTGGGTGCCCCTGCCCAACGGCGGCGGACCCGACTCCCCGGACCTGGACCTGCCCACGCTGGAGATCGAGGGCGCTGCGTACGTTCCCGTATTCAGCTCCGAACAGCAGTTCCTCAGCTGCGTCGGCACCCGTATGTCCTACACCGTCGCGCCCGCCCGCGAATTCGCCCGCGGCCTGCCCCCGCAGCTCGGCATCGCCGTGAACCCGGGCGGCGCCGTCGGAATGCCGCTGCCGCCGCCCGCCGTGGCGGAACTCTGCCGCGCCGGACGCACCCCGCTGGACGGTCCGGCCGGCGGAGGCAGGGTCCGGCTGTTCGAGCCGGCCTGGCAGGAGGAGCCCGTCGACTTCCTCTCCGCGGCGGCCGGCGAATTCGAGGAGAGCGGTGTTGTGCTCACCGCCCGCCGGACGCTGGCCAGCATCGAAGGCGGCGAGCCCGTCCTCTTCATCGGCGTCGAGCTCACCACCTGGGAGGGCGCCGGAGGCAATGCCCCGATGGATGCCCTCGGCCGCGCGCTCGGCCGGGTCGAGGTGCCCTGGCCGGTCAATCTGGTCCTGCTCGATGTGGCGCAGGACCCGGTCGGCGACTGGATGCGGGAGAAGATCCGGCCGTTCTACCAGCGCGCCGACCGGTAGTACCCGGCGCCGCGCTCGCGGATGCCTTCGGAGTGGATCACCACGCCGGCCCAAGGCGTCAAGCCGGTGTCAGGACCGGCGCATAAGCTGGTTTGATGATCCCAGGCATCATGCCGCTCCCGTGTGCCCCGGGAGCGGCGGGCCGACACAGTGGATCGAAGAGGGGCGGGACCAGGTGAGTGCGTCAGGCACCGCGGCGGCCGGGCAGGTCGAGCACATGCTGCGCCAAGTGACGCCCGGGCGCTACGACGCGTACGAGGCACTGCTGCAGGCGCTCGCGCACGGCCGGATCTGGATGCTCCTCTGGCACGGCCAGGCAGGCTCGCCCGACGCCCAGTACGGGAACATGGAGATCGACGGCCTCGGCTACGCCCCGTGTGTGACCTCCGCCCAGGAACTCTCGGCCAGCGGCTGGAACCGGGCCCATGAACTGGTCGGCGGCCGCGACATCGCCCGCGCCCTCTTCCCCGACCGCTGGGGCATCTGGCTCAACCCGCACGCCCCGGGCGGCGGCGTCGGCATCCCCTGGCTGGACCTGCGGCGGATCGCCACCGGCCTCGACCGGATGCCCGCGGGCCCGCTCCGGCTCACCGAGCCGGCCATCGAGATCCCGCAGTTCTATGCCCTGCTCACGCAGAACGCCCATCACACCCCGGCGATCCGCTCGCTGCGCCGTGCCTGGGTGCAGCCCGCGCTCGGCGTCCCGTATCTCGCCATCGGTCTCGACCTCTACGACACGAGCCAGCCATCGGTCGACGCGGTGCGTGCGATGATGCAGCAGTCGATCGGCGCGGTCCCGGAGGGGCTGCCCGTCTCCACCGTCGCCATGTCCGACGAGTACGACCCGGTCGCGATGTGGCTGCGCGCCAACTCCCGCCCGTTCTACGACCGCGAGGCCCACGCACCGGCGGCCCCGGTGGCGGGCTACGGCTATCCGCCGCCGCAGGGCGCGTACTGACCCTGCCGGCAGCGGAGTTGTACGCCCGGCACCCGAAATAGCGCTGTACGCACCCGACTTCCGGATCGCGGCCGGCCGCTCCCGCGCATGCTCGGGTGGATCGGCGCGTCGCCCGGACCCTCGCCACAGGCGTGAACTCCCCATGTCCGAGATCTCCGTGCTGGGGGTGTCTGATGGTGAAAGCGACGCGAATCTGTGCGCGTGCCCTCTTCCGCCTCAACTGACCTGTGTTCGGGGGGCGTTCACTTGCGTCCGGATAACGGAACGCCCCTGACCGCATCACGGTTAGGCATCCATTCGCCTGACGGTATGGCTACCTCGCGCGACGGCAATGAAGACTCCCGCAGCAAGGGCGTCCTGCCGCCTCTGCGTACGACTGACTGATCCGCGCCGCCACAGCGGCCAGTTCGGCCCGGCCACCGCCGGTTGAGAGGGGTCCTTGCCACGATGACGGCACCACTGCACGAGCCGACCAAGGAAGCGGACTCGATCGCGACCGACGGTCCCGCAGTCGACTCCGGGGTGAAGAAGGTCGAGGGACGCTCCCTCAAGCAGATTGCCTGGCACCGCCTCAAGCAGGACAAGGTCGCTCTGACGGGTGGCATCGTTGTCCTCCTCCTGATCGTGGTGGCCGTCTTCGCGCCCCTGATCGTGGGCCTGCTGGGGCACCCGCCGAACGAATTCCACCAGGACGAGCTCGATCCGCTGACCAATCTCCCCCAGGGAGCCCTCGGCGGCGTGAGCGGCGACTTCCTCTTCGGCGTCGAGCCCAACAAGGGGCGCGACGTCTTCAGCCGGATCGTCTACGGCGCCCGGATCTCGCTGCTCGTGGCGTTCCTGGCGGCCCTGGTCGCCGTGGCGCTCGGCACGCTCTTCGGGATCATCGCCGGTTACTTCGGCGGCTGGGTGGACGCGGTGATCAGCCGGGTGATGGACGTGCTGCTGTCCTTCCCGCAGCTCCTCTTCATCATCTCCCTCGTCTCGGTCCTCCCCGACGACCTGCTCGGCCTCACCGGCAGCGGGGTGCGCATCGCCGTACTCGTCGCCGTCATCGGCTTCTTCGGCTGGCCGTACGTGGGCCGCATCGTCCGAGGCCAGACGCTCTCGCTGCGCGAACGCGAGTACGTGGAAGCGGCGCGCAGTCTCGGCGGCGGGCGGGTGCACATCCTCTTCCGTGAGCTGCTGCCGAACCTGGTGGCACCGATCACCGTCTACGCGACGCTCATGATCCCCACCAACATCCTGACCGAAGCGGCCCTCAGCTTCCTCGGCGCCGGTGTGCGGCCGCCCACCGCCTCCTGGGGCGGAATGCTGCGGGACGCCCTGGAGACGTACGAGCACGACCCGATGTTCATGGTCTTCCCCGGCGTGACGATCTTCATCACCGTACTGGCCTTCAACCTCTTCGGGGACGGGCTGCGCGACGCCCTGGACCCCAAGGGGACCCGATAGCCAACGACTTGCCCCTGCCGCACTGTCAGGTGGCTCTTCCCATGGTTCTCCGGCAAGCAACGGCCTGGGACCGCGATCTCGGAGGTTGCGAGAAAATGTCCACAGTTACCTCGAAACGACGGCTCACCGCTGGTGCGGCCCTCGTGGTCGCGGCGCTGATGACCACCACCGCGTGCGGCGGCGGCGAAGACGGCGACGGCGGCGGCAAGACGAAGGCTGCCGGCTTCAACGCGGCGTTCAACAAGGTCGCCAACCCGTCCACCAAAAAGGGTGGAACGCTGAGGATGGTCGGCAAGCAGGACCTCGACTCCGCCGACCCCCAGCGTGCCTACTACGGCATGGCCTGGGACTTCATGCGCTTCTACACCCGCCAGCTGGTCACGTACGACACCAAGCCGGGCGCCGCCTCCACCAAGCTGGTCGGCGACCTCGCCACCGGCCCCGGTGAGATCACGGACGGCGGCAAGACGTACACGTACAAGCTGCGGCCCGGCCTCACCTGGGAGGACGGCTCCAAGCTGACCTCCAAGGACGTCAAGTACGGCATCGAGCGCATCTGGGCGACGGACACCATCACCGGTGGCCCGCAGTACCTGAAGCAGAGTCTGGACCCCAAGGGCGAGTACAAGGGCCCCTACAAGGACTCGTCCCCGGACAAGCTCGGCCTGAAGGCGATCGAGACGCCCGACGACAACACCATCATCTTCAAACTGCCCAAGCCCAACGGTGACTTCGAGCAGTTCCTCGCCATGCCGTCCGGCTCGCCCGTGAAGGCGTCGCAGGACACCAAGGCGAAGTACACCCAGCGGCCGTTCTCCTCGGGCCCGTACAAGTTCGAGTCGTACAAGCCGGGCAAGAGCATCGTGCTCGTCCGCAACGACAAGTGGGACAAGTCCTCGGACCCGGTGCGTGCCGCGCTCCCGGACAAGGTCACCGTGACGATCTCCGCCAACCTGGAGGAGAACGACAAGAAGCTGATGGAGGGCGACTACGACGTCGACCTCAACGGCACCGGCATGACCCAGTCCGGCCGCGTCACCGCCGTTTCGGAGCACAAGGACAGCGTCGACAACATGCAGACGCCCTTCGTCCGCTACGTCGCGCTCGTCCACACGACGAAGCCGCTGGACAACGTCCACTGCCGCAAGGCCGTCTTCTACGCCACGGACTTCGCCAGCCTTCAGCAGACCCGTGGTGGCGAGATCGCCGGTGGCGAGATCGCCAACAGCGCGCTCCCGGCCTCCATCAAGGGCCACAGCGACTACGACCCGTACGGCGTCCTCGCCCGCAAGGGCAAGCCGGACACGGCCAAGGCCAAGGACGAGCTGAAGCAGTGCGGCAAGCCCAACGGCTTCTCCACCAAGCTCACCGCCCGTAACAACAACCCGGGCGAGGTCGACGTCGCCGAGGCGCTCCAGGAGCAGCTCGGCAAGGTCGGCATCAAGATCGAGGTCGACCCGATCGACGGTGCCGAGGCGTCCAGCATCACCGGTTCGCCGTCCGTCGTGAAGAAGCGCGGCTACGGCATGACGATGAGCGGCTGGGGCCCGGACTTCCCGTCCGGCCAGGGCTTCGGCCAGCCGCTGTGGGACAGCCGGTTCCTGGCCGAGACCGGTAACTACAACGAGTCGCAGATCAACGACCCGAAGATCGACAAGCTCTTCGACGACGCGATCGCGGAGACCGACCCGGTCAAGGCCGGCGAGATCTACAAGGCTCTCGACAAGCGGATCCTCGACCAGGCCGACTGGATGCCCTTCATCTACGAGAAGAACATCACCTGGCGCGGCGACCGGCTGACCAACGTCTACATGTCCGACGCCTTCAGCGGCCGTTACGACTACGTCTCGCTCGGCGTCGTCAAGTAGTCGCTGTAGTCAACAGCATTTGCAGTCAACCCGGTTGACTGCCCCACCGCCGCCGAAACCCGCCAGTCCGAAGGGCAGGTGATGGCCAAGGCGGTGGCCGGGAGCCCCCGCAAGGGGTTCCCGGCCACCGCCGGGCCGCGCACAGTGCTTGCTTATCTCATCCGGCGCCTGTTCGCCGTAGTCATCATGGTGCTCGTCGTACTGCTCGCGACCTTCACCATCTTCTTCATGCTGCCCAAGTGGGCGGGTCAGGACGTCGCCGTCCTCTTCGCCGGCAAGGCCACGGGTGCCGAGCAGCTCCAGGGCATCCGGATCAAACTGGGTCTCGACGACCCCCTTCTCGTCCAGTTCTGGGACTTCGTCAAGGGAATCCCGATGGGGCGCGACTACGCGAACGGTGACGACGTCACCCACTGCGCCGCACCCTGCTTCGGCTACTCCTTCCGCACGGAGGTACCGGTCTGGACCACCCTCAAGGACGCCCTGCCCGTCACCGGCGCACTGGCCGCCGGTGCCTGCGTCCTGTGGCTCCTCGGCGGCGTCGCCACCGGTGTGGTGTCCGCGCTCAAGCGCGGCAGCATCTGGGACCGTGCCGCGATGACCACCGCCCTCGCCGGCGTCTCCCTGCCGATCTTCTTCACCGGCATGGTCGCGATGGGCCTGTTCGTGCACACCTTCGGCTGGGTGCACATGGCCGACAACCTCT
Organism: Streptomyces sp. NPDC018000; assembly: GCF_044328025.1. NCBI lineage: Bacteria > Bacillati > Actinomycetota > Actinomycetes > Kitasatosporales > Streptomycetaceae > Streptomyces > Streptomyces sp. NPDC018000. The sequence goes on from NZ_JBIRGM010000003.1 coordinate 677,232, forward strand.
CCACGGACGACAGCATCGGCACCTGGTTCCAGACATTGATCCTGCCGTGGATCGTGCTCGCCTTCCTGAACGCCGCGATGTATGCCCGGCTCACCAGAGCCACCATGCTCGAAGTGCTCGGCGAGGACTACATCCGCACCGCCCGCTCCAAGGGTCTGGGCGAGGGCACCGTCATCACCCGGCACGCCCTGCGCTCCGCGATGACGCCGATCCTCACCGTCTTCGGCCTCGACATCGGCGTGCTCCTCGGTGGCGCCGTCCTCACCGAGTCCACCTTCAACCTGCCGGGGCTCGGGCTCGCGGCGGTTCAGGCCATCAGCAACAAGGACCTGCCCGTGATCCTCGGCGTCACACTGTTCGCGGCTCTCGCGATCGCCGTCGCCAACCTCGTCGTCGACATTCTGTACGCCGTCATCGACCCGCGAGTGAGGCTGGGATGACCGAACTGCACAAGAGCGGTGCCGCGCTGGGCGAACCTGCCCGGGCCGGCTCGCCCGCTCCCACCGCCTTCCTCGAAGTGCGCGACCTCAAGGTGCACTTCCCGACCGACGACGGTCTGGTCAAGTCCGTCGACGGGCTCACCTTCCAGCTGGAGAAGGGCAAGACCCTCGGTATCGTCGGCGAGTCCGGCTCCGGCAAGTCCGTCACCTCGCTCGGCATCATGGGCCTGCACACCGCGGGCCAGTACGGAAAGCGCAAGGCACAGGTCTCCGGCGAGATCTGGCTGGACGGCAAGGAACTGCTGTCCGCGGACCCGGACGAGGTGCGCAAGCTGCGCGGCCGCGACATGGCCATGATCTTCCAGGACCCGCTGTCCGCGCTGCACCCGTACTACACGATCGGCAAGCAGATCGTGGAGGCGTACCGGGTCCATCACGACGTGGACAAGAAGACCGCCCGCAAGCGTGCGATCGAGATGCTCGACCGGGTCGGCATCCCGCAGCCCGACAAGCGCGTCGACAGCTACCCGCACGAGTTCTCCGGCGGGATGCGCCAGCGCGCGATGATCGCCATGTCGCTGGTCAACAACCCCGAGCTGCTGATCGCCGACGAGCCGACGACCGCGCTGGACGTGACCGTCCAGGCGCAGATCCTCGACCTGATCCGGGACCTGCAGAAGGAATTCGGCTCCGCGGTCATCATCATCACCCACGACCTCGGCGTCGTGGCCGAGCTCGCCGACGACCTCCTGGTGATGTACGGCGGGCGCTGCGTCGAGCGCGGACCGGCCGAGAAGGTGTTCTACGAGCCCCGGCACCCCTACACCTGGGGTCTGCTGGGCTCGATGCCGCGCCTCGACCGCGACCAGACCGACCGGCTCATCCCGGTCAAGGGTTCCCCGCCGTCGCTCATCAACATCCCGTCGGGCTGTGCCTTCAACCCGCGCTGCCCGTACGCGGATGTGCCCAAGGACGACGTGACCCGTACCGTACGGCCCGAGCTGCAGGAGGTCGGCAGCCGGCACTGGGCCGCCTGCCACATGTCGCAGGAGCAGCGGGAGCGTATCTGGACCGAAGAGATTGCGCCCAAGCTGTGAGCGAGGACAAGGCCGTGACGAGCGAGGACAAGGGCGTGGACGTTCCGGCGCAGAGGTCTGCCGGGAACGGCGCGGCGGTCAAGGACGCAGCCTCCCGCGAGGTGCTGCTCAAGGTGACCGGGCTGCAGAAGCACTTTCCCATCAAGAAGGGGCTGTTGCAGCGCAGCGCCGGTGCCGTGAAGGCCGTCGACGGGATCGACTTCGAGGTGCGCTCGGGCGAGACCCTGGGCGTCGTCGGAGAGTCGGGCTGCGGTAAGTCGACGATGGGCCGGCTGATCACCCGGCTGCTCGAACCCACCGCGGGGAACATCGAGTTCGAGGGGAGGGACATCACGCACCTGGGCGTCGGCGCAATGCGGCCGATGCGCCGGGACATGCAGATGATCTTCCAGGACCCGTACTCCTCGCTGAACCCCCGGCACACGATCGGCACGATCGTGGGTGCCCCCTTCAAGCTGCAGGGCGTCACGCCCGAGGGCGGCGTCAAGAAGGAGGTGCAGCGGCTGCTGGAGGTCGTGGGCCTCAACCCCGAGCATTACAACCGCTATCCGCACGAGTTCTCCGGCGGCCAGCGCCAGCGCATCGGGATCGCCCGCGCGCTCGCGCTCAACCCCAAGCTGGTCGTGGCGGACGAGCCGGTGTCGGCGCTGGACGTCTCGATCCAGGCGCAGGTGGTGAACCTGCTCGACGACCTCCAGGCCGAGCTGGGTCTGACGTACGTGATCATCGCCCATGACCTCTCGGTCGTCCGGCACGTCTCGGACCGGATCGCGGTGATGTACCTCGGCAAGATCGTGGAGCTGGCCGACCGCGAGTCGCTCTACAAGGCGCCGATGCACCCGTACACCAAGGCGCTGCTCTCGGCGGTCCCGATCCCTGACCCGAAGCGCCGTTCGGCCAAGAGCGAGCGCATCCTGCTGAAGGGCGACGTGCCGTCGCCGATCTCGCCGCCCAGCGGCTGCCGCTTCCACACCCGGTGCTGGAAGGCGACGGAGATCTGCAAGACGCAGGAACCGCCGCTGGCCGCGCTGCAGACCGGGCACCAGGTGGCCTGCCACCACCCGGAGAACGCGCCCGGCCAGGCGCCCGGCGAGACGGTGGCGGCGGCGCGGGAGGCGATCGAGATCGTCGAGGTGCGGAAGCCGGAGGCCGGCACGGTGCGGAAGCCGGAAGCCGGCGAGAGCGCCGCGGATGACGGCACCGCATCGTCCGATACGCCGGAGGAGAACCCGAAGGAGTAGTACCGGCACAATTGCCCGGTGCTCAACGAACTGTTCACGCCCTCCGTCCAGCATGCGCTCGACATCGCCGGGATCTTCGTCTTCGCGATCTCCGGCGCTCTGCTCGCCGTACGCAAGAACTTCGATGTCTTCGGCATCGCGGTACTTGCCGAGGTCACCGCGCTGGGCGGGGGGCTGTTCCGTGACATCGTCATCGGAGCGGTCCCGCCCGCGGCGTTCACGGATCTCGGCTACTTCACCACCCCGCTCATCGCCGCCGGTCTGGTGTTCTTCCTGCATCCGCACGTCGAACGGATCCAGGTGGCCGTCAATGTCTTCGACGCGGCCGGCCTCGGGCTGTTCTGCGTCACGGGCACCGTCAAGGCGTATGCCTACGGCCTCGGCCTCACCGCATCGGCGACCCTGGGGCTGGCCACCGCGGTCGGCGGCGGTGTACTGCGCGACGTCCTGGCCAACGAGGTGCCGTCGCTGCTGCGCTGGGACCGCGACCTGTACGCGGTGCCCGCGATGGTCGGCGCCATCATGATCGTGCTGTGCATCCGCTTCGACGCGCTCAACGCCTTCACCAGCGGCGCCGCGGTCATCGTGGCGTTCGTGCTGCGGCTGCTGGCGATGCGCTACCACTGGCGGGCCCCGCGTGCCTACAACCGGCGGTCGGCGACGGCCGAGGAGGGCCCCGCGGCCTCCTGACGCGGCTTCGCGCCCCGGCCGACGCCGTGTGCCGACATCGCCCGGCACCTTCCGGCATCTTCCGGCCACAAAAAAGCTACCGCTCAGTAATACAATCGGTGTACGGTGCATCGCATGGCACAGGCAGCAGGGCAGGCAGCGCAGACCACGCAGGCAACCATCGGGGACAGCGAGTTCGACCGCGACACCGCCGTCACACTTCGCGAAGAAGGCGTCTACGACGCCGAGCTCTCCGCCGGATGGACAATCATCCAGGCAGTCAACGGCGGCTATCTGCTGGCCATGCTCGGCCGCGCACTCGGCGAGGCCCTGCCGCACCCCGACCCCTTCTCGGTCTCCGCGCACTACCTCACCGCGTCCGTCCCCGGCCCCGCGGTGATCCGGACGCAGACCGTCCGTACCGGCCGCACCCTCTCCACCGGCCAGGCCTCCCTCTTCCAGTACGCGCAGGACGGCACCGAGATCGAGCGCATCCGCGTCATCGCCACCTACGGCGATCTGGACGCGCTGTCCGACGAGGTACGCACATCGGCGAAGCCGCCGGCCATCCCGGCGCGGGAGCACTGCCTCGGTCCGAGCGACAGCCCGGCCCCGATCCCCGGCAGCTCCGCCATCACCGAGCGGCTCGACATCAAGCTCGACCCGGCGACGATCGGCTGGGCCGTCGGCGCACCCTCCGGCAAGGGTGAGATGCGCGGCTGGTTCGGCCTCGCGGACGGCCGCGACGCCGACCCGCTCTCGCTCCTGCTCACCGTCGACGCCCTGCCGCCCACCTCGTTCGAGCTGGGCCTCAAGGGCTGGACGCCGACCATCGAACTCACCACCCACATCCGCTGCCGCCCCGCCCCCGGCCCGCTGCGCGTCTCCATCACCACCCGCAACCTCGCGGGCGGCTTCCTGGAGGAGGACGCGGACGTCTGGGACAGCGCGGACCGGCTGGTGGCCCAGTCCCGCCAGCTGGCCAGGGTGTCGCGTTCCTGAAGCACCGATCCCAGTAGGGGCCCGCCGGATTGGCGGGCCCCTGCACGTGTGGGGCGTGTGGGGCGGGCGGCTCAGGCTGGTCAACCTCGGCCGGCTGAACCGGGCGGAGCGGACCCCGCTGCCGCGGTGCCCGGGTCCCGGGACACCACGCGCCTGTCGTACGCCCCGCCTCGGGCTTGCGGAAACTGCGGTCTCTTCTGATCGCTCGGCAGGGCCGCCCGCATCCTGTTCGATTTCGATCATGGATGGCACAGTGGGCGTCCGTCCGGGGTGGGCTGCGGCGAGGGAGAGGGCGCGTGCTGGAGATAGCGGGGATCGGGGCAGCGGAGGAGCGGGTCTACCGCCACCTGGTGGAGGTACGAGGTGCGGGCGTGGACGAGATCGTCCAACGGCTCCACATCCGGGAACGCGAGGCGGCGTCGCTTCTGTCCTCCCTGCATGACAAAGGCCTGGTCGGGCGGCTGCCGGGCGGCGGCGGCATGCGGTACGTACCCGTCTCGCCGGACGTGGCGCTCCAGCCTCTGCTGGCGCGCGGCCAAGAAGCGCTGGAGTGGGCACGGCGTGGAGTGGAGCAGCTGGCCGAGGAGTACCGGGCGGGCGGCCGGCGCCATGACGCCGGGCAACTGGTCGAGGTGATCACCGGGGCCGGCGCCATCCGTCAGCAGCTGCGTCAACTCGCCTACGGGGCCCGCAGTGACCTGCGGTGGTTCTGCAAGGCCGATCCCGTGGCGCTGCGCGCCCAGGACAACGACGAGGAGTTCGAGCTGCTCGCCCAGGGCATCCGCTACGAGGCGATCTACGAACGGGCCTGCCTGGAGCAGCCCGGCATGGTCGACAACGTCGCCCAGGGCATCCGCGCCGGTGAAGTGGCCCGTGCCACCAGCACACTCCCCGTGCGCATGGTCATCGTCGACAGCTCTGTCGCCGTCTGCCCGCTGATGCCGGGCAGCACGACCGGCGCCCGCGGCGAGCCGACCGCTGCGATCATCCGCAGCAGCACTCTCCTGGACGCCCTCGTCGCCCTGTTCGACATCCAGTGGGCGGCGGGGACCCCGCTGCACGTCACGGAGGCGGGCGAGCTGGCCGACTTCGCCGGCGGCATGGGACCGGGCGGCAGTCTCGCCGACGACGAGCGCTATCTGCTCTCCCTGGTCGTCGCGGGCGTGACGGACAAGGCGATCGCCACCCAGCTGCGTGTCAGCCACCGCACGGTGCAGCGCCGGATCACCGCGCTGATGCAGCGGGCGGGCGCGACGACGCGTACGCAGCTGGTGTGGCAGGCGGCGCGGCGCGACTGGCTGTCGTAGGACGCACGGAAGCCGCGACCGGGGCCGGTCGCGGCTTCCGGATCTCGCGTACTACCTCAGCGCGTACGCCCGCTCGATCTCCTGCGTCACCTCGTTGCCCGCGTCGTCCCAGGCGCGGACCCGCAGCGTGACGTACCCGCTGGTGCGGGCAGTCGAGGGGTGGGTGACCTGGACACGGTAGGCGCCGTCGCCCCGGGCGGAAGTCCTCGCCGCCCGCCAGTGCTCGCCGTCGTCGTACGAGACGGACACCTCCATGCCCTTCACGGAACGGCCCGTCAGACCGTCCTGGTGGCGGGCGCTCACTCCGAAGGCGAAGGACCCGGAGTCAGGGGCGGAGCCCTGGAGGTCGGTGGCCACGTCGTAGTCGAGCTGGAGGAGGGGAAGCAGGGACTCCTTGCCCTCGGCCGGGCGAGGGGCCGTGAACGACCAGCGGGTGCTGGTGGCCCGCGAGAGGGTGCCCTCGGGGCTGGTGCGCTTCACATTCAGGTCCAACTGGTAGCGGCCGTCGTCCCCGCCCGCGGGGAAGGTGCCCCACGCCCGGGGGCCTTCGGCGAGGATCTCGCCGTCGCGACGCAGTACGGCCCGGGTCTCGTCGGGGTAGGGGGTGTCGGCGTCCTGGCGGGGCAGGGCGTAGCCGTAGTGGCCGGAGGCGGTGTCGGCGAACTCGGGGATCCCTATGGTCAGCTTGTCGCCCTTGCGGTGGGCGAGCCCTTCGACACCTCGGGGGATCGCCGGGCGCACCACGGGGGCGTACCAGCTCTCCGTGGCGTGCTCACCGGGCCGGTAGGTGCGCAGGGGGCCGATCATGCCGGTCCCCGCTGCCTGGATCGCCCAGGTGTTGCGGGGGTTGACCCAGTGCAGCCACCGGGTGTCGGCGGGACCGCTCAGGTACTCCGTCCGCACCTGCCCGGTGCGGACGTACCGGGACCGAATGGAGAGGTACACGTCCTCTCCCTCCCACGGACGCCAGGACAGCCGGTCCTCCGCGATGTAGCGCGCCCCGCCCGTGTCCGGGTAGCGCGAGACCACGGTGGCCGTGTTCTTCGGCCCGACCTTGTGGACCACGTGCTCGGGGACGCGCTGTTCGGAGAGCTGCACGACGTCGTAGAGGTAGGGGCTTTCCGGGGTTCCCTTCAACTCCAGCACGGTGCCCGGCGCGCGCAGCCGCTGCGCGGCAGCGTGGGAGGCGTACAGCCCGATCGCGGGCAGCCGCTGGCCCACCGGCTGCCAGGTCGCGGACGCGTACCTGTTGCCGCCGGCGGTGGTGACAGCGGCCGCGGCTCCGGCTCGGGCGGCCGAGGCCACCGCCTCGTCGTACTCCACCCCCTCCAGTTCCACGAGCACCGCCGCTCCGCGGACGTCTATGCCCCGTGCGCGCAGCGCCGCGTAGTCCTCGGGGCGTCCGTGACCGGCGTCCACCACCCGCAGGCGCCGCACGCCTTCCACAGCGGGGGAGTTGTGGAGCAGACGGACGGGGACACCGGCCGCGGCGGTGGCGGAGACCGCGCGTGCGCGGAGCATCGGTGCGGTCAGCTGCCAGCGGGAGGAGAACTCGAAGGTTCCCTCGGTGAACTCCTCGGTGGGCGTGACGTAGAGGAGCTGTCCGCCGCTGTGTCCGCTGGTGAAGAAGCTGGCGAACTCCCGGTCGCCGTTTTTCCAGTGGGTGGAGAAGACCAGCGGGCCCCGCTGCTCGGCCCGCTTGGGGGTCTGGATCTTCACGGGGACCGCCTTGCGTGCGTCGAGCACCAGGTCCGTGGCGCCGTCCACCCGCAGGTGGGGGTTGACCACCAGGCTGTTGGTGACGTTGTCCTCCGTGTGCTGCGTGATGACGCCGTGCAGGTAGTACATGCCCTCGGGCATGTCCACCGTCAGGCTCTTCCCCGCCGGCACCTCCTCGACGACATCGAAGCGGCCCGTGGGACCCAGCAGGATCAGCGGGAAGATGGTCGCCGGCTGCCCGGCGCGGTCGATGCCGCGCACGGTGACCTTGTGCGTGACCGGGTCCTTCACCGCGGAGAGAACGGTGTGCGTGATGGCCTGCCCGTCGGCCGAGGTGGCGGTGAGGCGGCCGCTGTAGACGCCCTCCGGCAGCGCGGGCGCGTCGAGGGTCACGGTCACGTCGGTGGTGCCGTGGGCGGGCACGGTGACCTGCGCGGGGGCGCCTATGGCGCCTGCCGGGGCCGGGGAGCCGTAGAGCTTGTCGAAGGTGGTGCCCAGGGTGAGCGACACGGGCGCGTCGCCGTCGTTGGTGTAGGTGACGCTCACCTGCCGCGGGCCCGAGTCCGGTGCCAGGGCGCCGAAGGTGGTGGTGCCGGTGGCGCGCACCTGCTGGCGCACCGAGCGCGCCACGTCCACCCGGCCGGTGCCCTGCTCGTAGACCGTCTGGTCGGGGGCGGTACGCGTCGTGCTCATCAACGCGTCCTTGAGCTGCTGGGCGCTCCAGTCGGGGTGGCGCCCGGCCAGGATCGCTGCCGCGCCCGCCACGTGCGGGGTCGCCATGGACGTACCCGACGCGGCGGTGTAGGCCGCGTCCACCGGGTTGCCCATGGACGTGCCGGCCGCGCGGGCGGCGACGATGCCGACGCCGGGGGCGGTGAGGTCGGGCTTGACGCCGTTGTCCCCGACGCGCGGGCCGCGGCTGGAGAAGGGGGCCAGCTTGTCGTCGCGGTCGACGGCGCCCACGGTCAGCGCGCTCGCCGCGGCGCCCGGGGAGCCCACTGAGTAGTCGGAGCCCGTGTTGCCCGCCGCGACGACGAAGAGGGTGCCGGTCTCCTCGCTGAGGCCGTCGAGGACGAGGCTGAGTACGTCCGTGCCGTCGGTGGGCTGGCCGCCCAGGCTCATGCTGACGATGTCGGCGCCCGAGTGGGCGGCCCAGTCCATGCCGCCCATGATGGCGGAGTACGAGCCGGAGCCGTTGTCGTCTAGCACCTTGCCGATCAGCAGCCGTGCCCCCGGTGCCACGCCCTTGCGCGAGCCGCCCGAGGCGGTGCCGCTGCCGGCGATGGTGGAGGCGACGTGGGTGCCGTGGCCGTGGCCGTCGTTCGCGGTGGATTCGTCGGTGAAGTTGCGTACTTCGCCGAGTTTTCCGGCCAGGTCGGGGTGGGCGGCGTCGACGCCGGTGTCCAGGACGGCGACGGTCGCGCCGTGTCCGTCGTAGCCGGCCTTCCACGCCTCGGGCGCACCGATCTGCGCGGTGCTGCGATCGAGGGAGGCGTGGACCTTCGCGTCCAGCCACAGCTTCTCGACGCCGCCCTCGAAGGCCGCGTTCTCGAAAGAAGCGTTCTTGGAAGCGTTCTTCGCGCCGCCCTCGGCGCCGCTCTTGGCGAGCGCGTCGTCGTCGATGGCCTTCCAGAAGCGCCCGGCCTGCTTCTTGTCCGCCTTCAGTGCCGAGCCGCGCAGGCTCTTGATGACCAGGCCCTTGCGCGAACCGGTGGGCGCCCCCTTGGACGTGGGGTTCGTGCCGCCGGTGTAGCGGGCGATCAGCGGGATGGCGGAGGTGTGGGCGTCGTCGTACCCCTGCTTGACCAGGGAGGTGATGTTGAACAGCTGCCGGTCCAGTTTGCCGGAGGCGATGTACGGGAGCGCGGCGCGGGGCAGTACGTACAGCTGCTTGTCGATCTCCAGCTGGGTGAAGTCGGCCTGCGAAGCGCCCGGGGCCGGCTCGACGGATAAGGCCTTCCGGCCGCCGGGGAAGGTCTCCAGCCGCACCCGGTCACCGGTCACGAGCGTGACGGAGCTGACCTGGGGGCGGCCGGCGGAGTTCGCGCCGACGGAGGCGGGCGCCGGGGCGGCGCTCGCGCCGGAGGAGGTGGGGGCGAGGGTGGCGATGAGGACTCCTGCCGCCAGTACGGCGGCAGAGCGATACCGTCTGTGCATCGGAACCTTTCCAGGAGGCAAGGAAATGGACACGCGGTGCGGCTCAAGACTGGGGCCCCACTGATCGGCCGCACCAGCCTTTTCCGTGCCGTGCTTGCGACATGTCGCCAAAACGACACGGCGCGCCCCACCGCGCGCACCGGCGGAGTCACCGGGGCCGAGCGGCCCCTCCTCGTCACCGGCAACGGCCTCGTCGCCCGGGACTTCGCCGGCTGAACCGGGCGCGGAGCCCGACGCCCTCCCCGCCCGGACGGGCCCGGGAACGGGGCGAGGAAGATCGCACCCGGCCGTGCGCGGGTGTGCCCGCCGTACGCCCCGCCGCGGGCTCGTAGAATCGAGCCCACCATGGCTTACCTCGACCACGCCGCGACCACGCCGATGCTTCCGGAGGCGATCGCGGCGATGACCGCCCAGCTCGCCGTCACCGGCAACGCGTCCTCACTGCACGCCGCCGGGCGCCGGGCCCGCCGTACCGTCGAGGAGTCGAGAGAGACCCTCGCCGATGCCCTGGGCGCACGCCCCAGCGAGGTGGTCTTCACCTCCGGAGGCACCGAGGCCGACAACCTCGCGGTGAAGGGCCTGTACTGGGCCCGCCGCGACGCCGACCCCCAGCGCACCCGGGTGCTGGCCAGCCCCGTCGAGCACCACGCGGTGCTGGACGCCGTCGACTGGCTCGCCGAGCACGAGGGCGCGAACGTCGAGTACCTCCCCGTCGACAGGTACGGACGCATCCACCCGGACGTACTGCGCGAGGCGATCCTCCGCAATCCCGACGATGTCGCGCTGGTCACCGTGATGTGGGCCAACAACGAAATCGGCACGATCATGCCGATACGTGAACTGGCCGCCGTGGCCCGCGAGTTCGACGTACCGATGCATGCCGACGCGGTCCAGGCCTTCGGGCAGCTGGAAGTCGACTTCGCACGGTCCGGGCTCGCCGCCATGACGGTCAGCGCGCACAAGATCGGTGGACCGTTCGGCATCGGCGCGCTGCTGCTCGGCCGCGAGTACACCCCCGTACCCGTGCTCCACGGCGGCGGCCAGGAGCGGCACGTCCGCTCGGGCACCCTCGATGTGCCCGCCATCGCCGCCTTCGCCGTCGCGGGACGGCTGGCCGCCGACGGACGCGAGGAGTTCGCCCGCGAGATCGGCGGTCTGCGCGACGACCTGGTCGCGGCCGTGCTGGCAGCCGTCCCCGACGCCGTCCTCGGCGGCGACCCGGCGCCGGGCGGCAGGCTCCCCGCCAACGCACACTTCACCTTCCCCGGCTGTGAGGGGGACTCCCTGCTCCTGCTGCTGGACGCCCAGGGCATCGAGTGCTCCACCGGCTCCGCGTGCACCGCGGGGATCGCCCAGCCGAGCCACGTCCTGCTGGCCACCGGCACCGCCCCGGACCTGGCCCGCGGCACCCTGCGCTTCTCGCTCGGCCATACGTCCACCAAGCAGGACATCGACGAGGTGGCCCGCGCGATCGGCCCGGCGGTGGAGCGGGCACGGACGGCAGGACTCAGCTGAGGAGATCAGGCCCGTCCGGCGCCGGGGGAAGGTGACGGGCCCGAATCCGCCGCCCGGACCAGCTTCAGATACCGGTCCCAGTCCCAGTGCTTCCCCGGATCGGTGTGGTCCGTATCCGGCACCTCCACATGCCCGACGATGTGCTCGCGGTCCACCGGTATCCCGTACCGTCCGCATATCGCCGCCGTCAGCCGCGCCGACGCCCCGTACATCGCCGCCGTGAAGTCCTGCGGACGGTCCACGAACCCTTCGTGCTCGATGCCGACACTGCGCTCGTTGTACGACCTGTTCCCCGCATGGAATGCCACATCCAGCTCACGGATCATCTGCGTCACATGGCCGTCCTTGCGCACCACATAGTGCGCCGCCGCCCCGTGTGCCGGGTCCTGGAAGACCTTCACCGCGCTCTGGTAGCTGCCCTGGGTGACATGGATGACGACCCGGTCGATCCGGTAGTCGGCGGGGCGGTCGGCCCGCCGCCAGTTCGCCGAGGACGCCGATATCCACTCGGCCCGCGCGTAGTCCACCTCGCCCGGCGTGCGGGGCTTGTCCACCCCGGGCAGCCGCCACCAGGCACGCTCCAGCGTCTCCCAGCCCAGCGCCGCCGTACCCGCGGCCGTGACGGCAGCGCCGATCAGCAGCCCGCGGCGGCTGATGCCGCGCCCGGACTTCGCCCCTGCGGAGCCCTTGGCGCCCGCTGTCCCCTTGGTCCCCATGTGGTCCACAACGCTTGTGCACGAGCGTTCGGTTCCCGGCGCACCGTACCCTGGTGAAGCTATGACTGAGACTTCCCAGCGCCCCCTCCGTGTGCTCGCCGCCATGTCGGGCGGTGTCGACTCCGCCGTCGCCGCGGCCCGCGCCGCCGAGGCGGGCCACGACGTGACCGGTGTGCACCTCGCCCTTTCCACGAACCCGCAGTCCTTCCGTACCGGGGCGCGCGGCTGTTGCACGATCGAGGACTCCCGTGACGCGCGCCGCGCCGCGGACGTCATCGGCATCCCGTTCTACGTCTGGGACCTGGCGGAACGCTTCCGCGAGGACGTCGTCGACGACTTCATCGCCGAGTACGAGGCCGGGCGCACCCCCAACCCGTGTCTGCGCTGCAACGAGAAGATCAAGTTCGCCGCGCTCCTCGACAAGGCCCTCGCGCTCGGCTTCGACGCCGTGTGCACCGGCCACTACGCCACCGTCGTGCTGAACGAGGACGGCAGCCGTGAGCTGCACCGCGCCTCCGACATGGCCAAGGACCAGTCGTACGTCCTCGGCGTCCTGGACGAGAAGCAGCTCGCCCACGCGATGTTCCCGCTCGGTGACACCCTCACCACCAAGGACGAGATCCGCGCCGAGGCCGAGCGCCGGGGCCTGGCCGTCGCCAAGAAGCCCGACAGCCACGACATCTGCTTCATCGCCGACGGCGACACCCAGGGCTTCCTGGCAAGCCGGCTCGGCACCGCCGAGGGCGACATCGTCGACGAGTCGGGCACGAAGGTCGGCACCCACGAGGGCGCCTTCGGCTTCACCATCGGCCAGCGCAAGGGCCTGCGCATCGGCCACCCCGCCCCCGACGGCAAGCCGCGCTATGTCCTGGACATCTCCCCGGTGAACAACACGGTGACGGTCGGCCCGGTCGAGTCCCTTGACGTCACCGCGCTCACCGCCATCAAGCCCCGCTGGTGCGGCACGGCCCCGGCCGGCCCCGGTACGTACACCGCCCAGCTCCGCGCCCACGGCGGCGAGACCGAGGTGACCGCCGAACTGGTCGACGGCACGCTGAACGTCACCTTCACCGAGCCGGTACGCGGCGTGGCCCCCGGCCAGGCCGTCGTGCTGTACGACGGCACCCGCGTGGTCGGCTCGGCGACGATCGCGACGACGGCGCGGCGCACCGAGGCCGGGGCAGCGGCCGACTGAGCGGCAGGGCCACGCACATCGCGCCCCGCATCCGACAGCTGCCGGATGCGGGGCGCGATGTGCGTCGGGACCCGGGATCAGTCGGCAGGGGCGAGGGCGTAGCCCCACCACACGCCGTGTTCCCTGGCCAGTTGGATACGCACGTGCTTGCCGTCCGAGAGAGTGAGTTCGGCCTCGGACGTACCGCCCCGGGGGGCCTTGAGACGCTGGAGGAGCGACCGGCTGTCGCGCACTGGTTCGGCACGGGCCGTGACCTGGCCGCCTGCTGCCGCCGTGGCGAGCGGACGCAGGAAGTCCGAGGATTCCTGGGTCGTCGCCGTGCCGTCGGGGTAGCCGTCGGCCAGCGCGTCGATGCCTCTTACGTCCCCGTCCGCCAGACGCTGGACGAACACCGTCAGGAATGTACGCACCTCCTCGGGCGGACGCTCGCCCTCGTAGGTGACGCTCACTTTCGGCTCGGCGGCGAGTGCGTACGGGGTGTCGTCGGTGCGGTTGAACCACCAGACGGCGGCCGCGCACAGGCCTACGAGGACTGCGGCGGCGCCGGTGAGGGCGGCGGTGCGCTTACCCGTGCGGAGTGACATGGGCGATCCAGACTGAGCGAGGATGGTTACGGCTTCGGGCGGAGGCGCCATCGTGCAGACCCGAGTCGCCCTGCGTGAATGATCACAAAAATGCGGGCGAGTTGCTGCCAGGAGGTACCAGCTCAGAGGGCCGTCGACTGAAGCTGATGAGGCATGTTCCAGCCTGCGGCGAGTTTCGAGGGGTGGACGTTACGCCCACCGCCGAAGAACTCGCAGAACTTCATGATGAGCGGGTCCCAGCCGCGCGGATCCACATAGTGCGTGCCCGGGATGACCAGTTCCTCCTCGATATGGGCCCGAAGGACCTCGACCTGGAAGGCGGTGGCGTGCGGCTCGGGACCGCCGAAGGGATGGGCCGAGACGACCCTGCACTCCAGTTGGATCGGACATTCCGCGACCCGCGGCGCCCGGACCAGCTCCGATTCCTGCTCGGTCAGCTGTGCGGTCGAGAACTTGTCCGGCTCGTATCGGTAACCCTGCTTCACCTTGTAGTCCGGCACGGCCTGCTTCCCGGTGGTGAGCGCGATCCGGTCCACGGCGTCGACCATCGCCGAGGAGGGCAGGTTGAGCACGCATTCGCCGTCGCGGAGCAGGTTCGCGGTGGTCTGGGCGTTGTTGCCGAGACCGAGCATGCAGGACTGGCCCAGCCACCATGCGGAGGACATCGGCGCGAGGTTCGCCGTGCCGTCCTCGTTGAGCGAGCTGATCAGCACCACCGGAGTTCCGAAGTACAGGACCTTGAGCCCGGGGACGACGTGCATGCGCTGTGCCTTTCGCAAAGTACCGGCTGGACAGACTCACGATCTGGAGCGCGAGCCGTCGCCGAATCTTCCGGAAGAAGGTGAACGCTGCTGGCGGGAATCAGACCTTGCGTTCCGGCGGGCCGGATCGACGGCAGTGCTGGAGACACCCAGCTGCCTGCCCGTGGGCGCGCGACGACCCGGCGACCACACACGGTGAACAGCAGGACAGACTCCGCCTACCTCACCCCCGGGCCGAACCGACTCCGGTAATCTGACGGACTAAGTCCCGTCTCGCGACGCATGAGCGCGCGCAGATTGGCAGCACTGCCAAGCCCGCTGCGCCGTGCAACCACGTCGAAGTGGTTCTCACCCCGCTCGATCAGCCGGCAGGCCAAGGCGAGGCGTTCCCGTGTGAGCCACGCCAACGGAGTCGTGCCCAGTTGTGCCTGGAAACGGCGATGCAGCGTCGCCGGACTGACTGAGGCGCGCACCGCGAGATCGGCCACCGTGAGCGGTGAGTCCAGCCGCTCCTGGGCCCAGGCCAGGACAGGCGCCAAGGACTCGTCCGGGGCGTCGGGCACGGGGCGTTCGATGAACTGCCGCTGCCCTCCGTCCCTGTGAGCTGCGAAGACCAGCCGTCTGCTGACCGAGTTGGCGACCTCCGCGCCGTGGTCGCGGCGCACGATGTACAGCCCGAGGTCGAGGGCAGCCGCGCTCCCCGCGGCCGTGAGGATGTCACCGTCGTCCACGAACAGCACGTCTTCTTCGAGTCGAACGCAAGGAAAGCGGGCCCGGAAGGAGTCCGCCCATTGCCAGTGCACAGTGGCCCTGCGCCCGTCGAGAACCCCGGCCTCGGCCAGGGTGAACGCACCGCTGCAGAAGCCGACAAGCCTCGCACCGCGCGCGTGCGCCCGCCTAATGGCGTCAAGCACAGCTGGGCGGCGAGCCACCTCGACATCGGGTCGGTTGGGGACGATCAAGGTGTCCGCCGAGCCGGCTGCTTCCAGGTCGGCGACTCCCGTGAGCGTGAAGAAGCCGTCCCTCATCAACGTGCGAGGCTCGGGCGAGCAGAGCCGGAAATCGTAGAGATCACGGCCGATCTCGGGTCTGCGCAGGCCGAAGACCTCGGTTGCGCAGCCGAACTCGAAGGGGTTTGAGTTCTCGTCCACGATCACGACGACCCGGTGCGGGCCCGCCATGCGTGCTGCACGCGAGGATTCTTGCGACATGTGCGATTTCTAGCACTCACGCCTGCCGTGCTCAACCGGCAAGGATTCACCCATGAACAGTGAACCCATCGCCCTCAGCAGGGCTCTGGCCTCCTTTGATGCGCTGTGGAGCCCGCGCATCGTCACCCGTGTCAACGACTACGACGTACGGATCGCCAAGGTCGCCGGCGAGCACCTCTGGCACGTCCACGACGACACCGACGAGTTCTTCCTAGTACTCGACGGGGAGCTGCACATCTCGTTGCGCGAGCCGACCGGGGAGCGCACGGTCAAGCTCACACAGGGCATGGTCTTCACCGTCCCGCGAGGTGCGGAGCACAAGCCGTACGCCCCTACCGGTGCCGCAATCCTTCTCTTTGAGCCCACAGGGACACCGACGGTCGGCGACCGCCATGACGAGATACCCGATCACGTCGACGCGACGACAGGACACGCACTCGACTCTTGACGAACCGCTTTCCTCCGACGCCGACGCCGACGACGCACGATGGGGCGGGACCCCTTCAGGAGGTCCCGCCCTATCGTCAATGGGTCATGCGGCAATGGGCCGTGCGACCGGGCTCAGAAACGGTCCGGGGCACGCTCCGGGAGCGGGGACCCAGGGAGCAGGTCCCGCTTCTGGTTCTTCCGTGCCTCCGCGTTCGAGTCGGCCGTCGCCTCGCAGGTCACGTCCTTCGCCGGGAGCTTGCCGGTGAGCAGGTAGTCGGTGACCGTACCGTCCGTGCACGCGTTGCCGTTCGGGTAGACGCCATGGCCCTCGCCGCCGAGGACGGTGACCATTTTCGAGCCCTTCAGGTAGGAGTGCAGGGCCTGACCGTTGGTCAGCGGGGTCTGCGAGTCCCATTCGTTCTGGACGACCAGGGAGCCGACCTTGTTGTTCACCTTGGTTGCCGGTTCCACGGACTTGTCCCAGAACGCACAGGGCTTGATGCTGGACGTGAAGTCACCGTAGAGCGGGTAACGGCCCTTGTCCTTGATGGCGTCCTGCCGGTAGCTCTCAGGAGCGCGGGACCATGCGGCCGAGTTGTCGCCGCACGCCACGGCCCAGAAGCTCGCCGTCATGTTGTCGGCCGGCACCTCGGCGGCATCGGCGGCGCCTGCGGTCCCGGTCCCCTCGGATCCGGCGGACGCCGTGAGCTTCTTCGCGGAGGCGGGCTCGCCGGCCGCGGCCTTCTTCAGCTGCACGACCCACGCGGTGGCGTACTCCGGGCTGAAGACCGCCCCGCGCATACCTCTCCGGATGTCATCACCGGTGGTCGGCTGCCCCTCTACCTCGATGGGCTTCTCGTCGGCCTGCGCGACCAGGTCCCAGAAGGTCCGGTCGACCTTCTTCGGGGTGTCACCGAGGCCGTACTTCTCCGAACGCTCGGCGGCCCACCCGGTCCACCGGTCGAACGCGGGCTCGGCGCCTTCCGCCCACGACTGGATCATCCCGCGCCAGGCGCGCGCCGGATCGACCGCGCTGTCCAGCACGAACCGGTCGGCCCGGCCCGGGAAGAGCTGGGTGTAGACGGCTCCCAGGTAGGTGCCGTATGAGTAACCCACGTACGAGATCTTCTTCTCACCGAGGATCGCCCGGAGCAGATCCATGTCGCGCGCGGTGTTGCGCGTGGTGATGTGCGGGAGCGTGTCGCCCGCTTTCTCCTTGCACTTGTTAGCGACGTCGCGTGCCCAGGCGACGTCCCTGTCGAACGTCTCCTTCTTGTACGGCCGCAGCCAGTTCTCCTCCTCCGGCTCCAGATCGCAGGAAACCGGGCTGCTCTGTCCCACACCGCGCGGGTCGAAGCCGATGAGGTCGTACTTCTGCTGTGCGGACTCGGGGAGCACATCCTGCATATCCAGCGGCATGTAGAGCCCCTGTCCCCCCGGGCCGCCGGGGTTGGAGAACAGGACACCGTGCCGCTTGTCGGGCGCGGTGCTCTTGATCCGGGATATGGCCAAGTCGATCCGCTTGCCCCCGGGAACCCGGTAATCCAGCGGGACCTTGATCGTGGCGCACTCGAACTCTGCCGGAGAGTCGGCTTCGCACCGCTTCCACTGCGGCTTCTGCTTCACATACCGGTCCAGCGCGCCCTTGGCGGCGAACGAGGAGGCGGTCGACGGGGTGGCGGCCGGAGCGGCCGTGGCCGTCGAGGTGGCGAGCGCGGGAGCCAGCGTTGCTGTGAGGCTCACGGCCAGCAGCGGCGCGAGACGTCCTCTGCGCATGGTATCGATCCTTCCGGTCGCATGTTCGGACAGGAAAGATCTTTCAGGAACCGGCCACGCATGCGGATCCCCCGCTGGGCTGCACCTCCCCCTCCACCCTGGTGATGACGCAACAGTCGTGAGTGGTCCCCGAGTTGTAGGGGACGGACCGCCCTCAGCGACGGGCGGTACCCTAGCGGGCGCCTGCGGTGGACGCGGGCTTGCCCTACCTCAGGTAAGTGTGGACTTGTCGGCCTTCACTCCGCGCACAAGGGCGCGTAGCGCTGCTCGGTTCGTCGATATGACAGCGGCCGGGCTCTCGCTCTCGCGGAGGGCGATGCGGTCCGCCTCCACCGCCGCGACCTCGACACAATTGTTGCCGGAGGCCTCGGAGAACGAGGACTTGAACCAGTTCAGTTCGGGCAAGGCTGACACCTCTTACAGCTCATTTGCAATGGTCAGGATGGCGTCCTGCGACTGCGTCGGATTCAACGCCACCTGTTCGACCGCGTCCAGCCGCCTGCGGAAGTTGGTCAGTTGTGTCGGTGAGTCGAAGTAGACGGCGCCGATGGGCGAGTCCACCTGCACTGTGTCCAGGTGGGGGCTGTGGGCTGCTGCGTACAACACCGAGTCCCCCGCCATGGGGAATCCGCCGATCGAGAACGGGATCACGAGAAGCGTCACGTTGTCGCGCTCGCTCTCTTCCAACAAGCGTTTGAGCTGCGTCTTGGCCACCCGACGGCCACCCACTTGCATCCGTAGGGCTGATTCGTGGATGAGCCCGTTGTACGGGATGGCGGGTTTCTTCGTGAGTACCTGATGGCGGGCCAGACGCTGGGCGATACGCAGCTCGATCTCCAAGCGAGGAAGCGCCGGGATGAAGAGATCGAAGAGAGCCCGCGCGTGGTCTTCGGTTTGGAACATCCCAGGGAGATGCGCGGTCTGGAGCGTCCGGAGACTCGATGCGTGGTGTTCGAGTTCGGATACTTCGAGGAAGTCCGGCGGGATCTTGCCCCGATACTCGTCCCACCAACCTGCCCTTCGGCCACCCGTCATCGTGGCAAGAGCATCGATGAGCGTGGGGTCGTCGCATTCGTAGATGCTGGCCAGCCTGCGAAGGCGCTCCTCGCTGATGCCGAAGCGACCAGCCTCCACGTTCGAAATGGTCGTGCGATCGGTACCCAACAGCTCTGCAGCCTTCGGGGCGGACATGCCTGTTGCTTCGCGCAGCCGCCGAAGCTCTGTGCCGAAACGGCGTTGACGAACTGTTGGTGCCTGCCGTGGTGCCATGTGTCCTCTCCTCGGTCGCGCTCATTGTGTCGATGCCGGATGCGCGCGTCCATCCATCCCAGAAATTCAACTCGTTGGACTGAAAGTGGTCTCACGGGTTGGAAGTTTGTGGTTACTCTATGTCTCGCACTGGTCACGCTGTCGTCACAACGGAAGCGCACCGATCCGCCCCGCCCACCCGGGACGGCGGCCCCCGGACCGGCAATGCCACCGCTCGACAGCGACGGCCCGTGGCGCACTCACACTTGTCACTGCTCGCACGCACCCAGGAGGTGCCCGTGAGGACTGAACCCACCCCCGGCATCCGCCCCCACCCGGTTCCCATCGCGTTCACCGAACCGTGGAGCTACGAACTCAGCTTCCCCTGCGACCCGCGCAGCCCCCGTATCGCCCGCACTGCCCTCAGGGCCATTCTCGGTGCTCACGAGCTGGGTGAACTCACCTACCGCGCGGAGCTGTTGACGTCCGAATTGACTACCAACTCCGTACGGCACACCAAGGGGCCAGCCGCCGTACGGCTCCAGTGGCGGCACCCCGTGCTCCGGGTCAGCGTGTGGGACATGAGCCCGGATCTTCCCGAGCCGTATGCACCGCCTGCGCACCCCGACGCCGAAGCCGGGCGGGGCATGGCCATCCTCGAACTCGTCGCCGACCGCTGGGGAGGGTGCGCCATAGGGGAAGGGGCATGCGGGCCGGGCGGCAAGACTGTCTGGTTCGAGCTCGCCATCGGTGTCTGACGGGAAATGCAGATCAGGGAGGTGTCCGGGTTCGGGTCCGCCGACAGGCGAGCTTCACGGTGCCGGAATCAGCGACCTCTGAGGTCGGGCCGTGTCCCTGCCGGTCATTCCGCACGTGTCCCGCGCGGCCGCGTCCGACCCTGTACGGGCGTGGCTGCGCGGGGTGGACCGTGGGCTCAGGATGCCTGGCGCTCGTACACGTCCCTGGCGAAGAAATCCGCCAGTACTGGGGCCATCACCTGGGGCGCCAGTTCGCGTGTCTGGCCCGTCAGGGCGCGGTGCCGTCGCGGGAGAGAGTCCTACCCGTGTGAAAGTTGACTGCGATGGTGCGGAAAAGTCATCGCCGCAGTCGTGAATTTTTGAGGTTCTTCAAATCGAAAGGCAGCAGCGGTGCTTGACGATCAGTCGGAGACCGTTTCGGTGTCGTAGAAGCAGAAGTGGTCCTTGATCGCGGCGACTTCGGGCTTGGGATCCGGATATGCCCAGACGAGATCGGCCGCGTCCAGCAGCGACCAGTAGGAGGCATCGCCCTTGAACGGGCAGTGGGTATGGGTGTCCGAAGCCGTCAGGAGTTCCGTGCGTACGTCCTCGGGCGGCAGGTAGTAGCGGACCGGGCAGCCCGTCTCGCGCAGGACGAGCGGGCGCCTGCTCTCGGCGAGCACCTGTCCGTCGCGCACCACACGTACATGCTCGGTGCCGGGTTCGACGGTGATGATGTGTCCTCGTGTGGAAGTCATATCTGGTACAGCGGCGCCACGGGCCGGTTTCTTCCCCGGCGTCGGCTGGATGTCCGCCTGTCCGCCCGGGGGCGTCAGTGCTGGCCCTTACCGTGTCCGCATGAACATTTGCGTTTTCCTCTCCGCCGCCGACCTCGACGACCACTACACCCAGCCCGCCCGCGAATTCGCCGAGCTGCTCGGTCGGGGCGGGCACACCTTGGTCTGGGGAGGGTCGGAGAGCGGCCTGATGAAGGTCGTGGCCGACGGGGTGCAGGAATCGGGCGGACGACTGGTCGGGGTATCGGTCGAATTCCTGGCCGCGAAGGCCCGTACCAACGCGGACGAGATGGTGATCGCGCGTGATCTCGCCGAGCGCAAGGCGCTGCTGCTGGAGAAGGCCGACGCGATCGTGATCATGGTGGGGGGTACGGGCACGCTCGACGAGGCGACCGAGATCCTGGAGCTGAAGAAGCACGGCAAGCACGGCAAGCCGGTGGTCCTGCTCAACACGGCGGGCTTCTACGACGGGCTGCGCCAGCAGTTCCAGCGCATGGAGGACGAGGGCTTCCTGCCCATCCCGCTGAGCGACCTGGTGTTCTTCGCGAAGGACGGCGTGGGCGCCTTGGCCCACCTGGAGGAGTGGTCCGGCCTGCAGTGACGCGGGGGCGGTGAGCCGCTTGCCGTGACCGGCCGCGGTGACCCGCTTGCCGTGACCGGCCGCGGTGACCCGCTTGCGGCGACCGGTCGGCGGGGTGCGGTCGGGCAGGGTGCGATCATGGGGGCATGTCCACTCATGTCATCACCGGGGCCGGCTCCGGCATCGGCGCAGCTGTCACCCGTCGTCTTCTGGAACGCGGGGACGAGACCGTGCTGCTGGCCCGTGATGCGGGTCGTGCGAGGGAGCTGGCCGAGCTCCACCCCGGCGCCCGTACGCTCGTCGGTGACCTCTCCAATCCGGACCGGCTCTCCTGGGCTTTCGCTCAGCAGGCGGTGCCGGAGCGGGTCGACTCGCTGCTGCACATCGCGGGCGTCGTCGAGCTCGGCAAGGTCGGTGAACTCACGCCCAAGGCATGGCACTTCCAGCTCAACGCCAATCTGGTCGCGCCCGCCGAGCTGACCCGGCTCCTCCTGCCGCAACTGCGGGTCGCCCAGGGCCATGTGCTCTTCGTGAACTCGGGCTCCGGCCTCGCCGCGCACGCCGAGTGGAGCGCGTATGCCGCGAGCAAGCACGGCCTCAAGGCGCTCGCCGACTCGCTGCGCCAGGAGGAGCACGCGGGCGGCGTCCGGGTGACCTCCGTCTATCCGGGGCGCACCGCCAGCCCCATGCAGGCCAAGGTCCACCAGCAGGAGGGCAAGGAGTACGACCCCTCCCGCTGGATCGACCCGGAGTCGGTGGCCACCACGATCCTGATGGCCATCGACCTGCCGCGCGACGCCGAGGTCAACGACCTCACGGTGCGTCCCGGCCGCTGAGCGCCCGGTTGCCGGACAGGGCCGGTGCCGGACTGTCGCGCGGGATGCCGCCCCGGGGAGGTCCCGGCCGCCTCACGGAGGGCCGGACCTCCCTAAGGGCTGTCCCGCGACGGGCCCGGCCGCCCGGACCGTAGGCTTCCCGTGTGAGCGAGAAGAGCAAGTTCAGGGTTCGCCGGGCCACCGGAATCGGTTCCATGCCCGGGGGAGACGCACGGGAGGCGGCCAAGACCGTCACCGGGTCCTTCGGGGACGGCGAGGGCCTGCCGTATCTGGCGGAACTTCCGGCCCGCGGGCCCGGTGCGGACATGATCGGGCGGACCATCGGGCTGCTCGTCGACCTGTACGGCCATGTCGAGCCCAGTGGCTGGCGGATCAGCGACCGGCCCGGACGGGACACCCGCCGGGCCAGGTCATGGCTCGGCGAGGACCTCGACGCGCTGGAGGAGTTCACCCAGGGGTACGAGGGACCGCTCAAGGTCCAGGCCGTCGGGCCCTGGACGCTGGCCGCCGCACTGGAACGGCGGAGCGGCGAGGCCGCGCTCGGCGATCTCGGTGCCTGCCGCGACCTGGCGGGCTCGCTCACGGAGGGGCTGGGCGCCCACCTCGCGGAGGTACGGCGCAGGGTGCCCGGCGCGGAAGTGGTCCTCCAGCTCGACGAACCGTCGCTGACCGGCGTATTGCGCGGGCAGATCAGGACGGCGAGTGGCTACCGCACCTATCGGGCCGTGGACCGTCAGGTCGTGGAGGGGACCCTGCGTGATGTGCTGGCGGCGGGCGGGGAGGGGGCGACGGTCGTGCACACCTGTGCGCCCGATGTACCGTTCGCGCTGCTGCGCCGGGCCGGGGCCGACGGGATCTCGTTCGATTTCTCGTTGCTCACCGAGCGTGAGGAAGAGGCGATCGGGGAAGCGGTCGAGGGCGGCACCCAGCTCTTCCTCGGGGTGGTTCCGGGCACCGACCCGGCCTCAGGCGGATTGTCCGACCCGGGCGGTAGCGTCATGGGTGTCAGGACGCTGTGGCGCAGGCTGGGGCTGAATCCGGGGACTCTGACGGAGTCCGTGGTGATCACCCCGTCGTGCGGGCTCGCGGGTGCCTCGCCCGCGTACGCGCGCGCCGCGCTCGCCCACTGCGCCCGGGCCGCGAGATCGCTCGCAGACAACCCTGAGTAACGGGGCAACGGGTAACGGGAGGACGGGACGATGGTCGGCGAACAGCAGATGGCAGTGCCCTCACAGGCGCAGGAGCAGCACGCACTCCTCGCCGAGCAGATCGAGGAGCACCGCTTCCGGTATTACGTGAACGACCAGCCGGTCGTGAGCGACGCCGAGTTCGACCGGCTGATGCGCGCGCTGGAGGCCCTGGAGGAGACATATCCGCAGCTGCGCACGCCGGATTCGCCGACGCAGAAGGTCGCGGGGCCGTATCTGACGGAATTCACCTCCGTCGAGCACCGCGAGCGGATGCTCTCGCTGGACAACGCCTTCGACGACGTGGAGTTGGCGGCGTGGGGCGAGCGGATCGCCAAGGACGCCGGCTCCGCCGACCACCACTTCCTGTGCGAGCTGAAGGTCGACGGTCTCGCGGTCAACCTCACCTATGAGCACGGGCGGCTGACCCGGGCCGCGACCCGCGGCGACGGCCGCACCGGCGAGGACATCACCCCCAACGTCCGCACGATCGCCGAGATCCCGCACCGGCTGAAGGGTGACCGGGTTCCCGCGCTGGTCGAGATCCGCGGTGAGGTCTTCTTCCCGATGGAGGCCTTCGAGGAGCTCAACGCCCGGCTCGTCGAGGCCGAGGACAAGCCATTTGCCAACCCGCGCAACGCGGCGGCGGGTTCACTGCGCCAGAAGGACCCGAAGGTCACCGCCACCCGCCCGCTGCACATGGTGGTGCACGGCATCGGCGCCCGCGAGGGCTTCGACATCGACTGCCTCTCGCACGCCTACGAGCTGCTGCGTGAATGGGGTCTGCCCACGGCCAGGCACAACAAGGTGGTGGGTTCCCTCGACGAGGTAAGGGAGTTCATCGCGTACTTCGGCGAGAACCGGCATTCCGTGGAGCACGAGATCGACGGCGTCGTCGTCAAGCTCGACGAGATCCCGCTCCAGGGCCGGCTCGGCTCCACCTCGCGCGCCCCGCGCTGGGCGATCGCCTGGAAGTACCCGCCGGAGGAGGTCAACACCAAGCTGGTGAACATCCGGGTCGGCGTCGGACGTACCGGCCGGGTCACGCCGTACGCCCAGGTCGAGCCGGTCGAGGTGGCGGGCTCCGAGGTGGAGTTCGCCACCCTGCACAACCAGAACGTGGTGAAGGCGAAGGGCGTCCTCATCGGGGACACAGTGGTGCTCCGCAAGGCGGGCGATGTGATCCCGGAGATCCTCGGCCCGGTCGTCGATCTGCGCGACGGCACCGAGCAGGCGTTCGTGATGCCGTCGCACTGCCCCGAATGCGGTACGGAGCTGCGGCCCATGAAGGAGGCCGACATCGACGTCCGCTGTCCCAACGCGCGTTCCTGCCCAGCGCAGTTGCGCGAGCGCCTCGCCTACCTCGCGGGGCGCAAGTGCCTCGACATCGACCACTTCGGCTATGTCGCGGCCGCTGCCCTGACCAAGCCGCTGGAGCCCGCCGAGCCGCCGCTGCGTGACGAGGGCGATCTCTTCGGGCTGACCGTCGAGCAGTTGCTGCCGATCCGGGCCTATGTCCTGGATCAGGACAGCGGACTGCCCAAGCGCGATCCGAAGACCGGTGAGGAGAAGACCGCCTGGGTCTTCGCCAACCAGCAGGGCGAGCCGAAGAAGAACGCCCTCGCCATGCTCGATGCCGTCGCCGCGGCCAAGGGCGCCCCGCTGGCCCGGATCCTCACCGGTCTCTCCATCCGCCATGTGGGCCCGGTCGCGGCCGAGGAGCTGGCCCGTCAGTTCCGCTCCATCGACCGGATCGACGAGGCGACCGAACAGGAGCTCGCCGATACCGACGGGGTCGGCCCCATCATCGCCGCCTCGGTGAAGCAGTGGTTCGCCGAGGACTGGCACCGGGAGATCCTGCGCAAGTGGCGGGAGGCCGGGGTCCGGATGGAGGACGAGGGGGCGGGGGAGGAAGTGGGACCGCGCCCGCTCGAAGGACTCACCGTCGTCGTCACCGGCACGCTGGCCGGGCACACCAGGGACGGCGCGAAAGAGGCGCTCCAGAGCCGGGGGGCGAAGGTCACGGGTTCCGTCTCGAAGAAGACCTCCTTCGTGGTCGTCGGCGAAAACCCCGGCTCGAAGTACGACAAGGCGATGCAGCTGAAGGTGCCCGTGCTGGACGAGGACGGCTTCGCCGTACTGCTCGAACAGGGTCCGGACGCAGCACGCGAGGCGGCGGTACCCGTCGCAGAGCCGACGGAACAGGGCAGCTCCGTCGCAGAGCCGACGGAATAGGACGATTCCCCGTCGGACAGTCCCGGCATGGGGCCGATCGGTGGGCGAGCGGCGAACAAGACGGTGCGGAAAGGGTGTAGAGGGGCGAACGCGAAAAGGGTTGTCTTCGGGGGCCGGGTTCACCCGATCAGCGCATACCAGATGCTGACGGACGGTCGGTCTGCATTCGGGCAAGAGCTGTAGAGCGCTGCCCGTAGAAGCCTTCTGCGGCCTACTGTTGAGATATGCACCTGCCGTGCCCGGCCACGGGGTGGGAAATCGGGTCGTGGCGGCATGGAGCCGAACCATCGGTCCACATCGGCACCGCCGGCTGTGAGAGGGACGGAATGAAACCGACCGAGAGCGCCGCACCGGTGTTGCGGCTGCAAGGTTTCGTCGGCCATATGCCCAAAGTGGGTGCCGTCATCGTGGCGATCGCCGTTGTCCAGCTCGCGACCGGTTTCTACCGGACCGTGAGCGAAGGACACGCACTCTTCCCCGACGGCAGGGTCGGCTGGTCCCTCGCCGTCCTCACCGGAATCATCGTCGGCCATCTGGTCACACTCGGACGCGACCGCTGGTGGGGCGGCACCGGTTCCGGGTCCGCCCTCACCCTTGCCGTGCTGCTCCTCTACGGCTGGGTGCCCGCCGGTCTGGTCAGCCTGGTCGTCGTCGTCCTCGTCGGCGCGGTCCGCAGACACCGGTGGTGGCAGGGGCTGTTGCACGGCGCGGTGGACATCCTGGGGATCGGCGCGGCAGCCCTGGTGCTCGCCGCGTTCGGTGAGGCGCAGACCGTCGAGTCGCCCTGGCAGCCACTCGACTGGGGCATCGCCACCGTGCCGGAAGTCCTCCTGGCCGCCGCCACCTATCTTGTGGTGACCAGGGTCCTGCTGTGGTACACACGGGCGCCCCAGGGCTGCGGGCTGCCGACCGTCGCCCGCACCGCCCTGCTGCGCCAGGGCCTCGTCGCGGTGGCCCTGCTCGGCATCGCGCCGCTGATCTGCGTCGTCGCGATGGCCATGCCCGTACTCCTGCCGCTCTTCGCGGTCCCGTTGATCGCCCTGGACTCCACCCTCCGGATCGCCCGCGCCCGGGCCGAGGAGCAGCTGCGTGACCCGCTGACCGGACTGCCCAACCGGCAGTGGCTGCTGGAACGCACCTGGACGGCCCTGGAGGACGCCGAGTCCATCGGCGCCAGGTCCGCTCTCGTCCTGATCGACCTCGACCGTTTCCGTGCGGTCAACGACACCCTCGGTCATCTGGCGGGGGACCGGCTGCTGCTGCAGATAGCGGAACGTCTCAGACTCGCGCTCCCGCGAGGAACGGAGGCCGCGCGGCTCGGTGGTGACGAATTCGCCGTGCTCCTGCCGACCGCCGACTCCGCCACCAGTGCCCAGCGGGTCGCCCGCCATCTGGTCGCCGAGCTGTCCTCCCCGCTGGACCTGGACGGTCTGACCCTGGTGCTGGAGGCGAGTGCCGGGGTCGCCGTCTACCCGGACCACGCACTGGACGCCGAAGGGCTGCTCAGGCGTGCGGACGTGGCGATGTACCAGGCCAAGCGCGACCGTACGGGCGTCGAGGTGTACGAGTCGAAGCGGGACAGCAACACTCCGGACCGGCTCGGGCTCCTGGGCGATCTGCGGCGTGCGCTGGACGCCGGCGAGGTGGAGCTCCACTACCAGCCGAAGGTCCGCTTCGACGGCCAGGTGGCCGGCCTCGAAGCGCTGGTGCGCTGGGTGCATCCGGAACGCGGGCGGGTCCCTCCGGACGAGTTCATCGCCATCGCCGAGTCGTCCGGCCTGATGCCGCACCTCACGGAGTACGTCCTGGAGACGGCGCTGGCCCAGGTCGCCCGGTGGCGGGCGCAGGGGCTGTTCGTCCCGGTCGCGGTCAACGTCTCCCCGCGCGACGTCCACACCCCCGGATTCGCGGGCGGCGTCGCGGCCCGGCTCGCCCGGCACGGCGTCCCGGCCGGGGCGCTGCAACTGGAAATAACGGAACACGTACTGCTGGAGGACCCGCAGCGCGCCGCAGACACCCTCGCCGGACTCGCCGGACACGGCGTGAAGATGTCCCTCGACGACTTCGGTACGGGGTACTCCTCGCTGGTCCATCTACGCCGGCTGCCGGTCAGCGAGCTGAAGATCGACCGGTCGTTCGTGGCCCGTCTGGCCGTCGACAACGAGGACGCGGAGATCGTCCGCTGCACGATCGACCTGGCCCACTCGCTCGGCCTGCTGGTCGTCGCGGAAGGGGTCGAGGACGACGAGACCTGGGAGCGGCTGCGGGATCTGCGGTGCGATGCGGTGCAGGGGTGGCTGGTCGCCGCCGCGATGCCGCCGCAGGAGACGACGGCCTGGCTGCGGGCGCGGGGAGAGCACGGGTGGCGGCGGCCGGCGGAGCTGGCGGCCGCGGCGGCAGCCGGTGCGACGCCCGAGCTGGAGCAGCGGACGTCCGGGCGGTCGGCCGAGTCGCGGTCCGCGACGACGTGAACGCGGGGGTGCGGCGTGTGGGCACCGGGGGCGTCCGGTGCCCGCTCCGCCGTCGACCGCCGGACGGGCTTGAAACCGGATCTGACCAGGGTGTTCGCCCGGGTGGCGGGAGTGGCTGTGGGCGACACCATAGGATTGGGCCAAAACCACACACCAACCCCTGAGGATCGCTGCATGCCTGGCATCACGCGCGAGGAGGTCGCCCACCTCGCCCGGCTGGCACGTCTGGAACTGAAGGGCGAAGAGCTCGATCACTTCGCCGGTCAGCTCGACGACATCATCGGCGCGGTCGCCCGCGTCTCCGAGGTCGCCGACCAAGACGTACCGCCGACCTCCCACCCGCTGCCGCTGACCAACGTCATGCGCGCGGACGAGGTCCGTCCGTCGCTCACCCCCGAGCAGGCGCTCTCCGGCGCCCCGGCCCAGGAGCAGCAGCGTTTCAAGGTGCCGCAGATCCTGGGGGAGGACTAACAGCCATGACGGACAACAGCACCATCATCAAGCTCACCGCAGCCGAGATCGCCGCGAAGATCGCGGCCGGCGAGTTCACGGCCGTCGAGGTCACCGAGGCCCACCTGGCCCGGATCGACGCGGTCGACGAGAAGGTCCACGCCTTCCTCCACATCGACCGCGAGGGCGCGCTCGCGCAGGCCCGTGCCATCGACGCCAAGAAGGCGGCCGGCGAGAAGCTCGGACCGCTGGCCGGTGTCCCGCTCGCGCTGAAGGACATCTTCACCACCGAGGGCATGCCGACCACCGTCGGCTCCAAGATCCTCGAAGGCTGGATCCCGCCGTACGACGCGACTCTCACCAAGAAGCTGAAGGCCGCCGACGTCGTCATCCTCGGCAAGACCAACATGGACGAGTTCGCCATGGGGTCCTCCACCGAGAACAGCGCCTACGGCCCGACCGGCAACCCGTGGGATCTCACCCGTATCCCGGGCGGCTCCGGCGGCGGCTCCTCGGCCGCGCTCGCGTCGTACGAGGCCCCGCTCGCCATCGGCACGGACACCGGCGGTTCCATCCGCCAGCCCGCGGCCGTCACCGGAACCGTCGGCGTCAAGCCCACCTACGGCGGCGTCTCCCGCTACGGCATGGTGGCGTTCTCCAGCTCCCTGGACCAGGGCGGGCCCTGCGCCCGTACCGTCCTGGACGCGGCCCTGCTGCACGAGGTGATCGCCGGGCACGACCCGCTCGACTCGACGTCCATCGACGCCCCGGTCCCGCCGGTCGTCGAGGCCGCGCGCAACGGCAGCGTCGACGGCATGCGCGTCGGTGTCGTCAAGCAGTTCGCCGGTGAGGGCTACCAGCCCGGTGTCGTCCAGCGCTTCAACGAGTCGGTCGAGCTGCTGAAGTCGCTCGGTGCCACGATCGTCGAGCTGGACTGCCCGTCGTTCGACCTGGCCCTGTCGGCGTACTACCTGATCGCGCCGTCCGAGTGCTCCTCCAACCTGGCCCGCTTCGACGCCATGCGTTACGGCCTGCGGGTCGGCGACGACGGCACGAAGTCCGCCGAGGACGTCACCGCGCTCACCCGCGAGGCCGGCTTCGGCGACGAGGTCAAGCGCCGCGTCATCCTCGGTACGTACGCCCTCAGCTCCGGCTACTACGACGCGTACTACGGCTCGGCGCAGAAGGTCCGCACCCTCATCACCCAGGACTTCGAGAAGGCCTTCGAGCAGGTCGACGTCATCGTCTCCCCGACGACGCCGACCACCGCCTTCCCGATCGGCGAGCGCGCCGACGACCCGATGGCGATGTACCTCGCGGACCTGTGCACCATTCCGACCAACCTCGCCGGCAACTCCGCCATGTCGCTGCCCTGCGGCCTGGCCCCGGAGGACGGCCTGCCGGTCGGACTGCAGATCATCGCCCCCGCCATGAAGGACGACCGGCTGTACAAGGTCGGAGCCGCCGTCGAGGCCGCCTTCGTGGAAAAGTGGGGCCACCCGCTGCTGGAGGAGGCTCCGTCGCTGTGAGCGCACTGACCAAGGCCAAGGGCTTCAAGAAGTCCAAGACCGGTACGTACCTGTCCATCGGCACCACCGCCTTCGGGGCCATCGGCGTCGCCAAGCAGGCCAAGAAGGCCCGCTGCGAACACGACACGCTCCGACTGGTCGACGCCGTTGTCTCCGCCGCCGCCATCGCCACTGGTATCGCCCTGCTGCTGCGCGAACTCAAGCGCATCGGCGATGACGACGTACTGCTGGGCTGAGAGGGAAGTTTCACCGTGACTGTCACCGACCTGGTGTCGTACGAGGACGCGCTCGCGTCCTACGACCCCGTCATGGGCCTGGAGGTCCATGTCGAGCTCGGCACCAAGACCAAGATGTTCTGCGGCTGCTCGACCGAGCTCAAGCAGGACGCCAACTCACAGACCTGCCCGGTCTGTCTCGGCCTGCCCGGCGCGCTGCCCGTCGTCAACGAGATCGGCGTCGAGTCCGCCGTCAAGATCGGCCTCGCGCTGAACTGCGAGATCGCCGAGTGGTGCCGCTTCGCCCGGAAGAACTACTTCTATCCGGACATGCCGAAGAACTTCCAGACCTCCCAGTACGACGAGCCGATCGCCTACAACGGCTATCTGGACGTCCAGCTGGAGGACGGGGAGATCTTCCGGGTGCAGATCGAGCGCGCCCACATGGAGGAGGACACCGGCAAGTCGACCCACGTCGGCGGCGCCACCGGCCGTATCCAGGGCGCGTCCCACTCCCTGCTCGACTACAACCGTGCGGGCATCCCGCTCATCGAGATCGTCACCAAGCCGATCGAGGGAGCGGGCGCGCGTGCCCCCGAGGTCGCCAAGGCGTACGTCGCCGAGCTCCGCGAGCTCATCAAGGCGCTCGGTGTGTCGGAGGCCCGGATGGAGATGGGCCAGATGCGCTGCGACGTCAACCTGTCGCTGCGCCCCAACGGCACCGAGACGTTCGGTACGCGCTCCGAGACGAAGAACGTGAACTCGCTGCGTTCCGTCGAGCGCGCCGCCCGCTTCGAGATCCAGCGCCACGCCGCGGTGCTGAGCTCGGGCGGCACGGTCGTGCAGGAGACCCGGCACTTCCACGAGGAGGACGGCTCGACCACGGCCGGCCGCATCAAGGACAACGCCGAGGACTACCGCTACTTCCCCGAGCCCGACCTGGTTCCGGTCGCCCCGGCCCGCGAGTGGGTCGAGGAGCTCCGCAAGGGCCTCCCCGAGCTGCCGCGGCTGCGTCGCAACCGGCTGAAGGAGGAGTGGGGCGTCTCCGAGCACGACATGCAGTCCATCCTCAACGCCGGTGCGGTCGACCTGATCGTCGCCACGACCGACGCGGGCGCCCCCTCGGACCAGGCCCGCAAGTGGTGGATGGGCGAGCTGGCCCGTAACGCCAACGAGACAGGCCGCGGCCTCGACGAGCTGCCGATCACCCCGGCGCAGGTCGCCAGGGTGGCCGAACTCGTCACCTCGGGCGACCTCAACGACAAGCTGGCACGCCAGGTCATCGAGGGCGTCCTCGCGGGCGAGGGCGCCCCGGACACCGTCGTCGAGAAGCGCGGCCTGAAGGTCGTCTCCGACGAGGGCGCGCTGGGCACGGCCGTGGACGAGGCCATCGCCGCCAACGCGGCCATCGCGGACAAGATCCGCGGCGGCAAGATCGCGGCGGCGGGCGCGCTCGTCGGCGCGGTCATGAAGGCCACCCGAGGCCAGGCGGACGCGGCCCGCGTGCGCGAGCTGATCCTGGAGAAGCTCGGCGTCGAGGGCTGATCCCGGAGAGGCCTGCCGTCCTGTGCGTGGGCGGTTCCCGTATGTCCCTGAAGGGGCGGTGCACCCGTGAGCCGGGTGCACCGCCCCTTCACCCATCCCGAGAGCTCAGGGTCCGCCGAACACCGAGCGGTCGGACTATTCGGGACGACCTGTCGGACGTTCACCACCGAGCCGCACGAATTCCTTCCCCGCGCCACCTGGCTTGATTAGATTCCGGGCCATACCACAGGACTTGGGAGGCTCACTTGACCACGGACATTTCACGGCGACGGCTCTTCGCGCTCGGCGGCGGCGCACTCGGTGTCGCAGCGGCGGGGTCGCTGCTCCCGCCGTCGCTGCAGGCCGCGATCGCCGCACAGCCGGCGCACTCGCCGGGGTCCGGTGGTGGCGGGCTCGGAGCCATCAAGCACGTGGTGATCCTGATGCAGGAGAACCGTTCCTTCGACCATTACTTCGGGACGCTCCGGGGAGTACGCGGCTTCGGCGACCGCAACGCCGTCGAACTGCCCTCCGGCAAGCCGGTCTTCGAGCAGCCCGCCCCGCTCGGCACCTCCGTGCTGCCGTTCCCGGTGCGGGACGCCGCCGAGACGCAGAAGAAGGACCTCCAGTACATCGGCGAGCTCGACCACTCCTGGAACGGTGGCGGCAAGGCATGGGCCGGAGGGTGGATGAACGGCTGGGTGACCGCCAAGACGGCCGCCACCATGGCGTACTACGACCGTCGCGACATCCCGCTGCACTATGAACTGGCCGACACCTTCACGGTCTGTGACGCCTACCACTCCTCCATCCACTCCTCGACCAGCCCCAACCGCAACCACCTGTGGAGCGGGAAGACGGGCAACGAGGCGAACGGCAAGCGGGCCGTCGGGAACGACGCGTACAACGAGGGCAGACACCCCGGGTACGACTGGAGCACGTACGCGGAGCGGCTGGAGAAGGCCGGGCGCAGCTGGCGCACGTACACCGAGTGGGAGAACTTCACCGACAACCAGATCGAGTTCTTCGCCACCTTCAAGGCGATAGCCCGCAAGGCGCTGGCGAAGACCGGCGGCCATACGTACATGGAGTCGTTCTACTCGGCGATACGAAACGCGGACGCCACGCAGCGGCAGCGGCTGTTCGGCCTGCTCGAAGAGGGTGTCGCCACCCTGGACAAGACCGAACGCAGCCTCTTCGAGCGTGGGCTGCGCCGGGTGGAGACCGGAACGCTGGCCGACGAGTTCGCCAAGGACGTGGCGGCCGGCACGCTGCCCGAGGTCTCCTATCTGGTGCCGTCGGCCGTCGACTCCGAGCACCCGAGCGTCTCCTCACCGATCCACAGCGCGACGATCGTCTACAAGGTCCTGGACGCGCTGGGCAAGCACCCCGATGTGTGGCGGCACACCGCCGTCCTCATCAACTACGACGAGAACGACGGCTTCTTCGACCACGTGCCGCCGCCGGTCGCGCCGCCCGAGGTTGCCGAGGAGCGGTGGGAGGGCAAGCCCACCGGTCTCGGGATGCGGGTGCCGCTGCTCGTGGTGTCGCCGTGGACCGTGGGTGGCTACGTCTGCTCCGAGGTCTTCGACCACACCTCCGTGGTCCGCTTCCTGGAGCGCTGGACCGGCGTGAAGGAACCGAACATCGGCGACTGGCGGCGCACCGTCACCGGCGATCTGACCTCGGCCTTCGACTTCGGGCACGCGCGGCGCCGGCCCGACGTGGAACAGCCGGGCGCCATTCCGCCGTTCAGCGGACGCTGGGCGCCGAAGCCGCCGCTCGTGCAGCACATGCCCGTACAGGAGCCGGGGACACGCCCGGCCCGTGCGCTGCCGTACCAGCCGGACGCCCAGGCGAAGCTGGTGGACGGGGCGGTGCAGCTGGCCCTCAGCAACACAGGGCGCTCGTCCGCGCATTTCGCGCTGTATCCGTACGCGGGGGAGTTCCCCGTACCGCAGCACCGCGATGTGAAGGGCACGGCGCAATGGACGGTGCCCCTCACCGGTGCGGCGTACCGGTTCACGGTGACGGGGCCGAACGGCTTCCGGCGCGAGTTCGCCGGTCCCGCGAAGGACGGTGTTTCGGCTGGGGCGGAGGTCGCCTCGCGGATCGACGCGCATGAGCGCGATCTGCATCTCACCCTGCGCAACACGGGGCGCACGACACTCACCTTCACCGTGCGGCCCCTGGGCTACGTCGACGAGGCCGATCTGCGGGACTGGACCAGGACCGTCAAGGTCAAGCCGGGACGCAGCCGTACAGTCGTGCACTCGGCGGCCGACGCACACGGCTGGTACGACCTGGCCGTCACCGTCGACGGGGACGATGCCTTCCGGCGCCGGCTGATGGGGCACATCGAGAACGGCCGGGCGAGCGTCTCCGGCTGACGTGGTGAGGCGGCCCGCGGGCCGTGGTGATCTCTGCCACCTTTGTGATTAAAGCCACGAAAGGGACAAAGGATCATTACTGGCTGCGAGAGTGGCTGTTCTCAGGTCATGTGTTCTTTGCGGGTCATTCATGTTTTGAACCGGTAAAGAACCGCGAACCCTCAGGGAGCACGTCCGTTGGCTGCCATAGCCCGCTGGTGCATCAGGCACCGCCTCGTCGCCGTCCTCATATGGCTCTTCGCCCTTGGCGGCGCAGCCACCGCGGCGGGTTTCGCGGGTTCTGCCTATTCCAACGACTACGAGGTGCCCGGTACGGAGTCCGGCCAGGCCGCCGAGCTCCTCAAGAACGGCTTCACGGACCTCGGCGGTGACACGGACACCATCGTCTGGCACACCGCCGACTCCACCGTGCGGGCCGCCGATGTCCAGCAGACGATGACCCGGACCCTGCACGCGGTCGAGGAACTGCCCGGTGTCAGCGCCGTCACCGGACCGTACGGGGCGTCCGGCGCCGGGCAGATCAGCGAGGACGGACACACCGCCTACGCCACGATCACCTTCGACCACCAGTCCGACGACATCCCGGTGGAGCAGGCCCAGGCGGTCGTCGACACCGCGAAGGCTGCCGCCGGCGACCATCTCCAGGTGGAACTGGGCGGCTCGGCCATCGCCCTCACCGAAGCGCCGTCCGTCCGCTTCAGCGAGGCCATCGGGGTCGTCGTCGCAGCGGTCGTCCTGTTCCTCGCCTTCGGCTCGCTGGCCGCCAGCATGCTGCCCATCGCCACCGCTCTCGTCTCCGTCGGCACGGCGTACGCGGGCACCGTGCTGCTGGGCCATGTGATGACCGTCGCCAACTTCGCCCCCATGCTGGGCATGCTGATAGGCCTCGGCGTCGGCATCGACTACGCGCTGTTCATCGTCACCCGGCACCGCACAGGACTGCGCAGAGGCATGACGGTCACCGAGGCGGCGCAGAACGCCGTCGCGACGACCGGGCGGGCCGTCGTCTTCGCCGGAGCCACCGTCTGTATAGCGCTGCTCGGCATGCTGCTCCTGCAACTCGGGTTCCTCAATGGCGTCGCGATCGCCGCCTCGCTCACCGTCGTCCTGACCGTGGCCGCGTCCGTGACCCTGCTGCCCGCCCTGCTGTCCTTCATCGGCATGCGGGCGCTGAGCCGGCGCGAGCGCAGAAATCTCGCCGAGTACGGGCCGCAGCCCGAACTGCCCACCGGCTTCGCCGCCCGTTGGTCAGCGTTCGTCGAACGCCACCCCAAGCTGCTCGGGGCACTCGCCGCCGTGGTGATGGTGGTCCTCGCGCTGCCCACGTTCTCCCTGCATCTGGGCACCGCCGACCAGGGCAACAACCCCTCCTCGTCGACCACCCGGCAGGCGTACGACCTGCTGGCCGAAGGATTCGGGCCCGGCGTCAACGGCCCGCTGACGATCGCCGCGCAGCTCGACGGCGCGGACGACCGGCTCGCGATGGACAGCCTTCCCGCCGCCCTGCGGAGCACCGACGGCGTGGCCTCGGTCAGCCCGGTCACGTACAACAACAGTGGCAGTGCGGCCTTCATCACCGTCGTACCGAAGTCGTCACCGCAGTCGCAGGAGACCAGCGCGCTCGTCGACCGGTTGCGTACGGACGTCCTCCCGCAGGCCGAGGCGAACACCTCGCTCCAGGCCCATGTGGGCGGGGTGACGGCCAGCTACGACGACTTCGCCCAGATCATCATCGGCAAACTCCCGCTCTTCATCGGCGTCGTCATAGGGCTCGGCTGTCTGCTTCTGCTGCTGGCCTTCCGGTCGATCGCCATTCCGCTGAAGGCCGCCGTGATGAATGTGGCCGCGGTCGCCGCCTCGTTCGGAGTCGTCGTCGCGATCTTCCAGTGGGGGTGGGGGAGCGAGCTGCTGGGGCTGGGCAGCGCGGGGCCCATCGAACCGTTCCTGCCGGTCATCATGGTGTCCGTGCTCTTCGGGCTCTCCATGGACTACCAGGTGTTCCTGGTCGGGCGGATGCACGAGGAGTGGCTGGAGACCGGTGACAACCGGCGGGCGGTCCGGGTCGGCCTCGCGGATACCAGTCGCGTGATCAACTCCGCGGCCGTGATCATGATTTCGGTCTTCCTCGCGTTCGTTCTCAGCGGGGACCGGGTCATCGCCATGTTCGGCATCGCGCTCGCCGCGGCGGTCGCCCTCGATGCCTTCGTTCTCCGTACGCTGCTGGTCCCCGCCCTGATGCATCTGCTGGGCGGAGCGAACTGGTGGCTGCCGCGCCGACTGGACCGGTGGCTGCCGCGGATCAGCATCGAGCCACCCGAGTGCCGCGCGTCGCATGCGAAGATCCCGCAGGCAGTGCAGTCAGCAGAAGTGGAGCACGCCGTGCAAGCGGCGGAAGCGGTTCGAGAAGGAGCCTGATGTTCGCGATATCCCTGGGCGACGACGGAGCGGAACTGCGTCCGCTGGAGATCTGGCAGGCGGAGGAGTTCCTCGCCCATATGGACCGGGCCCGCGAGATCGTCGACCCCTGGATCCCGTTCGCCTCGTTCGCCACCGACCTGGACTCGGCGCGCGCCCTGCTCCGGCGGTACGCGGAGAAGCAGGCGGCCGACACAGGGCGGCTCTACGGCATCTGGCTGGACGGCA
The DNA here is from genome assembly GCF_044328025.1 of Streptomyces sp. NPDC018000. NCBI lineage: Bacteria > Bacillati > Actinomycetota > Actinomycetes > Kitasatosporales > Streptomycetaceae > Streptomyces > Streptomyces sp. NPDC018000. The sequence goes on from NZ_JBIRGM010000003.1 coordinate 713,893, forward strand.
CGCTCGTCGGCGGTGTCATGTTCCGGATCTTCGACACGGAGTCCGGGAACTGCGAGGTCGGCTGCTGGCTGGAGCCGGCGGGGGAGGGGCGTGGTCTGGTCACCCGGGCGGCACGGAAGCTGATCGACTGGGCGGTCCACGAGCGCGGCATGCACCGCGTGGAGTGGGACGCGTCCGCAGCGAACACCCGGAGCACCGCCGTGGCCAAGCGGCTCGGCATGACACGCGACGGGGTGCTGCGCGAGAACTACCTGTACCGCGGCGAGCGGCACGACTCGGAGATCTGGTCCGTACTGGCCCGGGAGTGGCGGGCGCGGAAGGCTTGAGGACGGCGGAGGAGGGACGGGCCGGCCGGTCTTAAGAAGGTTCTCATCTGGGCCGCCTAGCGTGCGGGACATGAACCCCGGAACTCCCAAGAACCCCACCGATCCCACCGGCCCCGTCGCTCCTGCTGTTCTCGACGCTGAGGAGACCGGGGCCGAGGAGAACGCGGCCGACGAGAACGCAGGCGACGAGAACGTGGCGGACGAGAACGCGGCCGAGCAGACCGCGGCCGCGGACGCGACGTACAGCCTCGACAAGGGAGCGGCCGAAGCCGAGGGAGATCCCGCGGGGGCCGACGACGCGGGTTCCGCCTCCGGCTCCGATCAGGACCCCGACCTGGATGTCGACTTCACGGACACCGATTTCGAGGACTCCGGCAAGGGGACGTCCGGCCTCGGCTCGGCCGCCGCGGCCGTGGCCGCAGCCGGTCTTGGCGTCGTCGCGCTCAGCGGGTCCTGGGCCGGCAAGATAGCCGCCGAGCGCGAGACCCTGATCGGGCAGATCAAGAGCTCGAGCGGTGGCACCGCGGCCCAGCAGATCTCCGAGATCTACGGCGATGCCTGGCACTCAACGGCGCTGGTCAACGGCCTCTTCGCCCTGCTCGCCCTGCTGGTCGGCCTCTTCGCCCTGGTCCGCCCGGCCTTCGGCGCGCCCTCCCCGCACCCGCAGCCCCTCTGGGTGCGTGCCGTCGCGACCGCCGGTATCGCGCTCGGTGTCCTCGGCCTGGCGATCTCCTTCGGCATGTACTTCGACCTCATCATGCCCCTGCCGACCCTGGGCAGCGCCGGGTGAGTTGAGTAACGACCTGGGGGGCGATAGGGAGTGGATCAGGGAGCGTCGTCGTGCGGCTTCGATTGCAAGGCGGAGGAGAGAGCCGATGCGGCGCATCGATGACCGACGACAACGCGGCAAGCGGAGTCGCAGGGCGGCGCGAGCCCGCTCCCTATCGGCCCCCAGGTCGTAAGGGCTGTCGCCGCGCGCCCACCAGGGATTGCGGGACAGCCCTTACGCACCGCCCTGCGGCGGTCCCATCCCGTGCGCGGTGCCGTGGGCCGGAGTCTCACCCAGGACCGCGGGCGTCCTGGGTATCCGGTCCGGACGCCTCACCGAGGTCGTCCGCTGCCTGGTCCGGATCCGGTATCCCGTCCGTCGCGGCATGATCCGCACCCGGACCGTCGTCCGTACCGGACGCCCTGACGATCACCTTTCCGGAGGCCAGGTCGATCGGCCCGCGTCCCGGGTCGCCGACGCCGAGATCCACCCGGCTCAGCTCCAGCCGTTTCTGCTCCTCGGCGGCATGCTTACGGCCCGGCGCGAAGAGTTCCTCGAAGAAGTTGAACACCGGTCGCACGCCCTTTCACCTGCTGTAGCCGCTATCGCACCTCCAGCACCAGGATCCTGTCGTCTCCCGGCTTCGGGGTGCCACGGGTGTCCGTATTGCTCGTGACCAGCCAGAGCTTGTTGCCGCCTGCGGCGAGCACGGTGCGCAGACGGCCGTACTTGCCCTTCAGGAACGACTGCGGCGCCGCCAGAGGTTCCCTGTCCTCCCGGGCGGACAGCGGAATCCGCCAGAGCCGCTCACCACGCAGGGCCGCCATCCAGACCGACCCCTTGGCGAAGGCGATCCCGCTCGGGGACGCCTCGGAGGGCTTCCACTGTGCCACGGGATCGATGAAGCCCGGCTTTCCTCCCTTGCCCTCGACCTTCGGCCAGCCATAATTCCCGCCCGGCACGATCCGGTTCAGCTCGTCCCAGGTGTCCTGTCCGAATTCGGACGCCCACAGCTGCTTCTGCCCGTCCCAGGCCAGCCCCTCCACATTGCGATGGCCGTACGAATACACCACGGAGTCGGCCTGCGGATTGCCGTGCAGCGGCCGGCCGTCCGGGGTCATCCGCAGAATCTTGCCGGCCAGCGACTTCTTGTCCTGTGCGAGCTCGCTGTCCCCCGTCTCCCCTGTGCCCGCGTAGAGCATGTGGTCCGGACCGAAGGCGATCCGCCCGCCGTTGTGGACCGAGCCCTTCGGGATGCCCCGCAGAATCGTGTCCGGTGCACCCAGCAGCCGGCCGGGCGTCGTGCCGTTCTCGTCGTACTGCATGCGCGCGATGCGGTTGTCGGACGCGGTCGTGAAGTACGCGTACACCAGATGGTCCGAACCGTACGTGGGGGAGAGCGCGATCCCCAGCAGCCCTCCCTCCCCGCCGGGCGCCACCCCGGGCACGGTGCCCAGCAGGGTCTTCTTGCCGCTCTTCCCGTCGATCCGGGTGATCGTTCCCTTGTCGCGCGAGGAGACCAGCAGATCGCCGCCGGGCAGCTCCGCCAGCCCCCAGGGAGAGTCGAGGCCCTCGGTGAGCGTGGAGACCACCTTGACCGAGCCTTTCGCGGGTGGCGGGGCGACCGACGCGGACGGGGAGGCCGACGGGCCCGAGGCAGCGGGGGAGGAAGAGGACGGCGACGGCAGCTGTCCGGCGCCCGTCGTGCTGCCGAAACCGTTCCCCGCCGAACACCCCGCGGTCAGCAGCAGCGCGCCCGCGGCCAGCGCGGCCACTGTCCCGCGGCGCACGCCTCGACGCCGTCCCCGACGACCAGCGGGGCCTTGTAAAGATCCGAACAGAACACCACGCACAGCACCGATCCCTTCGACGGCCATCCGACTTCTGTTCTTACACCGCACCCCCGTCCCCGGTTCTCCACGCACGTCAGATTTCTCGATCGTGGATCACGAACGGGTGGCCGCTGATCAGTACCACGACCCCCGCGCCGCAGGCAGCCAGGCGATCTCCATCAGATCCCGCGGGGTCAGCTTCAGCCCGGCCGCCCCCGCATTCTCCACCGCCCACCGCTCCCGCTTGGTCCCCGGCACCGGCACCACATGCGGCCCCTGCCGCAGCACCCAGGCCAGCGCCACCTGCGCCGCAGTCGCCCCGTGCCGCTCCGCGATCCGCCGCAGCCCGACCACCACCGGCTGGTTCGCCGCCATCATCTCGGCCGTGAACCGTGGATGCCTGGCCCGCAGATCCTCCGGCTCGAAGCCCTGCCCCGGGGTCAGCGTGCCCGTCAGATAGCCGTTCCCCAGCGGCATCGCCGCCAGCAGCCCCACACCCCGCGCGGAGCACCACGGAAGCAACGACTCCAGCGCCTCCGGCGACCAGACCGAGAGTTCCGCCTGCACCGCGCTCACCGGGAAGACCTGCTGCACCCGTTCCAGCTGACGGATCGTTTCGTCGTACCTTCGGGCACCCGGCCGGCGTGAAGCCCGCGCCCCGACCGCACAGAGTCCGAGCGCCCGCACTTTTCCGGCGGTCACCAGCTCCGCCATCGCGCCCCAGGTCTCCTCGACCGGCACCTCGGGATCGGCCCGGTGCAGCTGGTACAGATCGATCACGTCGGTCTGCAGCCGCCGAAGCGAGGCGTCACAGGCCCGCCGCACATAGCCGGGGCGGCCATTGGCGACGATGTGCTGATCGCCCACCAGCAGCCCGCACTTGGTGGAGACGAAGGCATCGGATCTGCGGCCCTTCAGCGCCCGGCCCACCAGCAGCTCATTGGTGAAGGGGCCGTACATGTCGGCTGTGTCGAGCAGTTGGACGCCCGCGTCGAGCGCGGCGTGCACCGCACGCAACGCACGGTCACCGCGCTGCTGCGACGCGCTGTACGCCCAGCTCATCGGCATGCAGCCAAGACCCACCGCACCCACGGCGAGCGCCGCCGCACCAAGACTCCTGCGCTCCAACTCCCCGAACCCTCCCTAAGGTCCCGTGACCACAGGACCTCGGCCCCGCCGTCACGGGACCACACCGCACCCCAAAGTAACCTCTGCCGCCCGCCGCCCCTCGCGCAGCCTCCAGGTCGTTAGCCTCCTGACCATGACTTCGACGAAGACTCCTGACGTGTGGCTGCCGTTTCCCGCCGACGAGATCGAAGGACTCCCCGAGGGTCTCAACTACCACTTCTGGGACGGCGCGCAGGACTACCCGGCCGACCCGGCCGACTGCGTCTTCTACGTCGTGCCGTACATGAAGGGTTCCCGGATCTCGGTCCGTCCGCTCGCAGACATGGCACAGGTCCGCATCGTGCAGACGCTCACTGCGGGCATCGACCATGTCGAGCCGGGCCTCGGTCTGCTGCCGGCCGGGGTGCGGCTGTGCAATGCCAAAGGGGTCCACGAGGCGTCGACCGCGGAGCTCGCCCTCGCCCTGATCCTCGCCTCCCTGCGCGGCTTCCCCGGGTTCGTCCACGGCCAGGACAAGGAGGAATGGCGGGCCGGCTTCTATCCCGCGCTCGCCGACAAGTCCGTGCTGATCGTGGGGTACGGATCGATCGGGGCCGCCATCGAGGACCGGCTCGTGCCCTTCGAGTGCGCGCGGGTGGCGCGCGTCGCGCGCTCTGCACGGACAACGGCACGCGGACCCGTACACACACTCGATGACCTGCCCGCACTCCTGCCCGAAGCCGACGTCGTCGTGCTGTCCACCCCGCTGAACCCGTCCACGCAAGGGCTGGTGGGTGCGGAGTTCCTCGCCGCGATGCCGGACGGAGCGCTGCTCGTGAACGTCGCACGGGGCGGCGTCGTCGACACCAAGTCGCTGCTGCTCGAACTCGGGTCCGGCCGACTGCGCGCCGCCCTCGATGTCACCGACCCGGAACCGCTGCCCGCCGGCCATCCCCTCTGGCATGCTCCGAACGTCCTGATCACTCCTCATGTGGGCGGCAGCACCTCAGCGTTCCTGCCGCGCGCCAAGCGTCTGGTGGCCGGACAGCTGAACCGTTTCGCCGCGGGGGAGCCGATGCAGAACGTCGTACGCACCATCGGTTGACCACGCTACGGTCCCGCTTGACTGCGTACCGTTCTGACAAACCCTCAGTGGTCACGGAGAGTAGATAAACTATGTCCCTGCGTGACTGGTCTGGTGTATCGTCCCGAAAGGGGCGCTGCGCCGAGGAAGGGACTGCGCCGGGGAGGACGCAACACGCGAGGGGGTGACGGGCGATGTACGGCCGATGGGTGAACGATCCGACACCGCAGGACGATCGACGGCGACTGGGCCCTGTTCCGGGTTTCCCGTCGTCCGTCCGCAGAGCGGGCGTCGCGGCGTCGGGTGCACCCCGGTGAGCGCGCCGGCCGGTGCCCTCGGGGCGTTCCTCTCCCGGCGGTCGACCGTCGGCGGTGCGTCCGCACTGGTGTCGCAGCTCCTGGTCGGCCTCGTCTGCGGCGGATACACGGTGGGGGCGGCCCTCGGCTGGGGTTCTTCGGAACTGGCGCTCATCATGGGGGATTTCGGCCTCAGCGCCGCCGCGCTGGTCGCGGCCGTCTCCTGCTACTTCTACGCGCGAAACGGCGGCGACCGGTTCCGGCCCGCCTGGCTGCTGTTCTCGCTCTCCTCGCTCATGGCCGCAGGGGGCAATGCGGTCTGGGGCTGGTACGAGGTCGTGCTCGACCGCTCGGTGCCCAGCCCCACCCTCGCCGACGCCTTCTTCCTCTGCTTCGCACCGCCCGCCATCATCGGGCTGCTCGTCCTTGCCAAACGTCCCGTCACCCGGGCCGGATGGGTCTGTCTCGCACTGGACTCCTGGCTGATCGGCGGATCGCTCCTCACGCTCTCCTGGAGCCTCGCCCTCGCCCACACCGCGCACCTCGCGGACGCCGAGGGCGCGAGCGTGGCCCGCGCGGCGCTCGCGCTGGCCTATCCGCTGCTCGACATCGTGCTGGTCTCCATGGTGCTGGCCCTGCACTTCCGGCGGTCCAACGTCAACCGCTCCGCGGTGAACACCGCCGTTGCCGCACTCGCCCTGACGGTCCTGTCCGACGCCCTGTTCACCTCCCCGCTGCTGCGCCAGGCCTACCACTCCGGCCAGTTGCTGGACGCGGGCTGGTTCGCCGGTTCCGTGCTCCTCGCGTACGCACCCTGGGGCACGAAAAGCGCAACGGACAATGCCTTGCCGCCACGGGGTACGCCGCGCTCCACCAGCAGGCCCATCGCGGGATCGCTGGCCGCGCTGACGCCGTATCTTGCCGCCGCGGTCTGCACCCTCGGCATTCTCAGCAACGTCATCGAGGGCCGTCGGGTGGACCGCGTCGTGGTCTTCACCGGCTGCACGGTGGTGCTCGCCCTGGTCGTCCGGCAGGGCATCATGCTCGTCGACAACATCGCCCTCACCCAGGAGCTGGCGCAGAAGGAGAACCACTTCCGCTCCCTGGTGCAGGGCTCCAGCGATGTCATCATGATCGCTGCCCCCACCGGCGTCCTGCGCTATGTCAGTCCCGCCGCCGTGGGGGTGTACGGACGCGAGGCCGACGACCTGGTCGGCGCCGAGCTCGCCTCGATCATCCATCCCGAGGACCTGGGGCGGGTGGTCCATGAGGTGCGCCGGTTCCTCGCCGCCTGTCCGGGCGAGGAGCCCACCACCCGGATCGAGTGCCGCTTCAGATCCGGTACGGGCGACTGGCTCAATGTCGAATCCACGGTCAACCGCCACCAGGGCGGGCTGATCCTCAACAGCCGCGATGTGACCGAAAGAGTCCGGCTGCAGGCCCAGTTGCAGCACAACGCCGAGCACGACCCGCTCACCGACCTGCCCAACCGCGCCCTGTTCACCGAGCGGGTCCGCCAGGCCCTCGGCGGCCGCCGCTCCGGCGACACCGGCACCGCCGTGCTCTTCCTCGACCTCGACGGCTTCAAGGCGGTCAACGACCGCCTCGGCCACCAGGCGGGCGACGAACTCCTCATCCAGGCCGCCCGCCGCCTCCATGAGTCCGTACGGGTCGGCGACACCGCGGCCCGCCTCGGTGGTGACGAATTCGCGGCCATCATCCTCGGCGACGGCATCCGCGACCAGCCCGCCCGGGAATGCCAGGTCCACGAGATCGCCGACCGGCTGCGCCTCACCCTCTCCCAGCCGTACCGCATCGGCGCCGGTGAGGTCCGGGTCGCCGCGTCCATCGGGGTCGCCTTCGCCGAGCCCGGCATCTCTCCGAGCGACCTCATGCGCAACGCCGATCTCGCCATGTACCGCGCCAAGGCCGGCGGCAAGAACCGCGTCGAGCTGTACGCCCCGCAGATGCAGGCCGAAGTCGTACGCCGCTCCGAGCTGGCGGCCCGGCTGCGTACCGCCCTGCGAGACGGTGAGTTCGCCCTGCTCCACCAGCCCGTGGTGCATCTCGCCAGCGGCGCCGTCGCCGCCGTCGCCGCCCAGGCCCGCTGGCGCTCCGCCCAGGGCATCCTGTTCACCCCTGCCGAATTCCTTCGCGTCGCCGAGGACAGCGACCGCACCGCCGAACTCGGCCGCTGGCTCCTCGAAGAGGCCGTCGAGCAGGCCGCCGACCGGGCCAGGGCCGGTTATCCGGTCTCCGTCACCGTGCGGCTCTCCGCCGGCAGGCTCCTCGACAAGGGGATGCCGTTCGGTTCCGTCGAGTCGCTGCTCACCCGGCACAGCCTGCCCGCCGGCACCCTGGTGATCGAGGTCACCGACAGCGACCCCCGGATCTCCTTCGACGAGCTCGAACAGCGTCTCGTGGCGCTGCGCCGGCTCGGCGTCCGCATCGCGCTCGACGGCTTCGGCAGTGGCTACGCCGCGATCAACGCGCTGCGCCGGCTCCCCATCGACGTACTGAAACTGGACCGCGGTCTCGTCGAGGGTGTCGTGGAATCCGCCCGGCTGCACAAGATCACCAGCGGCCTCCTGCGCATCGCGTGCGATCTCGGCATGCAGTCCGTGGCCGATGGTGTCGATCTGCCGGAGCAGGTCATCGCCCTGCGCGCCATGGGTTGTACGCACGGCCAGGGGATGGCCTTCTCCGGGCCGCTCGACGAATACCGGCTGCGCCGCGCCCTGGCCCGCGGCGAGTTCCCAGTGCCCGGATCCGGCAGTGCCACTGCCCAGCCGGTCCTGACGGGCGGCTCGATCCCGCTCCTCAGTGGCTCACATGTTGAGACGCCCGTCCCACCCGCTTGACACGTTGCATGCGCCGGAGAGAGGGTCAGTGTCATGCGAACCCGAATTCTCGTACTTGGAAAGCGCGTCGGCTGAAGCAGAGTCCCTCACTGACACTCTGCGGACCACACCGGCGCGCTCCCCTCGCTTGCCTCACGGCACGAGGGGTTTTTTGTTGCAATAGCACCAGGCAAACCGCCGCAAAATACCCGCAAAAACCCTCAGCTTCGAGAAGAGAATGCCGATGACCGAGCAGGCCACAGGGGCCCACCATCCCCAGCCGCGGGCCCGTAACGGCGGATCGTCCGCCGCCACCGTTGAGCACGTCACGGGCGCGCAGTCCCTCATCCGGTCTCTCGAGGAGGTGGGGGCCGACACGGTATTCGGCATTCCAGGCGGTGCCATTCTTCCGGCGTACGACCCGATGATGGACTCCACCCGGGTCCGCCATGTGCTGGTCCGTCACGAGCAGGGCGCCGGACACGCCGCCACCGGCTACGCACAGGCCACCGGCAAGGTCGGCGTCTGTATGGCCACCTCGGGCCCCGGCGCCACCAACCTGGTCACGCCGATCGCGGACGCCCACATGGATTCCGTCCCGCTGGTCGCGATCACCGGTCAGGTCGCCTCCAAGGCCATCGGCACGGATGCCTTCCAGGAAGCCGACATCTGTGGCATCACGATGCCGGTCACCAAGCACAACTTCCTGGTCACCAAGGCCGAGGACATCCCGCACACGATCGCCGAGGCCTTCCACATCGCCTCCACCGGCCGTCCGGGCCCCGTCCTCGTCGACATCGCCAAGGACGCCCTGCAGGCGCAGACCACGTTCAGCTGGCCGCCCACCCAGGACCTGCCCGGCTACCGTCCGGTCACCAAGCCGCACGCCAAGCAGATCCGCGAGGCAGCCAAGCTGATCACCCAGGCCAAGCGCCCGGTGCTGTACGTCGGCGGCGGTGTCATCAAGGCGGGGGCCACCGCCGAACTGAAGGTCCTCGCGGAGCTCACCGGAGCGCCCGTCACCACCACACTGATGGCGCTCGGCGCATTCCCCGACAGCCACCCGCTGCACGTCGGAATGCCGGGCATGCACGGTTCGGTCACCGCCGTCACCGCGCTGCAGAAGGCCGACCTGATCGTCGCCCTCGGAGCCCGGTTCGACGACCGCGTCACCGGCAAGCTGGACAGCTTCGCCCCGTACGCCAAGATCGTCCACGCCGACATCGACCCGGCCGAGATCGGCAAGAACCGCGCCGCCGACGTCCCGATCGTGGGCGATGCCCGCGAGGTTCTGGCCGACCTGGTCCAGGCCGTCCAGACCGAGCACACCGAAGGTCACGTCGGTGACTATGACGCGTGGTGGAAGGATCTCAACCGCTGGCGCGAGACGTACCCGCTCGGCTACGACCTGCCCGAGGACGGCAGCCTCTCGCCGCAGCAGGTCATCCAGCGCATCGGCCGGCTCGCCCCCGAGGGCACGATCTTCGCGGCGGGCGTCGGCCAGCACCAGATGTGGGCCTCGCACTTCATCCAGTACGAGCAGCCCGCCACCTGGCTGAACTCCGGTGGCGCCGGAACGATGGGTTACGCGGTCCCGGCCGCGATGGGTGCCAAGGCCGGCATGCCGGACCGTACGGTCTGGGCGATCGACGGCGACGGCTGCTTCCAGATGACCAACCAGGAACTCACCACCTGCGCGCTCAACAACATCCCGATCAAGGTCGCCATCATCAACAACGGCGCGCTCGGGATGGTCCGCCAGTGGCAGACCCTGTTCTACAACCAGCGGTACTCCAACACCGTGCTGCACTCCGGCGCCGACACCGAGGGCGTCCCGGCGAAGGGCACCCGCGTCCCGGACTTCGTCAAGCTGTCCGAGGCCATGGGCTGCTACGCGATCCGCTGCGAGGACCCGGCCGACCTGGACAAGGTCATCGAAGAGGCCAATTCCATCAACGACCGCCCCGTCGTGATCGACTTCATCGTCCACGAGGACGCCATGGTGTGGCCGATGGTCGCCGCCGGCACCTCCAACGACGAGGTCATGGCCGCCCGCGGAGTCCGCCCCGACTTCGGCGACAACGAAGACGACTGAGAGACAGAGAGAGACCGACTCCATGTCCACCAAGCACACGCTCTCCGTCCTGGTCGAGAACAAGCCCGGTGTCCTTGCCCGGATCACCGCCCTGTTCTCCCGCCGCGGCTTCAACATCGACTCGCTCGCGGTCGGTACCACCGAACACCCCGACATCTCGCGCATCACCATCGTCGTCAGTGTCGAGGACCTGCCTCTCGAGCAGGTGACCAAACAGCTCAACAAGCTGGTCAACGTCCTGAAGATCGTCGAACTCGAGCCGTCCGCTGCGATCCAGCGTGAGCTCGTCCTGGTGAAGGTCCGCGCCGACAACGAGACCCGCTCCCAGATCGTCGAGATCGTCCAGCTGTTCCGCGCCAAGACCGTGGACGTCTCCCCGGAGGCCGTCACGATCGAGGCGACCGGCGGCGCCGACAAGCTGGAGGCCATGCTCAAGATGCTGGAGCAGTACGGCATCAAGGAGCTGGTCCAGTCCGGCACCATCGCCATAGGGCGTGGCGCGCGCTCGATCACCGACCGTTCGCTGCGCGCCCTCGACCGATCGGCCTGACGACCTCGCCGCTCGTATGGCGAGACCCGAAAACGTATCTGACGCAACCCGCCGTACGGTGGGACGCAACACCTGCACACCAAGGAGAGACCCAGTGGCCGAGCTGTTCTACGACGACGATGCCGACCTGTCCATCATCCAGGGCCGCAAGGTCGCGGTCATCGGCTACGGCAGCCAGGGCCACGCCCACGCGCTGTCGCTGCGTGACTCGGGTGTCGACGTCCGTGTCGGTCTGCACGAGGGCTCCAAGTCCAAGGCCAAGGCCGAGGAGCAGGGGCTGCGCGTGGTGACCCCGTCCGAGGCCGCCGCCGAGGCCGACGTCATCATGATCCTCGTCCCGGACCCGATCCAGGCCCAGGTCTACGAGGAGTCCATCAAGGACAACCTCAAGAAGGGCGACGCGCTGTTCTTCGGCCACGGCCTGAACATCCGCTTCGGCTTCATCAAGCCGCCGGCCGATGTCGACGTCTGCATGGTCGCCCCGAAGGGCCCGGGCCACCTGGTCCGCCGTCAGTACGAGGAGGGCCGCGGCGTTCCGTGCATCGTGGCCGTCGAGCAGGACGCCTCGGGCAACGGCCTGGCGCTCGCCCTGTCGTACGCGAAGGGCATCGGCGGCACCCGCGCCGGCGTCATCAAGACGACCTTCACCGAGGAGACCGAGACCGACCTGTTCGGTGAGCAGGCCGTCCTCTGCGGTGGCACCGCCGCCCTGGTCAAGGCCGGTTTCGAGACCCTGACCGAGGCCGGTTACCAGCCGGAGATCGCGTACTTCGAGTGCCTGCACGAGCTGAAGCTCATCGTGGACCTCATGTACGAGGGCGGCCTGGAGAAGATGCGTTGGTCCATCTCGGAGACCGCCGAGTGGGGCGACTACGTCACCGGCCCGCGGATCATCACGGACGCCACCAAGGCCGAGATGAAGAAGGTCCTCGCGGAGATCCAGGACGGCACCTTCGCCAAGAACTGGATGGCCGAGTACCACAACGGTCTGCCCAAGTACAACGAGTACAAGAAGGCGGACAGCGACCACCTCCTGGAGACCACCGGCCGTGAGCTGCGCAAGCTCATGAGCTGGGTCAACGACGAGGACGCGTAACACCGGTGCCTCGGGGGCGGGTCTCCTGACCCGCCCCCGAGGCATTCCCCCTGCTTCACCGCTGGAAGAGGCGGCGTCGTACGTGTGTACAAGTCGTCCACCCCGTGTGGGTGATCCTTCCATCGGGGCACAGTATGCGTCCTGGCGCATGACTACACTTCTCGACACATACACGCGTCAGGCCCACAATGTCGTGCGTCTTCCACGCGGCAAGCCCCTCCACCGCCTGCGGCCGTCGGGACGGCCGTCCGCACTGGACTTGTGAGGACTCACGTGAGCTCGAAACCTGTCGTACTCATCGCTGAAGAACTGTCGCCTGCCACGGTTGACGCCCTGGGGCCGGATTTCGAAATCCGGCACTGCAACGGCGCGGACCGCGCCGAGCTCCTCCCCGCGATCGCCGATGTCGACGCCATCCTGGTGCGCTCCGCCACCAAGGTCGACGCCGAGGCCATTGCCGCCGCGCAGAAGCTGAAGGTCGTCGCCCGCGCGGGCGTCGGTCTGGACAACGTCGACGTCTCCGCCGCCACCAAGGCCGGCGTGATGGTCGTCAACGCACCGACCTCCAACATCGTGACCGCCGCCGAGCTGGCCTGCGGTCTGCTGATCGCCACCGCGCGCAACATCCCGCAGGCCAACACCGCCCTCAAGAACGGCGAGTGGAAGCGCTCCAAGTACACCGGCGTCGAGCTGAGCGAGAAGGTCCTCGGCGTCGTCGGCCTCGGCCGCATCGGTGTCCTGGTCGCTCAGCGCATGTCGGCCTTCGGCATGAAGATCGTTGCGTACGACCCCTATGTGCAGCCCGCACGTGCCGCCCAGATGGGTGTCAAGCTCCTGGCGCTCGACGAACTGCTCGAGGTCGCCGACTTCATCACCGTTCACCTGCCCAAGACATCCGAGACACTGGGCCTGATCGGCGACGAGGCGCTGCACAAGGTGAAGCCCTCGGTGCGCATCGTCAACGCCGCGCGCGGTGGCATCATCGACGAGGTGGCGCTCGCCGCCGCGCTCAAGGAGGGCCGGGTCGCCGGCGCCGGTCTCGACGTGTACACGAAGGAGCCCTGCACGGACTCCCCGCTGTTCGAGTTCGACCAGGTCGTCTGCACCCCGCACCTCGGCGCCTCCACCGACGAGGCCCAGGAGAAGGCGGGTGTCGCGGTCGCCAAGTCCGTGCGCCTCGCCCTCGCCGGTGAGCTCGTGCCGGACGCGGTCAACGTCCAGGGCGGCGTGATCGCCGAGGACGTACGCCCGGGCCTGCCGCTCGCCGAGAAGCTCGGCCGGATCTTCACCGCGCTCGCGGGCGAGGTCGCGGTCCGCCTCGACGTCGAGGTGTACGGCGAGATCACCCAGCACGACGTCAAGGTGCTCGAACTCTCCGCGCTCAAGGGCGTCTTCGAGGACGTGGTCGACGAGACCGTGTCCTATGTGAATGCCCCGCTCTTCGCGCAGGAGCGCGGTGTAGAGGTCCGCCTCACCACCGGCTCCGAGTCGCCGGACCACCGCAATGTGGTTACCGTCCGCGGCACGCTCTCGGGCGGCGAGGAGGTCGCGGTCTCCGGCACGCTGGCCGGCCCCAAGCACCTCCAGAAGATCGTCGCCGTCGGCGAGTACGACGTGGACCTGGCGCTGGCCGACCACATGGTGGTGCTGCGTTACGACGACCGTCCCGGTGTTGTCGGCACGGTCGGTCGGATCCTCGGCGAGGCCGGTCTGAACATCGCGGGCATGCAGGTCTCGCGGGCGGACGCGGGCGGCGAGGCGCTGGTCGTGCTCACCGTCGACGACGATGTCCCGGCGTCGGTGCTCGCCGAGATCTCCACGGAGATCGGTGCCGTATCGGCCCGTACGGTCAACCTGACCGACTGACGGGGATCAGAGCCGCGCGCCCTTGAGCGCCATGTGCAGCAGCAGCCGGTCCTCGCCGTCGTTGAGATCGAGGCCGGTGAGCTGCTGGACCCGGGAGAGCCGGTAGTAGAGCGTCTGGCGGTGGATGCCGAGTGCGGAGGCCGTACGGGACGCCTGGCCCGCGCAGTCGAGGAACACCTCGGCGGTGCGGGCCAGATCCTTGTGCGGCGGGGTGAGCAGGGCGCGGACCGCGGGGTCCGCGGCCGCTTCCGCGGGGAGCGCGGTCAGCAGCCGGTACGGGCCGATCGCCGACCACTCGACGACCGGGCCGAAGCGGGACTCGGCCGCCGCCGCGCGGGCCGCGGCGGACGCCTCGTGCCAGGCCGCGGCCAGGTCCGCCAGGCCGCGGCGGGGCATCGCGACCCCGGCGGTGGCGTACCGGTCCGCGGAGGCACGCAGCCGGTCCGCGGCGGTGAGCGCCGGGTCGAGGACATCGGTGGAGCGCAGCCGGATCAGCGCGGCCAGCGAGGGCCCCCCGAAGTCCCCGGAGGCCGGGACCGAGGTCAGTGCCGATGCCGACGACACCGTGCGGACCGACGGCGGATCGTCGGTCCACGGGGTCACGCACACCATCGTGTGCAGGCCCTCCGCGTCCCGCCCCAGTGCCTCGTGCAGCGCGGTCACCGCCATGTCGCGCTGCCAGCCCCGCCCGGCGGTGAGGACCGCACCGAACTCCCGGGACAGATCCGTGCCGGCCCGCGCCTCGTCGGCAAGCAGCCCCCCGATCCGGGACGCCACATCCATGGCAGCCTTCAGCTGCTCGTCACTCGGTCCGGGATCCGCGTCGAGCAGCCATACGTAACCGAGCACGACACCCCGATGGCGTACCGGCAGACAGATACGGCCCCGGAACACCCCGGCCTCCGGGGCGGCCGGAATGCGGACCGGGCCGGTGGCGCGGGCGATGCCGAAGCCCTCGAACCAGGCACGGACCGCGGGCGTGGAGCGCCTGGTCAGGATCGAGCGGGTGCGGACCGGGTCCATCGCCGTGTCGTCGTCGCTGTCGTGGGCGCCGAAGGCAACCAGGCCGAAATCTCGGTTCTCCAGCGTCGCGGGGGCGCCGAGCAGCCCGGAGATCTCGTCGACCAGCTCCTGGTAATCGCCCTTCACCCAGCCATTCTCGCACCCCTTCAGACATATGTCTGAGATCCCGGGAATGGATGCGTGACAGCTGTCGATGGCACACCGACGGAGGGATCCTTAGATTTCACGGTGGTTCTCCGTGCTGTGCCGGTCTGTTCCTTTTCTGCCGGTACGGCCTTCGTTCGTACTTTCCGTGGAGGTGCCCCGTGCTGGGTCCCGTGATTCTCGCCGCGTCCCGCAGCGACAAGATGCGTCGTTTCATCTCGGCCGCACCTGGCACCAAGCAGGTCGTCGACCGGTTCATCGCCGGTGAGACCGTCGACCAGGTCGTCCCGATCATCGAGGACGCCGCCGACAAGGGCCTTGAAGTCACCCTCGACGTGGTCGGCGAGGACATCACCACTCCCGGGCAGGCCGCCGCCGCCCGCGACGCGTACCTGGAACTGATCGAGCGCCTCAAGGCCCTGGGCCTGGGCGCCAAGGCCGAGATGTCCGTCAAGCTCTCCATGTTCGGCCAGGCGCTGGACGGTGGCCACGAGCTGGCGCTCGCCAACGTCCGCCCGGTCGTCGAGGCCGCCGCCGCGATCGGTACCACGGTCACGCTGGACGCCGAGGACCACACCACCCTCGACTCGATGTTCGCCATCCACGAGGAACTGCGGAAGGACTTCCCGCAGACCGGCTGTGTGATCCAGGCGTACCTGTTCCGCACCGAGGAGGACGCCCGCCGCCTGGCCGCCGCCGGCAGCCGCGTCCGCATCGTGAAGGGCGCCTACAAGGAGCCCGCCTCCGTCGCCTACCAGGACAAGGCCGAGATCGACAAGGCGTACGTCCGCATCCTGAAGACCCTGATGGAGGGCAAGGGCTACCCGATGATCGGGTCGCACGACCCCCGTCTGATCGCCATCGCCCAGGAACTGGCCCGGAAGGCCGGGCGCAAGCTGGACGAGTACGAGTTCCAGATGCTGTACGGCATCCGCAGCGACGAGCACATCCGGCTGGCGGCCGAGGGCCACCGGATGCGCGTGTACACCGCATACGGCACCGACTGGTACGGCTACTTCATGCGCCGCCTCGCGGAGAAGCCGGCGAACCTCCTGTTTTTCGGCCGTTCCATCCTCACCAAGGGCTGACCTGCCCGGCTGACCCCCACCCCCTGACACAAGGAGACAAGGCACTCATGGACGCTGTTACCCAGGTCCCCGCGCCGGTCAACGAGCCGGTCCACTCCTACGCCCCGGGTTCCCCGGAGCGCGCCCGCCTGGAGGCGAAGCTCAAGGAGCTCAGCGAGAACCCGATCGACCTTCCGATGACCATCGGTGGCGAGAAGCGGATGGGCGGCGGGGAGCGCTTCGACGTCGTCCAGCCGCACAACCACAAGGCCGTCATCGGTACGTTCGCCGCCGCCACGCAGCAGGACGCCCAGGACGCGATCGACGCCGCGCTGGCCGCCGCCCCGGCCTGGCGGGCGATGTCCTTCGACGACCGCGCCGCGATCATCCTGCGCGCCGCCGAACTGCTGTCCGGCCCCTGGCGCGAGACGCTGGCCGCATCCACGATGCTCGGCCAGTCGAAGACCGCCCAGCAGGCCGAGATCGACACCCCCTGTGAGCTCGTCGACTTCTGGCGCTTCAACGTCCACTACGCGCGCCAGATCCTGGCCGAGCAGCCCCCGGCCAACTCGCCGGGCGTGTGGAACCGCATGGACCACCGCCCGCTCGAGGGCTTCGTCTACGCGATCACGCCGTTCAACTTCACGGCCATCGCGGGCAACCTGCCCACCGCCCCCGCCCTCATGGGCAACGTCGTGGTGTGGAAGCCGTCCCCGACGCAGACCCACGCCGCCGTGCTGCTGATGCAGCTCCTGGAGGAGGCGGGGCTGCCCAAGGGCGTCATCAACCTGGTGACCGGTGACGGCATCGCGGTCTCCGAGGTGGCCCTGAACCACCGCGACCTGGCCGGCATCCACTTCACCGGTTCGACCCCCACCTTCCAGCACCTGTGGAAGACGGTCGGCAACAACATCGCCAACTACCGCACCTACCCGCGGCTCGTCGGCGAGACCGGCGGCAAGGACTTCGTCGTCGCCCACCCGTCGGCCGACCACGCGGTGCTGAAGACCGCGCTGACCCGTGGCTCCTTCGAGTTCCAGGGCCAGAAGTGCTCGGCTTCCTCCCGCGCGTACATCCCGGCCTCCATCTGGAACTCCGGTTTCAAGGAGAAGTTCGCGGCCGAGGTCGACTCCATCACCATGGGTGACGTCACCGACCTGTCGAACTTCATCGGTGCCGTCATCGACGAGCGCTCGTTCGCCAAGAACAAGGCGGCGATCGACCGCGCCAAGTCCGACCCGTCCTGCACGATCATCGCGGGCGGCACGTACGACGACTCGGTGGGCTACTTCGTCCGCCCGACCGTCATCGAGTGCAGCGACCCGGCGAACGAGGTCTTCACGACCGAGTACTTCGGCCCGATCCTCGCCGTGCACGTCTACGAGGACGACAAGTACGACGAGATGCTGGAGCAGATGGAGTCGGTCTCCGACTACGCGCTGACCGGTTCCGTCATCGCGGGCGACCGCGCCGCGGCCGCGCACACGATGGAGAAGCTGCGGTACGCCGCGGGCAACTTCTACATCAACGACAAGTCGACCGGTGCCGTCGTCGGCCAGCAGCCCTTCGGTGGCGGCCGTGCCTCGGGTACGAACGACAAGGCGGGCGCCCCGCAGAACCTGCAGCGCTGGACCCTGACCCGGGCCATCAAGGAGACGCTGGTTCCGCCGACCGACTACACCTACCCCCACCAGGGCTGATGCCCCCCGGGGCCGCCGCACCCCCGGCGCCCCGCCATGGTTCCCGCCTCCCGCCCGGTTCCCCAGCCGGCCGGGAGGCGGTTTCATTTCCGCCCCTCGAACGAGGGCTGATTGCCCGGAGGCTGAGGTGCCTGGGAGGCTGGAGTGCATGACTGAGCCGACCTTGCTTACCGAACACACCTATCGGCTGACCCCGGCCGCCCTCGACGAGATCCACACCTTCCTGGAAACCGTCTTCGAGGGCGACTTCAGCGACGACGACTGGGACCACAGCCTCGGCGGCATCCACGCCTGCGTTCGGGACGGCAGCGGGCTCCTCGCGCACGGCAGCGTCGCCCAGCGTCGGGTGATCCACGAGGGCCGCTCGTACCGGATCGGATATGTGGAGGCCGTGGCCGTCCGTGCCGACCGTCGCCGGGAAGGGCTCGGCGGGCAGGTGATGGCCGCGCTGGAACAGGTCATCGACGGGGCATACGCCTTCGGGGCCCTGTCCGCATCGGCTGCCGGGGCCGCGCTGTATGCCGAGCGCGGCTGGCAGGTGTGGCCGGGGCGGATCGCCGTGCTGGGGCGGAACGGGGTGGAGCGGCTGCCGGACGAGGAGGGCAGTACCTGGATCCGTGCGGCCGGCACCGCGCTGCCGCCCGCGTCCGGGGAGCTGATCTTCGACTGGCGGGACGGGGACGTGCTGTGAGCGGGCAGCCGTAAACGTCCGTCTCAGATAGTAGGAAGTCCGAGCAATTGTGGAGACAGGACGGCCGAGCTGTCCTAGCTTTGTATAAGCCGAACGTATCGCTGGATCCAGCGACTGGCGGTCTTATGCGCGCGCCCCTGTGCAGGCAACCCCTGCGGCGCCCGCTCCCCGCCCTTTCCGGCGCCTCGAAATCCTGATCTCGAAATCACGTTCACGATTTTTCGATCTCGAAATCCTCGCGATCTCAAGGAGTCGATCCACCATGGCCGAGACGACTGTCCGCCGAGTCCGTCACACCCGCCGTCCGACCGAGTCGGAGCGCCAGAATGCCGCCGCCGCCCTGCAGCGGGCCCTCGACCGCAGGGACAACGGAGGCTCCACGGGCCACTGAGAACGGCCCCCGGGGCCAGTTCATGGCAACCGGCCCGGGGAGTGTCGCCCAGCAGGCCTGCCGCGTCGGGTCGGTGCGCTCGCCGACCGGCCCCTTGCGCTGGACCGCGTTCCTCAGGATCGCGTCCGTGCGTGTGAACGAGTACACGCACAGCTCTTCATATGTCCGCATGGTGGACGTGATATGTCATGGTGTGGGACGCGCAGTAAGGTGCGGACATGTCTCGCAGCATCAATCTCGCAGTGATCCCTGGTGACGGTATCGGCCAGGAGGTCGTGACTCAGGGCCTCAAGGTCCTCAATGCTGTTCTCCCGCAGGATGTGAAGCTGGAGACCAAGGAATTCGACTTCGGAGCCAAGCGCTACCACGCGACCGGTGAGACCCTCACCGACGCGGATGTCCAGGCGCTCAAGCAGCACGACGCGATTCTGCTCGGCGCGATCGGTGATCCCTCGGTCCCGTCCGGCGTTCTGGAACGCGGCTTCCTGCTGAAGCTCCGTTTCCTCTTCGACCACCATGTGAACCTGCGGCCGTCGAAGCTCCTCCCGGGTGTCGAGACTCCGCTGAAGGGTCAGCCGGAGATCGACTTCGTCGTGGTCCGCGAGGGCACCGAGGGCCCGTACACCGGCAATGGCGGCTCGATCCGCACCGGCACCCCGCACGAGGTCGCCACCGAGGTCTCGGTCAACACCGCCTTCGGTGTCGAGCGTGTGGTCCGTGACGCCTTCGCCCGCGCCCAGGCGCGCCCGCGCAAGAAGCTGACGCTGGTTCACAAGAACAACGTGCTGACCTACGCCGGGCACCTGTGGACCAACATCTTCAACAAGGTCGCTGCCGAGTTCCCGGACGTCACCACCGACTACCTGCACGTGGACGCGGCGACGATCTTCCTTGTCACGCAGCCCGAACGCTTCGACGTGATCGTCACCGACAACCTCTTCGGCGACATCATCACCGACCTTGCCGCGGCCGTCTCCGGCGGCATCGGCATCGCCGCCTCGGGCAACATCAACCCGAGCGGCGAGTTCCCCTCGATGTTCGAGCCGGTCCATGGCTCTGCCCCCGACATCGCGGGCCAGGGCAAGGCCGACCCCACGGCCGCGATCCTCTCCGTCGCCCTTCTCCTGCGTCACCTCGGCTACGAGGCCGAGGCCGTGCGCATCGAGGAGGCCGTCTTTGCCGACCTCGCGGAGCGAGCGGGGCACCTCCCAGGCCCTTCGGGCTCCGAGGGAAGCACGACTCGTACGACCGACCAGATCGGCGACGCGCTCGCGGTACGCGTAGCGAACTGACCCGACGACTCCTCTTTCGAAGCCGCCGGGTCGCAACCGCACCCGGCGGCTTCTCCTATGCGGTCCCGGGTGCCACCATCGACCAATGGACCGCATTCGCGTCATTTCGTGCGCGGCCGCCCGGGAGAGATAATCGAACGGGACCGTGGCTCGCGGTGAAGCTTGGACGTCCTAGCACCTGTCTTGACAGGAGTGGCGTGAGCGCGGTCCAACACACACAACCGGTGAAGGACACGCACACATGACGACGCCCACGATCGAGCTCAAGCCCTCCTCGAACCCGCTGTCCGACGCGGAGCGCGAGGCGATCCTGGTCAAGCCCGGATTCGGCCGCTACTTCACCGATCACATGGTGACGATCCGGTGGACCGAGGGCCGCGGCTGGCACGACGGCCAGCTCGTCCCCTACGGCCCGCTCTCCCTCGACCCCGCCACCACGGTCCTGCACTACGGGCAGGAGATCTTCGAGGGCCTCAAGGCATACCGCCGGCCCGACGGCAGCGTCGCCACGTTCCGCCCCGAGGCGAACGCCAAGCGCTTCCAGGCCTCGGCGCACCGGCTCGCCATGCCGGAACTGCCCGTCGAGACGTTCATCGAGGCGTGCGACGTGCTGGTGCAGCAGGACAAGGCATGGGTTCCGGCGCACGGCGGCGAGGAGTCGCTCTATCTGCGTCCCTTCATGATCGCGACCGAGGTCGGCCTCGGCGTGAAGCCCGCCAACGAGTACCTCTTCGTCGTGATCGCCTCGCCCGCCGGTGCCTACTTCCCCGGTGGCGTCAAGCCGGTCTCCATCTGGCTCTCCGAAAACCGCGTCCGCGCCGTCCCCGGCGGCATGGGCGACGCCAAGACCGGCGGCAACTACGCAGCCTCCCTCCTCGCCCAGGCGGAGGCCGCGGCGAAGGGCTGCGACCAGGTCGCGTATTTCGACGCCGTGGAGCACAAGTGGGTCGAGGAGCTCGGCGGCATGAACCTGTACTTCGTGTACGGGAACAAGATCATCACCCCGACCCTGACCGGCTCCCTGCTCGCCGGTGTCACCCGTGACTCGCTGCTCAAGGTCGCCCGCGACCTCGGCTACGAATCCGAGGAGGGCCGCGTCTCCATCGACCAGTGGCGCGACGACACCGCGAACGGCAGCCTCACCGAGGTCTTCGCCTGCGGCACCGCCGCCGTCATCACCCCGGTCGGCACCGTCAAGTCCGCGGGCGGCGAGTGGACCCAGAGCGGGGGCGCGCCCGGCGAGGTCACGATGAAGCTGCGCGAGCGCCTGCTGGACATCCAGCGCGGCGTCGCCGAGGACACCCACGGCTGGATGCACCCCCTCGGCTAGGACTGCAGCCGTCCACGACGAAGGCCGCGCCCGGTTCCCGCCGGGCGCGGCCTTCGTCGTGCTGCGGCGGCGACGAGGTGCGCCTCGTGTCCGTCACCGACCGGGCCGTGGAGCGTCGCCCGCAGGTCACCGCTCTCTCCCTCCTCGGCGCCCGTCGGCGCACCCTGCGGCTCGTCCAGTGCACGCAAGTCGTCCTGCCGCTCGCCATCGGCCTCGTCCTCGCGCTGGCGGCCGGGAAGGCCGCCGAGTCCGCATACCTGATCACCGGCGGCGGCCAGGTGTTCTGGGACGGCGAGGGGATCCCTCTGCTGGTGGCCGCCGCGGTCGGCGTTCTCGTACTGGCGACGGTGGGCACCCTGCCGCTGGTCGGGCGCCGCATCGATCCGGAGCTGATTCGCCGCGACTGAGACCGGCCGGAAGGGTCCACCGGCTCGGGGCGTCCGGCACGGCGCACCTCTCCGGCCACCGCACTGAGCGGCGACCCGATATGGAGCGCTACTCAAACAAATAAAGCATTCCTTTCTGTTTCCCGCTTCCCTCCGGTTAGAGTGGCGCTCTAACCCGGAGGTATGGAGACGTGCGACTGACCCCGACGGAACGTGACCGGCTGCTGCTGTTCAGCGCCGCCGAACTGGCCCGGGCCCGCCGCGCCCGAGGGCTGAAGCTGAATGTGCCCGAGGCGACCGCCCTGATCGCGGACACGGTCTGCGAGGCGGCCCGCGACGGGCGCAGGCTCGCGGAGGCCATCGAGGCGGGGCGGTCCGTGCTCGGGCCCGACGATGTCCTGCCGGGGGTCGCCGACGTCGTCACCGAGGTCCATGTGGAGGCCGTCTTCGACGACGGTTCGCGGCTCGCCGTGGTCTCCGGCCCACTGGGCGACGGGCTCGGCGAGGCCGCGCCCGGGGCCGTCGTCCCCGGTCCCGCCACGCCCGAGCCCGAGCCGGCGACGCGGCTGACCGTCCGCAACACCGCGACCGTGCCGGTCTCCGTGACCTCGCACTTCCACTTCTTCGAGGCCAACCCGCGGCTCGATTTCGACCGGTCGGCGGCCTACGGGATGCGGCTCTGCGTCCCCGCCGGGTCTTCCGTCCGCTTCGGGCCGGGGGAGTGCGTCGAGGTGGGTCTCGTGCCCATCGGCGGCGACCGGATCGCCATCGGCTTCGCCGGTCTGGTCGACGGCCCGCTCGATGCGCCCGGCGCCAGGGAAGAGGCGCTGCGGCGCGCGGCGGCCTGTGGATATCTGGGAGTTGAACAGCGATGAGCATCGATCGTCACGAGTACGCCTCCGTGCACGGCCCGCGCGCCGGCGACCGGGTCAGGCTCGGTGACTCCGGGCTGACCGTCCGCGTCGAGTCCGACGCACAGCAGCACGGCGAGGAGTTCCTCGCCGGATTCGGCAAGACCGCCCGTGACGGGCTGCACCTCAAGGCCGCCGCCGTCCGGGACACCTGCGATGTCGTCATCAGCAATGTGCTGGTCATCGATGCCGTGCAGGGCATCCGCAAGGTGTCGATCGGCATCCGCGAGGGCCGGATCGCGGCGATCGGGCGGGCCGGCAACCCGGACACCCTCGACGATGTCGACGTCGTCGTCGGCACCGGGACCACCATCGTCTCCGGCGAGGGAATGATCGCGACGGCGGGCGCTGTCGACACCCATGTCCATCTGCTCTCGCCGCGGATCATGGAGGCATCGCTCGCCTCCGGCGTCACCACGATCATCGGCCAGGAGTTCGGCCCGGTCTGGGGCGTCGGCGTCAACTCGCCCTGGGCGCTGCGTCACGCCTTCAACGCGTTCGATGCCTGGCCGGTCAACATCGGCTTCCTGGGCCGCGGTTCGTCCTCCCACCAGGCTCCGCTGGTCGAGGCCCTTGCCGAGGGCGGGGCCTGCGGCTTCAAGGTCCATGAGGACATGGGCGCCCACACCCGAGCCCTGGACACCGCGCTGCGGGTCGCCGAGGAGTACGACGTCCAGGTCGCCCTGCACAGCGACGGGCTGAACGAGTGCCTGTCGGTCGAGGACACCCTGCGCGTCCTCGAAGGCCGCACGATCCACGCCTTCCACATCGAGGGCTGCGGCGGCGGACACGTCCCCAACGTCCTCAAGATGGCGGGCGTCGAGAACGTCATCGGCTCGTCCACCAACCCGACGCTGCCCTTCGGCCGGGACGCGGTCGCCGAGCACTACGGGATGATCGTCTCCGTACACGACCTGAAGACGGACCTGCCGGGCGACGCCGCCATGGCCCGCGACCGCATCCGCGCCGGAACGATGGGCGCCGAGGACGTCCTGCACGACCTGGGCGCCATCGGCATCACGTCCTCCGACGCGCAGGGCATGGGACGCGCCGGTGAGACGGTCCGCCGCACGTTCGCGATGGCCGGGAAGATGAAGGCCGAGCTGGGCCCGATGGATGGCGACGGCCCGGCGGACGACAACGGACGCGTCCTGCGCTACATCGCCAAACTCACCATCAACCCCGCCATAGCGCACGGCCTCTCGCACGAGATCGGCTCCATCGAGACCGGGAAGCTCGCTGACATCGTGCTGTGGCGGCCCGAGTTCTTCGGTGCGAAGCCGCAGCTCGTGCTGAAGGCCGGATTCCCGGCGTACGGGGTCACGGGCGACCCGAACGCCGCCACCGATACCTGCGAACCCCTGGTTCTCGGACCGCAGTTCGGTGCGTACGGGGCAACGGCCGCCGACCTCTCGGTCGCGTTCGTCTCGCAGGCCGCGACCCAGCTCGGGGCGGACCTGATGCCCACGCGCCGACGCCGAGTCGGAGTGCGCGGCACCCGCGGCATCGGCCCCGGCGACCTCGTCCACAACTCCCGTACCGGAGAAGTCGCGGTGGACGCCCGCAGCGGTCTGGTCACCCTGGACGGCGATCCGCTGCGCTCCGAGCCCTCCGACTCCGTCTCCCTCAACCGCCTCTACTTCCTCTAAGGACCCCGCAGTGACCTTCCGCATGCCGCCCGAGTGGGCCCCGCACGAACGCACCTGGATGGCCTGGCCGGGCCCCAACCCGACCTTCGACACCGACGCCGAACTGGACGAGGCCCGCAGAGCCTGGGCCACCGTCGCCCGCGCCGTCCGCCGCTTCGAGCCCGTCACGATGGTCGTCGGCCCCGGCCAGGAGGACGGCGCCCGCGCACTTCTCGGCCCGGACATCGAGCTGGCCGTTCGCCCGCTCGACGATGCCTGGATGCGCGACATCGGCCCCACCTTCGTCACCGACGGGCAGCAACTGGCCGCCGTGGAATGGACGTTCAATGGCTGGGGTGCCCAGGACTGGGCCCGCTGGGAGCACGACCAGCACATCGCCCGCTCCGTCGCCGAGCTCGCGGCCGTCCCCGTGCACAGCTCCACACTCGTCAACGAGGGCGGCGCCATCCACGTCGACGGCGAGGGCACCGTCCTGCTCACCGAGACCGTGCAGCTCGGCAAGGAACGCAACCCCGACTGGACCCGCGCCGAGGTCGAGGCCGAGATCCACGCCAGGCTCGGCACCGAGAAGGCCATCTGGCTGCCCCGCGGACTGGCCGGTGACTACGGCACGTACGGCACCCTCGGCCATGTCGACATCGTCGCCGCCTTCGCCCGCCCCGGCACCGTCGTCGCCCATGTCCAGCCGGACCCGGCCCACCCCGATCACGAGATCACCCGTGAGACCGTCCGTATCCTGCGCGCCGCCACCGACGCCAGGGGCCGCTCCCTGAACGTCGTGGAGGTCCCCGCGCCCACCGTGCTGAAGGCCGACGGGGAGTGGGTCGACTACTCCTACATCAACCACTACCTCTGCAACGACGGTGTGGTCCTCTGCGCCTTCGACGACCCGCGCGACAAGGAAGCGGCGGCGATCTTCGGTGAGCTGTTCCCCGACCGTACGGTGACACTCGTCGACGCACGTACGATCTTTGCCGGCGGTGGAGGCATCCACTGCATCACGCAGCAGCAGCCGAAGGTCTGAACCGTGCCCCCCGCTCCACGCCGTCGCAACACCGCCCCGCCCCGCGAGGAACTGCTGGCCGCCGCCATGGCGACCATCGCCGAACGGGGCCTCGACGGCCTCACCATGGCCGGGCTCGGCCGTGAGGTCGGCATGAGCAGCGGACACCTCCTCTACTACTTCCGCACCAAGGACGAGCTGCTGCTCCAGACCCTGGAGTGGAGCGAGGGCCGGCTCGGCGCGGAGCGGCGCACCCTGCTGTCCGGGCGGGCGACGGTGCGCGAACGGCTCGACGCGT
Organism: Streptomyces sp. NPDC018000; assembly: GCF_044328025.1. Taxonomy (NCBI): domain Bacteria; kingdom Bacillati; phylum Actinomycetota; class Actinomycetes; order Kitasatosporales; family Streptomycetaceae; genus Streptomyces; species Streptomyces sp. NPDC018000. Next base: position 739,639 of record NZ_JBIRGM010000003.1, read on the forward strand.
ACATCGATCTGTACCTCCCCGACGGCCACCGCGATCCGCACTGGACGCTCTGGCTCGAGGTCTGGAACCGTTCGCAGAACGCCGACGAGGACGCACGCGCCCGGCAGGCCGCGATCGAGGGCGCCTGGCACCGCGACCTGGTGGCGCTGCTGGCGGAGGGCGCCTCGCGGGGGGAGTTCCGTACCGTTGACGCCGACCGGTTCGCGACCCGGCTGCGCGCCCTGCTCGACGGGTTCAGCGTCCATGTCGCCGTCGGTCTCCCCGGCACCGGCCGCTCCCAAGTCATCGCCCAGGTCCGGGAATTCATCGACGATTCGCTCACCGCCCCGGAGCGGCCCCCGCTGCCGTCAACGAAACGCACGTAACGGCCTCACCCGCTGCCAATCGCGGGTGAGGCCGTAAGACCGCGTGATCGTCCCTTTGCGGCCTTGTCGCGTTCCCGGCTGTTCGGGCACGGTGACGGACCATGGGACGAGAGCAGTGGAAGAAAATCTGGGTCGGCTCCGCCGGCAACATGGTCGAGTGGTTCGACTGGTTCGTGTACGCGACCTTCGCGGTCTACTTCGCGGATTCGTTCTTCCCCGAAGGCAATGAGACCGCCAACCTCATGAACACCATGGGCATCTTCGCCGTCGGCTTCTTCATGAGGCCGGTCGGTGGCTGGATGCTCGGCCGGATCGGTGACCGCAGAGGACGCAAGGCCGCGCTCACCCTCACCGTCACCCTCATGTCGGCCTCCGCGGTCCTCATCGCCATCGCGCCGACGTACGACGTCGCGGGATACGGCGGTGTCGCCGTCCTGCTGGTGGCCCGGCTGCTCCAGGGCCTCAGCGTCGGGGGAGAGTACGCCGCCAGCGCCACCTATCTGACCGAGGCGTCCGCGCCCCACCGGCGCGGCTTCGCCTCCAGCTTCCAGTACGTGTCCATGACCGCGGGACAGCTCATCGGCCTCGGCCTCCAGATCATCCTGCAGCGCAACATGTCCGATGCGGCCCTGCACAGCTGGGGCTGGCGCATCCCGTTCATCGTCGGCGCGCTCGGCGCGGCCGTCGTCTTCTATCTGCGCCGCTCCATGCTGGAGACCGAGGTGTACGCGGAGTCCGGCGCCGCCGAGCAGGAGGACCGCGGCACGCTGAAGGCGCTGTGGCAGCACAAGCGCGAGGCGTTTCTGGTGATGGCGCTGACCATGGGCGGGACCGTCGCGTACTACACGTACACGACCTATCTCACCAAGTTCCTCTCCAAGAGCGCCGGCATGGAGAAGTCCACCGCCTCGCTCGTCAGCTTCTGCGCCCTGTTCGTCTTCATGTGCATCCAGCCGGCGGCCGGGCTGCTCTCCGACCGGATCGGCCGCCGCCCGCTGCTGATCACCTTCGCCCTCGGCTCCACCTTCCTGACCGTGCCGATCATGACGAAGCTCAAGCACGCGGGCACCTTCTGGCCCGCGTTCGGCCTGGCGCTCCTCGCCCTGGTCGTCGTCACCGGGTACACGTCGATCAACGCCTGTGTGAAGGCCGAGCTCTTCCCGACCGGCATTCGCGCCCTGGGCGTCGCTCTCCCGTACGCCATCGCCAACGCGCTCTTCGGCGGCACCGCCGAATACGTGGCGCTCTGGTTCAAGAAGGCGGGCGTCGAGTCCGGCTTCTACTGGTACGTGGCGGGCTGCGCCGCGGTCTCCCTGGTCGTCTACCTGACCATGCGCGAGACCCGCGACATCGACCTGGGCAGGGTCGGTGCGGCCGACCGGAGGGCCGGGCAGGCCCAGTCGTCCGGAGCGACGAGCATCACGCCCGCACCCTGAGACGGGCATCACGCCCGCATCCTGAGACGGGCCACGGCACGGAGGCAGCCCTGTGCAAGACTGCCTCCGTGCCTTCGTTCGTCATGATTATCGGCAACAGGCGCGCCGGTCCGCAGTGACCGTCTCGTACCACCACGTGCGGCACGGCCACCGTGCCCCAGACCCGCGCGCAGACCTCTCGCACCCGCGAGGGGTTTTTTCGTTTTCCGGCCCTCACCTCGGCCGGGGCGAGGCGCGCGGGATGATGGGGGCAAGTGGAGCCAATTCATCCGGATCCACTCATCCGACGGGAGTTCAGACCAGCATGACCACCAAGGCCAAGCCCACCGACGACAGCTTCCATGTCTTCGACACCACACTGCGTGACGGCGCACAGCGTGAAGGCATCAACCTGACGGTCGCGGACAAGCTGACCATTGCCCGGCACCTGGACGACTTCGGCGTGGGCTTCATCGAGGGCGGCTGGCCCGGCGCCAACCCCCGCGACACCGAATTCTTCGCCCGCGCCCAGCAGGAGATCGAGTTCAAGAACGCCGAGCTGGTCGCCTTCGGCGCGACCCGCAGGGCGGGTGGCAGGGCCGCCGAGGACCCCCAGGTCAAGGCTCTGCTGGAGTCCGGTGCCCCCGTCATCACGCTGGTCGCCAAGTCCCACGACCGCCATGTGGAACTCGCCCTGCGCACCACACTCGAAGAGAACCTGGAGATGGTCCGCGACACCGTCTCCTTCCTCCGTGAGCAGGGCCGCCGGGTCTTCGTGGACTGCGAGCACTTCTTCGACGGCTACCGCGCCAACCCCGAGTACGCCAAGGCCGTCGTCAGCGCCGCCTCCGAGGCCGGGGCCGATGTCGTCATCCTCTGCGACACCAACGGCGGGATGCTCCCGGCCCAGGTCCAGTCCGTCGTCTCCACCGTTCTCGCCGACACCGGCGCCCGGCTCGGTATCCACGCCCAGGACGACACCGGCTGCGCCGTCGCCAACACCCTCGCCGCCGTCGACGCGGGCGCCACCCACGTCCAGTGCACCGCCAACGGCTATGGCGAGCGGGTCGGCAACGCCAACCTCTTCCCCGTCGTCGCCGCCCTGGAACTCAAGTACGGCAAGACCGTCCTTCCCGAGGGCGCGCTCGCCGACATGACCCGTGTTTCGCACGCCATCGCCGAGGTCGTCAACCTGACGCCCTCCACCCACCAGCCCTATGTGGGTGTTTCCGCCTTCGCCCACAAGGCCGGACTGCACGCCTCCGCGATCAAGGTCGACCCGGACCTGTACCAGCACATCGACCCCGCGCTGGTCGGCAACACCATGCGAATGCTCGTCTCCGACATGGCGGGCCGCGCCTCCATCGAGCTCAAGGGCAAGGAGCTCGGCATCGACCTCGGCGGCGACCGCGAACTCGTCGGCCGGGTCGTCGAGCGCGTCAAGGAGCGCGAGCTCAAGGGCTACACGTACGAGGCCGCCGACGCCTCCTTCGAACTGCTGCTGCGCGCCGAGGCCGAGGGCCGGGTACGCCGCTACTTCCGCACCGAGTCCTGGCGCGCCATCGTCGAGGACCGCCCCGACGGCACGCACGCCAACGAGGCGACCGTGAAGCTCTGGGCCAAGGGCGAGCGCATCGTCGCCACCGCCGAGGGCAACGGCCCGGTCAACGCACTCGACCGGGCGCTGCGCGTCGCGCTGGAGCGGATCTACCCGCAGCTCGCCAAGCTGGAACTGGTCGACTACAAGGTCCGCATCCTCGAAGGCCGCACCGGCACCGAGTCCACCACCCGAGTCCTCATCACCACGGGCGACGGCAGCGGCGAGTGGGCGACGGTCGGCGTCGCGGAGAACGTCATCGCGGCGTCCTGGCAGGCGCTGGAGGACGCTTACACGTACGGTTTGCTGCGGGCCGGGATCGAGCCGACGGAGTAACGACCTCGCCCACGATCGGCGTGGGGAGGAAGCCGGCCCAGGTGGGTGGTGGCGCACAAGTCACCCACCTGGGTTAGCTTCGATATATGCGGAACAGGCTGTTCCCGTCCTTGTTGGCCGGCCTGCTGCTGATTCTCTCGGTGGCGGTGCTCGCCATCGCGCCCGCCGCGCCCGCAGCGGTCGGTGCATCGACCATCAATGACGCCGCGCAGGCGCTGCGCAGAGGCCCTGTGTACGTCGACCCGGCAGCCGCCGACCAGCTCTCGCCGGGACAGGCGGCCGCTCTGACGAAGAAGATCAAGGACGCCGACAAGCCCGTGTTCGTGGCGGTACTGCCGCGTACCTCGGCGTTCCCCGAGCAGACCCTGCTGACCACCCTGCGTACCGACACCGGCATCACCGGCGTCTACGCGGTACGTCTCGGCAACGGGTTCAACGCGGGCGCCGACCCGCAGGTGATGTCCACCCGGGCGGTCCAGAACCTCACCGCCGCCGTGAAGGCATCCGGCACCGGCACCGACGCCGCGACCCAGCTGAATGCCTTCGTCGACCGGGCGGTCGAACAGGCCCGGGGCGGCGCCCCCGCCTCCTGGGGCCGGTCCTCCGCGACCGGCGGATCATCGTCCGTCGCCGGACTGATCACGTTCGGCGCGATCCTGGTGCTGGGCGCCGGTACGGCCTACACGATCTTCCGGCGCAACCGGGGGCGCAAGGAGGCCGAGGAACGGGCCGCACTCGACAAGCTCCGGGTCGTCGTGGACGAGGACATCACCGCGTACGGCGAAGCCCTGGACCGGCTCGACTTCCACCCCGCCGAGCCGGGCGCCGACGACAACATGCGCGCCGACTACGAGCGGGCACTCGACTCCTACGACAGCGCGAAATACCGCATGTCCAAGGCCCAGCACCCGTCCGACGTGCGCGGCGTCACCCAGGCCCTGGAGGACGGCCGCTTCTCCCTGGCCGTCCTGGAGGCCCGCCGCACGGGCGGTGAACTGCCCTTCCGCCGCCCGCCGTGCTTCTTCGACCCGCGTCACGGCCCTTCGGTCGCCGACCTCCGGTGGTCCCCTTCCGGCGGCACGGCCCGCGAGGTCCCGGTCTGCGCGGCGGACGAGATCCGGCTGCGCGAGGGCGAGGAACCGCTGAGCCGCACGGTCGACGTGGGCGACGGCCGACGCCGCCCGTACTGGGAGGCGGGCCCGGCGTACGGCCCCTGGGCGGGCGGCTACTTCGGCGGCGGTCTGCTTCCCGGCCTGCTGGTCGGCACGCTCCTCGGTTCGACACTCTCGAGCCCGGCATATGCGCAGGAGTACGGCGGCGGCGACTTCGGCTCCGGCGGTGACGGGAGCGGCGGGGACTTCTCCGGCTCCGACTTCGACTCGTCGGGCTTCGACGGCGGAGGGTTCGGCGGCGACTTCGGGGGCGGGGGCGGCTTCGACGGCGGCGGCTTCTGAGCCGCTGACCGGCGAACTCTCGGACAGGTGCGATTCATGCTAGACCTAAAACTATGTCTGGTATCGGTCGATTCCGGGCGAGGCCGCGACGCTCCGCCCGGCGACCACATCGGCACGACGGGGGGCGCTCGGGCCAAGCCACCCCAGCGCCGCCCGGCCGGGACATGACCCACCGTCCCCTGCGCCGCGAACTGCTCTCCCTGTTCAGTCTGCGCACCGTGGCCGGCCAGGTCTTCTGCTACGTGCTCGCGCTCGTCCTCCTGCTCATCGCCGGGGCCACGGTCGCGTTCGTGCTGCAGGGCCGCAGCGACAGCCTGCAAGAGGCCCGGCGGCGCACCATGAGCGTGGCCGAGACATTCGCCCACTCGCCCGGGATCGTGCAGGCGCTGGACAGCAAGAACCCCACCGCGATCCTGCAGCCACGTGCGGAACAGGTCCGTCAGCGGACACATGTCGATGCCGTCGTCGTGGCCAGCCCCCAGGGCATCCGCTACACCCACCCCGACCCCACGCTGATCGGCAAACGCCTCGTCGGTCAGTACCAGGAGGCACTGACAGGCCCGGGCTTCACCCGGACCCTCTCCGGCACCATTGGGCCCTCGATCCACTCACTGGTGCCGGTCACCCGGCCCGACGGTTCGGTCGCCGGGCTGGTGGCCGTCGGCCTCACCGACCGGTCGATCAACAGCGTCGCCAACCGGTCCATCCCGTTCGGCATCGCCGCCGCGGTGGCTGCCGCCGCAGTCGCCGCGGGCGGCGCGGCACTCGTGAGCAGACGGCTCCGCCGCCAGACACACGGGCTCGGACCCGCAGAGATGACCCGGATGTACGAGCACCACGACGCGGTGCTGCACGCGGTCCGCGAGGCCGTCCTCATCGTCGGGGCCGACCACCGGCTGACGATGGCCAATGACGAGGCCCGCAGGCTGCTCGCCCTTCCCCCGGACGCCGAGGGCCGCGCAGTGGAGGACCTCGGGCTGGACGCCGAGACCGCGGAACTGCTCGCCTCCGGCCGTTCCGTCACGGACGAAGTGCTGCGCGTCGGCAACCGCCTGCTGGCCGTCAACCTCCGGCCGACGGACGCTGCCGGCGGGCCCGCCGGCACCGTGGCGACCCTGCGCGACACCACCGAACTCCGTAAGGTCACGGGCAGAGCCGAACTGGTCCACGAACGCCTGCTGCTCCTGTACGAGGCCGGGGCCCGGATCGGCACCACCCTGGACGTGGCCCGTACGGCCCAGGAACTGGCGGATGTGGCGACCCCCGGATTCGCCGACGTCACAACCGTCGACCTCGCCGATACCGCGCTCTCCGGCGAGGAACCGGCCACGCCGGACGGGGACCCGCTGGACATGCGCCGTACCGCGACCGCCACCGTGGCCCCGCACCCGCCCCTCTACCCGATCGGCCGACTGGTCGGATTCGTCCCCTCCAGGACCAGGGCCATGCGCGTGAACATCGTCGAGACCGGGCTGGGGTCCGATGTGATCACGCAGCTGGGATGGCGGTACTGGGATCCCGAGCGCGCCGGGAAGATCATCGGCCACGGATTCCACTCGGTGCTGTCGGTACCGCTGCACGCACGAGGCACCATCCTGGGCCTGGTCAACTTCTGGCGCGCCGAGAATCCCGAACCGTTCGACGAGGACGATCAGTCCTTCGCGGAGGAGCTGGTGGCCCGGGCGGCCGTCAGCGTGGACAACGCCCGCCGGTACACACGTGAGCACAAGTTGGCCGTGACGCTGCAGCGAAGTCTGCTGCCCCGAGGCGTGCCCGCGCAGAACGCCCTCGAAGTCGCCCACCGCTATCTGCCCGCGCGGGCCGAGGTGGGCGGCGACTGGTTCGACGTGATCCCGCTGCCCGGCGCCCGGGTCGCGCTGGTCGTCGGTGACGTGGTCGGACACGGACTGCACGCCGCCGCCACCATGGGGCGGTTGCGCACCAGCATCCACAACTTCTCCGCGCTGGACTTCGCGCCCGACGAGCTCCTCGGACATCTCGACGCACTGGTCAGCCGGATCGACCAGGACGAGGCGGCCGGCGGTGGCGCCGAAGTCGCCGGAGCAGGCTGCCTCTATGCGATCTACGACGCGGTCTCCGGGAACTGCTCGGTGGCCCGGGCCGGCCATCCCGGGCCGATGCTGGTCCTCCCGGACGGCACCGTGGAAGTCCCCGAGGTTCCGGCCGGCCTGCCCCTCGGAATCGGCGGCATGCCCTTCGAGGCCGCCGAGTTCCACATACCCGAAGGGAGCCGTCTGGTCTTCTACACGGACGGTCTGGTCGAGCGCCGCGACCGGGACATCGACGTCGGCCTGAACCTGCTGCGCGCCACCCTCGCCGGTCGCGACCGGACACCGGAAGAGACCTGTGAGGACGTGCTCGACACGATGGTGAGCGGGCAGCCGACCGACGACGTCGTCCTTCTTGTGGCCCGCACCCGCACGCTCGCCCCCGAACAGGTCGCGCACTGGGGCGTGGACACCGACCCGGCGGCCGTCGCCGGAGTCCGCCGAAACGTCGCCCGGTGGCTCACCGAGCGCGGCCTGGACGAGGAGGCGTTCACCACCGAACTGATCCTGAGCGAGCTGGTCACCAACGCGGTGCGCTACGGCACCGGACCGATCGAGGTCCGCCTGCTGTACGACCGCAACCTGATCTGCGAGGTGTCCGACACCAGCAACACCTCACCGCATATGCGCTACGCGGCGACGACGGACGAGGGCGGCCGGGGCCTGTTCCTCGTCGCCCAGTTCGCCGAACGCTGGGGCACGCGTTACACCGAGACGGGCAAGGTGATCTGGTCGGAGCAGACGGTCGGCGAATCGGAGGAAGCGGAGGAAGCGGGCGGGGCGGACAGCTGGACCGCCATCGACCGAGATCGATCGGGACCCGGGCGTGGGCGCGAAGAGTCTATGTGAGTGATTCCGGCAGAACGGTCAGGTCGCAGTCCACGCGCTGCCCCGGGATCGGTGCGCCCTTTCGCTAATGTCCAGGGCGCCGCGCCTTCGTGGGCGACATGCAGGCGCCCCAGCTCATCACTTCAGCAGCAAGGAATGATCACCATGGCCGTGTGCGAGGTCTGTCACAACGACTACGAGATGGCGTTCGAGGTGCGGGCCGCGGGAGGGGCGGTCCACGTTTTCGACAGCATCGAGTGCGCCGCCCAGAAAATGGCCCCGACCTGTGTCAACTGCCAGTGCCGCATCCTCGGCCACGGCATGCAGGCCGACGGACGGTTCTTCTGCTGCGCGCACTGCGCGCGTGAAAAGGGTTTGTCCCGGTCCCAGCTCGTGGATCACGCCTGAGCCCCTCGGCCAGGCGCACCGGGCGGGTGGGACTGGCCCGGGAACGTCACGAAGCCCTTCCCCCGCCGGGGGAAGGGCTTCGTCAGCGAGCGCTGGGCAGGCCTTGCACCTGCATTTCCCCGCAGGAAGCGGGGTGTCTTTCCTTGGACCACCAACGCAGTATCAGTTGCCGTCATGTGCGGCGGACTGTCAAGATCAACTATAGCGCATGCGAGCCGTCGGCCGGCCCCGGCCAATGCCCGGCGGATACGAGACTCGCCGGGCGGTCGCAGTCCGTCGCCACACGGCCTTCTCGGCGGCGCGACACGTCAGGCCTGCGGTGTCGCGGTCTTGACCGCGGAGATGTCGAAGTTGAGCTTGACCTTGTCGCTGACCATCACGCCGCCGGTCTCCAGCGCCGCGTTCCAGGTCAGGCCCCAGTCGGAGCGCAGGATGTCCGCGCTGCCCTCGAAGCCGACACGCTCGTTGCCGTAGACATCGGTGGCGGAGCCGTTGAACTCCAGGTCGATGGCGAGGGGCCGCGTGACGTCCTTGATGGTGAGGTCGCCGGTGATGCGGTACTTGTCGCCGCCGAGCTTCTCGGCGTGCGTGGAGCGGAAGGTCATGAGGGGGAACTTCTCGGCGTCGAAGAAGTCGCCGCTGACCAGGTGGCTGTCGCGGTCGGCGATGCCGGTGTCGATGCTGGCGATCTTGACGTCGATCGAGGCGGCGGACTTCGCGGGGTTGTGGCCGTCGAGCTTCAGGCTGCCCTCGTGCTCGCCGAAGGAGCCGCGCACGTTGGTGACCATGGCGTGGCGCACGGTGAAGCCGATGCTGCTGTGCGCCGGGTCGATCGTGTAGTCGCCGGTGAGGGCGGCCAGGGCGGGGTCCGGCTCGGGGGCGGCGACGGCGGTGGCGACGGACGAGGCGTTGTTGTTCTTGCGGTTGAACAGAGCCATGGCTCCTCCTCGGGGACGTGATCGAGTGGCGATCGAAGTTATTGTTTAACCTTCAACGAGATTAACCGTAGCGCTATCTAGTTCAAAGTTCAACGTCGAGGGAGGGTGGATTGCTGCGAACGGGGCCCACTATTGGCGCTCTCGCTCTCTGGCGACGCGCGTAGAACTCGGGCAGTATTTCCGTGCCCCTTATTTGTCATGAGCAGGAGGAGTCCCCCATGGTGTCCCGTATGACACTGCGCCCCGTCCTGACCGCCCTCGCCCTCGTCCTCGGCGTCCTCTTCGCCCCCGGCGTCGGCGTTCTCGGCAGCGGTGCCACCCAGGCCCACGCCGACACGAAGCTCACCCACGCCCAGGCCACCGCCCGGTTCAGCTCCTCCGGAATCACCTGGTCGTCCTCCGGTAACTGCTCCAACCGCAACAACGCCACGTGCACCTCGTTCGACCAGCTCAACCTGGCCACCGCCCAGGGCGCCCAGACCCTCAAGAGCGCCACGGGCTGCGCGCTGAACATCACCGGCGGCACCGAGACCGGGCACGCCAGTGGTACGTACTCGCACTGGAACGGCTACAAGCTCGACTTCGGCAAGTCCACCTGCCTCACGAACTACGTCCACGGCACCTTCACCTACATAGGGCTGCGCGGCGACGGCGCTCCCCAGTACAAGGCGGGTTCCGGCAACATCTACGCGGACGAGGGCAACCACTGGGACGTGACGTACTACAACTGTGGCGGCTGCTGACCGCGCGCTGTATCTGCTTGCACGGGTGCCCCCGTTCCGGCGGAACGGGGGCACCCGTGCGTACGGCGGTCCTCAGGCCCTCGGCTGGGTGAATCGGATGCTGTTTCCGAAGGGGTCGCGCAGGCCGCAGTCGGTTCCGTACGGACGATTGGTGGGCTCTTCGGTGAACTCGACGCCCCGGGCAAGCAGCGTCTCGTACGTCTTGCGGCAGTCGTCCGTGGTGAAGATGAGCGAGCCGCCCGTCGCCCCCTTGGTCACCAGTTCGCGGACCTGCTGCGCCGTCTCCTCGGACATCGCGGGAGGCCCGGGCTTCTCCAGCAGGACCTGGCGCTCCGGGCGACCGGGGACACTGACGGTCAGCCAGCGCATGAAGCCCATGTCGACATCGGCGTTGACCTCGAGGCCGAGCTTGCCGACGTAGAAGTCGAGAGCCTCGTCCTGGTCGAGAACGTAGATCTGTGAGTGCGTGATGGCGTTGAACATGTGCATCACGCTACTGGGCAAGCCGGACGAAAACTTGTCCAGAACTGCTCAGTCGACGGACGGTACGGGCCGTGCGGACAGGCAGTGCGGACGTCCACGCGGACGGTCAGGCGCTCGGACGCGTCCACGCCATCGTGAAGCACGTCGGTACGCCCGCGACCGCCGCCGCTTCCTTGCGGTACGTCCTCGGTGACCGGCCGACGATGTCGCGGAATGTGCGGCTGAAGGTGCCCGGGCTGCCGAAGCCGACCTGGAAGCAGATGTCCGTCACACTGCGGTCGGTCTCCCGCAGCAGGAACATCGCACGCTCGACACGGCGACGCTGCAGATAGCGGTGCGGCGTCTCGCCGAACGTGGCCCGGAAGGTGCGCGTGAAGTGCGCCTGCGACACATGGGCGATCCGCGCCAGGGCCGGGACGTCCAACGGCTGGGCGTAGGCGCGGTCCATCGCATCCCGTGCCCGGAGCATGCGACGGTTGGTCTCTTCTGCGGCGCGGGTCACGGTGCCATCGTGATCTAGCGAGGGGACGCCCCGCTTCAGCGGGGTGGGGAATCGCTTCTTTGGATTGCTCTGACATCAACTGTCTCAACGATCTGCACTGTTGAGCTGAGCCACGGAC